>JAHZBE010000003.1 GCA_019423565.1 bacterium
AATCCTCTAATTAGAAACTATTTATAAACTGTCCAACTTTTGGGGTTCAGTTCATTTGATATCTTTTTTATTTCAAGCTCTAAATTTGAGTATTAATCAGTCCGTCATGATAGTTAAGATAGTCCGAAACAATCTAAAAAAATAATGGTATAGAGTTAACTTTTATTTTTAAATTTTTAATTAATTTGAAAATTCTACATTTCTATTCGTATGATATTTTAATTCATATTTTTTTACAATTTGTATAACCTTTTTCATATATTATTACATAATTATTTTTCATATATTTATTAGAAAGAATAATTACTTGTTTGTCTTTTTCTAAAGAAAAAGTTATTTCATCAATATTTTGTATATTTGAAATATTATAATAGAACCTATATTTATTATTAGGTAATATTTTTCTTAAATCACATTTCATCCTTATTTTATTTACACTATTTCCACATGTAATATTTAAATTACAATCAAAATTATAATATATTGGTGCAATTCCACAATTAAACAAATCAAAACAAAGTTCACCACTATTATTAATATTTATATTATCAATATAAAAATCATATCCAAGTTTAGATGTTAATTGATTAATATATTCTTGATTTTCATTTTTATTAAATGCTCTTTGAATAATTAACCATGAACATTTAGTACTTTTTACACACTCATAATAATTTTCACTAGTATCGATTTTATTTATTAAATTGTATTGTTCCTCTGGTCTAATTTCACCACCAATAGGATTTTTCAAATAATATTTATCTAAATTATTATTTACTAATTGAGATACAAAATGATAATCTTTTGTAGGTAACGTGGAATAACAAAATGAATCATCATGAAATCCTATATTGTATTTTTTTAAAAATTTATATTTTGGATACCTTGTTAAAATCTTTGTTTCTTTAAAATTTACTAAATAACTTTCTATTATCTTTTCTAATTGTAATTCAGTAGGCATTAATTCATCTCTTGGATAGCAATGCCACTCTCCCCAATGACCAATTAATCCACATTCAATAAAGGCTATTCTACGATCACCATCATATTTCTTTGCTAGTTTTTCTATGAACATAATTAACTCATCTATTAATATATCATTATTATAATCAGGTTCAATTCCACCACCAAATTCATCATATTGAACTAATTTAACTACCTTTTTTAAATATAATGGTAATCCAAGCTCCAAAGTCGGATAATCTATATAAATTCTAAATATAGAAGTATGATTCCTTTTATAAATTTCGTTCAATTTATTTTCAATGTCTAACCATGTAATATTATTTTTAGAAATTAATATTTTATTCAATGGAATATAGAAAAATTCCATCGAACTATCTAAATCATATTCGCCTATGAATGGAACAAATCCTTTATATGGATTTGTTCCAATATATTTTTTATATTCTTGTTTAATAAAACTCATATTAACCTCTAACTAAATTATAATATTTTCCTCTCTTATTCATTAATTCTTTATGATTACCCTTTTCTAATATTTTACCATCTTCAATATATAAAATTTTATTGCAATTTCTTATAGTTGTTAATCTATGTGCAATTATAAAACATATCTTGTCTTTTGTAATTTCTTTTATTGCATTTTTTACAAGTTCTTCATTTTCATAACTTAATGAAGATGTTACCTCATCTAATATTACAACACTTGGATTTTCAACCATTATTCTAGCAAAATTAATCATTTGCTTTTCACCTAGAGAAAACAAATCTTGATTTTTACTTAAATTTAGTTCATAACCTTCACTAAAAGACATAATTTTATCATGTAATTTTAATCTTTTACAAATATCTTGAATTTGTTTTTTGGATACATTTTTCTTTGCATAATTTATATTATCATAAATATTTCCATCAAATATTACTACATCTTGCATAACATATCCTATATTATTTCTTAAACTTTCTAATGTATATTCCGTAATATTTTTCCCATTAATTAAAATATCACCTTTTGTTACTTTATAGAATCTACACAATAAATTTACTAACGTAGTTTTACCACAGCCAGTTCTTCCAACTATAGCAATTTTATCATTATTTTCAACATCAATAAAAATATTACTTAGTACCTCTCTATCATTATTATAGGAAAATGATACATTTTTAAAATTGATTTCATTAATCTCTTTTAATTCCAATTCACCTGTTTCCACTTCAGGATCATATGATTTTAAATAATTATATATTTTTTTCATAGATATAAATGATTCATTTAATCTAGGTAAGTGCATAACTAAATCATCACAATAACCTTTTATAGATGTAGTACCATTTATAAAAATCATTAATGTTCCGTAGGATAAAATAGATACTGATAAATCATAACCACCTATACAAGTTGTAGTTATACTTGCTAAAAGAGAAAATAATGTATATGCAAAATTATATTTTCTAATTAACTTATCTAAATTTTCACTTTCAATTGTATACTTTTTTAAAAGTTCATTCATTTTGTTTAATCTTAAATCCTCAATATTTATTGATTTTATAAGTTCAAAATTATTGACTTGTTCAGTAATCCATCTAGTAATTAGTATATTTAAATCTCTTATTTCTGAAATTAATTTAAACGTCTTCTTGTTGGATATAATTAATGATATATATCCAATTAAATAAATTATTATTAAAATTGATGTTAATTTAAAATTTATAAATAATAAAATAATTAATAATAAGGGAAGTTTAGCACATAAATTACCAAAAGAAATTAATCCATTTTGTGTAAAAAATGTTGAAGCATTCTCTGTATCGTTCATTACTAATTCTAACATTTCACCAGTATTGGCATTATCAAAATAAGAAATTTTCGTATTAATAAATTTTGAGAATAAATCTTTTCTTGCATGATTAGCATATTCCCTTTGTAAATGATGTCTTATCATGCAATGAAATATACCTTCAGTGGTTTTAAATATTTGCTTTACTATAACTAATATTGCAACAAATACTAAAGCTTTAACACTGTTTTTTGCTATAGCATTATCAAATACTGAATATGTTAAATACTGATCTATTAAAATCCATATAACACAAGATAAAAAGTATTCAACAAAAGCAAATATTATTTTCTTCTTAAAACCACCATAATTTGACATATACTTAATACTATTCATACAAACCTCCTACAACATTCTCACAAATATCAATTAATTTTTTATAATTTTCATTATCTTTTTGTAATTTTGTATTTGTTGAATCAATAACAGTTTTATCATCAATAAATAAAACTCTACTCCCTTTTGGAATTCTAAGCAAATCATGTGTAATAAATATATTTATATTATCTGGAAAAGATTCATTTAAGTTTTCTACTATTTTATTTTTAGTATTATTATCAAGTTTACTTAAAACATCATCAAATATTAAAACCTTTTTATTTTGAATTAATAATCTAGCAATATTAATTCTTTGTTTCTGACCTCCTGATAGATTTATACCTCTTTCTCCTAGCAATTCATCGTATTTATTAGGATTTTTTTCTATTTCTTGATCAAGCTCACATATTTTACATATTTCTTTTATTTCTTCAATTTTTTTATTTTCAAAACAATCTATATTATTTTTTATTGTATCTGAAAAGATATATGGTGTTTGAAAACATAATCCTATATTCTCACGTAATTTAGTTTTGTTTAAGTCTTTTAAGTCTATATCATCTATAAAAATATCACCTTCATACTCTATAAACCCTAAAAGTAATTTAGTAATAATACTTTTACCGCTACCATTAGCACCAACTAAATAAATATTTTCTCCTTTCTTTATTGTAAAATTAAGTTTTTCAAATACCACTTGATTTTCTCTCTTTACATTAACATTTCTAAATTCAATTTTTTTATAATCGTATGTAACAATATCTTTACATATTAAGTTTTCTTCATCTAAATTTAAAAATTCTTTTATTCTTTGAGCAGGAACTAAAAAACTATTAATCCCTTCAACTGCATAAATCACATTCTGAAAATAATTTAACATAGTTGTTGAATATGTCAAAATAGCCATTAGTCCCCCTACTTTCATATGTCCATTTATTATCATGATTCCACAAAATAAATATATAATAGGAACACTTAAAGCTTTTATTCCACTTGCAATCAATTCATAGTAAATTAAATAATCAATTTCTTTTATATCATATTTTAAATATTCATCGCTATTATTATTAAATTTTTTTATTTCATTTTTTTGATTATTTGTCATTTTAATTATTTTAGGATTATAAGTTGAATTCATTGTCTTTTTTATTAATCCTTCAGACAATGTAATTTTTTTGTTAACTATGGATTTAGTTTTGATACAATACCATACTGACATTATAATTACTATTAAAATAATAATAGATAATATTAAACATACTTTAAAATTCAGTTCGATAATAACATTTAATGAGAAAAAAGTATAAAAAATTGTATTAAAAAATAAATTTAATTTGTCATTTATATAAGAAATATAATTACTAGAATCACTACTAACTCTTTGTAATATTTGACTATTTTCATAACCAACATATTTATTATATTCTAAATATGTCACATGTTTTAATAATAAGTTTTTTATGTTTCTATTCATGCCTAATCTTAACCTAGTATTATATTTGTTTCTAATATAGTTAAATATTGAAATAATAAAAGCCATAATAATCATAAGAATAGCAATAATTATTATTTTGGACAACGTATTATCACTATTGAAAAACATAGTTAAATAACTAGGTAACTCAATATTTTTCATAACAATTCCATCTACAACATATACTATAAATTTAGCAATAATTACGTTAAAAAAACTTATTATTCCGGATGAAATTATTATCATTAATATTTCCTTATGTAAATTTTTAATTGTTGATTTAAATAACTTCATAATACCACCAAATTAATTATACACTATAATTGTAATTTTTTAGTATTTATTTTTATTAATGAACCATCAAATTTAAAATTGCTCTATTATCTTTATTCAATTCTAACTCTATGCAACTTCTTATAAAAAAACGCATAATTTTTTTTAAAATATCATTCTAAAAAAATGACAAAATAAATTTTGTCATGCGTCCCCTTTTGGGGGCATTTTATTTTTTACCAAAATTTTGTACAATTATAATGGTGAAAATATGAAACATTATGATTTACATCAATTTAATACTTAGGCTAAAGAACATATTACTGATGAAAATAGATTTGATGATAATGGTTTTATAATTATGGAAAATGAAACAATTCATTTTTATAATTCTTTGATTTCTTGGAAAAATTCTATTCTTACTTCTTTTAATAGGATTCCTATTATTTGCCCTAAATGTGGTCATTTAATGGACCCTGTTTTTGAAGTTTCTTAAAGGTGGTGTTTTTATGGGTTCTTTTTCTAGAAAGATTGGAAGAAATTCTCCTATTGTAAATATATATCTTAGTATGAAATTCAAACGTCCTATTTGTGGTTTTACAAGACTTGTTCCAAAAAAGTGAATTTGATAAAATGACTGAAAAAACTTTTAGAAATAATAAATTATTTTTTTGTGATAATTGTAATATACGTATGAATCCTATTTCTATTGAGTCTGATTTTTAATTTTTTTATATTTGTTTAATTTGCGGATTAAGTTACCGTTTTTTCCTTTACATTATTTTCTAATATGAATATTTACTCATATGTTTTATATATATATTTTTGCAAAGCAAATTCCTAGTATATAAAAAAAGAAGTAATTTTTTACTTCTCACTTAATACATTAGTACCATTTACATTATTATAATTTTCTGCACTTTTATTTATTAACATATTACCTACTAAGAAAATTAAAATCATAAATAATAATATTAAAAACAAATCTAATATAAATTTTTTTAAGCTAAATTTTTTATTTTTCTTTTTTAATTTTTTTTCATTACTTTTAATTATCTCTAATATTTTCTTATCAAATAATATTCCACAATTTGGACATATTCCAGCTTCTTTTGAAATTGGATAACCACATTCAGGGCAATTACTATCAATTAATAAATCTGAGTGAATTTCTGGTTTCTTTATTAATTCTTGTTTTGATTCATCTTTATCTAAATAAACAATTACATCTTGATTTGTTGTTTCTAAAGTACCTGTAATCTTATTATCTTTAAATACCGGATTTAATATTTTTAATGTCATTTCATTTTCTGATTGTTTTTCTTTTGGCATATTTATAATTTTATCTTCACTTTTTGGTTCTGCAATAGTTTTATTTTTTTCAATTTTTATTCTTTTTTCTTTTATTTTTGTTTCTTTATTTTCTTCGTTATCCATTTTAAATAACATAATAGTTTTCTTTATAAATACTACAAATAATCCTACAAATAATGATATAAGTCCTATTATTAAATATGATTTTAAACTATTTTGAATACTTTCTGTTACTGTTAAATTTTTAAATTTAATTCTAATTGCATTAATAAAATATAATGTAAATGAACTTATTGATACCGCAAATGGTAACCATAATATATACTTAACTACCTTTTTCATATAAATTTCCCCTTCTTTTTTGTGCTATATAATACCAAAAGGTTTTATATTTGTCAATTTTTTTCAAAGAAAAAATACCAAAGCGGTATTATTTATTTCTTGCATCGAATTTTTTTCTTTCTTCAGTATTAAGAATTCTTTTTCTCATTCTAAAGTTTACTGGTGTTACTTCAACAAGTTCATCAGTATTTATATATTCTAGAGCATATTCTAGAGTTATAGGTCTTGTTTTCTTAAGTACTACAGTGTGATCTTTACCTGCACTTCTTGTATTTGTTAAGTTCTTACCTTTAACAACATTTACTGCAAGGTCATTTTCTCTATTATTTTCACCAACTATCATACCTTCATATACATCTACACCTGGTTCAACAAACATAACTCCTCTATCTTCTAATGCACCAAGTGCATAAGCAGTTGTTTTACCATTTTCCATAGAAACTAAAACACCTAAACTTCTTTCACCAACTTCAGCATCTGCTTTTGGTAAATATTCTCTAAATGTATGGTTAAGTATTCCATAACCTTTTGTCATTGTCATAAAGTCTGTTGTAAATCCAATTAAACCTCTTGATGGAACTATATAATTTAATTTAACTAATCCTGGTAAATTAGTCATACTTTCCATTGTTCCACCTCTTTTTCCTAAGGCTTCAATAACTGGTCCTACATTTTCTTCTGGTACTTCTATTTGTACATCTTCATATGGTTCACAAATTTTACCATCAACTTCTCTTAAAATTACTTCTGGTTTTGATACTTGAAGTTCAAATCCTTCTCTTCTCATATTTTCAATTAATATAGATAAATGAAGTTCTCCTCTACCAGATACAATCCAGCTTTCTGAATCATTTGGTTCAATTTTTAATGATACATCACTTTCAGATTGTTTTCTAAGTCTTTCTTCTATTTTAGAAGCGGTTACAAATTTACCTTCTTTACCTGCGAATGGTGATGAATTAACTCCAAAAGTCATTTGAAGTGTTGGTTCGTCTATTCTTAAATGTGGAAGTGCTTCTTCCTTGCCTTCTGTGCATATTGTTTCTCCAACTTCTAAATCTGGAAGACCAGCAATAGCAACTATATCTCCTGCTTTTGCTTCTTGTACTTCTATTCTTTTAAGACCTAAATAACCATATATTTTTTGTATTCTAAACTTTTTAATACTTCCATCTAATCTAACACATGATACCATTTCATTTAATTTCATTGTTCCACGTGCTATTCTACCTACACCAATTCTACCTACATAATCGTTATAATCTAATAATGCTGGTTGAAATTGAAGTGGGCTTTCACTATCCATACATGGTTCTGGTACTTCATTTATAATTAAATTAAATATGTTATCCATTGTTTTTTCTTGTGTACTTACATCAGGATCCATACTAGATGTTCCATTAATTGCGGATGTATATACAACTGGGAATTCTAATTGTTCTTCATTAGCATCAAGCTCTATTAATAATTCTAATATTTCATCAATAACTTCTGCTGGTCTAGCAGCTGGTTTATCTATTTTGTTTATTACAACTATTGGTTTTAAACCTGCTTCCATTGCTTTTTTAAGTACGAACTTAGTTTGTGGCATAACACCTTCATAAGCATCTACTACTAAAAGTACACCATCAACCATATGCATAATTCTTTCTACTTCACCACCAAAGTCAGCATGACCTGGAGTATCTAGAATATTAATTCTATAATCTTTATAGTTGATTGCGGTTGGTTTAGCAAGTATAGTTATTCCTCTTTCTCTTTCAATATCATTTGAGTCCATTGCTCTTTCATTTACTTCTTCATTATCTCTAAATGTACCAGATTGTTTTAATAATTGATCTACAAGCGTTGTTTTACCATGGTCAACGTGCGCAATTATTGCTATGTTTCTTATTTTCATTTTACTTCACTCCTCGTTTTTAACCTCTGCTATTATATCATATTTTTTTAAAAATACAAATATCTTTATAGGTTATATAAATAAATTTGTCACAACTATTACATTTTTTATAGATTTTTTTGTAAAAATAGTTATAATAATATACAAATTATTAATCAGGTGAGTTTATGATGAAAGAAAATTTTATAAATAAAGAATTTATAGACGATACTATTTTTTTAGAATATATAAAAGAAGAAATAATAAAAAGAAATTTAAAAAATTATATAGAAAATATTATTTTTGATAAAGATGATGAAAATGAATATAGTGTTCAAGATAAAAGGATAACAATTAATTTAGATGATATCTTATTTAAAAGTAGTAATATTATAGAAAATATGATTACAAAAAAAGAACAAAATAATGGTATTATTAAAGATATGAACAATGTTAATATTTACAATTTATATGTAATTAATCACGAATTAGAACATGTTAATCAAATCAAATTTTTATTAGATTCAAAACTTAATAGTAAATACTTAAATTTTAAATATTCATTACTTGTAAAAGATTTATTATTAGTAGATAATATTTTTACCTTTTTAAATAAAAATACTTATTATAAATATCATGATATTTTCTTTTCTGAATATGATGCTGATATAAATTCATTTATTAATACATTAAATTTTATAAATAGTTTAGATATAGATATAATAGAAAAAAATATTCAAAAATTTAATATTTTAATTGCTAAAACATTATTAAAAAGATATAAAAATATAAAGTCTAATACTCCATATGAAAATTTTATGAATCTATATCATTCTATTTTTGAATATTTAAAAATAGAATCTAAATATCATATTAAAAATGAAGATTATGACTTTCCTTCTTCACAAATAGAAAGATTAAAATTAGGCGTAGATATTAGTGAAGATACATATGAATATTTAACATTAGTTTCTAAAAATAAACATAAGACTCTAAATTTATTTAATGATATTATGAATCTTTAATTATTAACTCTATGATGAACTTCATTTGTATAATCATTTATATTAGAAAATGTATATCCCATATCTAAGGCATCTTTTATAATACCATCTAAGGCATCTTTAGTAGAAACTTTTATATCATGCATTAAAACCATATTAGTACTATAATTATGGTTTTTTAATGCACTAATAACATTATTATATACACCCTCTTTATCTGCTCCTGCAGCATCACCAGAATCTATATTCCAGTCATAATACTTATATCCATCTTCTGTTACTTTTTGTGTAAGTCTTGTCATAATACCTTTATTAAATCTGCTTATTGTATTACTAGATCCCCCAGGAAAACGAATATATTTACTTTTATAACCAGTTAATTCTTCCACTTTATTACTAATAGAATTTAAATCATTAAAATAATTTTCTTCAGACGAATAAATAGTATTGTATCTATGTGTGCATGTATGAAGTCCTAATGTATTACCTTTCTCAATTATCTTTTTAGCATATTTATCTAGACTACCAGAACATGTAACAAAAAACGTTGCTTTTACATCGTATTTATCAAGTGTATTCAATATATCTTCTGTATAATTTGATGGTCCATCATCAAAAGTTAAATAAATTACTTTGCCTGTTACTTTTTTAGTATAATCTTGATTTTGTTCTTTCGCTTCTCTTTCTTTCTCCGCTTCTTTCTCATTTATAACTTTTTCTAAAGATTCTTTCTTTTCATTTAACGACTTATAACTATCTTCTAGTTTTTCTCCCCTTTTTGTTTCATTAGCAATTTCTATTTTTAATTTATTATTTTCTTTTTTTAAATTTTCATATATATTCTTTTGCTTTTCATATACTTTTATTTTGCTATCATATAATTTATAAAAATTAAATAAGCAAAATAATAAGAAACAAAATGATATAAAAAGTAATACCAAAATTATTATTTTTTTATTTTTCATAAGTTTTTACCCTATTTTCAAGTTCACCAATATATTTATTCATATTGTCTTGTGCTTTTTGCTTACTATCATTTTTTTCTTTTATTTCATTTAATTTATTTGTATTACTTTTTATTTCTTCTTTTGTGCTTTTTATTTTTGGATTTACATAATCACTTAAAACATCATATTTATTATCACATATTTTAGTTAAAATAAATGTTATTACGCCAAACACTATAAAAGCAACTATTAATGATATAGCGATTTTCTTTTTCATAATTACACCCTCTAATAATTATTCATTTAAATATTTAGTTAATTTACTTGCTACAACTTTATAACCTATCTTATTAAGATGAAGTCCATCTACTGTATAAATTCTTTTCATATTACCATTTTTATCTGTTAAATTATCATACATATTTATATATGTACATTTATTATTATTGCATATTTTTTCTATTTTATTATTTAAATCTTTAATATTATCATTTGTTCTTGTTTCTACTATTTCTTTATTTAATGAATTATTAACTGGATAAATTGACTCTAAATATATTTTTGTATTACTATTTTTTTCATATATTTTATTAATTATTTCTTCAATATTATTTTTTATTCCATCATTATCAAGTCCACTATAGACTAAATCATTTGTTCCAATAAGCATAAATACTTTTGTTGGATTATATACAAATACTCTATTTTCCATATTATCTAATATATCTTTTGTCATATTACCTGCAATCCCACTATTATATACATTATAATTAGGAAAATATTTATTTAAATCACATCTACTTGTTATAGAATCACCCAAAAATACTATTGATTCTTTATTATAAGTATATCTCTCTAATCTTTCTAATCTTGAATTTAATTTTATTATTTCTTGTTCATTAACACATAAAAGTATCCCAACAAGTAACATAAATAAAGCACCTATAAAAATTACTAACGATTTTAAATTTTTCATATTACCATTTCTCCTACACTATAATAATTATAGCATTAAAAAATAAGATTTAAAATATTAAATCTTATTTATGCATATATTTCTTTAATTCTTTTGTTATTACTTCATAGCCTTCACTAGACACATGTAAACCATCCGCTGCATATTCAAGTTTTAAATTGCCATCCTTATCTTTTAATAGACTATATATATCAATATATGTGCAATTTTTGTTATTACAATATTTTTCTAACTTATCATTTATTTCTACAACTCTTTCATTATCTCTTTTACCAACAAGAGGTTTATTAATTTTCTTATCATTTGTATTATTAATTGGATATATAGATTCTAAATATATTTTTGCATTAGGCAAATTTTTATTTAAATCTTTAACTATACTTTCTATTTTTTCTATAATTTCTTCATTTGATTTATCATGATCTAAATCATTTGTTCCAATAAGTAAAAATATAGTTGATGGATTATATACATAAGCACGTTTCTTTAAATCATTTAAAATATCATCTGTTTGATCTCCACATACTCCACTATTAACTACTTTATAACCTTCATAATATTTTTCTAAATTATAATAGTTTGTTATGGAATCACCCAAAAATAAATAATTTGTATACCCTTTTTTGATATTTAATATTTCATTGTTTAATGATTTATTTTTATTTATTGTTTCTTTATTTAACTCATCCTTACTTATGAGTATTAGACTTAAGATAAAAATTATAGTAATAAAAATAAAATAAATAAGTATATCAATATTATTTTTCATAATGATTGATTTTTTAGGTTTATTTTCATTCAAAGCATCATATATATCATCTATATTTTTAAACTCTAAATTAATTTTTTTTCTGTTTTTAGGGAGATACGTATTTTTAGAATCGTAAATTAATATAATTCTCTTACAATAATCTGCATATTTCTTATAATCATTTATATTAAAAATTAGTACAACTTCTGCTTTTTCAGATAATTCTATTAATTCAAGTTCACTTTCTATATTTGAAATATTAATATTGCTATCTTGATTTTCAAAATATTTAGAATTAATTATAATATTTTTTTCACTTTTTTTTAATAAGTTAATTACTCTTTTACAAAATGTTTTATTTTTACTATTTAAATCTACAAATATCATGTTTTCACCTGCCAACAGACTATATCATATCATTTTGTTGATATTAATTCAATAATTGTTATAAAATTTTACAAATCTTTATACAAAAAAATCAAGTTATATAAAACTTGATTTTTATTTATTATTTTTTGTATTAACTAAGAATAATTCAAATAGTTGTCTATGTTTTTTAGCAACTACTTCTAGTATTATTCCACAAGTAAACATTATAAGTGAAACCATTAACATGAATCCTGAGAATATTAATGTTGGGAATCTTTCCACTAAACCTGTTTTAAAATAATCATGGAATACTGGGACACCAAATATTACAGATATTATAAGAAATAATAAACTTATAAGTCCAAAGAAAATCATTGGCTTATATTCTTTAAATAATCTTGCAATTGTTTTTAAAACTTTAAATCCATCACTATATGTATTAAGTTTTGATACCGAGCCTGCTGGTCTATCTCTATACTCTACTGGTAATTCCTCTACATACATGTTTTTATCAAGTGCATGAATAGTCATTTCATTTTCTATTTCAAAACCTTTTGATAGTACTGGAAATGTTTTTACAAACTCATAACTAAATGCTCTATAACCAGTCATTATATCATTTATATGACCTTTAAATAATGAATTAATAAGCCATCTAACAAGTCTATTTCCTACATTATGGAATGGTCTTTTATTTTCTGTAAAATATGTTGATGATAATCTATCACCTACTACCATGTCAGCACCCTTATTTAATACAAGATCACACATTTCTCTAGCATTTTCTTTAGGATATGTATCATCACCATCAATCATAAGATAACAATCAGCATCTATATCTTTAAACATACTTCTAATTACATTACCTTTTCCTTGACGATATTCATACTTTACAATTGCTCCTGCTTTTCTTGCTATTTCATCAGTACCATCAGTACTATTATTATCATAAACATAAATATCTGCTTCTGGTAATACTTCTTTATAATCTTTTACTACTTTTTCAATTGTTTTTGATTCATTATAACATGGAATCAATACTGCTATTTTTTTACTATCTTTCTTCATTCTTCTACTCCTTAAATATAATCCTTAATAATTATAACATATTATTTATTCAATTACCAATTAATTTTTAAACCCAACCTTTCAAAATACGAACGATACCATTTTCTAAATTTACAAGAAAAATTTCGCTTATATATAAATTTAAATATTAACTGGCGAATCATTTCAATAATAAGACATACCACAAAAATTATAATTGCAACAACAAAAATCATTAGTACCTCTTTCAATTTAAAATTTTTTACATTAAAGCATCCAATTAAACCATACATATTATCACGTACATAAATATTTTCATGAATTAAATAAACACCTAATGTATATTTTGATATTTTATTTATAAATTTATTTTTAAAATCAAGAGTTTCAAAAAATAAAAAATATGATATTGTTTGAATAATTAAAATTGGGCTACCAAAACTGTTATAAAAATTAAAAAATATGCTTGATATGTGATTGACTATATCACCATTATTAGGATTACTTAATTGTTCTGACATAGTAAAACATAATAGTGAGATAATTGAACATCCTAAAAATAATAATATGTATAGTGTTCTATTTGCTGTATTTGATAATCTTTTTAAAATGCTACTTTTTGAAATTGGATATAATCTTAAATAAGCACCAATAAAATATAATAATATAAAATTAGCAACTGAATGACCTTCTTTTGTGTAAACAACACCATCTAATGTTAATGTTGGAATAATGCTAAACAATATAAATAGTGTTACTATTATTTTTTGAAATGATTTTTTATTACAATTATTAATTACTTTATTTAATATAGGCGATATTATATACAAAATTAAATAACAACCTATATACCAATATAAACCATAATCAAGTGGGATTATACTTTTAAATATATCTAATTTTGTAATTGGATATACAAGTGGGATATTAAAGTAATATGTAATTAATAAAGCTATTATTAAAAAGACAACTTGATAAAACCATACTGCATTATTTATCGAAAAAAACTTTGTAATTTTCATATTTTTTTTGCATTGAAAATAACCTGTTAAAATTATAAAAGAATTTACATGTACAAGTACAATCGCAATAATAAATTTCAAAAGCATATAGGTCAAAGCAGACATTTCATATGAATAAATGCTACCTGTTCTAAAAATAATATGGTATATTACTATAAAAAACATAGAAACTATACGCATCAATTCAAAATTAGAATTTCTAGTGCACGTAAAATCATTATCAACCTTTTTATTGTTCATAGTATCAAAGCCCCCTACTATACTATATAAACAAATATATCATAAGAAAAAATTTTTTTAAAGTAATTTTAAAAAAGTTTTTAAATTATTTTTTGTTTTTTTGAAATGTACTAATAAAGAACAAGAAAGGGAAACTTGTATATAGCCAAAATACATAACGTAACATTCCATTAACAGGCGATGCAAGCATTAAAGTTAACCACATTCCTATAACAGGTATATAACATATAAAATATTTTTTATTTTTCTTAAAACAAGTAATACCCAATAAAACTGTAAACCAAATAAATAATCCTAAATTCCATTGCAAACTTAAAAATGGTGTATTATAACTATATAAATTATTTGTAAATTTATTAATTTTTTCTGGAACTAATGGGTTGCTATATAAATCAATATTATTTTTTGTAACACCAATTTCAACAGCATTATTTTCTAAATTAGGATACCAATAACCTAATGTTGAAACAAAATATGTTTCAACTGCAACATCAAAATGTTTAACAACTAGATGACTCCATAATTTTAAAAACTCTTTATTATTTGTTTCAAAATATTCTTGGTTAAGATTAAGACTAAATTTTATACCATCTGAAACTCTTGGATTATAATCTTTTTTTAAATTTTCTATTGTTATAAATTTCTCTATTTCTATTTTTTCCTCTTTTGTAAATTTAACATTCTTATATGCCATTCTACCAACTTGTTGAATCGGTATTCCCAAATATTCCCATGATTTACTACGTTCAACGCCTAAATGATTATATATAGGGTATTTAATTGTAAAAAAGACAATAAAGACAATCAAAACAGAAGATGCAATGTATTTGAAATGTTTTCTTAAATATATAATAATAAATGGCACAAAAATTATATACATATAAAGTGCATTATTCCTAAAAAACAAAACTAACAATGATATTATAACAAAAGAAATGTAATGATATATCCTCAAATTATCTTGTCTTTCAATTAATGTATAAATATTTATCATAAATAACAAGAAAAATCCTCCAAACAATACATCCTTCCACATTGACAAGCTAAAAAAAGCATATACTGGTAATAATCCAAATATAATTGACATTATAATTAATATTTTCTTGTTTACTTTATGTTTGTTTAGAAAAACAATAAAATATGAATATATTCCAGACATTATTATCATTTGAACTAAAGTTGTAAAAGCAGCTTTAATATTTTCACTTTCAGTAAAGGAGCTTGCAATCTTATAACAAAGCTTTATAAACATTGTATGCATAACAGGATGGTGATCTGTCAATACTTGTATATGTTTAAATTGCTCTATCTGATAAATACTATCAGGAGCAATAAGCCCAGGGAAACAACTTAAAAAGTATGGAATATTACAAAGTAAAATAATGAGCATAGATCCTACAAATAACTTCTTATTGCTTTTAAAATTACTTTCACTTTCAGTATTTAAACTAAACAATTTACTTAAAATAATTGAAATTAATAAACTGAATAAAATATAAAGTCCAATAGTACAATATAATGTTTTAAATGTAAATATTTCATTAAATACATTTATTTTTGTATAAGTATTTATATAACAAATATTACCTATACTATAAAAAATAGCAAATATTAAACCAATAATTCTACTTTTTTTATCAACAAGTCTAAAATAATACTTACTAATAATCATATAGATTGGAACTAATAAACAAATAGATAAGATATTAAAATTATTTAATTTTAAATAATTCGATAAAGATAAATATATAAATATCGACATTATGATATATAAGATTCTATTTTTTAAGTTTAATTTTTTCATATTTTCACTCCTATATTTTCTAAAAAATTACTCTTCTTGTATCAAGAATAGCATAAATAACAATATTTTGTCTACATTTTAATAAAATTATTATAGCCAAAATTGTGTCATATAATAAAACTCAAGCCAGAATCTAAGATTATTATTTCTAAATGAATCCATTAAACTGACAAAATAGTAAAAATATTGATAAATTAAAGATAATGTTACTGATAAAACAAGAAGTTTAATTAATACGTTTTTTGGAATCTTATTTGATTTGTTAAGTGATAATACAATTAATACTGCTGAAAAAACAAGAAGCCATGAAAAATCGTTAATATATCTTGCTAAAATGCCTGCCATTTCTGTATCAACAATAACAATTACAAGTGCACTTACTATCAAAATAATACAAGTATTAAATGTAATTTTACTAGAAAAATATTTTTTTAATTTAAAAATAAACAAATTTACAATTGTAAAAATGGTAGTTAAAAATATTCCGCCATACATTGATTCATATATTGTTAATCCCAAATAATTAGTGTGTAACTCTGTTTCAACAATATAAGGAAATACATTTATAGTATTAATTCCATTAAATAAATACATCACAATTCCTAATGGTATTCTATATGGATTGAATCCTCTACTTGTCATATCATTCGTTGTTAAATTATAATTAGCACCAAAATCAAATGGTGAATCAAATCTAATATAATTATAATGCATTAATAATACTGCAATTATTATATATGGAACTATTATACTAATTATATATTTAACCATTTCTTTTTTTGAAATATAATTTTCTTTAAGAACTAAAGTACAAATTGGGATTAACAATAATGACCCAAGCAATAATTGAGGTCTACATCCTGCAACTAAGGCTAAACATAATCCACCAAAGAAAAATTTGATACACCTATTTTTTTTTGTATTTAAACTTGATAAAAAGAAATTTAATCCAATATATGTAAACATTAATCCTGATAAAATTGGAAGTGTGTATTGAGATGGCAATTTAATGAAAAATAATAATCCCGTACAATATACTAAAACAAATGATAATAATAAGAATAAACCAATAGAACATTCTTTAAAATACCTTTTTACAACTTTATCAAGTAATAAAACTAATGATATTGCAGACACCAGACTTAACAAATATATCAAAAAGCCTGTCTGTAATTCCCTTCCTGTAATTAATTTATATGGTATAAAAAACAATATTGATGGAACTACTCCAAAATATGAATAATAATGACCCTTATAAAAAGCACAATCCCATAAAAAATATGTATTATTATCTTTAAACAATTTTTCTCTTGCTTGATAATCATATGGATTATCCATAGTATTAAGTAACTCTTCTGAATTATTATCATCAGTAAAGTATACTTTTCCTTCAATTAAACTATTTGATATATTATTATATATATTAGTTGAATTATCATTATATTTTCTTATTAAATTAAACGATAAAAAACTAAATGATAATATAATTATCAAAAATAAAATAATTAAAACACCTTTTCTTTTTTTTTCATATTTAATATTATAGATTTGAGATTTATGATTAAAAATTAATATAAATGTTAGTACAATAAATACAATTATTATTCGTAGTAAATTTGCATGAATTGGCTGTTTATAATTAATAATAATATTATTTATATTAATTATTTGATTGTTCTCAAAAGTAAATTCAAATTTTATCTTTTCGCTTTTACCACTAGTATCAAGAAATAATGTCTTTGATTGTTCTATTTTATTATGTATCTGTCTACTTTCTGTCTGAAAATACAATTTATTGGCTTTATCAGTAAAAAATGGTATTACATAATATGTATCTATATTTTTACAATTAATATCAAAATATACATTTTTTATTTTTTTATTTATATTTTTTACTTCTATATAACTTCTACTTTTTATAACTTTATATGATCCATCATCTTGTTTTTCCAAATTAGTTTCTACATCAAACTTATTTATATTTAATGGTTCATTTTTTATTGAAGTATAACTTCTAAAATTAAATAATGTTAATTCTAAGAATATAGATATTAAAAACACTATTAATATTTTTAGTATATATCTTTTTTTAAAGGACAAATTTTTAATATTCTTAAAAAAGGAAATAAATAAAATGATATTATTTAATAAGAATATGATTAAAATTTTTGTTGTTGATATACCAATAAATCCTATTACAAATGAAAAAACAATAAATATGATTAATGTTTTTATTAAACTTTCTCTTCTCTTCGACACAAAAAAAGAAAAGGAAAAGTTAAAAATCATATTTAGTAATATTAATATAATTTTTTCCATACTATCCTCCTCTTAAAATTTTTTTCTATTCATAAATGGCACTAGCATAAGAAATGGTAAGCATGTACATGCAGAATACATATATCTAAATTCTGCAAATACAGGTGTTGCAATTAATATAGTTAACCAAACTCCAATTATAGGAATAAATAAAATAATACTTTTTTTAAATTTATTTTTTAATAAATATATAAACGAAATAATAATCATTAAAATATAACTTCCAATACTCCAAATTATATTATAAATTGGTATTGCTTTTGTTGTTAAAGCATTAGTATATTTTCTTACACTATTTAAACTTTCTAAATGACCATTAACTCCTATATTATTTTTTTCAACGTCAGTTATTACAGTCCAATAATCAACATTTGGATACCAATACCCTAACGTTGAAATTAAAAAGGTTTCGGACGCAATATCAAAATGTTTAGTACATAATGAAATATATAAATCTAAATATTTCTTTTTATCTTCTTCAAAAGGTTTAATATTAAATTCTTCATTAAATTTTATTGAATCTACTATTTCTGGATTGTATGACTTCTTTAATGTTTCAAGTGGAATAATTTCATCAATTGCTTCTTTCTCACTGTCAGTAAATTCAACACCTTTATAAGCCATTCTTCCTATTTGTTGCATTGGTATTGCTAGATACTCTGCCGTTGATGTTTGCTTAACACCAAGTAACTTAAATATAGGACCATTTACAACAAAGTACACACAGAAAACAATAAAAATCATAGGTAAAATTGTTAAAATTTGTTTTCTAAAAATTATTATTAAAAATATTGATAATATAAAGAACATATATAACGCATTATTTCTAAAGAAAATTGTTAATATTGATATTACTATAAAAGAATATGAATTTTTAAATGTAATTTTATCTTTTTCTAACATTTTATAAATTGTTATTGTCATTAATAATAAACATCCGCTGAATATAATATCCTTCCATATTGTTATGCTATAAAAGGCATTAACTGGATTTATAGAGAAATATAAAAGAATTACAAATAATATTTTCTTGTTAATTTTTCTATCATATAAAAATTTAATAAAATATGAATATATTCCTGCCATGATTGTCATTTGAGTAAAGGAAATACATGCTGTTGCAATTGTTGTATTATTAAATATTGCCATCCCAATTTTAAAAGGAATTGAACAAAATAATACATGTATAACAGGATGATGATTGCTTATATTAGCAAAATTATTTATAATTAGAGATATTTCTGTTATTGAATCATTAGTAATAAGTCCTGGATAATAAATAATAAAATATGGTATATAGCAAATAAATATAATCAAAAATGTTTTTAACCATATATGATTTATCTTTTTATTTTCTGAATACACATTGACATTATCTAGATAATTAATACTTCTCATAATAATTGGACAAAATAAGGAAAAGTATCCAAATAAATATATAATAGTTCTAGCTTTAAATATATCATTCCAAATAGAATATTCAGCATTATATCTTAGAATATAGCAAGTTCTCCCAACAAAAAATATCAGTGAAAGCGCTAGTGAGACAAATATCATAAATTTAAAATTTTTCTTATTTGAAAAATCAGTTTTATAAATAAACAATGTATATAATACAAAAAACAAAACAAGGATAAAATTATATCCTTCTGTTATTTTTTGAAAATACATTGAAACAAATATAACAAAACTCATGATAAACGCAATTATTAACTTCTTGTTATTCATTTTTGCTCCTCCATTACCTTTGTAAAAAACTCATCATATTCTTTCGCTATTTTTTTAAAAGAATATTTTTCTGCTTGTTTAATATTTTCATCTGATAAAGATTTCATTTGGTGTATATTTTTTATCATATTTTTAATTTTATTTTTCATTTCTTTTACAGTTCTTTGTTTTAATATATATTTTTGTTGTTTTTTTCCTAAAGCATCTTTTACAACACCAACATCAGTTGATATTATAGGAACACCACACGCCATCGCCTCAAGTATTGGGCCTGGAGTTCCTTCACTTTTTGAAGAACAAATTAAAATATCTATTTTACTATAATAATTTACCATTTCTGTATATGGAATAAAACCTTGATTAGAATCTGCATAATTTTTAGTTATATTGTACCCTTCATCAATTAATTCATCTATTGCAGGATCAAGAATTGTTTTCAATCCTTTATGATCAAAATTACCTGACCAATTACTGTTACCAACCCATCCAATAACTATTTTTCTTTCTTTTTTGAAATCAAAACGTTCTAAATTTATTGGATAAAAAAGTTCTAGATTTACTCCATCAGTTATAACCCTAGTTGGTTTATATTTTAAGTCTAAATTGTTATAAATTTCTAATAATTTTGATGATGATACTGTATAATTTTTTACTCTAGAAAATATTGATTTGGTTATTTCAAAATTATCATTTATAAATAAATGATCATATACTCCAGTTGTTATTTTATCATAATTTAATTTGTCTGCTAAAAAACGATTTTTATCAAGACCATCTTCTTTTAATATCCAATCTAACGCTTCATTATTATCGTAGTATAATTCATATCTCCAAAAAAAGTGAATTAAATCATAATCTTCAAGTAATAAATACAAATGAAATAAACTATTCTCTAAATATGAAGTTGGAATTATAGTTACATCATATTTTTCCGATAAATATTTTTTTATATTATTGGCATTATTGTAAAATGCCCAATTAACTGTATCAACAATAAGGGCTATTTTTTTCATTTTTTACTCCTATTTCTTCTAAAAATTATATCAAAAAGGGTACGGTTCTTTTCTATTTTAAGTTCTTCTTCTAACCTTGCTTTTTCTTTATTTAGATTTATAATATTAATTCTTAGGATTTCTATTTCTTTTGACTTTGTATAATTTTGTAATTCAAGTTTTTCAATTAATTGTTGTTCACTCATATTAATCACCATATAAAACCATTGCAGGTGTTAATTTGTAAATTTTATTATTTTTCTTCTTATCTTTTACAAACTGCTCTATTTTTTTATTTTTAAATGCTTCATTTCTTTCTTTTATAAAATTTGCTAATTCTAAATTATTAAGTTTATTTAACATTGATTTATAATAATTACTATCAAAAACTTCAACTAAAATTTCATATACATTTTCATATATATATTTTGTGTATTTTTTCAATTCTGATTCATCCATATAGTAAAGTTGGTTCATTATAAATTGTTCTATTCTCCATGAAAATGTATAGTATTTAAATTTTGATTCTTCAACACTTATTGAATTTTTATATTTAACTAATCTATCATTTACAACTTTTATGATATCAATCATACTATATCCTGCTGATGACCTCATTATAGAATTTTCTCTTATATAATATTCATAATATCCCCTTGGGAAATATTTTAACGTTTTTGCTTCAAATAAAACAAATGGATTTGTACTTAAATCTTCATATTTATCCTCTATATATTTTATATTTAATTTTTCATACAAACTTTTTTTAATTATCTTATTACAAGTCGATGGCATTATTGTAGTATATAGTATACCCTCATATCTATTTTCATTTTTGAAAATCGGATCTAATGCTGGTGTTTGATATCTTTCATCATTTGTAATTGTTTCAAAATCATATATAATTATATCAATGTCACGATCTATATATTCTTTACAATCTCTAAAGAAATATGGATCTATAGTATCGTCTGAATCAATAGATGCTATATATTTTCCTTTTGCTTCCTTCAAAGCAACATTTCTAACATTTCCAAGTCCATGATTTTCTTGTTTAATATATCTTATTAAATCTGGATATTTTTTAACATATTTATTTATAACATTTTCACTGTTATCAGTTGAACCATCATTGATTATTAAAATCTCACAATCTTTTATAACCGCATCTAAAATAGAATTTAGTGACTTTTCAAGAAATTTTTCTACATTATAAACAGGGACAATAATTGATATTAATTTTTCATACTCTTTTTCATTTTCTCTTAAAATTTCTTTACCAATAAACTTATTTTTTAATTCCACAACCTCTTTAGAATATTTTTTTCTAAATTTTTCATATTCTTTAATTATTTCATCTTTATTATTTATAACTTCTTCTATTTTTTTTGCTATTTCATCTATATTATCATCACTTTTTACCATTAAATACTTTTGAAGTTTTGGATATTCATTTAAAAATTCATTATTTCCTAAAATACATGGTATATTTAAATCCATACTTTTCATAAAGTAATTTATATCATTATTTGTAAAATTAATATATAAATTAACTTCATTGCTACTAATTAAATCATCCATATTTTTTGAAAATACATGTTTTATGTCAAACAATTTAAGAAACTTTTTTGTTACTTTATTTGGATTATAAACATTTGCATAATATTTATTTAAAAGTCTTAACGCACTAAGTTCATTATAAAAACTATGTTTTGCATCACCTTCGTTATTTAATAAACCAACTTGAGATTTTACAATTTTCTGTTTTTCTATTCTTGTTATTTCTAATTGAATCTTAAATACATTTTCACCCTTATTTTTTAAAGTTTGATAAAAGGCCTCATCAATGAATCCGATGGAAGACGCTATTTTACTACTATAGAATTTATATAGCCCATTAAATATATAAAACTTAAATGGATCAGATAATGCTCCTAATGAGCCTGTATAAATGAATTTTATTTCATGTGAATTGTTTAAACCATTAATTATTTGTGTATACTCTTCTTGAAAATCAATAAAAATTAATTGCCTAAAGTTGTTTTTATTAATAAAATCTATTATAAAATTTAAATCTTCTACATTGTTATCAATTAATATTGTATTTTCAAATGTTTCATGTATATTTTCATATAAATCTTTTGTCATTTTTGGAACAATTACTAAGTACTCCAAATTATAAATTATATCTAAATCTTTCTTCATACTTATCACCTCTTCAAAAATTCCTTAACATTTTTCTCTGCTTCTTCACAATTTTTCTTTTTAAATTCTTCATATAATTTAAAAATTTTATCTTTATTTTCTAAACAAAATAATAATTTGTTTTTTATTTCCTCAGGATTTTCTTCATTATTTACAATTAAATAATCTTCCAATTCTGAGCCTTCAAAATAATGATGATTATTTCCAGTAATACATGGTACACCTACCTCAAAACTTTCAAGTGGCATCATAGGTGCACATTCTGAAAAAGTAACATACATTGTTATATCATTTTTTGACATTTTTTTAATTAAATCTTTTCTAGGTAAAGAATTTTTGACACCATCTAATTTAACCCCTATTACTTTTGCAAATTCTATTGCACTATCATTTAATGGTACCATATCAATTACAGCATTAGGAATTAGTGATACTGCTGCCATTTGGGTAAACATATTTTTTCTCCAATCATCACATTTAGCAGCATATAAACCTATTCTAATATCTTTTTGTCCTTTTGATTTTTTTTCATCAACATCAAAATCTAATGAAACTATATTTGTTAAAAAACATGCATTTAATCCCTGAGACAAATAAAAATTAAGCATACTTTTCTTACAAGTTGCAAAGCAATCAATTATTCCTTTTTTCATTAATTTAATTATTTCTGTATTACCTTTCCAACCATATGAATCAAGAACTTGTGAATTACTTCCGTGCCAATAAACTTTTACTTTTACTTTTGGATTTTTCTTCTTAATTAAAATTGCAAGTTTATCTTGACCAATAGGCATGGCATTAATAATAATCTGTTTAATGTTATTTTCTAAAATAGCTTTAGCAACTTTTTCTATATCTTTTTTTCTATATAATTCTCCGCAATCAACATTATGCTTAAACAATTCTTTGGAAGCACTTGTTACTCCAAAAAAGTCACTATTATGTATTGCAATATACTCAGAATTATTATATTTATTTATACTTTCAATTGTATTTTCAATTCTATTTAAATATTTTTCATTAATTCTAAGATTCTTTCTCTTATAATTTCTATAAATTACTATCGGGAATAGAATAACTTTTGCTATTTTTCTTATTATGATTTTTATTTTTCTATAACTGTTTAATATTTTAAATGTTCTGCCTCTTCCAATTTTTCTAACCATATTAATTTCAATTCTATCTTTTAATGGAATCCATGTTGCATCAAAATAATGAATCATGCAAGTATTATCTGTAAACATATTATTTTCCCAATTATAAGAATAAGGATAAAAATAATCTCTTGGATAAATATAAATATTATGTTCTAATTCTTGTATACATTTAGAATTCATAACAAAACCTATATCAGTTAAAATTTCAGTTATTAATTTTGGAATTGCTACATCAGAACGATTTTCATTATCAAAATGTTCAAAACTTCTGTATTTTTCTAGAAGTAGTGAACTTATATATCCATTTGATTCTTTCTCATACCATACTGCAGAATTTACAAATCCTGTATCTTCAACACCTAAAAAACTACCTTTTTTTAATAAATTATCAATATTTTTTGTAACTTCCATATCAGTATCAAAATAAATTCCACCCATTTCTTTTAATGCTCTTGTTCTAGCATAGTCAGCAACAAAAGCCCAAGCCTTATTATCATAAGCCTCTTTAATAAAAGGACATTCATTTAAATCAACATTTGATTCATCCCATCTTATTATTTCAAAATCTGGAAGAAATTTTTTCCAACTTTCTATACATTTATTAGCAAGTTTTGGAAGTGGTTTTCCTCCAAACCAACAATAATGAATATATTTTTTCATTTATTCACACTCCTTATTTCATTTGTTCTTTATAATACTCATCACATATTTCTTTAGTATCACCTATTTTTACAACTTGTCCATGATCAAGCCAAACAACTTTGTTGCATAAATCTTTTATTGATTCAAGGGAATGTGAAACATATAAAACAGTTGTTCCACCTTTAATCATTTCCATCATTTTATTTTTACTTTTTTCTTGGAATCTTAAATCTCCAACAGATAAAATTTCATCTACTATAAGTATTTCAGGATCTACTATAGTTGCGATAGAAAATGCAAGTTTAGCAGTCATACCTGAAGAAAAGTTTTTTACAGGAACATCTAGGAAATCCTTTAGTTCTGAAAATTCAACTATTTCATCAAACTTACTATCCAAAAACTTTTTAGAATAACCGAGTATTGCCCCATTTAAATAAATATTTTCTCTTGCTGTTAAGTTTTGGTCAAATCCTGCACCAAGTTCAATCATAGGAGAAATAACACCATCTACTTCTACTTTCCCAGATGTAGGCTTCATAACTCCACTTACAACTTTTAAAAGTGTACTCTTACCTGCACCATTACTACCAATTAAACCCACAACATCACCTTTATTAACGCTAAAAGTAACATTTTTTAAAGCCCAAAAATATTCTGTTTTTTTCTTTTTCTTTTTTGTAAAAAAATTTATAAATGCTTGTTTCATGGAAAAATCTTTTTCTATATCCATATTAAATTTCATTGAAACGTTTTTAATTCTTATCATTTTCTATCACCTACCTAAATATAATATATAAATTTATCCTGTTTTTTTCTAAATACATATGAACCAATTAATAACATTCCAACTCCGAATAAAGTTATTATTCCAAGTGTCTTTAAAGTTGGCATTTGTTCATATACAACAACTGTTCTTGTAGCTGTTAAAAATTGATACATTGGATTTAAACTCATTAAAGCCTGTAGTTTAGTTGGTAATATTTCTATACTATAAAATACTGGAGTTAAATAATTCCATATTGTAAGTACTATACCATATATATGAAATATATCTCTTAAGAAAACCGATACACATGATAATAATAATCCAATTCCAACTGTAAACATAAGCATACATAAGAATATATATGGAAGTATTAAATAATACACATTAATGTGACATGTATAATCACCAAGTCCAAAATATGATAATAAAATTATACCTAACCATGGAATTAATGTTAATAGAAAATCAATCCCAACAAATAAACATTTTGAAATTGGAAATACATACTTTGGTATATAAATTTTATTAATTAAACTAAAATTTTCAACAACAGAGGTCATAGCCATATTTGAAGCTTGACTAAAATAGTTCCATAAAACTATACCTGTCATTAAATATACTAAATAGTTTATACCTTCCACTTTAAACTTAAACATTTGTGAGAATACTATTGCCATTACTGTCATCATAAGTATTGGATTTAATAAACTCCATAAAACACCTAATACAGATCTTTTATATTTTACTTTAAAATCTCTTGATATTAATTGTGACATCAAAAACCAATATCTTTTAAAATTCAAAATTATTCCTTTTACTCTTGTCATAAAACACCTCTTTACATTATTTCACATAAAAATTATAACATATATATGCTACAATTCAAACAAAACTTAACAAAGTTATAATTATTAATTTTTCTTTTTTTCTAAAAATAATTTTCTAGTTATAAAATTATAACACATAACAACTGCAGTTGCTACTATCTTTGAAATCATATAATATATTCCAAATTCTTTGTCCATAATCCACATAATAAGTTCATTTATTCCAAGACCTATTACACTTAAAATTATAAATACTATAAGTTCTTTTGTCTTACTATTTTTTTCTTTATCAACATCGAAAACCCATTTTACACTTGCTATATAATTAAATATAACTGAAACAGTAAATGAAATAGCTGCCGATATTAGTGCTGGCACTTTAAATACTTCTGTTAAAAATACCATTAATCCATAATCAATTACAAATGCTATTCCACCTACTACACCGAATTTTAATATTTGATTTATTAACTTTTTCACTACTTTTCCTCCTACCATAAAAAAATTATACAATACTTTTACTAAAAAATAAAGGTAAGTATAATTAAAAATATCGTAAATCGTCTTTAAATGTAATATTTTTTTTGATATAATCATTATAGTTATTATGATAAAGGGAGGTAAACATAATAATAAGCGCCAGACCATTAAATTGGTGACGAGGATTGATAGTTATCGAAATTTCGGCGGATTCTATCACGGATAAAATTTTATTCGTTAGATATATAACAAAAAATAAAATTAAGATTATAACAAAATATATATCACAAACAAAATTACAAAAAGAAAGTGAGACAATAAAAAATGTGTGGAATTGTTGGATATATAGGAAAGAATAAAAAGGCAAAAGATGCCGTTATAAAGGGTCTTGAAAGACTTGAATATAGGGGTTATGATTCATCTGGTATTGCATATGTAAATGATAATGAAGTTGTTATTCAAAAAGAAAAAGGCAGAATTAAAAATTTAAAAGATGAAATAAATTTTGATGAGAAAAGTAATATTGCTATTGGGCATACTAGATGGGCAACTCATGGTGAACCTAATAAAAAGAATTCTCATCCACATAAAAGTGGAAAAATTACTATTGTTCATAATGGAATAATTGAAAATTATATAGAACTTAGAAAAAAATTAGAAAGTTTAGGATATGAATTTAAATCTGATACTGATACAGAAACTGCTTCTGCTCTTTTAGATTATTTATATAAAGAAACAGGAAATATAGTAGATGCAATTAAAAGATTTAAAGAAGAAGCAAAAGGATCATATGCTCTTGGAATTATATGTGATGATGAGCTTGACAAATTATATGCAATTAAGAAAAATAGTCCTTTAATTATAGGTACAGGAAATGATGAAAATTATATAGCATCTGATGTACCTGCTATACTTGATTTTACAAATAAATATATTGTTCTTGAAGATGGTGAATTTGCCGTTCTAGAAAGTAACAATATAAATGTATATGATAAAAATAATAATATTGTAAAAAAAGATATTAAAGAATTTGAAGGAAGCGCTAAAGATATAGATAAAAATGGTTATGAAAAATATATGGAAAAAGAAATCCATGAACAACCAGAAGTAACTAAAAAAATGATGAATGAATATATTGATGATGATAGCAAAGATGTTATTAAAGGTATGCCTGACTTATCAAAATATAAAAATGTTACTATTGTTGCTTGTGGAAGCGCTATGCATGCTGGTTTAATTGGTAAACATTTAATTGAAGAATATGGTAATATACCAGTAAATGTTGAAATTGCTAGTGAATTTAGATATAAAAAATTATTTATTGATAAGGATACGTTAGTAATTGCTATATCACAATCTGGTGAAACTGCTGATACATTAGAAGCTGTTAAAATTGCAAATGAAAAAGGATGCGATACACTTGGTATTGTAAATGTTAATGGAAGCTCTATTGCAAGAGAAACATCTAAAGTATTATATACAAAAGCTGGTCCTGAAATTGCAGTTGCAACTACAAAGGCTTATTCAGCACAAGTTACTCTTCTTTCATTCCTTGCTTATAGTTTAGCTAAGAAAAGTAAAGATAAAGAAGTATTAAACGAAGTAAGTACATTCTTAAGTGATTTAAATAGATTACCAATATTAATGCAAGAAATACTTAATAATAAAAATGAATATAAAAATTTAGCAGACAAAATATATGATAAAGATAATATATTCTTTATTGGTCGTGGTATAGATGAAGCATTATGTATGGAAGGATCCTTAAAATTAAAAGAAATCTCTTATATACATAGTGAAGCATATGCTGCTGGAGAACTTAAGCATGGTACTATTTCTTTAATTGAAGATGATACTCCTGTATTTGGTATTGTTACTGATAAAAAAATTGCTGATAAAACTATTAGTAATTTAAAAGAAGTTAAATCAAGAGGTGCAAATGTAATATATGTTACAACAAATAGTTTAAATAAAGATGGTGACTTCTATGATGAAAAAGTTATTATTCCAGATACTAACCCACTATTACAACCACTTCTTACAATATTACCACTTCAATTAACTGCGTATTATGTTGCTAAAAACAAAAATTGTGATATTGATAAACCAAAGAATTTAGCAAAGTCTGTTACAGTTGAATAAAGAAAAATAAGAGTTCAAACGAACTCTTATTTTATATTTTTAATTTCTTCTATAGATAAACCAGTTATATCTGATATATCTTCCATAGACACATTTTTCTTAAGCATATTTTTAGCAATATTTACTTTTTCTTCAGATATTCCTTGAGATATACCATCATTTACTCCAGATGTATACCCTTCATTCTTTGCTTCAGATATTAAACTATTTTGTATTTTTCTTTTGTCCTCTTCTTCACTCATATATTTTTGAAATTCTGGATTATCATTTACTATTGTTACATTTGTTATATACTTATCTACTATCTTATCTCTTTTATCTTTTGGCATAGCTTCTAGCTCCTTTTTATCTAAATTTAACATTATTAGATATATGTTTTTCTTTATTTCTTCTTCATTTTTACTATACCACAGTTTATCAAAATAATCCATATTTATTTCATATATAATGAAATTCTTAACATATTGTTTACCATCCTCACTCATTATCATATACTTTGTTTTTTTACTCTCTTTACTGCCTAGTCCCCATGTTAAATTAACAAGTACAATATCTGTTTTTTCGTCATATAATTCTCCAACTAATGTATGTGATTGATACATATTACAAATATATGCTGTATTTCTTGGTTTTACATAATCCTTATCTTGTGAATTTATTTCTATGTCTATTTTCTTATTACCTGCATATACTACTGCATCTACTCTTTTATCTTTTATATTTACATTACCACTTAATAATTCTGTTTTCTTTATTTCTAAATAATCTATTTTTATTTCAAGAATTAATTCTAATAATGCCTGTAATGGTTCACTATCATTCTTTTTTAAAAATACTTCTTTAAATGCTCTATCACTTTTACAGGTATAAAATTTATCTGAATTCATTTTTCACCTTCCTGATTTTTTGATAAGAATACTTTTTTCTTTTTTCTATCCTCCTTTTCCTAGAAAAAAATATTCCTCATATCTTTTATTCTCCATTTATACACTAAACTCCCCTAAAAAATAGAAAAAAATTACTATTTCTAGTAATTAATTTAAAATATCCTTGATTATTGAAAGCCATTTTTCTTTTACAGAATCATATGAATAATCTTCTGCATTTAATCTTGCTTCATGGCCAAACAATGCAAGTTTTTGTTTATCATTTAATAATTCTAATGCTTTTTCTTTCATTTCTTCTTTATTTCTATTATTAATTATATATCCACTAACATCATCTTTTATTATTTCTGTCGCACCTTCTGCTGATGAAAATGCAATTGCAGGTATACCAAATGCAGCTGCTTCAAGTAAAACAAGACCAAAAGATTCTTCATAAGAAGTCATTAAATATAAACTCATATCATTTAATTTTTCTCTAATAAATTCTTTATCTTTGTATCCATAAAGAATAACATTATCTTTTAAATTTAATTCGTTTATTTTTTCTTCTATTTTTGTTTTTTCCTCTCCATCACCTATTATATGAAGAATACATTCATTATCTTCTTTATTTATTAAACTAAATACATCTATTAAATCTAAAAAACCTTTTTCATGTGATAATCTTCCAATAGAAACTATATTTTTATTTTCTTTTTTAGATTCTCTTTCTGGTATATAATCAACACATAATGGAGAATATAATACCTTTGTTTTACCTTCTACTTTCTTTTCATAGAATTTAGTTAATTTTCTTGAAACAGGCATAAAATAATCTATATTAGTTAATGATTTTAAAACTCTATCTATATATTTTTGATTATTATTATGATGAGCATGTTCTTGTGATATTAAAATTCCATTACCTTTATAATATTTATTTAAAAGTTCAGTTATCTCTACTCTAGTTGAAATAATTAAATCACTATCGCACTCTTTTATATAGTTAATCATTAATTTCTTTTTTAAATATAGTATTTTTATAGATTTAAATCCTTCTTTTATTACTTTAAAGATATTTAACTTTTTTAAAGCACTTTTAAATTCTTTCTTATTAGGTCCACCATTATATAAATATTTTATCTTTATTCTATCATCTAATTTATAAAATGGTTTACCATATATATTATAGTTTGAAACAATTTCAATGTCATAATTATCTATAAGCATATTTGCTAAATTACTAATCGCAACTTCTATTCCACCATATCCTAAATGTAAACATAAAATTGTAATTTTTTTCATTTTTATCACTTACCTTAATTTTTATCTATAAAATCTTCTACTAATTTTACAAAATTATCATTATTACTTTTATATTTTTTAGGTTTAAACTTATCTAAATCTTTTATAATATCACCTAATGAAGAAAAATCTTCTAAACATATTATATATCCTTCTTTAGCAAATTCCCTTGCTATTTCAAGTTGATGATCATTTGTATGTTCGCCATATTTTTCAAGTCTTGGAGCAGCAATTATTTTTTTATTAAATTTTAATCCTGACATAATAGATCCAACACCCGCGTGTGTTATTAATAAATCACATTTTTTCATATAATCATCAAATTTATCCATTGGTAATAATTTATATATTTCCATATTTTTTGATTCAAATTCTGTATAACCAGCTTGTACAATAACTTTTTCTTTTATGTATTTATTTTCTATTGCTTCTTCTATTGCTTCTAAAAGTCTTGGAAATCCCTTATCTTGGGTTCCGAGTGTAACAAATATCATAAGTACCTCCTAAAATATAAATCCACCATAAACGGCTTTTGGATAAATTTTTAACATACTTTCCCATTGTACTATAAATAAATCTGCGATTGGATATATAAGTCTCCCAGTCTGTGTTTTTCTATTTATATTAGCCATTGTCTCTATATAAATTATTTTACTTCCAAATATCTTTCCCAAATAACATATCGGTCCTGCAGTATGAGTTCCTGTTGTTACTATATATTTTGGTCTTATTTTAATAAAATAATATACACTTATAAAACAATTAGCAAGTAATTTAAATGGATAAGTAAGCATATGATCCTTAGTTCCAAATACCATGTATCCCATTTTTTCTTTATATTCATCTTTTAATTTTTTTGTAGAATCAGTTTTTTCTGTTATAAGATATGAATCATATTTACCAAAAAGTTTTTTTAATTGTAATAATTCTTTTAAATGACCACCAGTTGATGAAATAAATAATACTTTCTTTTTTTTCATACTATACTCCTATTTTCTTGTTACAAACTTATATGAATCATGACACATATCTTCTATTGTTTTAGTTGCGACAAATCCAAGTTCATTTTTTGCTTTTGTTGGATCTGAATAACAAGTTGCTATATCACCATCTCTTCTTGGTGCAATTTTATATGGAACTTTTACATTATTTGCTTTTTCATATGCATGAACAAGATCTAGTACACTGTATCCTGTTCCTGTTCCTAAATTATAAATAAATAAACCTTTACCTTCTTTTTCTAATTTATTAAGTGCAAGTACATGTCCTTTTGCTAAATCAACAACGTGTATATAATCTCTAACACCTGTACCATCTGGAGTATTATAATCATTACCAAATACAGATAATTCTTTTAACTCTTTAGTTGCTACTTTTGCAATATATGGCATTAAATTATTAGGTATACCTTTTGGATCTTCTCCAATAAGACCACTTTCATGTGCTCCTACTGGATTAAAATATCTAAGTATTATTATATCCCATGAATTATCTGATGCATAAATATCTTTAAGTATTTGTTCAATAAATAATTTTGATGTCCCATATGGATTTGTTGTCCCACCTATTTTACAATCTTCTGTAAGTGGTATTTTTTCTGGATTACCATATACTGTTGCCGATGATGAGAATACAAACTTTTTAACATTATGTTTTCTCATAACATCAAGTAAATTAAGTGCACCTGAAATATTATTTGTATAATATTCAATTGGTTTTTGAACTGATTCACCTACTGCTTTAAATCCAGCAAAATTAATTACAGCATCTATTTTATTTTCTTCAAATACTTTATTTAAAGCATTTTTATCTAAATAATCTATTTCATAAAATTTAAAATCTTTACCTGTTATTTTCTTTATAGCATCTAATGATGAACTTTTACTATTTGAAAAGTTATCTATTACAACTATTTCAAATCCTTCATTTAATAATTCAACACAAGTATGTGAGCCTATATAACCTGCTCCACCTGTTACTAATATTTTCACATTATCACCTCTATAGTAATTATACCATTAAACATTTAAAAAAACTAGAGTTATCTAGTTTTTAGCATGCTATATATTTTGCAATAAATTTTTGTTATAAACTTATTTTTTTCTATTAAACTTTTTAAAAATGATCTATTTTTAATGTATTCGCTATGTTTATAATCAATATTATTATCATTTAAATATTTAAAAGCATCATCAATAAATTTACTTTGAGTATCTTTATCTATTTGATATCTTTGCTGAATTGTATAATTAAGTAATACAGATACAGTAAGTTCATCCAAGTATTTACCACTTTTATATTCATTTCTTACAATATCAAGTTGTTTAAATATATCAAAAACTCTTTTATCTCTTGTTGTTGTCTCACTATTATTGTGTATTGTATAATAATTTAACTGTTCATTTATTTTACCTATTTTTTTACTATTCTTAATTGAAAGTGCTACAAATGATAAATCTTCGTATTTTAAAGTTTCGCTAAATTCTATTTTATTTTTTACAAGCATATCCTTTTTATAAAGTTTATTCCATGGAGCTAAATTAATTTCACATAATATTTTATTATTTTCTTCATAATTTGTTATACAAAAATCTGATAAATTAAATTCTTTTAATTTGTTACCCTCTTCATCAACATTTACATAATCACAAACACATAAGTCCAAATTGTTTTCTTTTGAATAATTGTACATTTTGCTAATAAAATCTTCTTTTACATAATCATCCGAATCTATAAAACAAACATATTCTCCTTTTGCTTTTTTTATGCCTAAGTTTCTATTATAGCCAATTCCTTTATTTGTTTTATTTTTTATATATACTATTTTTTTATCATTATAGGACTTTATTATTTCTTCTGCATTACCAGGACTTAAATCATTAATAACAATAATTTCATAGTCTTCAAAATTTTGTTTTAATAATGAATCAATACAATTTTTTAAATATTTTTCTGTATTATATACTGGAACAATAACACTTACTTTCATTTTAATACCTCATACTTTATTTTATATAATATCTTTTTTATTTTTCTCTTAAAATTATCATTTGATAAATAACTAATTATTTTTAAATCTTTTATTTTCTTTATATATTCTTTTTTAAGTTCATCACTTAATGAATTATATTTATCAATAATACTATTTGCGTAAAAACTTTTAACATTTTGGCTATTCGGAATATTATCTAAATATTTTATTGCTTTAGTAAATAAAAATAACATATCATCCATTTTCTTTTTCATTTTTTCTGTATCATTTGATGACATTATGCTTCCATCTCTTTGAACATAGTTATAACCTAAATAATTTATTGATTTTACTTTTTTAGCAGTCGCAATTACTAAAGGAAGTAATCCATAATCTTCATGATAAACATCTTTTTCAAACTCAAATTTATTATCTAAATAATATTTTCTATTAATAACATATAATGCAGCCATTTCAATAAATTTATATCTAACTATTTTTTCAAATGCATCTATCCCATTTGTAACGTTAAATTCTTTTTCTCCATAAGGAATAATTTTATCATTAAAAACCATATTTAACTGATATCTAAGTACATCTAAATCATCTATATCTTTATTTATATTTTCAAGTAAATTTTTTTCTACATAATCATCTGAATCTATAAATAATAAATAATCTCCTGTTGCTTTTTTTACACCATTATTTCTTGCTAGACTTAAGCCCATATTTTTTTGTTTTATATAGATTATATTATCATATTTTTTAATATATTTATTTATTATATCTTCTGTTTTATCTGTTGATCCATCATTAACAATAATAACTTCAAAATTTTTATAAGTATTTGAAAATATGCTTTTTAAACATTTATCAATATACTTTTCTGTATTATATGCTGGAACTATAATGCTATATCTCAATTTATTCACCCCCTATTAATTTATCTATCATATTAATTTTTTCTTCATTTATTTTCTTAAAATCCACATGTTTAACCTTAGATTTATCTTCTTTTAATATCTTATATACTTCTTCATTAAACTTATCTTGATTTTTTGAAACAATATAACCAAAATTTTTTATATCTATATTTTCATCGCTTACTTCAATGGTTGATATTATTTTCTTATCTAATACAAGTGCCTCTAAAAATGTAACTGGGAATCCTTCATGATCAGATGTTATAGTAATATAATCACTTAATTTTATATATGGATATGGATTAGATTTAAGTCCAAGCATTTTTATATTTTTTTCTAAATGCTTTTCTTTTATTAAATCTTCATAATATTTATAATCTTTTCCATCTCCTACTATAAAAAAGTCAACATCAAGATTATTTTTTTTACAAAATTCTACTGCATTAATCATTCTTGATACTCTTTTAACTTCTTCATCTAATCTACCAACAAAAACAATTAATTTATTTTTTGTTCTTTTTTCTTTAATTTTTTCATTTGATAATTCTAGCACTCTTTCATAATTTATAAAATTATTAAGTACTATTGATTTATCTTTAATACATGGCATAATTTCAATTAAATTATTCATTGATTCATTTGATACAAATATTACTTTTCTAAAACTATTTATATCTTGTCCTAAAAAGAAATTAATTGTTTTATCTTTGTCATTAAACTCTGTAACATAATCACCATGAATATAAATCATATTATTTTTTGATGCATATAAACTAAGTAAACTACATGGTTTTGAGTAAGTCGCATAACAAATTGAGCAATCATATTTATCTTTATGTAATAATATGAATTTAAGTCTCTTAAAACCATTAACTATTTTTCTATATATTACATTTTTACTATGACTCAAATTATAATTATATATTTTTACATTTTTATTAATCTTAGGAAGTAATTCACCTTTTTTATTTTCTAAAAATAGTGTTACAGCATATTTTTCATAATCTAATTTATTTAAAAGTTCTATTAAGGCGTTTTCAATACCACCTGTATACATTGTTGTCATAAACAATATTACTTTTTTCTTATTCATATTACTCACCTCTATTTTTATAAAATTGCTCCCAAAGTTTATTACCACTTTCTTTATCGACATATTTAATTATATTTTCTTCTTTTTTATTTCTCTTTTCTAAATATTCATCAAAACTTTCTATCACTCTTGCTGGATTACCCACAACTACAGAATTATCTGGAACATCTTTCGTAACAACAGAACCTGCACCTATCATTACATTATTTCCAATTCTAACATTTGGAAGTATTATTGTATTACTTCCAATAAACACATTGTTTTTAACTTCTATACAACCTGATTGATATTCATAAAATCTAGAAAGTCCCATATTATTAAGCATAAAATCTGATACATCATGTGTTATAAATAAAACTCCACTTGTTACAACTACATTGTCATGAAATTTAATAAGTTTTGGATCTGCTGGTATTTTTCTTGGTTGAAAAAAGAAATTTTTTCCTACTCCTGCAAATACATTATGTTTTACCAAGTATTTAGTTCTTGTCTTAGAATCCAAAACAAGATATAACCAAATTTTTCTTAATTGATCCTTTTTGTATCTTCTCATAATTATTCCTCCATTTTAAATTCATTATAGTATACTACTAAAATTACTGATATAAAGATTGATACTGCTGGTGTTGCAAGTACATGTCCTGTTAAAAATGCACACAATATTGAAATTATTATTGATATTATCATAGATGATTTTTTAATATTTAAAAAATTAGATTTAAATTTTTTAAAATATGATTTAAATATGAAAAATATTGTTTTAAAGTATGTAAATAATATTATTATAAATCCTATTATACCTTGATGTAAAAATATATCTAAATAGTCCATCTCAACAAGTTTAATTATTTTACCATTCATAAAGTATCCAATTCCAAATAGTTTTTGTATGATATTTGAATCCAAATAAATATTGAATGTTTTCTTAAAAAATGATAATCTACTTCCAAAAACAAAATGATCAATATTATGCATAGTAAATAAATCGCTAACATTTTTTATTTTCAAATAATTTAAATGTATAACTAAATTATCATAAAATGGTGTCATAGTAATTAGCTTTATACTCGCAAGTACAAATAATACAAATGCTGTACATAAAATTATAAGTTTCTTATATGACTTATTTTTTATCAAATTAATGACTGCATATAAAATATAATACATAAGTACTATTAGAGCACATAATATTGGAGCCTTTGTTCCTAGTGTTAAAAGTATATAACCATATATAAGTAAAAATAATATTAAATATAATTTTTTTCTTTTAATAACTAATTCACTTATAAGTAAAGGCGTAATTACACTTATTAAACTTCCTATTGCATTTGCTGAATAAAAGAATCCTACACTGCCTTCTTTTGAATATGCATAACTATCAAATCCAATATGAAATAAATTAGGTACAAATACAAATAACATATATATTAATAAAACAGAATATATTTTTTTTCTATTAAATTCTCTATTATAAAATATTTGAAATGTAAATAGTAAAGATATTGGCAAATATATATTATTTAACAAACTTTTTATTTCATATGTAATATTAGTGTTATCCTTAAATAATATATTGCAAAGCATAAATATTATAGAATAAAGCATAATTAATATTAACATCTTTATATTTATCTTTTTTCTTTCTGCAAATATCAAATAATATAGAGTAAACAGTAAAAATACTACTCTAATTAATGAACTAACTGTAAAATCTACATTAAATTTATAAAGTGCTACACTAGTTGCTATATCCAAAATTGGTTGTATAAATAAATATATTGTAAAAATTGTTATTATATTTCTTCTTAAAAAATTATTGATTTTATTCATTTTTCGCTCCTTAATTATTACCATATCATAATAATTATATCAAAAATAAGTAAACAAAAAAAGACATTTTATTCATCTAAAAATGTCTTTTCGCTTTTTTCTTTTCTTTTTTCCTCTTTTTTTAATTTTTTTAGTTCCTTTTTAGATAATTTTTCTTCTAATTCTTCATTATTTTCTTCAATATCTTCATATCTAATTTTATTATAATTTGGATCATCTATTTCATTTAATCTATTTTTTAAATATTTCTTTTTAAATTTAACATTTTTTGATAAAAGAACAATTATGATAATTGTAAATAATAATACCATTGAACCAAGTATAATGAACGCTAATTTACATTTTTGAATTAAATTAACATAAAGATTGGTTTGTTCATTAAAGAATCTTTGAAGTGTATTATCTTTAGTATCATATTGATAAAAATCTTCTTCTCCTGTTACTGTATTAATACCATATATAACTCTAAAATCTGATTTACCATATACAAATCCTTCTATAGTTTCATCATTATATTTGAATGTTGTCTTTTTATAATTATATGGTATATCATCCTTATCTTCTAATTTTAAAACAATAACATTTAAATCAGCAGATGATATCATATTAAATTTACTATATATATTTTTTCTTTCATTATATATAAAGAAATTTATTTTTCCTTTATCATCTTGAAGTGCAATCAAAGTATAATTTATATTATCATTGTAACAAGCATTAATTTTTTCATTGCTTATAGTTATTTCTTTTTCAGTAAAAGTAGTAGGTATTTTTAAACCATCTAGTTTTCTTACAATTGTATATTCTTTACCAGCAACTTTTACTTTAATAGGGTCTTTTTCTTTTACAGTTGCATTTATTATATATGTTCTTGTACTACCATTTTCTGCAGTTACTACAACTTCTATTTTATTTAATCCTTCTTTTACATCTATTTCTCCTGTTCCTTTTATAGATGACTTTGAACTAGTTGTTTCTGCATTTATTTTGATTTTTTCTACATTGTTTTCAAGTTCTACAGAATATTCTAAAGTATCTTTATTAAATTCTGGATTTAACTTTTGATCATCTATTGATAATGATTTTAAACTATTATCTGAATCCTTATTTACATTATTATTTTTATTAGAATTATTGTTTGAACTTGCACTTGTACTTGTTGATTGTTTTACAACATTTATTGAACATGGTGAACTACTTGTTGTTGTTTCACTATCACCTGTACTATTAGCAACTTTCATATAATCCATTTTTACATAAGCACTACCAGTTGCAATAGTCTTAAATGTATATGAATATGATTTTGAAGCACCTGCTGATTCATCAAATATTCTTGCACTACCACTTATTAATTGTAATTTAGATGAATCATAAGACATCATTCCTTCCCAATATCCTGCTTCAGAAGCATTACCTCTTATTGTAACAGATATTGTATTTCCAAGTGTTACACTACTTTGTGATGAACAACTCATTGAAGCAGTTATTGCTCTTGCATTAGTAGTAGGTATTGCACCTATAAACAGAATTAATAAGAATACTAATATTTTATTTTTTTTCATTTATTTCACCTCTATTTAGTAATTTTTGATGTTCCTAGGATATGACTTTTTATTTTTGCATAATCTGCTATACTTATATTTCCGTCACCATTTACATCAGCAGCCTTTTTATATTCATTATCAACAAGAGCAACACCAAGAATATGACTTTTAACTTTTGCGTAATCTGAAATACTAATTTTTCCATCTCCATTAACATCACCTTTTAAAGCAACCTTATATGTAATAGTACTTGAATTATTTGTAATTGTTATTTTGTCTCCTGTTGATATTTTGCCATTTTCTTTTACAGAACCATTTTTATCTTTTATATTTATATTAGATGATACAAACTTATTTCTTACATTTGATATTATATTTGTTACATCTGTATCTAACGCAATTCCACTTAATATACCATTTGAATTATTGTATCCTAGGTAACTAATTATATCTGCTGGACTTTCTTTACCAGATTCAACTTTTTGTATTGTAATCTTATAAATTCTAACATTTCCATTTGCAGCAGTTACTTCTACATTAGCGACAGTTGTTTTATCATTTAATATTACTACTCCATCACCTTTCATAACTGAATATGCACTTGTTTTGTTAGCACTTATTGTAACTTGTTTTAAAGTACTTGATACATTACAAGTATAATCAGTTGCGGCTGAATTAAATGACGGATTTAAATTACATCCCGAAACAGATAGTGATTTTAATGTATTATCATCATTTCCTGTTATTGATAAGGTTGTTTTATCAGGCATATTGTTATAAACAGGTATCTTAAATGTAAAACTGCTATTTACTAACCCTGATTTAACATATGATGAATATGATGAATTTGCTTCTGTTGGTAATACTCTTACATTTGCCATATATTGATTCCAATATAAATTTTTACTATTAATAGTATTAAACTTTTGATAATATATTGTATCTTGTCCAACATTGTTATAACCATTGGATATTGTACTACTTCCTCCAATTATTGAAGAGTATGGATTATCCCATCCATTTTCTTTAGCAGTATTTAATGCATTTGATACAATTGCTTCATTTGATGAACCATATGCATTAATATTAAAGAAGTTATAATATGTTTTACCATCACTTTTCATATTTATTGTAAGACTATTACCATTGACACCTTGTTCTTGAACTACTCTACTAGCAAGTTGAACAGGACTTACATTTCTTAATTTACCTGCTTCAACAAAAGTTTTTGCATATGATATTCTTGTTCCATTATAATCATATGAACCTTGCATAAATGTTCCATCTAATACTTTTTGTACTGCTGCTTCAGTATGTAAAGAGGAATTATATGAAAGTTGTTCAAACATAAAAATTGTATTATCCATAAGCCAATTTCTTGGATCCATATAAAATGCTATTGTTTGTTTACTTGGTGCATACCAACCTGGTTCAAATTCTGTAAATTTTCCACTATTATATGCTGCTCCATCTGTAGAATATAACGATTGATCTTTACTATTAATTAAATTTTTATATACTGGACTATATTCTTGCGCTATTACAGTATTAAAATCAAGACCACCACCTAATTTTGATGGAATAAAATTCCAATTTGAATACATTGCATGTAATTTTTGAAGAGGTAATATATAACTTTCAGGGAATCCTGCACTTCTAAGTGAATTACCATAATTATCATCTATTGTATATGTTTTAAAATCTTTTAAATATCCAGAATATATCCATCCTTCATAGTTGTTACTATAATAATTTGTTCTTATTTTCTTATATTCTCTCCCACTTACATATTTTGAATCAATTACTTCAAGCCTTTTTGGTGAGTAAATTAAAAAATTATTGCCATCAACATCTTTTAAAGGTGTACCACCTGGCTCATTTCTTATGTATGATCCTTCTGAAAGAGTACATATTGTAAATTTTGTTGATGCCGAAACATTTTCTAGTTTAAAGAAAGATAATAATAAAATGACTAATAACATCATAAAATACTTCTTATATTTCACTTTATCCCTCCTTATTATTCATAATACATTATAGCAAATTTTTTAATAATTTTAAAGAGATATAATAGATATTTGTAGTTTTTTGTAAATTTATAGTAAAAAAAGAATGACTTTTTTTGCCATTCTTATTCATTTACATTATCTTCTTCTGGAGTTGGTGGTGTTGTTGTTTCTTCTTTTACACATGAACCAGAAGAATCCTTTTTATAACCAGAATCACAAACACATGTTACTCCATCAGCACCAAGTGTTGAGTTTGCTCCACAAGATACTGTAGGTTTCTTTTCACAAACTCCTGATGAATTTTTTGTATATCCGTTCTTACATACACATGTTTTACCATCTGCTCCTAATTCTTCATTTTCTTCTGTACATGTTTTTTCTGTACTTTTTTCGCATATAGCAGTTGTTTTATTTCTTGTATAACCATTTTTACATACACAAGATGTTCCATCAGCACCTAGTTCTTCATTTGTTCCACACTTTGAATCTTTCTTTTCACAAACTCCTGATGAATTTTTTGTATATCCATTCTTACATACGCATGTTTTACCATCTGCACCTAATTCTTCATTTGTTCCACATTTTGAGTCTGAACTTGTTGTATCTGATTTACTAGGATATGATGCTACTCCACCATATAAATCTGCTCCTATTACTTTTTGTTCATATTTATTATCAATACTAAAACTAAATGATGTATCATATTCTTCTTTTATAAGTTCAAGATTTACCTTCATTGCTTTTACTATTGCATTTAATGATTGAGTTGATGGTACAAATTCGTATAAATTCATTCCAGCAACACCATCAAGCATTAATCCACCTGAACCATTTAAATATGTTTTTTGTATTTTAATAATATCATTTGAATCTGATAATGAATCTGAATTTAATAAAACTTTTTTAAATACATTATAGAATCCTAATATTTGTTCTCTTGTTAAATTTGTATCTAGACTTACACTAATAGCATCAAGCACTTCATAAAGTTGATTAATGCTCTTTATATTTTTCATTTTATTTATTATGCCTTTTATAACAAGTTGTTGATTTTGTCCTCTTACAAAATCATTTCTTGTTCCTTTATTCCATTGTTTTCCACATTCTGGAACTTCTTTTCTATTTCTAGATAATGCGAGTGCTTGTTCACCATTTAAATGTTGCATTCCTTTTTCAACAAATATTAAATCTGCACTTTCTAACGATCTTACACTATTACTTTCACAGAAACTATATGGTACTTCAACATCAATACCACCTAGTGCGTTAACTAATTTTATAAGACCTTGGAAATTAACTTTTGCATAATAATCAATGTCTATTCCTGTAAAGTTCTCAACTGTACTTATCATACAAGAATCTCCACCTGCCGCAGCATGTGTAATCTTACTTCTTGCATTTCTATAACATGTAATAGGTACAAATGTATCTCTTGGAATACTAAACATTGTTGCAGTTAAAGTTTTTGGATTAAATGTAACAAGCATTATTGAATCACCTAGTCCACTTGCTTTTGATATATCTTCTGTTGGTGAATCAACACCAAGTAAAAGCATTGTAAATGGTTCAGTAACCTTTTTTGTACTTACTTCTGTTGTTTTATCTACTTGTTTTTTCATTCTTTTTGAATATGAATCAAGTTCTTTTACTTCTTCATCAATTTTTGCATATTTATCAATTGAAGAATATTTATCTACATAACTACCAGATACAAATATTGAACCTACTTCACCATCATATAAGTCATTTAACATACTCATATAATCATCATATTTAACTAAATTTGATTCCTTAATTTTATCTTTTTTAATTATTTTTTGGGCAAGTACATACCCTTCAGTATCATTTTCATCACTTATAATACCAATTTTACCTTCTTTTGCTTTATTTAAAGTATTATAATCTCCTGCCTTAAGTGCGATTAAAGAACTTTTATAAGTTACTTCATCTTTATTTAATTTATCAATAAAACTAACACTTTTGCTTATTGTAGAACTTACAAAGAACTCACCAGTTCCAATTATAGCAAGTACTAAAATAAACATTATATATTTACCTATTTTTGCATTTTTCTTAAATCTAAAATATCTAAATACTACAAAAATACTAACTAATCCTAAAGCAATCATTACAATATATCTAATTAAATCTTCTATACCACTTAATTTAGATAAATTGTATATTAAGTATACAGTTATACATACAAACATTCCAACAATAACCCCTGCAAATAAATTTAAGCCCTTATAAACTTTTTTATTTTTGACTTGTTCTTCTTCTTTTTTCTTCTTCATTTATTTATCCTCCAACTTATTCTCTTAAAATTATAACACTATATAAATTCAAATACAATTTACATACATATTATTAATTTACAAAATCTTGACAGTCAAAAAAAATCAAAAATATGATTTTTTCTTTTTTTTACTAATAATTTATATCAAGAAGCTATTAAAATATTCTTCAAAATTTTTTTGAATATTTGTAATTAAATCATTAAATATTCTAGCATTTTTTTTATATTCTATGTAATCATTATATGTTTCTAATTCTTTATATAAGCTTTCAAGTTCTATCTTTTCTATTTCAGCATCTAAATTTTTATCTTCTTTTTTTATTATTTTTTGTTGTAGTTTTTTTATATCAGTTATTATTTTATTTACTTCTTTATTATTATCAAGATTCTTTTCACTTTTCTTAAAGTTTAAATATTCACTACTTTTTAATATATTTTCTTTTAAATCATTAACATCATTTATTATGTCATTCATTATTCTTTTTCTCCATTTAAACTCCAAGTTTTTGCTTCTGTTATTTTTACATTTATTATTTTACCAATATCTTCTTTATCACATTTTACATTAGTTAATTTCATTGTATCTGTGTAACCAGCATATAATCCGTTTCCTTTTTGTGATTCACCCTCTATTAATACAGGTACTACTTGTCCCACTAATTTTTCATTATTAATAAGTGCATATTTATTAACTATTTCATTTAGTCTTTGAAGTCTTTCTTGTTTTACACTTAAAGGAATTGGGTCATTCATTTTAGCAGCAGGTGTATTTTCTCTTGGTGAATATATAAATGTAAATGCGCTATCATATTTACATTTTTCTACTACATCTAATGTTTCATTAAAATCTTCTTCTGTTTCACCTGGGAAACCTACAATTATATCAGTTGTAAGACTTACATTTGGAATCATTTCTCTTATTTTAAGTGCAAGATCTAAATAACTTTCCTTAGTATAACGTCTACCCATTAATTTTAGTATTTTATCACTACCTGATTGAACTGGTAAATGAACATAAGGCATTACATTTTTATAATCTCTTATTATTCTTATCATTTCATCTGTAAAATCCCATGGATGTGATGTTACAAATCTAACTCTTTCAATATTTGTTTTAGCAACTTCTTCAAGTAATTTATCAAAAGTTACTCCATCTTTTAAATCTTTTCCATATGCATTAACATTTTGTCCTAAAAGTGTTACCTCTTTATAACCATCTTTTACAAGTTTATTAACTTCACATAATATATCTTCTACTTTTCTACTTCTTTGTTTTCCTCTTGTATATGGAACTATACAATATGTACAGAACTTGTCACAGCCATACATTATATTTACATATGCTTTGTATTTATTATCTCTTCTAACAGGTAAGTTTTCAACAACATCACCCTCTTTAGAAAATACTTCAATTACAAGTTCATTACCGTCAATCGCTTCACTTATAAGTTTTGGTAAATTATGAATATTATGTGTACCAAATACTACATCCATCCATTTGTATTTTTCTTCTATCTCATTTACTACTGCTTCTTCTTGAGCCATACATCCGCATAAACAAGTAATTATATTTGGTTTACTTTCTTTTAAATGCTTAATTCTACCTAGCATACCAAATACTTTATTATGAGCATTTTCTCTAATTGCGCATGTATTTAATAAGATAAGATCAGCGTTTTCCATATTATCAGTTTTTGTAAATGACATATCTTCAAGTATTGCACTTATTGTTTCTGAATCCCTTTCATTTGCTTGACAACCATATGTAATAATATGATATTTTTTATTTATCCCAATTTTACTTAATTCATTATTCATTATATATGCATCTGTTAAAACTTTTACTTCTTCCTTACTTCTTTTTTTAGCATTTGCATATGATGGTTTTATATGTGCTTGTTTAATCATTATAACGCCTCCAAACTTCAAATATTATATCATTTATGACTTCCTTTTTCAACAACGTTTAAACTTAAATTTAGTGCATTTATTATTTTTAAAATTGTATTTAAGCTTGGTGATATTTCTCTTTTTTCTATCTTTACTAAATAGGGTTGCTTCATATTAATCATTTTGCATAATTCTCTTTGTGATATTCCTTTTTCTTTTCTTATTTTTGATAGTTTTTCTATAAAATCATACTCTAAATCTAATAAATTCTTTTCTTTATTTACATAATCATCTAACAAAACTTTTTTTAATATATCATTTTTATTTAATTTATATATATGATCAGTTTTAACAATACTATTTTTATATAAATTATTTTCTTTATCTTTATTAACTTTTATATTATATTTATATTTTTCTTTTTTTATATTTAAAGATATAATCATACCAAAGTATTCAATGGGCCGATTATTGTCTAATATTACAAATAAATGATTTTGACCTATTTTTCCATTTGCATAAATAAATTTTTTTACAGAAACTATATCACCTTTTCGAATATTTTCAAATTTTTCAAAATTTTCAGAAACATAATAAGTAACTTCTTCTATAGTTAATGCATATTCAGAAGGAACATCCTCTAATCCTAGAAAACTATCATAATACTTTTCATAAAATTTTTTACTCATAGTATCACTCAAAAATTGTGATAACATATATATTATCGCAATTCGATAAATTATACTAATTTATTCCATAATTAAATAATTAGGATTTTTAGGCATACCTGGCATTAAAAGAACATTTCCCATATATACAACAATAAATCCTGCACCATTATATACTTTTATATCTGTTACTGTCATTTTAAAATCTTTTGGATAACCTAAATTTAATTTATCATCTGTTATAGACATTGGTGTTTTACAAATACATATCATCATTTTAGTATCATTTAATTTATTTAATTTTTCTTTTGCTTCACTAGTATATTCTACCTTGCTTGCGCCAAACATTTTACACATTTTAAATATTTTTTCTTCTAAAGTATCTTCTAAATTATATACGAAATATTTCTTTTTATTTTCATTCATTGATACTATTTTTTCTGCTAAAATAATGCATCCTTCTATTCCTTTTTGATACATTTCACATATACTAAATTCTACACTTAAATCTTTACAAAAATTATTTACAAATTCTATTTCTTCATCTAAATCATCATCAAATTTATTTAAAGCAACTATCACATTATCACAGAACTTTTGCATATTTTTTATATGGTATTCTAAGTTTTTTATACCGCGTTCTAATGAATCATTACCATTATATTTAAGTGCTTTTATTGTAACATTTATTACTACTATATCTGGGTATATATCTCCTACTCTTGATTTTATATCAAAGAATTTAATTCCTCCCATATCAGATCCAAAACCTGCTTCTGTAATAGTATAATCTGATAGTTTAAGTGAAGATTTTGTTCCTATTAAACTAGAACATCCATGTGCAATATTAGCAAATGGTCCACCATGAACTATTACTGGATTATTATATAAAGTCTGTACTAAATTTGGTTTTATAGCATCTTTTAAAAGAAGTGTACATGCATTTTCTACATGTAAATCTTTTGCATATATTTCTTTTTCATCTTTTGTTAACCCAACTATAATATTACCTATTCTTTCTTTTAAATCATTAATATCTTTGGATAAACATAGTATAGCCATTATTTCTGATGCTGGAGTTATAACAAAGTTATCTCTTAAACTTCTATCATTCATATCTATACATCTTTTAATTAATACTTTATCAATTTTAAATTCATTACCCTGAAAAATATGATTATCTACTGCAGCACAAATTAAATTATTAGCGCTTGTTATAGCGTGAAAATCACCATTAAAGTGTAAATTAATATCCATGCTTGGTTCTATAATGGCTTTACCTCCACCTACTGCGCCACCTTTTCTTCCAAAAACTGGTCCAAGTGATGGTTCTCTTAAATCCGCTACTGATAAATATCCAAGTTTATTAAGTGAATCTGTTAGTCCAATACTTAAAGTTGTTTTACCTTCTCCATATGGTGTTGGATTTGTACTTGTAACTAAAATTAATTTACCATTTCTATTAGTATTTATGTTTTCTATTTTTGCTTTATAATTTCCATAACAAAATAAATCTTCTTCATTTAAATTTAATTTACTTGCTACTAACTTTATATTTTCCATAGTATCACCTTTTTTCTATTTAATTATATTCTTATTTTACAGTCTTCATTAATTTTTCCATAACAATTTCTTTTGGTGTCCAATAACTAAACTGCAATATATCCTTTTGTTTACTTGTAAAGAAATATTTAGTAAGTACAAAATCATTTATACTTTGAGTTATTCCCATAGTTTTTAAAGTATGACAAGTAAATAGCTTACAAGCCATACATGATTTCATAGTACAAACGCTATCAATTAGATACTTACACTTTCCTCTACCTTTACATTCACAGCAACCATTTTTATGATCACTACCTTTTCTTCTATATTTAACACATATATCATCTTTAAATTCACAATAATTTGTTTTTATTCTCTCATCCAATTTAGCACATACAGTATCATATATATAGTTAAATTTTTCTTTTATATCTTTTAAATTAATCGCATGAACAGTCTCTATTATATCTATTAATTTTTTATCTGTTATATTATTTTTAGTTATATAATCTATATCTATTTTTTCATTATTATAAATAAGATCTATCATATATTTTTTATTACATACTTTTATTATTTTAGGTAGTGATTCATAAATATCATCTATTGTTTCATTTGTTAATTCTAATTTTAAAACTTTATTTTCTATATTTCTTTTTACTTCTCTTTTTTTCATAATTACAACCTCATATAAATTTTAACATATTTTAAAGAAAAAAATTGATATTTCTATCAATTTTCCATAAGTTTATACATAACATAACTTTTTGGTTTAAAGAAACTATACTTTAATATATACTTTTGTTTTAAATTAAAGAAATATTTTAATAATGGTATATCTTTTATTTTAAAGTATACTTTTTTGTTTCTTAAATACTCACAAGAATATAATTTACAAGATATTGATTTTATTTGACATCTATGATTTTTTAAATTTTCACATAAACCACCTCTTGCATCACTATAGCAACAACCATCTTTATGCATTATCTTTGGATGATTTCTAAAAAATACACATACATCATCTTTAAAATCACAATAATTACATTCTAAATATTTTTTATCTATATAATCACAAACAGTATCATATATAAAACTATATCTTTTACTCTTATCTTTTATATTTATCGCATGCATTATATTATAAAGTTCTATATTATCCTCTTTTGTTATTAATTTACCTTTATTTATTATCTCTAATTTTTTATTTTCTTTGTCACATATATTTAAGATTTTTCTTGTTTTCTTTATTACCTTTTTATAATTATTATTTTTTATTTCTACTACTAACTTTTCCATATTATTTTTCTATTTTTTCTTTTCCACCCATATAAGGTCTTAAAGCAACTGGAATATTAATAGATCCATCTTCATTATAGTTATTTTCTAGGAAAGCAATTAACATTCTAGGTGGAGTAAGTACTGTATTATTTAATGTATGTGCATATACTTTTTCTCCATTTTCATTCTTATAACGAATACCAAGTCTTCTTGCTTGAGCATCAGTTAAGTTTGAACAAGATCCAACCTCAAAATATGTTTTTTGTCTTGGACTCCATGCTTCTACATCAACACTCTTATATTTAAGATCAGCAAGATCACCAGAACAACATTCTAAAGTTCTAACTGGTATATCTAAACTTCTAAATAGTTCAACTGTATATTTCCACATTTTTTCATACCAATCTTTACTTTCTTCTGGTTTACAAATAACTATCATTTCTTGTTTTTCAAATTGATGAACTCTATATACTCCTCTTTCTTCTATACCATGAGCACCAACTTCTTTTCTAAAACATGGTGAATAACTTGTCATAGTTATTGGTAGATTTTCTTCTTTTAAAAGTTCACCCTTAAATTTAGCAATCATAGAGTGTTCAGAAGTACCAATTAAATATAAATCTTCTCCTTCTATTTTATACATCATTGCTTCTTTTTCTTCAAAAGACATAACACCATTAACCGCATCACTTCTAATCATAAATGGCGGAATGCAGTATGTGAATCCTTTATCAATCATAAAGTCTCTAGCATACGCTAAAACTGCTGAATGAAGACGAGCAATATCTCCCATTAAATAGTAAAAACCATTACCTGATACTCTTGCTGCGGCTTCTTTATCAAGTCCATTAAAACTTTTCATTATATCTGCGTGATATGGTATTTCATATTCTGGAACAAATGGTTCACCAAATTTTTCAAGTTCTACATTTTTTGTATCATTTTCACCAATTGGAACGTCATCCGCAATCATATTAGGAATTTGATACATTATTTCTTTTATATCTTTTTCTAAAACTGTTTCTCTTTCTTCTAATTCTTTTAATTCTTCATTAATTTTAACAACTTGTTCTTTTAGTGATAAACCTTCTTCTTTTTTTCCTTCTCTCATAAGATTACCAATTTTATCACTTATTTCATTACGGTCTTTTCTATAGTTATCTGCTTTTACTTTTACTTCTCTATATTCAGAATCTAAAGCAATAACTTCATCAACAAGACCTAATTTCTTATCTTGAAATTTTTTCTTAATATTTTCTTTTACCTTTTCAGGATTTTCTCTTACAAACTTAATATCTAACATATTTCTTTCTTCCTTTCTTTCTAATAAAAAAAGAATGGTACTTAAGGAGTGCATATGCACGGTACCATCCTTTATTTTACTTAATTTAGATAACGGTTTATATTCCCGCCGGCTATTAACCGGTCTAGAAAGTAGATTCATAAGTTTTTATTACTAATTTACACCATCCATTAGCTCTCTATTAAATAAAATACTTATTACTAGTCTTTCATCAACAATTTACAATATCATTTTAGTATTTTTTTTATCTTGTGTCAACACTTATTTTTTATATCTAAAAAGTGCGGAAGGCCTATGTCCTTCTCCTGTTTTCATTTTATTTGTTTTTTCTACTTTATTCGCAATTATTCTTCTAAATGCTGGATCAAGTAATTTTTTACCTAATATTACTTCATAAACTTGTTGAAGTTCTCCTAAAGTAAAATATTCTGGCATCATATTAAATACAATATCTGTATATTCTATTTTATTTTTTAATCTTGATATACCACTTGTAATTACAAGTGCATGATCAAATGCAAGCTTATCATTTTGAACCACTTCATACTTAAATCTATCTGTTGTCTTTTCTTTTAATGTCTTTTTAATTTTATATTTTATGGTCTCATTACCATTATCTAAAGTAACATCTATAAATTTTTCATCTTCCAAAACAATTACATTAAACCAAGATGCATTTTTAGATATATCATATTTTAACTTATTTTTATCTATTAATGCCATATAAGATGTTGATATAACTCTTGTTCTTGGATCTCTTTTTGGATTACCATATGTATATAACTGTTCTATATATATATCACTAATATTTGCTTCTTCCTTTAATATTCTTTTAGCAGCATCTTCTATATCTTCATCTATTTTTACAAATCCACCTGGAAGACACCACTTATCTTTAAATGGATAATTATCTCTCTTTACTAAAAGAACACTAAAATATTTTCTATTTAATTTTCTATAGTTTTCTTGTACACCATCTGAAACACTAAATATTAATATATCAGTAGTTAATGATAATCTATCAAACTTATTTGGATCATAATCTTTTAAAAATTCTTCTTCATTTTTATATTCTTTCATAAAAACACCTCTTATATAAGTTCTTTTTTTCATTTTGATTATAACATATTTTTTTTAAAATCACTATTCTAACTTAGAAATTGCTTCTTTCATTTTGACTGCACAATTAATTATTTCTTCTTTATTCTTAGCAAAAGTAAATCTACCAACAAGTTCATTTTTATTAGGCCATGCAAAACTCTTACCTATTAAAAAACGTAAATATATTGTCTTATAGAAAAATATTAATAAATCTTCCTCTGTTTCTATTACTTTTCCATTATATTTTTTTCCTTTCAAATTAGTAAAATCAATAATAGTAAAGAAACCTGCTTTTGGATTAATATTAATACTTATATCATTAATTCCATTTTCTATATCATAATCAAAGCAATACTTAGCTACATCTTCTTTTACTTTATTTTTATATTTTATATTACACGTATTAATACCATCTATTAATGCCTTAAACAAATTAAAATTGTATTCATATTCTTCTCTTAACTTTATAAAATAATCATTATATTCTTTATCATTCTTATTAAATGCACCTAATAAAGCTTCACCTATTATAGCTGGTACAGCATCCATTTCTCTAAATATACGATTTATTACTTCTCTAATAATAACTTCATCTGCGACTATAAAACCTGCTCTTAAACTAGCAAGTCCATATGACTTTGATAGTCCAAATAAAGATATCGTATTTCTAAACATTCCTGGTATTGTAGCTACTGGTAAAGATAAATTATTACTATCAAAACAAATATCACGATATATTAAATCATCTATAACAAATAAACCATATTTTTGACAAATACTACTTATATTTAGTAATAATTCATATTCATTTTTTCCCATAACATTACCAAGTGGATTATTAGGATTACTATTAACAAATGCTACAACTTTAGGTGTATAAGGTAAATCTTTATACTTTTCCTTTAATTTATTATTAGTTTTTATAATAATATTCTCTAAATCATTTGGATCTATAAAATAATTATTTTCACTTTTTAATTCAACTATTTCTACATCAATATCTAATCTTTCAGGCTTAAAACTAAATAAGCCGTAATTGGGTGCTGTCATAAGAATAACATCATGTTTATTTGCGATTATATCTAAAACAATATTAAAAGCATGCGATGTAGATACTGTTAAAGTTAAATTATTAATAGATAAACCTTTTTCATCAATATCATCATAAGAATAAGCATCATTATTAGTAAATCCTAGTCTTTCAATATACTCTAATAATATTCTTCTTACCTTGTCATCACCCTCAGAATATGGATATTTATATAAATCATTACCTAACAAATATTTATTAATTTCATCTAGTATAGGCGAAAATGTTTTATAATTCATTGGATTACCACTAGTCATATTAATATCTAAATCTTTATCATAATAATTATTTAATATATCATCATAAATACAAAAGGCATCTTTTACTTCTTGTACATAAGGAGAGAATGCCTTTTTATCTAATCTATTACCTATTTCTGGAAATCCAAATTTTCTTTCACTTAAATATGGTATTTTTTTTAATACTCTATCTATAGCACTATTTTGCATGTTTACACCTTTTTCTATCTTAAAAATTTTTCATTAATTTTCTTTATAAAGTTATAATCTTTATTTCTTAAACATTTAATAGTTTTATTCCTAACAACTGTTTCTATTTTAACAACGTCTGTATAAATACTATTTTCACCATCAACACTTATTATAACATCTTTTGTATTTTTTGGAATAACAGTTATTTTTTTATTTTGTGGTAGTACTACAGAATTAATAAGATTTCTATAACTACGATTATTTAATGGTGCGATTGGAGTTAATTGAATAGAATGAAACGTATTATATACTATACTTCCACCAAAACTTAGGTTATATGCAGTTGAACCAAATGATGTAGAAATAAGTATTCCATCACCTGCAAAACTCTCAAGTAAAGATTCATCAACATATATACTAAGTTTTAATGTATTTAAATCCTTTTCTCTAATAACAATCTCATTTAGAGAATAAAATTTTGAATTAGATTCATTTGTATATATATCATTTTCTTGTATACCTAATTCTTCAACTATAAAATTATTATTATTTAAGTTATCAATAAATTCATCTATATTATCTATAGAAACTTCCTGGGCAAAACCAAGTGTACCTGCATTTATACCAATATAATATATATCACTATTAAAGTTATTTTCTTTAATCATTCTTAAAAAAGAACCATCTCCACCAATTGCAATACCTAAATCATAATCATTATCTACAACACTAATATTATTTTTATTTAGTTTATCAATAAGCATTTTTTTTATTTCTTGTGATTTTTCACTATTATTAGAAAATATTTTTACCTTTTTAATATTCATAGAACCTCCATTATATTTATAAAATTATCCTTTATATCATTAACAATGTACTTTTTATTTTCATGTCTTGTACCACTTATACATTTAAGATGAAAATCATAATAAATATCATTATCTTTATCATATATACAATAAAAGACTTTATTATCATCACCTCTTAAATTATTTTTATCTATTCTATTAATCTTTCCTGTAATACCTATTCCATAATTACTAGATGAAAATACTGCTATATTATAAGCCATTTGTCTTGCAACTTCCATACTATATACAGAATACTTATCAATTATTTCTTTACTAACACCCATTTTAATTTTATACTCATTTGAATATGTTACAGCACTAAATTTTAAAACATCACTAGCGCCTTCAATATCTGTTATTGAGCTTGCGATAAAACCTCCTGTACAAGATTCCATTGTTGAAACTGTTTTATTTAATTTTATTAATTTATCTACTACTTTTTTCATTATACTCCTCTTTTCATATATTTAATAATTTTTAATTTAATTAATATTCTTTTTTTACAAGTATATTATTTTTATTATTAATTGTACTATAAAATTTATCTATAACATCTTTCATATAATCCTTTATATAGGTTTTCGCACACTCTATAATTTCTTCATCGATTCCATAATAACTCTCAGCTAGTGCACCTGTAATGCATGCAATTGTATCAGAATCTCCACCGATTGAAATGGATAATCTAATAGCTTCTTCGAAGTCATTTGAGTTTAAAAAACAAAATATTGCTTGTGGAACAGAATCTATTGCTCTACTTGTAAACTTATAATTTTTTCTTAAATCATCTAAATCATATTCTAAGCTAAAATAATGTTTTTCTATATATTCCTTTAATGAATCTTTATCCATTCCTCTTCTTAATAAATATATTGATACTGCGACAGCTTCACTTGATTTTATACTTTCAATATGATTATGACTTGGAATAGTTGCATTTAAACTTTCACTTTTTATTTCATCAATACTATTAAATAAATATCCTATAGGAGATATTCGCATAGCAGAACCATTTCCAAAACTTTCACCCATATAATCATTTTTTAACCATTCAACAAATCCTTTACCAAACCTACTTCTTCCGTATATATCTTTTCCTAAATTTATTTCTCTTAAACCGTAATCTCTTAGCTTTTTTTCATAAGATTCACCATTTAATATTGCATCCGCAATAGCGGTTGTTAAAATAGAATCATCTGTACACGAACAATTTTCATTAAATAGAGGAACATTTCTATCCATTATTTTTATTCTATCTTCGTATGATCTATTTTTATTTTTTATTTCTAATACTTCGTAATATGAACCTACTATATCACCAATTATTGCTCCATACATATTAACATATCACCCCTTTTTCATCTATATAAATTATTTTCAATTATATATTTTACTATATTTTCATCCATTATTTTTAATATTTTTTTATTATTTATATTTTTTCTAATATAGCTTGAAGAAATATTATCTGAATTAATATTAGAAACCACTATATTTTTACTATTAATTTTACTTAGTATTTCATTAATATCATCATTATTTCTTCTTATTACTATTAACTTAAAATTATCTAATATATAATCATAATTTTTCCAAATTGTTATTTCTTTTAAATTATCTGAACCACATATAAAATATATTTCATCATTTTTATAAATATTTTTAAAGTGATTAAGTGTTTCATATGTAAAAGTTAATTTACCAAATTCATAATTAGATACATCTAAATTATCATACCCCTCTATCATTAACTTTAACATATTATATCTATCATTTTGATTTGCTAATCCTTTTTTATTGTATTTATTTCCTGTTGGAACATATATAACCTTATCTAAATATTTATTTTTTATTAAATCTAATGCAATATTTTTATGCATGTTATGTGGTGGATTAAATGATCCTCCAAATATACCTATTTTCATATACATCTATCCTTTTAATTATAATTATTTTCTTTAATTAATTCTGCTACTCTTTTAGATAAATCAACTTCTTCAAACCAAGTTTTATCCTTTATCTTTGATGGTATATAAGATAAATTAGTTGTATATAATTTATCAAATAGCCCCTTATTAAAGCAATCATCAAATTCTTCTATTCCTTCTGTGAAAAATGCAAATGTTACTGCTAAATATATCTTACCTGCACCTTTTTCTTTTAAAAGTTTTATAGTTTCTATTATTGATGAACCACTTGCTATCATATCATCAACTATAATGATATTTTTATCATTTACATCATCACCTAAATACGTATGCTCAACTATTTTGTTTTTACCATCTTCTACTTTATTTAAATCCCTTCTTTTATAAAATACTCCTACATTAGATTTCAAAATATCAGCATACGCTCTTGCTCTTGTCATTCCTCCCATATCTGGACTTACAACTAGAATATTGTTAATATCTTCTTTTTCTTTAATTTGGTTTAAAATATCTAAAGAAGCATAAGAGTTTTGAAATGAAAGATTTAAAAGAGCATTAGAAACACATATATTATGTACATCAAATGTTATTATATTATTTACACCTAATCTTTCAAGTTCTTGAAGTGCAAGTGCACAATCTAATGATTCATTTTCTATTCTTTTATCTTGTCTTGATTGATATAAAAGTGGCATAATAAGTACTATTTTTTTAGCGTAGCCTTGAAGCGCAGATATTACTCTTTTTATATCTTGAAAATGTTCATCTGGTGACATATGATGAATAAATCCATACATTTTATAAGTTATATCATAATTTGCAATATCACTAATTATGTAAACGTTTTTACCTTTTATATTAGTATTTATTCTTATCTTTCCTTCACCATTACTAAATCTATCTCTTGTTATATTAGCAATAAATGATTTATCTGTTTTATATATTTTCTTTAAATTATTATCAATTTTTTTACCTAATTCTTCTATATTGTCAAGTACAATAAGTTTTAAATCTTCCATTTTAAATACCTCCTAAATTTCTTCTAATTCTTTAATCCATATATTATATGATGCATCACTTGGCATCCTTAAATCACCTCTTGGTGAAAGTGATATACTTCCTACTTTTACACCATCAGGCATACAACTTCTTTTAAATTGTTGAGTAAAAAATCTTTTTATAAATACTTTTAACCATTTTAATATTTCTTCTTTACTATATTCATTTTCAAATGTATTTACCGCTAACATATATATTTTTTTAGGTGATGCGCCATATCTAAAGAAATGATATAAGTAAAAATCATGTAATATATATGGTCCTATTTTATCTTCTGTTATTTGTTTAATATTACCTTTTTCATCTGCGGGTAATAATTCTGGTGATATAGGTGTTGATAAAATATCATACAAAACCTTCTTATTTTTCTTATCAGTATCAGCAATATATTTAACTAAATACTTTACAAGTGTTTTTGGAATACTAGAATTTACAGAATACATACTCATATGATCTCCATTATAAGTACACCATCCAAGAGCAAGTTCACTTAAGTCACCTGTTCCTATAACAAGTGCATTTTCTTTATTTGCAATATCCATAAGTATTTTTGTTCTTTCTCTTGCTTGAGCATTTTCATAAGTTATATCATGATTATTAATGTCTTGATCAATATCACTATAATGAACTAAACATGCTTTTTTAATATCTATTTCCTTTAGTGTCGCATTATTTATTTTTATTAAATCAAGTGCATTTTCATAAGTTCTATTAGTTGTACCAAAACCAGGCATTGTAACTGCAATTATATTTTTATTATCAATTTTAAGTTTTTCAAATGCCTTTTTTATTACTAAGAATGCTAGTGTTGAATCAAGTCCACCAGATACTCCAATAACACATTTTTGTATATTTGTGTGTTTTAATCTTTTAGCAAGAGCACTACTTTGAATATTTATTATCTCTTTACATCTTTCTTCTCTTTTGTCTTCATTTGATGGTACAAATGGATATTTACTATATTTTCGTGAAATAAGATTATTTTTAGAAGTTGTAAAGTATATATTTCTATATTCTTTATCAGTATTTGAAATAAAACTTGTATTTTTTCTTCTATCATTTACTAGTCTTTTTATATCTATATCACTATATATTAAATTGCTGTTAAAATCAAACCTATTATTTTCACTTAATAATTTTCCATTTTCATATATTAAACTTGAGCCTGAAAATAACAAATCTGTACTACTTTCATTTATACCTGATGATGAATAAACATATCCTGATATTGTTTTAATAGATTGCATTTTTATAAGTTCTTTTCTAAAATCATATTTTCCTATTGTTTCATTACTTGCGGATAAATTAAATATAATACTTGCACCGCTTGATGCATAATCATTACTCTTAGGATATAAACTCCATACATCTTCACATATTTCAACACCAAATTTTAATTCATCATCTAATTTACTTGTAAATATTAAATCTACACCAATTGGTACAATTTCATTAAATAAATTTATTTCTTTTATTTTTAAATCATTGCTGCTTTTAAACCATCTCATTTCATAAAATTCATTATAATTTGGGATATATGTCTTTGGTACAATACCAAGAATTTTGCCATTATTTATAACTACTGCACAATTATATAATTTATTTTCACATTTTATTGGTGATCCTACTATAATGACTATCATTTTATCTTTTGAATAATCTACTAAATCTTTAAGTCCTTCATATGCTTTATCAATTAATATATCTTGATTAAATAAATCACCACATGTATACCCTGTTATTGAAAGCTCTGGAAAAGAAATTATTTGAATATTCTTATTTACTGCTTCATCTATTTGTTTTTTTATCATTTGAACATTGTATATTGTATCTGATACCTTAAGTTCTAAAGTAGATGCACCTACTTTTACATATCCATATTCATTCATTTTATCACTCCATTATATATTTTTTTGATTTTTCAATTACATAAGCGGAATTTAATCCGTTTATGTAACCTTCATTAAATAATTCTTGTAACTCATCACTTGTTACTAATATATATTTTATAAATTCATCTTTATCTAACTTTTGACTTCTTACCTTTTTACAATTTCTAGCAATATAGTAATAATTATATGCTGAAGAACATCCTTGATCTTGATAGTAACTTCCAAGGTATATAAAGTCATCTGATTCATATCCTGTTTCTTCTAATAACTCTCTTTTTGCAGCGTCAATAGGATTTTCAAAAGACTCTATATATCCTGCAGGTAAACCAATATCAACAGTTTCTTTTGTAAAAACTCTAGGTTCAATTGCAAGTATTATTTTTTTATCTTCTGTAATAGGTAATATTATTGCTGCACTTCCATCATTATTTCCTTTTAATATTTTTTCTCTTGTTATTGTTTTATTATTTTTAAGTGTACATGAATAAGATTCTATACTTAGAAAATTTGATGGTGAAGTCTGTTCCATTTTTGTTGTTTTTAGTTCTTCAAGATAAGATTTTATATTTTTTAACTTTTCTTTATCCATGTTTTCACCTACATTTTCTTAACTAAACTTCTATACTCTGAAATCATGTTATTTTTAAAGTTTACATATTCTTCTGTTCCATCAACATAATATTCATGTGGCATTTTTTCTCTTTTTACTTCAGGATATAGTGTCTTCATTTGATCACTACAATATTTTTGTTTTGTAAAAATATCTGGATCTTCATAAACTAATTTTCCATTTTTAAATATAGGCTTTTGTAATTCTACAAGTTCAAAATCAGTTATTATATTTTTCTTTAATGGATCTATAGTACTTACAATAGTTAATTCTCTTTCATTTGTTTCTTCATTTTTTCTACACATTATATCTGCAAGTGCATATCCAGTTGATTTTGAATAAGCACGATATAATTTTTTGTAATCTGGATTTACTATTTTTACAGTATCATTACTTAATTTTATTTTAGGAATTACATTACCTTTTTCATCTATTAATGCAACTTCTTTATAAACACATCCCATTCTTCCATTTGGTTTTGATATATTATCTCCAACACCTAGACTATCAAACTTAGCACCTTGATTAAATAAAGATTCTATAGTTTCTGCATTTAATCCATTACTCAAACAGATTTTTGCTTGTGGAAATCCTGCTGCGTCAAGCATTTTTCTTGCTTCTTTTGATAAATACGCTAAATCGCCTGAATCAATACGTATTCCAATATGATCAAGAGGCATATTATTTTCCTTCATATATCTAAACACTCTTATTGCATTAATAACACCACTTTTTAATGTATCAACTGTATCTACTAAAAGAATACAATTATCTGGATATGCCTTCGCATACGCTAAGAATGCTTCATATTCATTTGGAAATGATTCTATAAAACTATGAGCCATAGTTCCCATTGCTTTTATATTAAGCATATTTGCCGCAATTATATTGCTTGTTCCTATGCATCCGGCCATTATTCCATATATTGATGAATCAATAGCTGCTTCAGAACCATCTGCTCTTCTTGCACCAAACTCCATAACTCCTACTTTTCCATTAGTAGATTCTATTATTCTTCTAGCACTTGTTGCATGTTCCATAGCACCATTTATCATAGATAATATTGCTGTTTCAACTATTTGTGCTTCTATTATTGGTGCTTTAATTGTTATAAGAGGTTCATTTGGAAATACTGGGGTACCATCCGCAATTGCATATATATCACCTGTAAATTTAAAGTTTTTTAAATAATCTATAAATTCTTCTGAATAACCATTTCTTCTGAAATAATCTAGTTCTTTTTCTGTAAATTTTAAATTTTCAATATAAGGAATTACCTTATCAAGTCCTGCCATTATAGCATATCCACCATCATTTGGTATTTTTCTAAAAAATAAATCAAATACTGCTTCTTCCTTTTCTTTATTATTACTTAAATATCCATTTGACATTGTAAATTCATATTCATCACTCATTAGAGTATAGTTTCTTGGTAATCTTTCATAACCATTATATATTTTCATAATTTTCACCTATTTAAGAATTAATCCTAATTCTTTTTCCTTTCTTTCTAATTCTTCTATATTTGGAACCATAATAATTCCTGCTTGTGTCATAACTTTTTTTGCTATATCCATCCATTCTTCTCTGTTATGTTCTAAAGAATCATAAGTATCAATTGTATTTTCAACAACAAATATTTTTGCTCTTCTATTTATTTCATCTAGATACCTTGAAAAAGTTCTTGCAAAATCCATAACACATAAATCTGCACATACTCCTCCAATAACAATTTCATTTAAGTTATCTTGACTTTTTATATCATCTTGCAAATTTCTATTGAGCATTCCATTAATTGAATTTTTATAATAAGTTCTTGTGTTTTCTTTATTTTGTTCATCTATAAATTCTGGTATTAATTCTGCTTCTTTTGTTCCAAGTACACAATGAGATGGATATGAATCAAATTCTATTGAATCAGTAGTATGCCCTTCTAATACAAAATTTACTAATTGATTTTCTTTTCTAAATTTATTAATTAATTTTAATTGTTCATTAACTAGTTCATTATATTTTGGATTAGCCATATTTCCAAAATTAACAAATCCATTATTCATATCAATCATGTATAATGCCTTTCTTATATTTTCATACACTTCTTTTTTTGACTTTCTGTCCATATTATATCCTTCTTTCTTTTTATCTTTTTGTTAATAACAAATTTTAAAAAAATAATCTTTATAACATTTTGTTAATAACATATTTTAATTTAAATCAGGTTTTTCTCACCTGTTACTAACATTTTATTAAAAACATATAAATTTGTCAACTCTTTTTTTTAAAAAAATTAAGAAATTTTATTTTTTCTTAATTTTTTTTATTTAATAATTTTCTTATTCATTAATTACCACATTTTTTTCTTTAATTAAATCAAGTTCACTTTCACTAAGTTCTCTTATTTCACCTAACATCAAATCATTAGGCAAATATAGATTTCCAATACATATTCTATTTAATTCAATAACTTTTGCTTTATAACAACCAAACATTCTTTTTATTTGGTGATATCTGCCTTCCTTTAATGTAACTTTCCCTGTATATGTTCCTGTTATTTCTAAAATTGCAGATTTACACTCTCCATCATTTAATTTTACCCCCTTTTCAAAACCTTCTACCATATCATTTGTTAATGGAATATCTAAAGTAACTTCATATTCCTTTTTAACATGTTTTTTAGGAGATAAAATATCATGTGAGAAATTACCATCATCAGTAATAATCATTAAACCTGTTGTATCTTTATCAAGTCTTCCAGCAGGAAATATATTTCTTGTTTTATAGTTATCAGGCACAAGATTTAATACACTATTTTCTGTTTCTGTATCTGTTGTAGATACATATCCTTTTGGTTTATTTAATATTAAGTAAATATGTTCTTTTATAGTAATATCTTTTCCATTTATCACAATTGATATATCTTTATCATTAAACTTTGTTTGCGGATTATTTATTTTTTCATTATTAACAAACACAAGTCCTTTTTTTATTAAATCTTTAATTTCTTTTCTACTGTAATTTGTTTGTTCTGATATTATTCGATCAATTCTTTTAATAATTATTACCTCCTTTATAAACATTTAATGTTTATATTGTTTTATTCATAAAGCTTGTTAAAACAAGTTTTTTTATATCAATTTTTTCATTTTGGTTTATTTTATTAGAAATATATGCCAAATACTCTATATTACCATCTCCACCTCTTATTGGAGATGATGTTAAATTTTTAACATAAAATCCTTTTGAATTAAAATAATCTAATAAAGAATTAATAATATTAATGTGAATATCTTCATTTAATATAATTCCTTTATATTTATCTGCGATTTCTTTTCCACATTCAAATTGAGGTTTAATTAAACATATAATATCAACTTTTATATTTTCTAAATATATCTTATCGATTATTTTTTTCAAAGAAATAAAAGAAACATCACATACAATTGCATCAATATCTTTAAAATATTTGCTATCAAAATCTTTAAAATTTGTTTTTTCATGTAAATCTATTTGTTTATTATTTCTTAATGATTCATGCATCAAATTTGTACCAACATCGACTGCAACAATTGATTTTACTCCATGTTTCAACGCACAATCACAAAATCCACCTGTGCTTGATCCAATATCCATTATTTTTAGGCCATTAAAATCAATATTAAATGTATCTAATGCTTTTTCAAGTTTTAATCCACCCCTTGAAACATATTTTAATTTATCATTTGATTTAATATCTATTATATCATTCTCATTTACCAAATAGCTTGTTTTATCAATTGTTTTTCCATTACATAAAACAAGTTTTGATTTGATTAATTCTTGTGCTTTTGTTCTTGATGGTACTAAATTTCTTGATACCATTTCTTTATCGATTCTCATAGTTATTATAATGCCTCCTAATAAACCACTTTATTTTCAACATTCAATTTTTTACTTTTTTATCATTAATTATTAAATCTAAGTAAATATCCATCTGGATCTTGAAGTAAAAATTCCTTGTCTTCATATATTATATCATCTACTCTATATTTTGAAGTTTTAATTTTTCTAAATAATACAATTTTTTTACTTATTATGCTTTCATAAAATGAATCAATATCACTTACTGTCATACTTATATTTATTCCATTACCAAATGGATACTTCATTTCACCAACATTCCAATTATTATTTATTTCTTCTATCATTATTTGATTATCTTCAAGATATAAGAAACAAAATTTATCTTCTTTTCTTTCGTACATTATTTTGAAACCTAAATTCAAATAAAATTCTTTACTTTTTTCTATATTTGTTACACTTAGTTCTGGTATTAAACTATTAAATTTCATTTTGCTCTCCTATTATAATTTTTTAATATTTATTATCATTAATACCCCTTTACCAACCTTTTAACTTGTTTTTCTGCTATTTTTAAATAATAAGAGTTATTTGTGTTGTAATATGTTTCTAATAATTCTATTATATCGTACACACTAAGTCTTTCATTTAAATATTTGATATTTTTTAATTCTTGATAATTTTCTATAATTAAATCCATAAATTTTTTGTAATCACTAGGAACTGTCAACATATCCGTTTTTTCAGATGCCCATCGATATGGTTGTTCACTATATCTATTAAATATTCTAAAATCATAATCTATCGGTGATGACTTAGATGTTTCAAAATCTATTAGATATAATTTATTACCATCATATAGAAAATTATCAAAATGTAAATCACCATGTATCATTCTATAATCATTATCCTTAAAATAAATATTACATAATTCTAATAATTTCAAAAAATTAATATCACTAATTTTACATTTTGCTATTAAATCATTTAAACTATTTTTGATAAACTCTAAAAAATTATTATCTTCCATCTTAATTTTATGAAAAGACCTTAAGACATCAATTATTAATTTTATTATATCTTTTCTTTTTTTATCATCAAATTTATACCAAACTTCGTACAAAGTATTACCAGGTACTTTTTCTATTATTTCATAATAATATGGTACTATTTTTTTTGATGCATCATAAAAGTATAATTTAGGAATATTTGGATTATTATTATTCATTTCGTAAAATTTTATTTCATTTTGAAACCTAACTTCATTATTTGCATTATTACATATTTTAACTATATATTTATCAAAATCATAACTTTCATTAGTAAAGCCATTGTTTATTTTATTAAACTTTTTATTTTCTAATAATAAGTTTGTTTTTGATATTTTGTCTATTACATCATTTCTTGTTTGTTTTTTTATCACAATATTGTTAATAATATCTAACATAGTACTAATTAGATTTATATATCTATTTATTTCATTAATAGTTTTAGATACCTCTTTTTCTGCTAGAGAAATTTCATCATTGTCAGTTGTAATTATTCCAAGACTTCTATCCAAATTATATTTAAGCCATGCAAATCTACCATATAAGTTACAATTTATTATAAGAAACCAATCAATATCATATTCATTACTGTCTTTTAAATATTCTTTAAATACTGCACTAAATTTATCTTTATCAAAATTATCACTTAAAAATCCTGACCAACATAATGCATCCTCTAAAAGTTCTATATAAGGATTAGAAAAACCAGCGCATTCCCAATCAATTACTATAGGATCACCATTTTTCCACATTACATTTTTTGGATCCATATCTCTATGACAAATAGTCAAATTATTATCTAAAGAATTGTATCTTTCAATTATTCTTTCCATTAAAGAGTCATATTTTTCATAATTTTTTAAATATAATTCTTTATATGGCATTTTATCAAAATTACTATTTTTTATATATTCTCTCCATCCATTTATTTTTGTTAATTCTGGTTTATTTCTTAACAAATTTAAATTTTCATAATTTAAAGAATGTATTTTATATAATACTTCGCCTATTCTTTTGCAATGTTCTACAGTTATTTCATCATCCTTTAAAACTTTGCCATCTACATAATTAAATACCATATAATATTTACCACAGAATTCTGTTAAATAATTACCATTTACACTTAATGCACTAGATACAGAAATACCACTATTTTTTGCTAAATTTGATATACTCTCTGATATTACGAAATTATTGTAAGCATCCTTTCTTAACATAACTTCTGGATTTAATATTTTTATGCAATATATACCTTTTTCTGTTTCTACTTTAAACATTTTATGCATTAATCCTCCAGATAATTTTGAAATATTATATACCTTACCAAAATTATACTTTTTACAAAACTCTTCTATATTCATTTTTTCACCTTCTTTTTTCTTTTTATATTAAAATGTACAACATACTCTTCAAGTTCAACAAGTAAATCTCTAACATCTTCTAAATATTTATCTTCATATTCTATTATCATTAAATCACCTATTCAAATATTGATGTATTAACTCTAACAATAACACTTTTTACATTTTTATTAAACTTTTTCCATGTCGTTTCTTCTACTACTTCAAAACCAACACTTTTAAATAAATTCAAAGTATTTTCTCTATCTAATTCAAATGTATCATATAAATAGTGAATATTATTTTTATATGCTTCTTTAATAAGTAATATTAATGCATCTTTTGAGTAGCCTTTACCTCTATATTTATATTCTATTAATACTCCACACTCATATCTATCATCATTTTTATTGTACTGATAATTTACGTAACCAACATATTCATTTATTTCGTTATCTTTTATGTACGCAAAAAATTTATTATCTTTTATTCTTTTTTCATAAGATGCTTTCCATTTATCTTTTGGAAAATCAATGCATCCTGTATCATAGTGATATCCTTCATAACTAACATTATACCCTTTATTATAACTCATAGTATTAGGATCTTCTTCTAGTTTTTGTTCATAGTAATATTCTTCTAATTTAGGCACAACTAGTTCTATATTTTTCATAATTATACCCTATTATAACCCCACCAATTTGGAATTAATTCTTCTAGTTTAATTGTTTCTTTGGTTTCTAAATTAGTTATTATTTCAATATTCTTACTATTTTTATCAAGTTGCATAAGATATTCTCTACATGCTCCACAAGGAAAACCAATCTTTCCATCTCCACCAAAGCATATAAGTTTAGTTATTTTATTTTCACCATGTGTAATCATATTTGCGATAGCATTTCTTTCACCACACATACCTAAGGATGATGCTGTATCAATACATGTTCCAACATATATATTATGATTTTCTGTAAGTATAGCTGCTCCTACACTACCTGCTGAAATCATACCAGAAACATCTCTTCTATTCATAACACTTCTTGCTTTATCAGCCATTTCTTCCCAAACAGTATTTTCACTATATAAATATTCTATATGAATTGCATATACACCATTTTGTTTTATTGTTTCTTTATAATCCCCTATTTTTTCAACATTTTTTATTGCCTCATCTTTGTCATTAGTTGATGATGTTGTATATCTCGTTCCTTCTAACATAAATAATTCTTCTAAAGAATTATAAAAATTCACTTCTTTTATTTTTACGTAAAATATACCTATATTATTGCTATTAAATTCAATTATATCATTAGAATTTAATTTACTATAATAATATTTATTATCGTTTGCTCTTATTTCTACTCTCTTTTGATTATTTTTGATAGCAAGAGCAGCTCTATCATTAATATCTAATTTTATTGTCATAAATTTTTACCTACCTTTATATTTTTTTACAGAAAAAAATTCTGCGTAATGCAGAATTAACCATAAAGATAGAAATTTCTAAAATTTTACTATGCTAAAAAACTAGGAGATATGATTAATCCTACACTATAAATTTTATTATTTTGTAAACCATTCATTATATTTTTCATGATTAATCACACTCCTTTCTTTGAAATATTTACAAATTAAATATATTATACTTTCCATTTTTTGTCAACAAACTTTTACCCTTTTATATGCAATTTATAATAATCATTTTTCATATCTATTCCTCGATAGTAATGCTTTTAGTATTTAAATAGTCACTAGAGTTAATATCACTTATCTTTTTATTTAATGATTTTGTACATTCTATAAAACGCATTCTTACCTTATCTGGTACCATATTTATTTTCATTTCAATAATATCATTTATATCTATAAACTCAAGAATAAATTCACCCATGTTTTTATATACTGGATCACTAAATTCAGGTCCATCACCTGTACCTAGTACTCCAGATACTTTATTAATCAACGAAAAATATTGATTACCTTTTTCTGTTTTTAATGTTATTAATGGTTCATCTTTAATTAATTTAATATTAAGACCTGTTTCTTCCTTTAGTTCACGAATTGTTGCTTCTTTAATATTTTCTTTTTCTTCTATTCCACCACCTGGAACAACATAATATTCTTTTCTTTCACCATTTATGTTTTTAATTCTATGTATTAATAATATTTTGCCATTTTCTATTAATAATCCACCTGCTCTATTTCTCATACCTATACTCCTTTTAAAAATTGTATCATAAAAAAGAAAAAAATAGCGAATAAATCACTATTTAATTTTAAATTACATTTTAGCATCCCATTTGCTTACTAAAATTTTATCCTTTGATAATATTTGTAATTGCTTTTCACTTAGATATTTTTTATTAATTGCTATTCTATGTACATAATTATTTATAAAATCATCTGTTGCAACATAATAACCATTATTACCAGTTTTAGATCCCCAACTATTTTCAATTTTCCATTTATCTATTTTATTATCAATTATATTAACTCCTGTTATTATCATACTATGATAATTAGTAATACCATTAGTCATTAAAATAGAATTGTTATCAAGTTTTAAATCTATTCCAAACAATTCACCATATCTTTCCATAGTATCAATCCATACACCATCAACTCTTTTTGATGTTGTTGAACAATAAAAATAAACTGGTTCTTTTGCCTTTAATGATTTCAATATTAAATTTTTAAATTCTTTAGATGGTAAATTTAATGTAGCATAATCATTTTTTCCTATCATTTTTGAACTTTCTTCTTCCTTATATACATTATTATATTTTATCTTTTCATCTTCATAAGAAATTACTTCTACATATTCATCTTCTAAGTCAATACCAATATACTTATCATAAAATTCTTTAGGAGTTATATCCTTATCAATATGATATTTACCATCCTTATCAGTATATTCAAAGTTAAATTTTTCTTTTGGTATACCATATACACCCGCAATAACATTATAAGCCATTTGCATATATTTATCTTTTATTTCTTGGATGTTTTCTTTCGAACTATTAAGTTCAATATAAAATTTTCTTAATAATCTTGATAATATTAAATTTAACTCATATGTATTTGATGATGCATAAGTTTCTTCAAATTCAGTTTTTGGAACAACACCATACTTTTCTATTAAATTTGCTAATTGTGTAAAATATCCACCATCACTTAAACCTGTTTCTAGTAAGTTTGATACATATCTATCATATAGATCCTTATTTTGTAATTTATATTCTATTAATCTTTCTAAAAGAGTATTAAATCTTTCTAACTTATCATAAAAGGCAATATAGCTAGCAGACAACTCAAAATTATTTAATTTACATTTTTCTATTACTTTTTCTCTCAAAATATTAAGACCTGCGAAAGCCCAACATCTTCCAGATGCCTTTTGATCTGTAATACTATGAGTTTTAATTTCTATACTAAAATTGTAACTTGGTTTTGTTTCAGAATCTTGTACTAAATCAATAAGTTGAACCTTATTTAGTACTCTTTGCATAACTTTATTTGTTAATTTACTTTCATAACTTTCTTTATATTTGTTTATATCTTCTTTTTTTAACATAAATTCTCCCTCCAATAAATTATTTTATAAATCTTTCCCAGATTTTTCTAATGACTTTTAATGATAAAGTAGATAATGTAAAACCAATTACTGGTACTAAAGAACTTAAGAAAATATTATCATAATTTCTAACTAAATATGAATATATAATAACAACTATATAAGTTAATACCATAATAAATATTTTTCTTGTTAAACTTGTTTCCCATTTTTTATCTAATTCTACTCTCTTATTTCGTTCTTTTATATTATTTATCTCTTCTTCTATTTTCATTTTTACACCTCATTCAAATTATATCATAATTAAAAGAAAAAATAGTAAAAATTTACTATTCTTCTTTATAATCACATGCCGAACATTTTACTTTTCCATCTTTTGTAACTAGCATACTATTACATTCAGGGCACTTCTTACCTGTAGGCATATCCCAATAAGCTTCTTTACATTTTGGAAAATTTGAACAGCCATAAAAAACTTTACCCTTTTTTGTTTTTCTTTCAACAATCTTATTACCACATTTAATGCAGTCACAAACTTCTACGACTTTTTTTTCTTCTTTTTTAATATATTTACATTCTGGATAGTTAGAACAAGCTATAAATTCACCATATCTACCATTTCTTTTAACTAAATCTTTACCACATTCTGGACATACTTCTCCAGTCTTTTCAGGTTCTTTTTTTTCCATATTATCAAATGCATCTTTTACCATTGGTTCAAAATCCTCCCAAAATTTCTTTAATAATTCATTCCATACAACAGTTCCACTTGCAATATTATCTAAATCTTCTTCCATTTTTGCAGTATATTTTACATTAATTAAATCTTTGAAGAACTCTTGAAGTTTATTTGTTGTTTCTATTCCTATTTCAGTTGGAACAAACTTTTTATCCTTTTTATTTACATATCCTCTATCTATAATTGTACTTATAGTAGTTGCGTATGTTGATGGTCTACCAATACCTAGACTTTCCATTTCTTTAATTAATGAACTTTCTGTATATCTTGCTGGTGGTTCTGTAAAGTGTTGTTTTGTCTCTACTTTATCAGTAATAAGATTATCAGATTTATATTTATCTAAATCAGGTAAAATCTTATCTTCACTCTTTTCAAATTCACTATATACTTTTAAGTAACCATCAAAAGTAATTACACTACCATTAACTTTAAATTTATAATCATTATTATCAAGAATAACAATTGTTAATTGTTGTTTTGCATCTTTCATTAAAGAAGCAAGTGCTCTAAAGTAAATAAGTCTATATAACTTATATTCATCATTAGTTAAATATTCTTTTACTGAATCTGGTGTTCTTGTAATACTTGTTGGTCTTATTGCTTCATGAGCATCTTGTACATTTTCTGTTTTCTTACTCTTTTTTACAAATCCAACATATTCTTTACCATAATTTACTTCAATATATTTTAAAGTATTTTGTGCAAACTCATCTGATAATCTAATTGAATCAGTTCTCATATATGTAATTAAACCTACTGTTTCACTACCTATATTTATACCTTCATAAAGTTTTTGTGCAACACTCATAGTCTTTTTAGATGAGAAATTAATTTTGTTTACTGCATCTTGCTGCATTGTACTTGTTGTATAAGGTGGCTTACTAGCCTTATTCTTATTTTTCTTTTCAGTACTTTCTATTTTATAACTATTAGATAATTTATTTAATATATCTTTTGCTTCAATTTCATTTTTAATTTCTAATTTAGTATTTTCTTTATAACCAAATAAATTTGCATCAAATGATGGGAATATTGCTTTTATTGTCCAATATTCTTCTGGAATAAATTTTTCAATTTCTTTTTCTCTATCAACTATTAATTTAAGTGCAACTGATTGTACTCTTCCAGCACTTTTACCGCCCGTTTTTGATTGCATTAATTTACTTAATCTAAATCCTATTATTCTATCTAATATTCTTCTTGTTTCTTGACTTCTTACCATAAGATCATCAATTTTTCTAGCATTTTTAAATGAATTAACAACTGCATTTTTAGTTATTTCATTAAATACTATTCTTTCATAATCTTTATCATCAATACCAAGAGCATCTTTTAAATGCCAACTAATTGCTTCTCCCTCACGGTCAGGGTCGGTTGCAAGATATACTTTTTCTGCATTTTTAACTTCTTTTTTTAGTTCTGCAATATCTTTTTTCTTTCCCTTGATTGGTTCATAATTTGGCTTAAAACCATCTTCAATATCTACACCAAAACCATATTTACCAGAAGTTGCTAAATCTCTAATATGTCCTTTTGATGATAATACTTTATAATCACTACCTAAATATTTTTCTATTGTTTTACTTTTAGCTGGTGATTCCACTATTACTAAATTTTTACTCATAAAATCAGTCCCTTCATATATTATATTATCTCTTTTTCCTAACAATTCCCCTATCTAATACATTTTTTACAGGTTTATATGTCATTCTATACTCATCAAACACACCAAATTCATTTATTTTCTCTAAATGTTCTTTTGTTGGATAACCTTTATGCTTTTTAAAATTATATTCTGGATACTTCTTATCTAGATCAATTAATATTCTATCTCTTGTTACTTTAGCAAGTATTGATGCAGCCGCTATTGTTACACTTTTAGCGTCACCCTTTATTATTTTTAATACTGGTATATCAAGTGTTGTTATAGGCATAGCATCAGTTAATAAGTAATCTATTTTTACTTTTTTATTTGCTTCTTCATATGCTTTTATCATTGCTTTTCTGCTTGCTTCGTAAATATTTAATTCATCTATTTCTTTAGCAGATACGATTCCAATTCCATAAGTAACCGCATCTTTTATTATTATATCATATAATTGTTCTCTTTTTTTCTCTGTTAATTTTTTTGAATCATTTATTAAATCATTTTTATAACCTTTTGGAAAAACTACACATCCTGCGACAACTGGTCCAACGAGTGGTCCTCTTCCTGCTTCATCTGTTCCCGCTATAAAATTATATCCTTCTTTATATAAATTTTCTTCATATTCATACATATTATTCATCAAATGTTACCTTGCCTAAATGACCTTCATTTAAATCCCTTACTATTAAAGCAGATACTTTATCATAATCTACTTCATTACCTCTTAATATGCATCCTCTTTTTCTTCCTATTACTTCATATGCATCTGTAAAATCTTCAAAATCTATATTTTCTAGGCCATATCTTTCTTTTAAATTTTCTTTATAATTAATAAACATATACTTTAATATATAACATGCGACTTCATCAATTGGAAGTATTTCCTCTTTAATTGCTGAAAAACATGCTAAATTTAATCCTACTTTTTCATCATCTATTTTTGGCCATAATATACCTGGTGAATCCATTAAATCAACATCTTTACTAATTCTTATCCAAGAAAGTTGTTTTGTTACACCTGGCTTATTACCAACGCCTACTACCTTTTTACCTGCAAGTCTATTAATTAAAGTTGACTTACCTACATTTGGAATACCAATTATAAGCGCTCTATAGTTTCTTTTCTTTAATCCTTTTGCTTCTCTTTTTTCATTTAATTCTTTTAATACTTCATCTGTTGCAGATTTTATTTTATCTACATTTTTGTTGCTAATTAAATCCACCAAAACAACTTTATATCCAAGACTTTCATAATACTTAATATGTTTATTTGTCTTATTTAAATCACATAAATCACTTTTAGTCATAATTAAAATTCTTGGTTTATTTTTTACTAAATCATCTATATCTTTTATTTTTGATGATATTGGTATTCTAGAATCAACTACTTCATATATTATATCTATTAAATCTATTTTTTCTTTTATTTGTCTTTTTGTTTTAGCCATATGACCAGGATACCAATTTATATTTGTCTTATTTTCATTATTACTCATTTTCTTCACTTCCTATTTTTCTTTTTTCTAAAATTAAATGTTATAAATTCTTCATTTCTACTTCTTATGCTAGATACTTTGTCATTGTTAAATTATCAAAATCAAACCCTAATTTCTTATATATCGAAATTGCTTTCTCCATATCAGTTCCCAAATTTAATTCACACAAGTTATTTTCCTTAGCAAAATTTATTACTTCTTTTAATAAATTGGTTTGAATACCTTTATTTCTAAATTCATCACTTGTATAAACATTACATAAATAACCTTTCTTACCATTATCATTACATTGAGGTAAATATTCAATAACTTGCAAACAACATATAGCAATTATATCATTATCTGTTTCCTCAATAAATGCGTAAAAGTCATTATTTAAATGTTCTTCTAAATATACTTTTGTTATCTTTAATAAATTATACTTATCAACATCCTCATCTTCCCAAACCTCATTTTGTTGTTTAATTCTAATTTGAGCAATTTTGTCAATATCCATTTTATTTGCTTTTCTCATATATTACCTTCCTATTTTAAGATATTTTGAACGATATTTTTATCAATTCATTCCTATTAATTGATATCAATCATCTTATATTTATTTTCATTCATTTCAATCAACTCACTTTTTTAAATCTATTTAAGTATAACATAAAAAAAACATATTTTAAACTAATATGCCCATTATAGTTAGTTTTATAGCCTTGAATAAAATGTAAGCATTAATTATCCATACCTTTCACACTAATATAGTAATTATAACTTAATTTTATATTTCTTCTTATTTTATATTGTTAAGAATTCCCTTATTTTTTAAAACATCTTCCAAATATTCATTTTTTTGAATTCTTAATAGTTCTTTAGGGTGATATTTTTTTATTATTTCATTCCAATTATATAAATTTATTTTTAATTTATCTGTAAAAACTTTATTATTACCTCTATCATAACATCTCTTTTCCAAAACTTCCTCACTATCCAAAGTTGGATATGCTAAATAGTATTCTATATTATTTTTTTCAAAAAAATCTAATAAATGCCAGTGCATTGATGTCAATACCACATCATATTTTTTTCTGGCTTCTATAATTGCTTTATAATAGTTATCTGGCCACTCAATATTTTCTGGTCTTTCTTTTTTACCTTTTCTTTGCTCATATGGTATATTTTCAAAACCAGTATTATCCCATCTATAATATCCTGATTCCATGTCTATAACATTATCATACTTATTTCCAAGAGTTGTTTTACCAATTGCTCCAAATCCCGCTACTATGATTCCCTTACTCATCCGAAATTCTCCTTTTTTCTATACATTTTATAATTCTAATTGCCTCTTTTCTATCAGAATCTTTTTCTCTCTCTGATAAGTTTTTATAATTTGTATTTATTTGTCTTGTCCATCTATTTACCAATTCCTTTGGTATAGTTAATGTTCCGTCATCGTTAACTATACATTTACTAAATAAATATTTTTGCCACCTTGACCATCTTTCATGTTCAAATTCAGCTAATAATTCAATTATATCATCATTTTTCATTGTTATTTTATTCATTGCAACCTCATTTTCTATTATGTATAAATTATATATCAGTTTATATTTGTTTTATTTTCATTCATTTCAATCAACTCACTTTTTAAATCTATTTAAGTATAACATAAAAAAGATAGATTTTATAGTTATCTATCCTAATTTTTAGATTTACACACATTAATTTCAGTAACAAATTTGTTATTATTATATACTAATTTTGAATTTAATATATTTTCTATATATTCACATTGACTACAACCATATTTTTTAATTTCAAATTCATATACTTGTAAATGACTTAATATATCTTCATTTATTAAATTCCCAACAGTTCTATTACAATCTATATGTTTTTCCATCTGGTAAAGTATTGCATCTTTATATGAGTCAAACTCTTTTATCCCTTTATTTGCATCATCGGAATGTTCAAAATAACAATACTTTTCTGTTTTCTTATCTTTATACACTAGATATGTATGTGTTACATAATTATTAGATGTACTAAAACAAAACCAAATAAAAAATGTTTTACATTCATAATCATTATTAATAAACCAATCTCTTTCAAGTTCAACTTGATCCCAACATGTTCCATAACCATATTTTAATAATCTTTTTGCATCGCATAATTCATACTTCGTCTGACACGCTTTTTGAAACTCTGAATTAATGCTTGCATCCCATTTATCATAGACTACTTTATCTGTTCCATAAATACCATATTTAATATTTTTGTCCATAAATTCTAATAATTCATTAGGATTTTTTACATTGTTATAATTATTTAATCTTTCCACATATTCATTCATTTTATTTTTCCTCCAACTTTTTCAAAGTATATTTTTATATATCAGTTTGCAATAACTATTTATATATTAGCACTCCTCTATCTTCTTTTGAATCTTCTTTTACTTCACACATATCAAGAAAATCACTATATTTTTTAACATGAGAGAATATATATGACAAAATTACTCCATTATCATTTAGATTAAATTTACTTAATAAATTCTTATAATCTTTTTTATTTGCATAATCAATAATATTAGACAAATACACTAAATCATATTTAGAATTTAAAATACTTGCAAGAGTAAATATATCACCTTCATAAAAATTTAATTCAGCATTTTCAATATTTTTCCTTAATTTATAATAATTTTCATCTTTTAAATAACTTAATGATTTATATATAAAATCATTTGGCATTGCATCACTTTGAAATAATCTTGAACCAAATATTTCATACCAATCTGTATGACTAAATAATTCATCCCAATACTCTTTATATATACCATTCAAATATTTTCTTATATTATCGTAATATAAATCATCATAATATTCATCAAGTGTTGTTAATGGTGATTCTATAAATAATTTTACATAATCTTCCTTTTTTAGTGCTTTAAGTGCCGCAAGTTTTAACATCAAGTAATATTTTGGATACTTACTAATATCAAAACAATCAATTATTTTCTTTTCTGATGTAATTGATTCAATTATTTGATCCCCAGATGATATAACAGATAATATTCTTCTGCTATTTTTTAAATAATCCTTATATATACTTACATCTTCATTTGCCATTTTATATATAAATGAACTTGAATGAAATGTACTATTTCCATTTATATTACTTGCTGTATTATCAATAATTTTTAATGATTCAGTAATATCGTCCATGCTTTTCACCCACTTATAAGCACATATTATACAAAACAATACTAAATAAATCAAATTTTTTTATAATTGTTAAAATTCATTATATTCAAGCATTAATTTACTATCACTTAAATAATCAATTATTTCTATAACATTATTTTCCCCATCATAGGAAAAATTAGCAACAGTTATACTTTGATCAGTATATTTTTTAGGACTTTTAAAGATACTTTTATAATAATCTTCTGTTTCATAATTTAAAATTGTTCTTAAATCTTCAATATTAGCATTATTTTTATCAATTTTATTTATTAATTCATTAGACTTTTCATCTCTAAACTTAGAAGATGGTAATGGTTCTATTAAATCAACCTTTTTTGTTGTAAAATGATTTGCTCTCGCATATCTATCTGTAATGTTAGTCACATATATTTTTTCTATATCTTTTTCTACGTTTATCGTCTCATTGTTTTTAGTATCTAAAATATTTAAACTAAATGCTGAAGCAACCTTTTTATTTTTTAATATGCTTATTGCTTCATCTAAGTTTCTTGCTTTCATAACATCTCTAACCATAATATATCTTGAAATATTATTTAACTCAATTTTCGTATCATATATATAATTACTTGAAAAAACTAACCCATAACTATTATAACCAAAAGAGCTACCTGTAAGCTTTTCAGCCATTGTATATCCAACAATCCAGTATTTACCATAATCATATTTTATTAAAGCAGTATTTTCAGAAGTATATCTTTTATCATCTTCATTATGTGAAAATAAAAATTTTCCATTTTTATCTTTTAAAATTAATGTTGTACATCCATCAATTCTTTTATAAATTTCTGGAAAAAACATTAATAATAACGAATCTCGACTTACCTCTGCGCCATCTGCTCTTCCATATATTTCTTCTAAGCAACTAAAAGACTCTTCTTTTAATTTTAGCTCTAATTTTTTTACAATAGAATATATATTTTTATTTAACATTTTTTCATCATATTTTTTTATTTCATTTTGTAAATATTCCTTAAAAATATTTCCTACCTTATACCCCATATCATAATCATTACCACTTACAATATATTTTTTCATAATCCTTGTCTCACTTCTCTTTAATTTTTCAAAATTATTAATCTACTTTAGTATAACATAAAAAAATAGATTTTGTAGTTATTTATCTTTCGTTTTTCTATCATTAATATAATTTTCTACTAATGGAATTCTTTTCTTATCTTTTTCTCTATTACTATTTTTTATAAAATCATAATAATCATAAATATCTTGAAGATAATATTCACCAAATTTCTCTATCTTGTTTGGCATCTTTTCATCTAGAATACATTCTACTTTATCATTTACTATATACCAACCATTTTCTTTTTGTACTAAATCATAGTTTTCTTTTAACTCTTTCAAACCTTTCTCAGTGACTGCAAGATCTAAATCTGCAGCACTATCATATATTCCTCTTAAAACAAGTGAAGCACTTGATAAAATCCAGTACTCACTTTTTTCTATTTTTAAAGTACTAATTAATTTTTCTAATTTTTTTTTATTCACTATACCATCTCTATTAATTAACATAAATTGGTACCCTGGTCATATGGCAACTAATTATAGTTTTCTATTACTTTAAACATTTCAAAAACAACCTTAGATTCATCATTAAAATTTGAGTCTATTTTTTTAAATATTTTATAATGTTCATTTCTATAATATTCTAGTGATTTATCTCCTTCTCCTTCAATAAAGGCAAGTTCTTCCGTTATGTTTTTAAATTCAGTAATTATTACATTTTCCACTTCTATTAAACATGCATCATTATTATTGTCATGTTGAATTATACTTTTTTCTCCTATTTTTGGTAATGGCTCTTTATTTTTTATATACTCACTATATAATGACGTAGTTGCTCTTTTATCACCACTTAATACTAAACTTATTAATTTTTCGTTATCAAAACAAAACTTCCATTTAGGAAATTTTTTCTTTAATAAATTTTCTTTTTGTAAATCATATTCAGCAAGTAAATAATGATATTTAGGTGACTGCGCAAGTAAATCACTTTTCTTAATTTCATATAACATATTAATTTCATCAACACTAAATTCATCCAAAAATTTATTCAATTCTTCTCTATTTAATTTTGAAATATTTATATCATGATAATATATTAGTTTATTAACCTCATTAGTTAAATCTACTGGTAATTTATATTTTTTTGAAAAGTTTAAAAATATCTCACATGATTTTGTCCAATGATCATAAAAATGTCCAATATTATTCTCATCTTCCATGTAAGTATATGGCTTACCAATATCATGAAAAAGTGCGATTAACCTTAAAATTATATTTCCTTTTACACCATCTATAACATGTAAAATATGATTATAAACATCATAAATATGCCATGGATTATTTTGATTAAATCCTTTTGATTTTCTAAGTTCTGGAATAATATTAAAAATATAATCTTCATTTTCTCTTATAAGAATACTTGGGTTATTAGATAATAATATATCAAATAATTTTTTCAAATTTTCATTCACTATTATCACCTATCTTCTATCAATTATATCAATTACCTCACCAATATACATCTTATGTACGGGATCATTTGAATAATATTTTTCCTTTATTTCTTCACTCATATTATCCATATTTAAATCTTGACCATATAATTTTTTACAAATAATAGTTAAAACAGCTTCCTTATATGTAACAAAGTTTTCATTATACTCTGCATTTAAATTAGTAAGTGATAATTTATTTATATCTTTTCCTGACTTACTACCCAAAATACTTAAATCCTTCTTATATTCATCACTAAAAAAGCTTAATGTAAAATATTCATTATTTTCAATAAATTCATATGTATATCTATTATGTCTTACATAAACTGTTACTACAGGCTTATTCCATATAGTTCCAAAGCCACCACAACTGACAGTCATTTGATTAAATTTTTCTTTGTCACCAGATGTTAAAACAGCCCATTTTTTATCCAAATCATAAAATGGCATTAATTTAAAATTCTTTAAATCCATATATATTACCTCTTTTCTAAATTTCATTTAATTCATCTAAAGCTTTTTTAGCATAATAATTATTTTGTTTTAATGGTAAGTTATATTTGTTAATAGCATCTTTCATTTCTTCATTGCTTTTATAACACTTATCTATATAATTACATTTATCTTCTATTTCTATATAAATATGCTTATTATTAACACATTCTATAACAAATTCATCATCCTTATTAGCATATACAAGTAAATGATCATTTATATTTATTAACTTTTCATAACCAAGTGCATTAAATAAATTTACTGCTTCTTCTATAGAATTTATTTTGCAATTAGTTTTCCCTTGTTTAGTAATATTTCCATTTTCATCATATTTTTTATATTTATATGTTATTTGTTTAGTTTCTTTATTTTCTTCTATTATATCTCTAATTAAAATAGTATGCTTTAATAATTCTAGCTTATCTTCAATATTTTTGTATTTTTTATCAATCATGTAGATATCCTTAATATCATAAACCTCTTTAAGTTCAAAATCATTTTCTTTTAATATTTTTAATAATTCTTCTATATTACAAGATACTTCTACAGTTATTTCTTTTTCAAATTTCATAAATACTCCCTTACTTTATTACAATACCATCTAAATTACATATATATACATTTGGTAATAATTCTTTTATATTATTTAACATTTCTTCATCATTTTCATATGTTCTTCCAACTAATATTCCTTCTATAAAATTAGATGGTATACCAAAAAGAACAGCACTTTCCCTATCAGTAAAAAAATCATCTTTATTTTTTACATCAATTAAAAATCTATCATAATATTTATCTATAACAAAATCTTTTAATACTTCACTATCCATATTTCCAGATAAAATATCATTAACTAATAATTTTTTTATATATTTATTATCACTATCAAATATAATACCTATTTGCACATTATCTGATAATAAATTTGGCATAAATCTCGCTTCTTTTGTTTGTTCCATATACCATTTTTGAAAACCACTTTTTTCTATTTTATCATTTATATTTTTCATATCAGAATATGGTATAACTTCAGTTTTAGTTTCTTTATTATATAAATTATTATATCTAATAGTTCCACCACTATAAAAATTAATATATTCATTTAAATCATAATCTTTTTTTAAATTCCATACTCCTACACTACTTGGATATTTTGTACCTCTTACTTTTTCTGTAAAGAAATTAGAAACAAGACCATTTTGAACAATCAATTTTAATCCATTAAAATTTTCATATGTTCCATGAAGTAATGTACCTTTTTTTAATTTTACTTTATCTGATATATTATATTTTGGTTTATCTATCTTGAAATTATCTTTTGCTAAAAAATAATTTTCAATTTGAGAAAGCATTACATCCTTTGATTTTCCATTTAATATTTCGTTTGTTATTTTTATATACTCTTCTTTTTTCATAAATCCTCCTATATTTACTTTATTATACCATTTTTTTATACTAATGAATATTCTCTTGCTATTATTCTATCATCACTACAATATTCAATTATATAATTATTATCTTTTTTACATATTATTATTCCTATTGTACTATCTTGACTTAATTTTTTTAAGTTATTATCTATATAATTCATATAAACCTGTATTTGTCCAACATGCTCTTTTTTTAGCTCTGTTACTTTTAATTCTATAACTACATAACAATTGTATTCTATATTAAATAATAATAAATCTATATAATTATATCTATCTCCTATTTTTATTTTATATTCACTTCCAACAAAATAAAATGAATTACCTAATTCATTCATAAATGATTCAATATTTTCTAGTATCAGTTTTTTAAGTACTTTTTCTGATATCTCTTTGTAATTAAAATTATTTTTAATTAATATAGGATTCTTTATAAAATCAGTCACATAATATTTTTCATTATTAATTAATTTACTTTTAGTTTCTTCATCTAGTCTTTCATATTCATTTGTTTTTATCTTCTCTCTTAATTGCCTTTTAGAAAGGTTATTTTTTATAGATATATTAATATAATAATTTAGTTTTCTTTCATCTTTTATAGATAATAACTCCGTATAATGACTCCATGATAATTTGGTCGCCATTGGCGACCATTTCTTATTACAAAACACTCTATAATATTGTCTGATTCTTCTTAATGTTCTCTCATTAAATTTTTTACCTACTTCATTAATTAATTTTAAAGAATATTCTTTTATTATATTTTCACCATAATGTTTCCCAGCCTCATCAAGTAATTTACCTATTTCGAAGTATGTAATAACTTTATTTCTTTCTTTTAAATAGTCCTTAACTCTATTATATATTTCATTATCAATTAGTTTATTTTTTATTTCATCATAATAATTTATAAAAATCACCTCTACTTCTTATATTCTCTCTTTCTAAAGTGAATTCCCCTAAAATATGAAAAAAAGTAATCATTTTTCTTGATTACTTAATATTTTATTTAAAAATTAAAATCTAAATATACATAATTATTCATGTCATACGATAAATTTTTATCTATTTCTTTTTTTGCTTCTTTACTTATACTTGATATTCTTCTTTTATTTACAAGTGGATCAATATATCTAATTTTTGCGCCATGATGAACAAAATAAACAGTTTCTGGTTTTTCTTTGCTTACTTTTATATTTTTAGCATTTTTCCATATATTAAATATTTCTTTATATTTAGAATTTTCTATTATTTCTATTATTTCTGACTCTTTCTTATTATATAAATCCTCTTTAGTTATTAATCCATCTTCATTTAATTTCTTTATAATATCCGCAAGTAACTGCATTGAATATCTTGTTCTATCATCTCTATATATAATAGATAATTTACTTGTTATTTTAACAAACTCTAAGGCAGTATCTTTTGATTTAAATGATAATTCTAAAGTACCATCTTCATCCTTATCTAAAATAACATCATTATAAATTTTCTTTATTTCATCTATATTTAATAATTTATTTGTTAATAATGCATTAGAAAGAGAATATTCAAGTCTATCCGCTGATAATTTTGGAGTATCATTATCCGCAACTGGATATATATGATAATCATCTACTTCTTCTAATTTTATATTGTCTCTTTTTAATAAATCCATTATTTCTTTTGAACTACTAATAATTTTACTTGTTAAATCTTCTGTTGATTCTTGAGTCATATAATCACCATTTAAAAAGTCAACACAATGTTTAAATACTGGGGTTGCTATATCATGAAATAAACCTGATAAAGTTTGTTTTTTATCATGAGTAAAATGCCATACTATTAAAGCAACAGCAACTGAATGATCTAAACTAGAAAAGAAAAAATCAATTTCAAATAAATTAGAATATATTCTCCCACATGTTACACTAATATATCTTTGTTTTAATAACTCTTTAGTTTCTATATAATCATTTAGCCATTCTGGAAAATTTGGTTCTAACACATTAAAATAATCTAATACTCTTTTATCAACACTATCTATATATTTCATAATTTTACCTCCATATTACTTATTATCCATTTTATATCCTCGATAGATTTATCTACATTAAATGATCCATTACCAATAGGATAAAATACTGAATAAAAATTAAAATCTTTATTGTTTATTTTCTTCACAAATAACTTTTTTCTAACATTTGAAACAGATATTTTTTCATCAAGCACAATAGAACTTACCTGATTACCAAAAAGTATTATTACTTTTGGATTTACAATTTCCATCTCCTTTTTAAATAAATTTAAGTACTCCTTATATACTTTATCAGGAAGAGGTCTTGCATCTATTTGTGTACATTTGCCCAAATTAGTTATAAAAACTTTATGTTTTTTTACATTTTCATATACTTTGTTTGCAAAATCTATAGTCCATTCTTTTCCTTTAATACTTCTAATTTTTTCATATACATCATCATCTAATAATCCAACATTATAAAATAATGTCCATATATTTTTTGTTCCTATCCAAGGCGATTTTAATCCTTTCCAATTTTTACTTGATGCAATATTTCTTCCCGTTGGATTCATAAATACAAATGCAATATCAGGGTTTATACACTCTCCACCATTATATATAGAATCAAGTTCTTTAGCACCATATTTTAATTGCAGCCTATCATAATCTTTCTTTAAATCTTCTAACTTCATTTCTAACCTCTTACTTCAAATCATCAAATTCTAAATTTTCAATACTTATAACTTTATCATTACTATCAAACACTAGTTTAAATACTTCTGGAGCAGATATTTTTTTATCAAATACAACTTTATCATTAAATGAAAAAGTAATATTTCTATCAGCATTAACACTAATTAATTTACAGTATTTAAGTAAGTAATATATTATTGCATATCCATGAGAAAATATAGCAATTCTTTTACCTTTATTATTTTTTATAATTTCACTTATTACTTCATCCATTCTTTTTCTTACATCTTTTTGACTTTCTCCACCTACTGTTTTAAAATTTTCATCTAAAAATTGTTTAGTAAACCAATCAGGATAAATATCATCATTAGGTCTACCTCTTCTTCTTTCATCTAGTCTATTATCCAAATTTATTTTTAAATTTTGTTTTTCAAGTAAGTATTTAGCAGTTTCTAGAGTTCTAACTAATACACTTGCATATACTATATCAATATTTTGAAGTTCTTTTTCATTAGATAAAATCTCTGCTCTTCTCTCACCTTCAATAGATAAAATGAGTTTTTCATTTTTAATTTGTTCACTATCACTTGTATTATAATTTTCTACAATATCTTTTATATCATATTTTATAGAATGTCTTATTAAGTATAATGTTGTATTTTGCATATTTCTCACCTACTATAAATTATATCAAAAAAAAGATAATACTAAAATAGTATTATTCATTTATATTTTCCATTTCTTGTTATCCATTAATAAAATATATTTTAAATCTAGCTTATTTGAAAACGATTCTACTCCTTTAAATATTTTTTTAGTGAAATAATATTCATTTATTTCTTTTAAATTAACTTCACCATCAGTAATAAAATTTATTTTAAGATTGTTATTTTCTATAGTTATATCAATATCATTTACATGACTATATTCTTTATTACCTTTAACCTTTTTTCCATAATATGAAAGTCTTTCTTTTGTCATATCAAGTTTATCTGCAAATATCAATATTATTCCATATAAATTATCTGTTTCAAAGCCATCACTATGATTCTTAATTGCATCCAGTATTAAATTAATATCATCAAATTTTATATTATTATTAATAAAGTAATCTTTTGCAAATAAATAACTTCTGTATGCATGATTTTCTTTTCCCAAAATAGCACCTGTATCATGAAGTATACATGCTATCTTTTCTTTATAAATAAATTCTTCATCAAATTCTAATTTATTTAGTACATTATCTATTATTTTTTCTACTCTTTTTATATGATTTAAATCATGATATGCCCATCCACCAGTTTTATCTTCAAACTTTCTTATATTTTCATACCTATCTATTATTTTTTTATCATTAATTATTTTTTCATATATTTCTTTAAACATTATTATCACCTTGTAATTAATAATATTCATTCATATTATAATAATTACTTTAGATTAAAAAAAAGCAAACATAATCGTTTACTTTAATTAATTAAAATATCAATATTTCCAGTAAAATCATTTGTATCAATAACAAAATAATTACTACCACTTTTTACATTAAAATCAAATTCATATAAACCACTATCTTTAGTCAATACTTTTTCTTCTTCCTTTAAATTCATTTTTATAGTTATTTCACCTGATACTTTTTCAAGATATATTTTTATATGAATATTATCTTCATCTCTATTTAAAGTAGTACCACCAAAAATAGTTTCTTTTTTACTAGAGTTTTCGTAATTTGATACATAAGTTCCAGTATAATGATCTATGCCAAAATTTCTTTTACCTATTAAATTATTATCCTTAGTAAGAATTTCATCACCAAACTTTTTACTTGCATCATCAAAAGTTTTTATTACTTTATCTTTTGAACAACCAGTTAAAAATATAGTGCAAATTATAATAAATATAACTATTATAAACTTTTTCATATTATCTTTCTCTTATAATATTCTTACTAGCAAAATATGTTAATAAGAAATATCCACCATATATTAAAACTAAAAATATAAATGTCATGGTAATTGATGAAGTAAGACCACTAATACCCATAGTTCCAAGTATTTTTTTTGCAAATTTTATACCAAATATTGAATGAACTATAGCAAGTGATAAAGGAATCATAAAGAATATAAATATTTGATTAAATAATGCTTTATTGATCATTTTTTCATCTGCGCCTAATTTTCTAATCATTTTATATCTCTCTTTATTATCCGTTGATTCAGATAATTCTTTTAAAGCGAGTATTGCAGCACTTGATATTAAGAATATTATTCCTAAATATAAACCAATAAATGTAACAAGGGCTCCAAGTCCTATTGATGATTCTAACATATCAAGTTTTGTATTATAAGATAGCACATGTGTTTTATAATGTGTTTCTTCTAAATTAGCAAGTTCATTGTTAATCTTAATTTTTTCATTTTTATTTTTACTATTAAAATTAGCAAGTAAAATTTCATTTGATATAGTATTTTCTTTTAATACATTATCTGGTACAACTATAATTCCTATATTTAAATGTTGCGCACCAATATCAACAAATCCATATTTACATTCTGTATACTTTGGTACTAAATTAATACCATTTATATTAATACTTTCTTTATCTTTTAATGCAACATTTCTAATATTAATCATTGAATTATAATCTGCAATAACAATATATTCATTTTCTTTTAGAGTATATGTTTTATTACCATATAATTTTGCAACCTTATTATAATCACTTATGCTCATTACTTGTTCTTGTTCATCAAAATTTATAAAAGGAAACGTTTTTTCTGTTGTACTTGCACTTTTACCTAAAGCGTCTCTTAAAGTTAAGTTTGTATTATAGTAATATACAGTTAAATTATCTTTAAAATTATTTATATCTATATTATTGTTTTTTAATGTTTCTTTTATAGAAACTTTTGTATCTAATAATGCTTTATCTTCCAAATTATAATCTTTAAGATTTTCATCTTTTATATTTCTTAATTTAGTAAATTCAACTTCAACAGGAGATAACTTATCAATATTTCCAGTAAGCGAATTTTTAAGTGATAGACAACTTGATAAAAAACATATTGTTATAAAAAGCATTAAACATATTATTGTACTTGAAAATACAGTTGTATTAATCTTACTACTAACTTGTCTTAATGTAAAACTATTTAATCCTTTATAATATAAACCTTTCATATTCATTACTATTTTTAATATAAGACCTGATAATGACCAAAATATTAAAAATGTGGATAATGCACCTAATATAATAGGAACATATATTTTATTGCGGTCTCCTATACTATTAAAATTATGTGTTACGGAATAATATGAATAAATAAGCATAACACATGCGATTATAAATATAATCACACAAAGAATAGGATTCTTTAATTTTATTTTTTCAGTCTTTTTACTTGAATTAATTAAATCAATAAGTTTACATTTACTAACACTTATAGTATTAAATATCATAACAATTAAATACATAATTCCAAAATATATTAAACATTTAAGTGCAGCACTTGATGAAAATATAAATCTAAAATTAGTCATATCTGCTTCAAATAAATTTGCGACTAATAAACTCATTAATTCTGATAAGAAAAATCCAATTAAAAGTCCAACACCTAAAGATAAAATACCTATTATAAGTGTTTCAAAAAATAGTATTAAAGATATTTTTCTTTTACTCATTCCAAGTGTTAAATATATACCAAATTCTTTATTTCTTCTTTTTATTAAAAATCTAGATGCATAAATAATTAAAAAGCCTAATATAAAGGATATAAATACACTAACTGATGAAAGTAATTGATTCATAATATTTATTATTTCTAAAGTATTACTAGATACTTTCATCATTACTGTTTGGCTTTCTATTGAATTAAATACATAAAATATAGCAATACCTAAAACTAAAGTTAGAAAATAGATGGCATAGTCTTTAATACTTTTTTGTATATTTTTTATTGAAAGTTTAAAGAGCATCGTTTAAGTCACCACCTAAAAGAGTTACTACATCAATTATTTCATCAAAGAATTCTTTTCTTGTTTCATCACCCTTATTAATTTCATTAAATATTTTGCCATCCTTTATAAATATTACTCTATCTGCATAACTTGCGGTAAATGCATCATGCGTAACCATTAATATAGTTGCAGAAAGTTCTTTATTTAAAAATTTAAATTTTTCAAGTAACATTTTTGATGATTTAGAATCAAGTGCACCTGTTGGTTCATCTGCCAAAATTAATTTTGGATTTGTCACTATTGCTCTTGCACTCGCTACCCTTTGTTTTTGTCCACCACTTAACTCATATGGATATTTATTTAATATTTTCTCTATATCAAGTTCTCTTGCTACTTTTTTAACTCTATCATCTATTTCGTTAGAATTAACATTTTGAATAGATAAAGAAAGTGCTATATTCTCATATGATGTTAATGTATCTAATAAATTAAAATCCTGAAATATGAAACCAAGTTTCTCCCTTCTAAATTTATTTAAATTATTTCCTTTTAATTTAGTAATATCAGTGTTACCTACAAATATATGACCTGATGATACTTTATCAATTGTAGATATACAATTTAAGAGTGTTGTTTTTCCTGAGCCAGATGCTCCCATTATTGCAATAAATTCACCCTTATCTACAGAAAATGAAATGTTATCAATTGCCTTTGTAAGACTTAATTTATTACCATAATACTTTTCAATTTTTTCGATTTTTAAAATATTTTCCATAAAATCATTCCCTTCTAAATCTCATTTTAGTAGATAAATAAATTATTGTCGTTTGTTTTGTATTACCTAATATTACAATTTTGTAAGTTAGTTATCTATTTTGTAATAATCATTATTCCCAAATATAATTTTAACTATAGTGTATTCATTTTTTTCTGATTCAATTAATATTTTGTGACCTAATTTATCACATAATCTTTTTGCTATATAAAGTCCCATTCCAGTTGATTTTGATAAATTTCTACCATTTTCTCCTGTAAATGATTTTTTAAATACATTCTTTATATCTTTTTTATTTATTCCTATTCCATTATCATAAATACTCAAAATTGTTTTATCATTTTCTTTAAATGATTCTATTTTTATAATTGAGTCATTATCTTTTTTATATTTTATACTATTGTTTATAATTTGATTTAATATAAACTCAAGCCATTTTGAATCTGTTAAGACCTTATTTTCTTTTATATTTGTTTCTATATTTATATTGTTTAAAAGTAATTCATCCTTATTTTTCAAAATAACATCTTTTATAATTTTGTCTAAATTATTTTCTTTTATAATATAATCATTTTCTGCATAATTACTTCTAACGTAATATAAAACTTGATCCACATAATCATTTAATTTTTTTACTTCATTAATATAAGTGTTATTTAATTCTTTATGATTGTGACTCATTAATACTAAACTTGATATTGGTATTTTTACTTCATGAATCCACATTTCAATATAATCTTTAAAGTCTTCTATGTTTGATAAATATTCATTAACATTTTCTATCATTGATTTATCAGTCTCATAAATAGTGTCATACAATATTTTTCCCTCATAAAATGATGGTCTACTCATCATTTCTAATATTAAATATTTTTTATCTAATTCTTCTAGTTTTTGAATTAAAGAAGTATAAAAATTTTTCTTTCTAAAATAATCTATCATTAATAATAAAATGTTTTCAGTTATCAATAAAAATGTAACTACCATAATTAAACTAAAGCGCACTTTAAACGCAAGTAATAATAAAATTATTATAGATATACATATTAGATTTACGATTATAAAATATACTTTGTCTTTTAAATATTCACTTAATTTCATAGCAATATATACCCTTGTCCTTTTCTTGTTTCTATTATATTTTCATAACCAAAATTTGATAATTTACTTCTAAGTCTACTTATATTAACTGTTAATGCATTGTCATTTATATATTCTTCATTATTCCATAAATATGTCATAAGTTCATCACGAGATACTATTTTTTCTTTATTGTTTAATAAATATGAAAATATTATCATTTCATTTTTAGTAAGAACTAATACTTTATCATCTTTTTTTAATTCTGATTTATTTAAATCAACTATTATATCTTTATATTTTAATGCATTATTATTTTGATTAATTCTTTTAAATATATTTTGTATTCTTAAAAGTAATATAGTTGGATTGTATGGTTTTGTTATATAATCATCTGCGCCATATGTTATTGATAATGCTTCATCTATTTCTCCTGATTTACTTGTAACCATAATTACAGGTACACTACTTTCTTTTCTTATTTCTTTTAATAAAAGTTCTCCATTAAGATATGGAATATTTATATCTAAAAGTATTAAATCAGGATTGTATTTAAATATTTCTTCTTTTGCTTTTTCAAAATTTTTAACACTTTCTACTAAATATGATGAATTTTTAAGTAATTCACTAAGTTCATCCTTAATTACTTCATCATCTTCTACGATCATGATTTTTTTCATTTTTTTATCTCCTTTGAATATTATTATACTATATTTTTATATAATTAAATCTTACAATATTGTAAGAAATAAATATTTATTATCACGAACTTGAATAAATTTAAATATAATATATTGAAGGGAGAGATATATTATGTATTATCAATATCCATACCCATATCAAGGTTATGGTTACCAGCAAAATAATGGCGGTTATGGTTTTGTTTGGGGTATTATTATAGTAGTATTTATAATTTTCTTATTATTCTGGGGTTTTGGCACAGTTAATAAAGGATGCAACTAACAAATTATACTCTCCATTTTTAACATATAAAAACAAGCTTTTTAAGGCTTGTTTTATTAATATTAATAAACAACAATTTTTAAAATCTATTTATTTATTAGTTAATTCTTTACATTTTATTTGTTCTTGTCTTTTGTCATAATTTTTCATCATAATACTCTTCTCTTTTTCTTCATAAAATTTAAGAACTACATTTTCTAAAAAACTAATATAATTTTCTTGTCTTGCAATGTATTTTTTTAATATTCTTGCAAGTTCAATTATATGTTTACCAATTAATTTTTCATCTAAATCTAGTGTACCCCACATAATTGATGAAAATCCTTCAGCTTTTATAACATAAGCATTATTATCAAAAGTAACTTTTGTATTTCCACAAGAAAACGATTGAAAACTATTTTCTTTTTTTTCACATATTAATTCCATAAAAACTCCTTATACTAGTAATTATTTTATTAAATTTTTATAAGAAAAAGACATCTGATTTATGCTAACGCTTATTTTAGATGCCATCCACAAAAGGGATTACATTTGATTCGCACAATCAAACATATCCTTTTTTATTTTATGAAGTTTCCTTCATCTATACTCATAGTATCATATTTTTTTATTTCTTTCAATATATTTTATTCCTTCTCTTTTATATTTAACTCAATTTTATTTATTAAATAATTATCTTCTATTTCATTTAATACTAATTCATCAATAAACAAAGTTGCTTTAAAATCTTGAATCATAGAATTAATTGCTTCCTTCAAATTCTTATTCAAACTCAAGTCTAATAATTTAACTTCAGTTTTAAGAGATAAATTATTATTAGATTTTTCACCTCTTATTTTACTTATAATTTCAATTATAATATCTCCAGTATTTATCTCATCTTCAAAGTCATATTCTAATTTTTCTATTTTTGTTAAATGAATAGATTTTTCTTTAGAAAATAATTCTTGATATATTTCTTCAGTAATAAATGGAAAATATATACTAAAATCTTGAAGTAATTTATAAAGAATTATATGAATAGTCTTTTGTCCTGAATATCTTGCTTCTTCACCAAATTCTTCTGGTCTATATAATCTATGCTTTGCAATTTCTATATAGTTGTCACAAAAATCCCAGAAAAATTTTTCAAGAGCATTTAAAGCAAGACCAACCTCATAATCATCTAAGTACTTTATAAAAGTTTCTTCCATTTTCTTATATTTACCTAATATATATCTATCAATATATTCAAAATCATTAAATTCTTTATCTTTAAAATCAGTTAAATGCATTTCAATAAATTTAGAAACATTCCAAATTTTATTTATTAGTTTTCTTCCTCTATCAAACATATTTTTATCATATACAGTATCTAATCCAAGTTTCCCAATACCACCATAATATCTAACAACATCTGCAGAATAATTATCAATTAATAACATTGGATCACTTGTACTATTACTTTTACTTTTACTCATTTTTTCATTTTTACTTGCCATAACAAATCCAGATATCATAATATTTTCCCATGGAATTTTTTTAAAATGATAATAAGATTTAACAATTGTATAAAAATCCCAAACTCTTATATTATCATGTGCATTACTTCTTAAACTCATAGGAGTTAAATATTTTTCTAAATTTTCTTTTTCACCATATTTCATATTAATCATAGGTGTTAAAGATGAAGTTGCCCAAGTATCCATTACATCCTTTTCAGGAATAAATTCTGTACATCCGCATGTACATTTTTCCTTTGGACTTTCTGTTAATGGATTTACAGGCAAATCTTCTATATTTGCAAGAAATTCTTTACCACAATTTTTACAATACCAAACAGGAAATGGTACTCCAAAATATCTTTGTCTTGATATACACCAATCCCATGACAAATTTTGTACCCAATTATCATACCTGCTCTTCATATGTGCTGGATACCATTTAATTTGATTTCCATATTCTAAGAAATCATTTTTATGATCAACTATTTTAATAAACCATTGTGGCATAACTGTATATTCAACTTCTCTACCACATCTTTCATGTATCCCTACTTCATGTTCTAATTCTTCTATTTTTATAACATATCCACTTGCTTGTAAATCTTCAATTATTTGTTTTCTTGCCTCTTTAATTTTCATACCACCATAATTAGGTACAGAATCAATTATTTTACCATTATCAGTGAAAATGTATTTTAAAGGTAGATTATATTTCTTCCACCACTCAATATCAGTTTGATCTCCGAAAGTACAACACATAACTATACCAGTACCTTTACAAGCATCAACTTTTTCATCAGCCATAATTGGAACTTCTATATTGATAATTGGAATACATGCAGTTTTACCAATTAGGTGTTTATTTTTTTCATCATTAGGATTAACAAATACCGAAACAATCGCAGGTAATAATTCAGGTCTTGTTGTTGCGATTATAAACTCTTCATGTGTTTCTTTTGTTTTAAATTTAATATAATTAAATGTTGTTTTAATAGTTTTTGTTTCAAGTTCTGCCTGAGCAATAGAAGTTAAGCATTCATTACACCAAAGTGCAGGACTATTTTTTCTATAACAATCATTATTTTTAACAAGTTCTATAAAACTTCTTTGACTTATTTTTATTGTTTTAGGACTTACTGTTTTATATGAATTCTTAAGATCTGCACTTAAACCTAATCTATAAAATAATTTTTTAAATTCTTCCTCATATTTATCAGTAGTTTCATAACATAATTTTGAAAATTCTTCTCTTCCAATTTCATGTGCTTTTTTCCCTTGTTCTTTTTCTACTAGCCTTTCACTTGGAAGTCCATTATCATCAAATCCAAATGGATAAAATACATTATATCCTCTTAATCTTTTATATCTAGCAATCATTTCTGTTTGTGAATATGAAAATATATGTCCCATATGAATTTTACCGTTAACTGTTGGTGGAGGTGTATCTATAGAAAATACCTCTCTTTCATCAATATTAAAATCATATATTCCATTATCTTTCCAATAATTTGACCACTTTTCCTCTTTTTCTTTTGCATTATATTTTTTATCTAACATATTAATCATCCTTTCTTTTATAAAATATAGCAATAATTAATATCTAGACTCGAAAATAATCCTTTCTATATAATTTTTTCATTTTTATTATCTCCTTTTCATAAAAAAAGACTAGTCATCCTGTAAAGGACGAGCTAGTCGTGGTACCACCTTAATTTAATAGTATTTCTACTATCCTCTTAGTCTTAATGCGACTAACAATATATCTTACTACTATTTCAGATATATAACTCCCAAGCTACCTTCAAATACTTTTCACTAAGAAAGGCTTTCAGCCGGTGGCCTTTCATTTCTAGTAGTTACTAAACTATTTTACTCCTCTTGTTCTTCGTTTTTTTAATACGAATTGATTATAACACTTTTATATTCTTGTGTCAAAATACATTATTTTTTATATGATCTATAAACTGGCTTTTTTTGATAAATAAATTTAGATTCATAATCTGGTAATTCAAGATTATTTTCATCATCTTTTGCCTCATAAAAATGTACAGATTCTAATGTGTGATGACCAATTTTTTCACTCACTTTACTTCCGAATAATAAATATCCATCATTAAATTTAGTTGTCATAAGTGCATCATCATGTATATATTTACTTCTTGTTATACTCCATGTATTATCAAAATAATATCTTTTCCCATCAATTATAATACTATTCCATGCATGATTACTACCATAATTTGTTTCAACGGGTAACCTAAATTCTCCATTATTAAGTAACAAAGTTGATAAATTAGATATTCCCATACACAAACCATTTTGATTATTTAAAACGGTTTCAACTAAACCACTTTTTAATCTATATTCATTATACTCTGGAAATTCTGGTGTAACGTATATTCCTTTTGAACCTTCTGATTCTTTACTCTCAATATATTGAGTTCTACTTTGAATATAGTCAGAAATAAGCATTACAAGTTCTTTCGCTTCTTTAATATTATATTTACTTAATTCATTTATTTTGTTTAGTATAATTCTATAATTTTCAAAAGAAATTTCTTTATTTCCATTGATACTAACATAATTATAAAAATCTAATTTATCATTGTAAAATTTAAAAACATAAACTTTAACCATATCATTAAATTTAATTCCCCACATTAAATAATTTAAAGGAATTGTTAAATCAATATTGTTTAATTTTGTCAAATCAATATAATCTCTATTAATTAATAATCCATCATGCACTAATATGCACTCATTATTTATTGGTTCAGTTAATATTTTATCAACGTACTTAACACATTCATAATCATAAAATTTAATTTTTATCTGATTTTTTTGATTAATTAATTTTTTAAACAAATCAAAATTTAAAGATAAATCTTCTTTAGATATTAATATTGATTCAATATTTTCTATATTAATGTTATTCTCTAAAATATACTTATATGAATAATCTTTTTGTACTGCACTAAAAACTTTATTTTTTCTTATTGGCAGTGCTGGTGGATTTGCCATATTATTACCTCCTTTACTAATATATTTTAAAATATAAAAAAGTCACAAATAAAAACTATTCGTGACTCCAAATGTTTGTGTAGGCTCTTCACCCGGGATAGCTCACAATTATTGCTTATATCCCCTCACTTGAGTTAATAGTATACACTTTTTATTAGATTTGTCAAATTTATTTTTTTATCTCGAAACCATTAGATTACTTGACGAATATCTTCTTATTCCTTTATTAAAAACTAAATATGATATCTGATTTATCATAATTGTAAATAATATAACAATTATAAAATTATATATATTAAAATTCATAATTATATTAACTGGTAAAAATACTGCAAATCCTACTGGTAAAACAGTATACATTAGTACTTTTATAAATCTATTAAATATCGTATCTGGATATATAGAAAAAGATACAAATGCTCCAAGTAAACTATTCGCAAAATCTTCACTTCTTGTAATCCAAAATGCAAGACTATTTAATATTACCGCAAATGCTTTTAATATACTTGCTCCTATTATTGAAAAAAATAGGCATAATAATATTGATTTAGGATAAAAAATTAAACATAATACAAATCCATATAGAAAATCACCTATTGCTGATATTCTAGAATAAGATGAAATTACACTATAATATAAATTTCTTGGTGTAACCAAATATTGATCTAATCCCCCATCTTCTATTGTTTGACCCAAATTAAAAGCACCACCAAATACAACATAAGAAAGACCATATGACATGGTTGAAATTCCCCATATTAGCATCATTTCATTAAATCCATAGCCACCAAAACTATCTTTGAGTGAAAAAAGTATTATCCATTGAACAATAAAAGCAGCGTTATTAAGCATCATAAAGATTACATTTAATGTAAATGATAATGGATTAATCATTTGACGCATTATATTATATTTAATAGACAAAAATACTAACTTTATCTCTTTTTTAGCCTCCGTTAACATTTATCTTTTTCACTCCCTTTCTATATACAAACATTATAAGTAATAAAATTATTATCAAATATATAATCTGTGCGACTAAAACATTCAAAAATAATTTATTTGAAAAACTTAATATAAGTTTAGATGGACCATAGAGTATTACAAATACTGGTGTACATTTTATTATTGGTCTTAGGAATTTAGGAAACATTTCAATTGGAAAAAATATACCAAATATTAACATAATTTTTGAATATATCCAATGAAATGGGGATGAATCTTCTATCCAAAATGCTGATAAAGATATAAGTATCTTTATTAAACCATTTATTGACATACCTAAAATTATAGTTAGTACTACTTCTAATATGTTAAATATATTTAAATTTATATTAATATTTCCAACAAATAAATTACCTATTAAAAAACTAACTACAAAATAAAGAACAAATCTTATAATACTATCTCCCAAATATCTTGAAAATACATATCCAACATAGTTGTATGGCTTATTTACTTTATATGAAATATCTCCATTTTTGATATCACTTTCAATTTCCTTTTGGCATAAAGAACTGCAACCATAACTTATAGTTTCTGCAATTAATAAATACCATATCATTTGATTAAGTGTATAACCATTTATTAATTTATTTGGATCATTATAAATATAAGACCATACATTAGTAAGTATAAACATTGTAAGAAAATAACTTATAAATTTAAATAATATTGATGGTATATATTGGAAACTATCTAAAAAACTCATTTTAAATATAGATACATATTTTTTCATTATTTATCACCCTTATAAATGCTTGAAATAATATCTTCAAGAGGTATATTAGATATATTTATATCAATTATTTTATCAGTATCTAGTAAATTAATAACATCACTAATATCTCTTTTTGTAGTATCTACTTCTATTTTTAAATTGTACCCTTTATCCTTTAAAATCACAATTCCATCTTCATCATCTAAATTTACTTGTTCTTTCATTTTTACTTCTACTATTTTTTTATTTAAATAATGATATTTTAAATTTTCCATAGTATCATCAAGTACTATTTTTCCATCATTTACAATGATAACTCTTTTGCATAGTTTTTCTATATCACCTACATCATGACTTGTTAAAAATATAGTGGTTTTCTTTTCCTTGTTTAATCTTTTTATTAAAACCCTGATATTTTCTTTAACAACAGGATCAAGACCAATTGTTGGTTCATCTAAAAATAATATTTTAGGCTCATGGATTAGAGAGGCGACTATTTCACATCTTATTCTTTGACCTAATGAAAGATTCCTAACAGGTATATTTATAAAATCTTGTAGTTCAAATATTTCATTAAATTCTTCAATTTTCTTTTCAACTACTTTAGCTGGTATATCATAGATTGCTCCAAAAAATTTGAAATTATCATATGGTGTTAAATGTACCCATAATTGTTCTTTTTGTCCAAAAACTGTACCTATTTCATAAGATAATTTTTTTCTTTCTTTTACCGGATTTATTCCCATAACACTTACATCACCACTACTTGGATATAATATTCCTGTAAGCATTTTTGTAGTTGTTGATTTCCCTGCACCATTTGGTCCAATAAAAGCAACTACTTCACCCTTTTCAACCGAAAAACTAATATTATTTACTGCCTTTTTTACTTTATATTTTGGTTTAAATATATTTTTTATATTTCCTTTAAATCCTTTTTCTTTTACTCTTGTTTTAAACGCTTTATTTAAATTTTTTACTTCAATTGCATTCATTTTATCACCTCTTTATCTTCTTTAACATCATTACAATTTTTATTTTAATTTTAGAGCATTTTCGTTATTTAGATTTTTGTTTACATCTATCCAGTATCTATACTCCATAATTCCTTCATACATAGATGGAACTAATGTATCTGATTCACCTATAAATTTTTCCATAGTTTTTTTAGAACCAATATTATTTTCTCTACATGTTATTAATGCCTTTTCTATTCCCATTTCTTTCATTACCTTAATTAATAATTTCAATTGAACAGTCCCATATCCTTTTCCTCTTTCACTCGGTCTAATTGCATATCCTACGTGTCCACCTATTTCAAATAATTTTCCTTTTAATTCATGTCTTAAATTAGCCATTCCATAAATATGATTATTTTCATCTACTAATACATATGTTGTTTGATTTGCATAATTTGGATTTATTTCATCAATATGTTTGTTAATTTCTAAATTATTGTAAAATTCTTCAAATGATTGTTCTAATACTTTCTTTAAGTCACTTACACCTTCAAATGGATATTCATCATTTGTATTTTTAAATTCTAAAGCCATTTCTTCTATTTCTTTTTTATCTGTATCTTCTATTTCTCTTAAAAATAAATTCATATTTCTTTCACCTTTTAATTTTAAATTTTTAGATAATAATTCATTTAATGATTTAAAAATTTCTGTACTTGAGATTTCTTCTTCATATAATTCACCATTTTCCCAGTATGTTTTTAAAGCATATGGAATAAATAAATTATCATTTGGTTTCGATTTAATAATTCTATATTGATCATCTATTACTTCAATAGCTGTACAATTAGATAGTGATATACCTACTTTATCGATATATTTTAAGCTTGTTCTGACTTTATCCATTTTACCAACTATTTGAGCATGTGGGGTAAAATATGCATCTACTAAATCTAATGCATTTACTTTATTAATCTCTTTATCAACAAAATCAGTACTATCAGTAAATCCACTATTAAACCAACATATTGCACCAGCAGAAACGCCACACATAACTTTTCCATCTTCCCATGCTTTTTTTAATAATTTATCAAAGCCTGTTTCCTTCCAAAATTTAATCATATTAGATGTATCTCCGCCACCCTCATATATAATATCTGCCCAAGAAACATCCTCTACTGCTTTAGCAAAATTTGTTTTCAATTCTTCAACAGTTAACAATCTACATTCACATTTATATAAATCACCATAAATTTTTTTCATTGTATCATAATATCTTTTTTCTCTTTCATAACCAAAAGAAAGTTGAGCGTGTGCTAGTAAAAGAAAGTTTGGTTTTTCTTTCCCTGTTAATCTTATTATTTCTTTATCTATTTCAGCAGTTTCATATGGCTTTCTAGTTCCATCAGAACCTAATCTACCATTTTCTCCTCCACCAATTGCAATTATTTTTTTACTCATTTTAATCACCCTTTCATTTTTAAATTTCTATTTTTTTATTTCATTAGCATTCGATTTTTGATTTAATAAATTATTTACTTTGTCTAAATCTTCAAATAATACAATATCTGCTTTAACTATTCCAACATTTTTAATTGGAAAATCAATTTGAGATTCAACTATTCCATCATATTTTTTATAAAAATTAATAGTATCATTACCCTCCATACATTCAAGCTGCATTTTATTAAATCCCATTTTTTTCAATTCATTAACTGCTATTTTAAATAACTCTTTTCCTATTCCATACCCATGATATTCTTTAAGTACATAAATTGCTTCCAAATGACCATATTCTTTATATTTTTCTTCTTGTGGAGTACTAATTGCAAGTATACCAATAACTTTATCTTTATCCTTTGCAACAATATATTTACCATTATATGTTCTTATAAATTCTTTTGTTCTTTCTACCTTATTGTTAATGTTAATAATTCTATTATCCAAATATTCGTCTGGTAATAAACCCGTATATGTTTACTTCCAACTATGTGCTGCTACATACTCTATTCCGTATGCATCTTCCTCAGTTGAATAACTATATTTTATATTCATTTTAGTACCTCCTATTTTTTATAAATCATATGTATATCTTCTTCTGTTTTACCAACTCCATCTCTTATAAATCCTACTTTTTCATAACAATGAATAGCTCTTGGATTGGTTTTATGAACATTCAAATCAACATTTTCTAAATTCATTATATTTAAAGCATAATTAATAATTGATTGCATTGCTTCTTGACCGTAATGTTTATTTTGTTTTAATGGAGTTATTGCTATTCCTATTTCTCCTACATTTTCTATTATATCCATAATTTCTACGTTTCCAATATACTCATTAGTTTCTTTTTCAATCATTGAAAAAATTGTTGCATCCTCATTTAATTTTTCTTTTACCCATTCTAATTCCTGTTCGTATGTATATATTTTTGCTTTACGACTAATACCCTTTTGAACTTCAGGGTCATTAACCATAATTAAATAATCATTAATTAAATTTTCATTAATTTTAACATATAAAATATTTTCACTTTCAAATATTATTTCATACTTATCCATTCTTACACTTCTACTTTCTTACATTATATATTTTGAATATTCATCCTTATATTTTTCTATTGATTCATCTACATTAATCCAATATACATTTGTCATTGTATTGTCAGATTCATCTAATTCACATCTTTCTAATATTCCACCTAATGCCTTAATAGTTTTATCACTACCTAAATTGTCAACTGAACAACCAAGCATTACTTTATATAATCCAAGTTTCTGTGCTTTTAATAATGTCAAATATAATTGAATCTTGTTATAGCCTTTTCTTCTTTCTGTAGGTCTTATTCCATAACCTATGTGTCCTCCAAATTTTCTTAAATAATCATTGAGGTAATGCCTTATATTTACCATTCCAATTATTTTATTATCACTTTCTCTTATTGTGAAATACGTATTAGCTGGAACTTTACCAATTGATTCTGCATATTTCTTACTTTGCTCCTTTGTTACTTTTTCTAACCATTCTTCATAGCTTCCACCTTCATTTAATATTCTATCAAGTCCTCCAACACCATTTATATTTGAACCATAATCAATATGTTCATTTATATAATCAATTGCAGCATCTTTTCTTTTCAAAGATGGTTCTTCTAAATAAAATCTTTCCATTTTTACTCACACTCCTATTTTATATTTCTTTTTCAAAAATTACTCTTTGTTCTTTAAAACCTAAATGATTGTATATTTCATTAGCATGTTTATTAAAAGACCAGCAACAAAATTCAACTCTAACACATTTTTCTTTTTTAGCTATTTCTTCTGCCTTCTTAATTAATAAACTAGATATTCCTTTTCCTCTTTCTTTTTCATCTACAACTAATTGATCAATCCATAATGTTTTTGAACGTTTATCTTTTATTTCAAAAATTATAAATCCTAATATATTATTATTTTTTTCTGCTACTAAAACATTTTTATTTTCTATTAAATCAATTAAATCTTTTTTTAAATCATCATTTTTCTTATTATTATCAAATATATCTTTTCTTCCATTTAAATGAAATTCAAATCCATCTATAAATATATTTAATAAATTATTATCTATATCATTTATATTTGTTCTTCTAATATTCATTATTTATTTCACCTCATTTTCTATATATTTTTATAAATTATAAGTATAAAATACTTCAGGGTATTTAACACTAAATTTCACATAATCTTCTTTAAATTCAGATAATTTTCCTCCCCATGATTCATATACTTTTCTTGCCTTTATATTATCTTTTAAAACTCCTATAACATATCTTTTAGCGCCATTTTCTCTAGCCCATTTTTCAAATGTATTTTTAAATGATGAACCAATGCCTTTGCTTTGAAATGATGGATCAATATATAGTCCGATTAAATCTGCATATTCAGAAAAATTATTGTATGTGGATGTTATACTTCCACACATTAAACCAACTAACCTGCCATTATACTCTGCTACATATGCAATATTTTTATTATCATTTTTCATTGTTTCTGTAAAAGTTTTAACTTTTTGTTCTATCTTATTATCTCTATCAATAAACACTTCTTCTGGAAAAATATCTTTATAAGCATATCTCCATACTTTATTTACTAACAAAAACCAATTATAAGCATCATTTTCATTTACTTTTCTAATAATTATTGATTCATTATTCATTTTAGTCCCTCCTATTTTATCAAATTATATCATTTTTATATGTAAAAAAACACAGAATAACACTAACATATACAAATTGTATACATTAGTGACTCCGTGTTTTATTACGTGTAAGAAATAATTCTCTGTGTAGCTCGATAAACTTATACACACTCACTATTATTTTTCAATAAATCTTTTTAATACTTTTCTATTTCCATCAGCAACTTTTTCAAGTTCTGGTAATGTTGTATAATTTGAAATAATATCAATCATTCTGTCTTTAATAATAGTATCTCTTTTTTTATTATTAATTACTGATGATATATATAATTTCTTTTGTGGTTCAGTTAATTCACCCCAAATTGTTCTTTCTTCTGTATTATAAATTAAATACATAATAATATCTGAATATAAATCTTCAACGATTTCATTTTTAGCTTTTTTATCTTTTAAAAATAAATTATAATTTCTCTTCTCTGTTAAATTTGCTTGTCTTAAAATTTGTTCATCATACATTTTTAATGCACTTATAATTTTAGTAATTGAATCAGGTCCAATATTTCTAATTCTTCCTATTACATTTCTACCTAATTGATCTGTTAATTTCAAATTATGCTTTATTTCATCAATAGAATATGTTCTTAATCCTTTAAACTTAGTTTGAAGTTCAAGTGTAGGATTATCTAATAGTAATACATCTCCTTTATTTAATTTATCAACTGATTCAATTCCATTATCTTCATATTCATATGTTTCTGGCTCAATACCTTTTATATTATTTTTTTCAACAATTAATTTAAATTCATCAATTCTTTTATTAACTATATCCCAATTATATTTAGGATATAATTTAGTTAAAGATATTAAATCTTCAACACTATAGCAATTATTTTCTCTTGCTAAATCTACAAATCTTTGTTCTGAACCGTACAATACATTATCAATGGAAATATCTGATAACTTTATCATATTTTTACCCTCCTTCATATTGCTCGTGTAAAATATAAAAAAGCCACGAACAATTATTATTCGTGACTCCAAATGCTTGTGTAGGCTCTTCACCCGGGATAGCTCGTAATTAACACTTATATCCCCTCACTTGTTTACAAATTATACTCAATATTTTTCTTTTGTCAACTGTTTTTTATATTTTTATAATTTTAAGTAATCTGTTTGATATATTTTCTGCATTATTAAATAGATATTTACATATATTTGTTCTAAAATGTGCAAACTCTAATAACTCGATATTTTCATTATTATTAATATATTCTTTATAGCCATATGTACTACTTAATAGTTGAATTAAATATATATATGACATATACTTTAAATCATAATCATTTAGTTTTACATATTTATTAAATTCTTTTATATAATCAGTAAATGTATCTAAATTAAAAATACCATTTTTTACATCTTTATCTATATAACTATATGATCTAATTAGTTCCCAAACCACAGGCATCTTACAAGCACTAACAAAATCAATAACTGAATTTATATGATTATTTTTATAAATAAATTGTAATACATTAAAATCACCATGAGTATTCTTTATAGTTAATTTTTTCGTATCAATAAAAATATTTTCTTCACTTATATCTTTAATCATATTTATTTTTTCTTCTAAATTCTTTTTTATTTTTAATGTTTCTTCATCATCTTTATCATTTATTACTTTTAATAATTCTTGATGTTTTTCAATACTTTTTTCGAATATTTCTTTACTAAATAAATATGACAAATCATTTAAAGGTAATAATATATCTAAATTTTCTAAAGATTTAACAATCATTCCATATACTTTAGCACACTCAATTGTTTGTTCATAATTTCCTTCATTTCTATTTAAAGTATATCCATCTATAAATTTTTGAATTATAATAACTTTATTCTTATATATAGAGTAATATGTATCATTTATAGTTTTTATATATGACGGAACTTTTATATCATCTTTCTTTAAATGATTTATTATAGTTATTTCTTTTTCTATTTCCTCTTTTGTATATTTAGATTGAAATTCTTTTAAAATATATTCATCACCATTTAAAGAATATATATTAGCACTTCCTCTATCAATTATTTTAATATCAGTAACATTAATTCCATACTTTTCTTTAACAAAATTTATTATTTCTTTTTTATTTGTAAAAACAGACTTTTCTAACATAATATATACCTCGCAAAGTTTTTACCTTTTGTTAATTTTATATTGTAAATTAAACATTTGTTTGTTATAATTAGTTTGGATACGTTTGAAATATCAGATGTTTTACCTTTTGGAACCTCATCAGGGGGTTACGAAAGGAGAGTGATATTATGTCTAAGAAAGAAAAATCTTTACATAGAATAATTAGACTCCTTATACTAGTAATTATTTTGTTAATTCTTTTATAAGAAAAAAGCATCTGATTTAAGCTAAGCTTATTTCAGATGTAACCATGAAGGGATTACATTTGATTCACGCAATCAAACGTATCCTTTTTTATTTTATGAAGTTTCCTTCATCTGTATTCATAATATCATATTTTTTTATTTTTTTCAATACCATAACAATCATAATCTATACTCTATTTTTCAATATAATAATAAAAAAAATCAATTCATTTTTTTTACCAACATTTGACCTTTTTCTAATGAGTCACTAGAATAATAAGTTTCATCATTTTCTAAATTGTGATCATTTAAATGATTTTGTCTACTTTTTTCACGAATACTTCTATCTAATTCTTCTAATTTTGAACTACTAACTGGGATTCTACTAACTGGTTCTGTTTTAGGACCCACAGCAGACATATAATTTAATTTAGCTTTAACAAATTTTTTTTCTATTTCTTTATTAAAATTATTCATCTTTTTTCTCCTATTCTTTTATTATATTTTTTTAAACATATAATTTAAACTAGACTTACTTCAGAGATTTCTTTAACTCAACTTCATAATATCATACTTTATTACTTCCTTCAAGCAATTAATTATATCTTCTCTTTACAACATCATCATCTTCTAATTTACCAATTAATAAAGATGAATTTTTATCATGTTTAATTACATTTTCTTTTACCATTTTTTCATCATAATTAGCATAACAATACTTGCAAAAATGGGAACAAGTATTATATGCGCCTATATCAACCATTTGAACACAGTTACAATTACCACCTTTTCTTGCAGTCCATGATTTAAAATTAGTTTTACCTGTTAATTTAAATGCTAATGTATGAGATAAACACTCTTCCTTTTTAAACCCATACTCAGTCAAATTTCTTTCTTCGAAACAAGTTTGAACTGTCATATTATTCTTTTTTGCACTTAAACTAAAACTTTCACCAATCATCTTATAATCATTTTCATTAAAATTTCTATATCTTATGCTTTTCATATTTTTTCTAACATTTTTATAATCATCTATAAATGAAACAATAATAGTTTTTACATATCCATTTAATAAAGTACATAACTTATCAAAATTCCTTATATGATAATCTAAAGTATATTCATCACTAATAAATATTGGATCATATCTAACACATATATTATCTTTACCAATTATATTTGATAACTTTTTTATAGCTTCTATTATTTTCCCTTTTGGTGGTACATTTACTTCAATATCTCTTTTATATGGTGTTAATGTTACATGAAATAATATAGGTTTATTTATTTTTTTTATTTTATCTAAAATTGGTATTGGATTTTTAGTACAAAATAATATTAAATCAACATCTTCAAAATAAATCCTACTTACTAAATTTTTATTAAATGGATTTCTAACATCTACAAATCCTTCTTTTATTCTATTCATAAACCAATCTGAATAAAATGCGACTATATCAGTTCTTCCACTAACATTTAACACCATAATTACTTCACCTATTTCTATTATACAAAAAAATAGGACATTTGTCCTATAAATAATTATACACTATAACCTTTTATTAATACATTAATACTTGAAAATTCAATATTACTAGTTGCAGTATCTCCATCTATTTCAGTTTTAATCTGAAGTGTTGCAGGAGCAGTTATATCAACAAATGATATTTCAGAAAAATCCATATCTTCTGTATTACCTTTTGATAATATAAATGACATATCTGTTAATACCTCAGAGGTTTCACTTTTTATAAGATAAAATGCTCCTCCTATATCTTTAGTAACACCTGAAATTCTACCACAAACTGTAATTTCATATAATCCACTTTGATTAATTTTTATACTATTACTACCTTCCATTGATATTTTATTTGTAATGCCCGGAATTATTCTTGAAGCACCTGTAAGTGCAATTCCTGCAACTGTTGTATTTGGATAACTAACAAAAGCAACTACATCATATGATGTTGGTCCTAAAGAGCCTGTTGGTCCTGCTGGGCCAACACTACCTTGATCACCCTTTTCACCTTTTTCTCCTTTTGGTATATAAAATGTCAAATGATGCGTATTATCATTAAAATCATCTTGTATTTTTGCGGGCTCATCTGGTTCTACTGTTTCTGTTTTATCTATTATAATAATTTCACTAATTCCCTTTTCACCAGGTAAACCCATTGGGCCAGTTTCACCTTGTTCTCCTTTTGGACCTATTGGACCAATACTCCCTTGCTCTCCTTTTTCTCCTTTTGGTATATAAAAAGTTAAATAATGTGTATTATTATTAAATTCATCTTGTACTTTTGCAGGTTCATCAGGATTTATTGTTTTTGTTTCATCTATTATAATCTCATGACTTATTCCTGTTTCTCCTACAGGCCCAATATCACCTTTTTCTCCCCTTGGACCTGTTGGACCTACTACAGGACAAATTCCCATCTTACAAAGTTTGTTTCTTATTTCATTACTTTCCATAATATATTTTATTTTTTCATCCATAGTATTACCTCGTTTCTAAAATATATTATGAGTAATTTTTTTACATGCTTATTTTAATAGTCTAATCATTAAGGAGTATTTATCCAGTTATTAATTTCATACATGCTTGTTACTAAATCATCCAAATAACTTTTAAACATAATATTCATTTATTTTTTTGAATCAAGTTAACAAATAAAATTATTATATCTATAACTAAAAATACAATCCATATAATATCAAATTTATTCATAATAAAGTATTCAATTATAAATCCTATTATTCCTAATATTAATCCTATTATAGAAATTACTATACAATACTTTTTTTGACCCTCTTCATCTTTCATAAATACCTCTTAATAAATCAATTTTTATAATTTAACAACTCTAACCTTAACCTATCATATACTTTAGTTTCTAGTTTTGATTTTTTTATTCGAATTTTTAAATATAGGTTTTATTTCTTGCCAAAATAGTTACATCATTACCTTTTTTATAGAATGTGCTAGATTTGATCCTAATACACTCGTTCCAATAATTAATATTCTCATTTAACATCAACCTTTTCTACTTCTTCTGATATTCCAACACCTGTATTTGGATTAACTTTTGTATACATTAAATCAGCCAAATACAAAGATATTAAAACTACACATAATATACTTGCAATTTTTGGTTTTATTTTACTATATAAATTATCAAGTATAGGTGCGATAACATATGTAAATGCACAACCTGCAAGTCCAAATACAAGAAGACCTTCAAGACATATTCTTCCATTAATATTTAAGAAATATCCTGTATAATCCCAGTATCTTAAATGTTTAAATGTTTCTAAATACCAAGCAGTTGAATACTCTAATAAACCACATAAAATAAATGCACTTATAAATAATAATACTGGTTTATTTCTAAATTTCTTAAGTAATATTAATATTAGTAGTCCCCCAAATCCATATATTGGAAGCCAAGGTCCATGCATTGTTCCTCTATTTACAAATGTACCATTATTTAAACAGTTATAAAATACTTCCCAGATCCAACCAACAAATGAAAATGTAAAAAAGAATAATATATATGTTTTAATACTATAATCTTTATTAAAATCAACCTTTAACCATTTCCTTGTTTTTACTTTATATCTTTCTTCAGGATACTCTTCATTTACACTTTTTTCTATATCTAATAATGAATCATTCAATAATTCTCTATCATTATTATCTAAATTCACTTTATTTCTTAAAGTCATATATACTTCTGCACGAATTGCTTCTTTATATATATCAGAAAAAAATATACCACTTAAATTAAATGTACATAATTTTAAAATACTCCATCCAATTAAAGATAAATCTAAATAAAACAATTTTAATTTATTTCCATTTGTTAATTCCTTTGATATTCTAAATGCTTCTTTTTTATTAATTTTAGGATTTTCCGCTAAAATATATGGTATTAATGAATATTCATAATACTTAATAAAACCACCTATAATTGTAAAACACCATAATACTTGATATAGTGATTTCATAAATAGTATATATGCCATATGAAATGTCTTTTTAACTTTATATGGATATATTAATCTATCAATCTTTGTATCAATATATCTTCTTTTTTCTAAGAAATACCTTTTTTCACCAACCTCTAATGTATTTATATATATAACAGTAAATAGAATTAAAAGTATGGTACTTATAAATATTAATACAGCAGAACCAATCTTACCTTCAAACACAACTTTATTTATACCATTAAGAATTGCAAATACAAGTGAGCCACTACTTGTTGTTTCATTAATAATATAAGATATCGCACCATTAGTATATTTATTCTTTATATCTTTTTTTATTTGCTTTTCACTAGGTAATTTTTTTTCTATTTCATCTAATACTTCTGTACCACTAATTTTCTTATTATTAATTATTTTGCTTGCTTCTTTTTGCGCTCTTGGAACATCTATTATATTTTTTGTTGTAAAGTTAAATCCACCTGCGAGTAATAAAGAGCAAACAAATACAAGTATTATACTTCTAAAGTAATGCTTTTTTATACTTTTTTTTGCTTCTTTTTTTATTGTTTTTTGATCAATCATATTATTACTCCTACTACCTTTAACTATAATAATTATATCATTTAAAAAGAAAAAAATAAACCATGTATATATGATTTATTTTACATTACCAATTTTATTAAGTGGCCATATTCTAAGTTTTGTTCTACCTTCAATTTGGCTCTTTTTTATAACTCCAACTGTTGGATATCTACTATCTAATGAATTAGCTCTATTATCTCCCATTACAAAATAACAATCACCAGGAACTTTAATATGTCCAATATCTGTAATACTAAAATCATCTGTTTCTGTTGATGGATATGGATCTTCTGTTTCTTTACCATTTATATAAAGTTTATTATCTTTATATTCAACTGTTTCACCAGGAAGACCAATAACTCTTTTTATAATAGCCTTATCGCCTTCATCAATAACAACAATATCAAATCTTTTTATATCGTTTCTTTTATATACAATTTTATTTAATATCATTATTTGTCCATTTGCTAAAGTTGTATCCATGGAACCACCATCAACTCTAACTGGATCTATAAAAAATATTCTTATTAAAATTACACAAACTATTATTAATAAATAGCTCATTACTGTTTTAAAAATTTCGCTTTTAAATATTTTTCCCACTTTATCCTCCATAACAAAAATAAGACTTTTGAAGTCTTATTTTCTTTCTTTTATTCTGTATGTACCAATAAAACCTCTTAAGAAAGTTAGTTTTGCTCTTCTTACTCTACCTTTTCTTACTACAGTTATTTTATCAATCTTTGGTGAATTAACTGGGAATATTCTTTCAACACCAATTCCACCAGACATTTTTCTTACAGTAAAAGTTTCTGATATTCCACCGCTTCTTTTAGCTACACAAACACCTTCAAAAGCTTGGATTCTTTCTCTTTTTCCTTCGATAATTCTAACGTCTACTCTAATAGTATCTCCAACTCTAAATTCTGGAATGTTAGGATTAATTTGTTTTGCAGTAATTTTTTCAATAATATTACTCATACGATTTCACTCCTTTTCTTATCCAGCAATCATATTAGACAATATAAAAACAGCGGATTGCCTTCTCGCAATATCGATTGTAACATAAATAAAATAAAAATGCAATAGTTTTGCATTTTTTATTTATTAAATAAACTTTCCAAAGATTAATCAATTAAACTAATTAAATCTTTTTCTATTTTTTTAATATCTGAAATATCATTAACAACAAAATCAACATTATCATCAGAAATTAATACTTGTTTTCTTTCCTTAATTTGATAATAAACTTCGCTTGGAAATGAACTTAAATATTCAACATTATCACCAATTACTCCATCAAAAACATAATCATAATCCATATTTATATTACTAATATTTTTTATATTTAACTCATCATCACTGTTAATTTTAATCTTATAAATTTTATATTCATCGCCTATATTTTTTCTTAATTTATCATAACTTTCTTCATCATTAAAACATTCATCTAATATAAATGAAATTTTGTTATTAACTAATTTTTTAATTCTTTCAAGTTGAGTTTCTTTTACTTTATTTTCTATTGTGGTTCTTTTTTCTTCACTATAATCTTTTGTAAATTGATAATAATAATTTCTAATATAATCATTAGCTAATAAATATATTTTTAATTTTTTTGATAACTCTCTAGCCATTTCTGTTTTTCCTGAGCCAGGTAATGCCACAAAGGTTATTACAAATGGTCTTTCATATTTTTTTACTTTTTCTAAGTTCATTTCATTAATAAAATCTCTATTCATAATTAGTCTCCTTACAATTTTTATTATAGCATGATTTGTTAAAACTATACTATTATTTTTTATAAAAAAACATCTGATATAACTTCAGACGTTTATTTAACTACAATGCTTACTAGTTTTTTAGGAACAATTACTTCTTTTACTATTTCTTTACCATCAATATAATTTTTTACATTTTCTATTGATTTAGCAAGTTCTTTCATTTCATCATCACTAGTATTAGCATTTACTTCTATTTTACCTCTTACTTTACCATTTACTTGTACAACCATTGTAAATGTTTCATCAATAATTTTGCTTTCATCGTAATCTTCTAATAATGACTTAGATAATTCTTCACCTAAATTATATTTTTCATTTAATTCTTCTGTTATATGAGGCGCAAATGGATTTAGTAATTGTAAGAAAATTCTATATTCTTTTTTAGTAATCTTTTTATTTGCATTAAATTCATTTAACATAGTCATAAGTGTACTAACTGCTGTATTATATTTTAAGTTTTCAATATCTTCTGAAACCTTTTTAATACCTTTATTTATAATTTTTTCATTTTCTTTAGAAATAATATCTTCATCTATTATTGTTTCACCTAAATTATATACTCTATCTAGGAATTTAGCACATCCATTAAGTGAATCTTCATTCCAAGCTGCATCCTTTGAATAATCACCTATAAACATTTCATAAAGTCTTAATGCATCCGCACCATACTTTTCAACCATTTCAGTTGGGTTTACAACATTACCTTTACTTTTACTCATTTTACTTCCATCACTCGCAAGTATCATACCGTGAGCAATTCTTTTGTAAAATGGTTCACTATAAGGTACTAGTCCTTGTTCATGAAGGAATATATTCCAGAATCTTGCATAAAGTAAATGTCTTGTTGCGTGTTCCATACCTCCATCATATAAATCAACTTGTCCCCAATATTTCATTTTATCCATTGAAACAAATTCTTTATCATTATGCGCATCCATATATCTTAAGAAATACCAACAAGATCCTGCCCAGTTTGGCATTGTATCTGTTTCTCTTTTAGCATGTCCACCACATTTTGGACAAGTAGTATTTACAAAATCATCAAGAAGTGATAATGGACTTTCACCATCTTTTGTTGGTTCATAACTTTCAACATTTGGTAAAACTACTGGTAAATCTTTTTCATCTACTGGTACCCATCCGCATTTTTCACAGTGTACCATAGGAATTGGTTCACCCCAGAATCTTTGTCTACTAAATATCCAGTCTTGAAGTTTATAATTTGTAAATTTAGAACCTATTTTATTTTCTTCTAAATATTCATACATTTTATTTAATGCTTCTTCTTTATTAAGACCATCAAGGAATCCAGAATTAATATGTACTCCATCACCTGTAAATGCTTCTTTTGATGTATCTCCACCTGATAATACCGGTATAATTTCAATACCAAATTTTTTAGCAAATTCATAATCTCTAGTATCATGTGCTGGAACTGCCATAATTGCGCCTGTTCCATAACCCATAAGAACATAATCACTAATATATATTGGTATTTCTTTATTATTAATTGGGTTAACTGCTGTTAATCCATCAATTTTTACACCAGTTTTTTCTTTAGTCATATCAGTTCTTTCTATATCTGATTTACTTCTTGCTTCTTTTTGATATTCTTTTACTTCTGAAATATTATTTATTTTATCTTCATATTTTGAAAGTATTGGATGTTCTGGTGAAATTACCATAAATGTTGCTCCAAATAATGTATCACATCTTGTTGTAAATACTGTTATTTTTTCATTTATTTCTTTTATATTAAAATCAACATGCGCACCTACTGATTTACCTATCCAGTTAATTTGAGCTGTTTTTACTTTATCTAGTATTTCTGTGTCTTTAAGTCCATCAATTAATTTTTCTGAATAATCTTTCATTTTTAGCATCCATTGATTTTTTAATTTTTTCTCAACAGGTGTATCACATCTAACACATTTTCCACCTTGTGAATCTTCATTAGATAGACCCATTTTACATTTAGGACACCAATTTATTTCTTTTTCATCTTTATATGCAAGTCCTGCATTAAAAAATTTTATAAATTGCCACTGTGTCCACTTATAATATTCTGGTTCACAAGTACTTATTTCTCTTGACCAATCTACAGAAAGTCCAAGGCTTTTTGCTTGACTTCTAAATACATTAATACATTTATGTGTCATTATAGATGGATGTTCATGATTTTTTATCGCATATTGTTCTGCTGGATTACCAAATGAATCAAATCCAAATGGAAATAATACATTTAATCCTTTACTTCTTTTAAATCTTGCTTGTACATCACTTGCTGTAAAACATCTTGCGTGTCCAACATGTAAACCTGCTCCTGATGGATATGGAAATTCAACAAGCATATAAAACTTTTTCTTACTCTTATCTTCTGTTACTTTAAAAGTTTCTTCCCTCTCCCACTTATTTTGCCATTTTTCTTCTATTTTTTTAAAATTATACATTTTCTTCACTCTTCCTTTCTAAATGTTTTAAATATTTTGCTAAAAAATAATATGTTACCCATATAAAAGGTACTATTAATACAAGTAATATTAAAAACTTATATATATAATTATTTAATTTATATACTATCATAATCATAATAGTAAGCATTAATGAATTAACAAAATTCATTATTCTAAGTACCCTTTGGTATCCTATTTTTTCAGTATTTACTTTATAATAACCTTCTAATATTTTAATATCTGGTGATAAAGTTTTCTTATCATATACAAATTTCTTTCTTCTATATAAAAAATAGTAAAACAGATAAATTATTATAAAAAATAATACAAACAAAATTATAAATTCTTTCATACTTCACCTCTAAAACAAAAAAAATCTATGAAATGTAAGGACGACAATATCGCGGTACCACCTTACTTCATAGACTTACTATGCTCTTTAATTCCTTTAACGCAGGGAAATACGTTTAAGCTCCAAAACAAGTTCATAAATTTTTACTTGTTAGTTTCCACCAATCACTAACTCTCTTTTAAAGTAAAATATTTACTACTACTTTTCTTCATCACTCATTACTAATGATTATAATATATTTATTTTGTTTTTTCAAGTACATTTTTATGATACAATAAAAAAGAGGCGATAATTATGTTTAAATATACACTTGATAATAAAAGATATCATACATTAAATTATTATTATCAAAGAAAATATGGATGTAAAGTATTTAAAGTAAGTTTAAATGCTCACTTTTCATGCCCTAATATTGATGGCACTAAAGGATATGGTGGATGCATATACTGTGCACATGGATCTGGAGAATATTATGAAGATGATACTGATTTATTAACTCAATTTAAAGAAGTTAAAGAAGTATTACATAAAAAATGGCCAAAAGCAAAATATATTGGATATTTTCAAGCAAATACAAATACATATGCTCCTCTTTCTGAATTAAAAGAAAAGTATGAACTAATATTAAAACAAAATAATGTTGTAGGCTTAAATATCGCAACTCGTCCTGATTCTATTAGTGATGAAGTACTAGATTACTTGGAAGAACTTAATAAAAGAACTGATCTAGTTATAGAACTTGGCCTTCAAACTATACATGATAAAACGGCTAAATTAATTAATAGAGGAAGCACTTTAGAAGAATTTGAAAATTGCTTAAAAAAATTAAATGACAGAAATATAAATGTTGTTGTCCATATTATTAATGGTTTACCTTATGAAACAAAAGAAATGATGATTGAAACTGCTAAATATTTATCAAACAAAAAAATTCTTGGTATAAAAATTCATATGCTTCATATATTAAAAGACACTAACCTTTTTAAATTATACTTAAAAGAAAACTTCCACGTTCTTACTAAATATGAATATGTAGATATTGTATGTGACCAGCTAGAATATTTAGATGAAAAAATTGTTATTAATAGAATTACAGGTGATCCTGATAAAGATGAACTTATTGAACCTACTTGGCTTACTAAAAAATTTGGTGTTCTTAATGACATTGATAAAGAATTAAAAAGAAGAGATACATATCAAGGATTTAATAAAAGTATATTAAATAAAGTAAGACAAATTATAGATAAAAATTTAAAAGAAAATGATATTGCAGTAGATATGACAACTGGTAATGGGAATGATACTTTATATTTATGTAATGCTTTAAATAAAGGATTTGTTTTTGGATTTGATGTGCAGAGTGCTGCGATTAATAATACTGATAAATTATTAAAAGATAATAAAAAAGAAAATTATAAACTATTTAATGAAAGTCATGAAAATATAAATGTAACTTTAAAAGATTATAAAGGTAAAATAAGTTTAATACTTTTTAATCTAGGATATTTACCTAATGGTGATAAAAATATTATGACAAATCATATAAGTACTGTTAATGCTATTAAAAATTCTTTTGAAATGCTTAATAATAAAGGAATTATACTTATAGTTATTTATCCTCATGAAGAAGGTAAAAAAGAAGGAACATATATAAAAAAATATCTAGAAGATAATAACATCAATTATAATGAATATCATAATACTGATAATATTAATGCACCATATTTAATAGAAATAAAACGAGGAAACTAGTCCTCGTTTTTCTCACTTTTTAATAACTTTAATGCTCTATCCTTTTCTTTTTTAACCCTACTGTATTGAAGATCTATTATAGAATCACATATTTTGTAATAATAAAATATTATTATATCTTTATATATATCTTCATCAGTTTTTCTAATTGCTGATTTATATCTTTCTTTTTCTTCTGCAGGAACATATATTGGTGGAATATTTGCAAGTTCAAATAACATATTTGTAAAACCTCTAATACATCTACCATTTCCATCATAAAATGGATGAATTTTTAATAAATCAGTATTTAATATTATACATTCTTCTATATATTTAAATAATTCATCAAAATCACTTGTGCCATTAAGTTCTTTTCCTCTTTGAATTAATTCTTTTGTATATGCTTTTAATTTTATTATTTCATACCTAATACATGACCATTCCATAAGATTTGCCATACTGTCACTTATATGTGCATCAGAATTCCTAAAATGACCTCCAAAATCTTTATTTGGTGCATATTTATATAATTGCTCATGAAGTTCTAAAATTGTATAAATATCCATCTTACTTGTATCATATCCATGTATAAAATTATACATTTCTCTTAGTCCTTTTCTTTCCCAAGAGGTATGTGCAGCCTCTACTTCATTTTCGTTATAAATATATTTTTTCATGAAAGATTTTTTTAACAAATCAAATTTTACATCGTCTGTTGCTTGATAATAAAATTCTATAAGATTTTGCGGTAAATACTTATTTTTACCATAGCAATCTTTATAACGTTCTAAATACCTTCTGAAACATTCATATAAAATAATCTTGTCTTCTAACTTACCTTGTTTTTCCATATATTACTTCCTCTTAAGATATTTATGATATCATAAATTAAAATAATGTCAATTTATTTATAATAAAAATGTTGTTTAAAAAGTTAAATGCAACTTTTTAACTTGAATTAATAAAACTTGCATTTAGTTTTTTAATAGTATTTAATAAATAATCAATCAATTGTTTTCTTTTTTATCAAAGAAAGGACGGATAAATATGAAAAGAAGACTATCTGTAGAAAACAGAATGTTGATTGAACAATTATTAAGATTAAATTATAAATTAAAGGATATAGCTTATTATGTTGATTCTACTTCTTCTACTGTATCGAGAGAAATCAAAAATAGAAGAATAACTGGTAAAGGTGATTTTAAAGAATGCAATAAAACAAAAAGATTCCCATATGTTTGTAACGGATGCAACATTAAAACTTATTGTCGCAAAAAGAAATATTATTATAATTACATTAAAGCTCAAAAAAATTATAATTATTTATTAGAAAAGTCTAGAATAGGTATTGATATGTCGATTGATGAAATCGATTATTGGAATGATTATTTTAAAGACAAAATTAAAAATAAGAACCAACCTATTTCTCATATTTTTAATAATATTAAAGATAAATTTCCTAGATCAATTCAAACATTTTATAATTATGTTCATAAAGGTTATTTTTCAAGCATTAATGATGAAATGCTTCCTAGAGCTTATAGTTATAAACCTAGGAAAAGAACAAATGAAAAACCAACTATTAGATTTGATAATGTTATTAGATTTGGTAGAACATTAAAAGATATGAATAAATATATAGAAATTCATCCTAACTCTAATATTGTTGAAATGGATACTGTTATAGGTAAATTTGAAGATAAAAAATGTATCATGACTCTTTATTTTAGAAATAGTAAACTGATGTTTATGTTTTTAATAGATAAATATAAGCCTGATTCAGTATCTAATGTTTTTAAAAAAATTAGAAAACAATTAGGATCAGAAATATTTAAGATATTATTTGAAGTAATATTAACAGACAACGGTTGGGAATTTTCTAAGCCTGAAGATATTAAATTTGATCAACTAACCGATGAAAAACAAATTAACGTATTCTATTGTGAACCTTATTCTTCTTGGCAAAAAGGTGGAATTGAAAGAAATCATGAATTTATAAGATATATTATTCCAAAAGGTATAACTTTTGATAAATTAACTAATGAAAACATTATTGATATGATGAATAACATAAATAATGTTTCAAGAAAAAGTTTAAATTTCCATACACCTTTTGAATTATTCAACAATATTTATGGAAATACTATAACAAAAAAACTTCATCTCGTTCCCATAAAAAAAGATGAAGTCAATTTGAGTTATAAACTACTCATAAAATAAACTAAAAAAAGAAAACAATTGATTAAACAAATTTAACTATTTAAAAGTTGCATTTAATTTTTGAAAAAATATTCAAAAATCTCTTTTGCATGCAATAATTTCCTTTTTTCAACAATTATTATATATTATTTTAGTAAAAAAACAATACCAATTAAGATATTGCCCTTAAATTATTATCTTTATTATTTTGCTTTTCTAAATAAAATGTTTCTATTTTGAATAGTAAATTTTGACAATCGGGTATTAATAGTTCATTACTATCCAAATTAGTTACCATATAACTTCTATCAAAATATCTAGAATCAACAAATGATTCTATCATAAGTGTTGTTAATTTTGGTAGTTTATTCAATATGTCATCAAATTCATACATAGTTGTATTGGGTGATGAAATAGTTTTAAATATCAATAATTCTGCTTCTGATATTGTTAATTCATCCACAAATTTTTTATCTGTATTTAATAATGTTGCATATCCATTTTGTTCTGCACAACAATGTTTTTTTACTATATTTTTTACAAGTTCTTTTCTAATATCATCCTTACTTAAACTTTTTATATAATCTCTAGCATTATCTTTTCTAGTAAATCCAATAGGGTTATCTTGAAATACGTAATTTTCTAAAGCACCAACTACATTTTCATAACTTGAATAATCTCCTTTCTTACCCATTGTTGTAAGGATTGAATAATCTATTATACCAAGTTCTGTACTTTTATTCATTTTATATCACCTTTATTATTGTAACACCTATAAATTAAAATTAACATACAAAAGAAATAACTTTACACTAAAAAAAGCAAGTTATCTTGCTTCTACAATTAATTTAATAGCTGTTCTTTCTTCAGAATCAATTAAGATATCTGTAAATGCTGGTATACATACCAAATTTTTACCAGATGGTGCGACGAATCCCCTTGCTATTGCAATTGCTTTAATAGCTTGATTTAAAGCACCTGCTCCTATTGCTTGCATTTCTACTGACGACTTTTCCCTAAATACATTTGCAAGTGCTCCTGCAACTGAATTTGGATTTGATTTTGATGAAACTTTGATTGTTTCCATATTTTTTGCCTCCTTAGTATTACACTAATATATATGAGGGAAATTTAATTTTTAGAATATTTTTTATAACTTTTTTTCAAGTACTGGTACCTTTTCATTACCAAAATATAAGTAAGGTCTTATATCAATAATATCTTTTGTATTCATTTTCGTAAATACTTTTATATAATCCGTACTTTTCGAATCTACTTTTCCAATGCTTGGAAAATAAAATAAATATTCATCAAATAAGTAATAACCACATTCAGTCATACTTTTTATTTGTTCTTTTGCATTTTCATAAACACTTAAAATTATTTCTTTAGATGAAAAACTATACCTATCATTCTTTTCTGATATTAATTTTTTCTTTGTTTCTTCTTCCCTAAATTCTTCTATTTGTCTTGGATAATATTCTAAATTGCCAATTAATAATCCCTGATAAATCTTTTCATAAATATATCTTCTAAATATACCAACTTCAAATTCACGTTCATGATTATAATCGTTAATTTTCATAAAATATTCATACGCTTTTTCATAATTTTTCTCTTTTATGTAAATTGATATAAGTTGAAATAGTGCTTCATCTATTCCTTCTTTTTCATAAATATCAAGGAAATACTTTTTTGCATACTCTGTATTATTTATTTTTTTATTTAATAAAGCATATTGAAATTCGATATAATTATTAATAATTGCATCACTACAATAATCAAATGCTTCTTTGTAGTTTTCTTGTTTAATTAATATTTTCAAGTATTCAACAATAGCAAACTCATCATATGGAAATTCCGATAAATATTTTAATACTTCTTTTTTTGCTAAATCAAATTTTAAATTATTAGATAAATCTCGTATTGATGAAAGAAATTTTTTTCTCTGTAATAAATTTTTTGTTTCATTTTTGTTACTTTTATTCATATTAATCACCAAAATAATAATTATTTTCCTTTTCGTGTTTTAACATTGTTTCGGACCCATGTCCCGGATAAATTAACATATTATCTGGATACTTTTTTATTTTCTTTATACTTTTAAGCATATCAATCATATTACCATATTCTAAATCTGTTCTTCCAATAGAATTTCTAAATAAAAAATCTCCGGTAAACATAATATTATCCTCGTAAAAATAATATGTAACTAAATCATTTCTATGACCAGGAGTATATATTACTTCAAATTTAAATTTATCTAATTCATATTTTGATTCATTAACATTAATTAAATTTTCATATGATATTTCATTATTTATATTATTATAAAAAAGAGGAACATTATATTTATTTAATACTTCTTCTAAAGCTCCTATATGATCAAAATGTGCATGTGTTATTAAAACAGCTACCACATTTAAAGATAATTTTTTTATTGTTTCGTCAATTTTATGAAACTCATCACCAGGATCAACAATTATACAACTCTTGTCCTTGATAATTAAATAACAATTTTCTTCTAAATTTCCTACTACTATTTTTTTTACTACCACTTTACTTCACCTATTTAAATATATCTAAAATTTCTTCTAAAGATGTTATATTTTTAAATTTACAATTTCTTTCTTTTTCTTTTGTAAACTTTATTCCTATTCCTCCAGATTCTTCCCAATCTATTAAATTACCTGAATAATCATCAACAAGTATTGCACCTTTTGTTTGAGTCATTTTTGTTTTTGAAACTCCAGATGGAACAGGTATTATTGTTAAATCATTAGTAATACCATCTAAAAATTTAATTTTGGCTTTTGCTTCTTTAAGTGAATTTACATGTGTTAAAATTGATATATTAAATTTACCTGATTCACTTAGTTTTCTTATGGCATTTACACTATCATTTAAAGCAACAGAATCATCTATTAATTCTTCCCAGTCTATCTTAGAAAATAATTTACTCATTTCTTTTGTTTGAGTTTTATAGTCTAAATTAAGTTGTTTAGCAAGTTTATAAACAGGAGGTAAAGTATCTAATATTACTCCATCAAAATCTATATATAAGTTTCTCATAAAATATCCTCCTCACTTTTTACTATATTCCAGTTTGGTAAGTTTTTAAAAGTCATTAATTCTTTTGTAACTGGATGTGTAAATTCTAATTTATATGCATAAAGCATTATTTGTTTCTTATCTTGAAAACCATATCTTTGATCACCATATATTGGATGATTAATATTGCTTAATTGAAGTCTTATTTGATGATGTCTACCTGTTATTAAATTTATTTTTAATAAAGATAAGTTATCTTCTTCCTTTATTACTTTATATTCTAATATTGCTTCTTTTCCATTTTTTTCATCTATATATGAATTATGTGTTTTTTCATCTTTTGACATTTTATTTATAAGTTTATCACACTTTTTATCTAAAACGCCATGAACTACTGTTAGATATGTTTTATGTATTTTATTAGTTCTAACTTCTTCACTTAGTCTTGATGCTGCTTTACTTGTTTTTGCAAATACCATAACTCCACCTACTGGTCTATCAAGTCTATGAACAAGTCCTAAATAAACATTACCTGGTTTATTATATTTTTCCTTTATATAATTTTTTATTATAGTAAGCATATCAAGATCATTTGATGAATCTGCTTGAACTGGAACATTATATGGTTTAATAACTACTATAATATGATTATCTTCATATAAAATTTTCAAATTATTCATCTTTTTCCCATCTTCCATAAATACCACATGGTAAAACTAAATCACTATTTTCCATAGGAAGACCAACTTCACCACTACTTATTTTGCCTTTATGTTTTTTATTTATTGTAAGACTTAATATATTTTCAAGTACTTTTGGACTCATTCCTGTTGTATATGAATTAATTAAGAAAAATAATGGATCATCACTTAATACATCTTCACATAGTTTAATTAATTTAAATAAACTTTCTTCTATATTCCAAACTTCTTTATTTGCTCCTCTACCAAATGATGGTGGATCCATAATAATCGCATCATATTTATGACCTCTTCTTATTTCTCTTTGAACAAATTTAATTACATCATCTACAATAAATCTTACATTTTTATCTTGAAGATTTGAACTTATTATATTTTCTTTTGCCCACGCAGTCATACCTTTTGATGAATCAACATGTACAACGTCTGCTCCTGCATAAGCACAAGCAACTGTCGCACCACCTGTATACGCAAATAAATTAAGTACATTTATATGTCTATTACTTTTCTTTATTTTATCAATCATATAATCCCAATTTACAGCCTGTTCTGGAAATAAACCTGTATGTTTAAATCCCATTAATTTAATATTGAATGTTAAATCTTTGTAACTAACTGTCCATCTATCAGAAATATTATTTTTGTATTCCCAGTATCCACCACCGGTTTTACTTCTATGATAAACAGCATTTGCTTTATTCCATAATTTTGGGTTTGTTTTTTCATCCCATATTATTTGTGGATCTGGTCTTGATAATATTATTCCATTCCAAGACTCAAGTTTCATTCCACCTGACATATCTAATATTTTATAATCTTTCCAAGAATTTGCTAAATTCATCTTTAATCACTTCCAAATCTATATGTATTATACCTTATAGTAATAAAAAAAACTAGATAAAACTAGTTAATTTTTTTACTATCTCCCATTTTATAACTTAAATACTTTTGAATTTCTTCTTCACTTGAACTTTGAAAAAATTCTATTGCATTTTCTAATTTTGATATTTCTTTTTTATTTTGATTATGAATATTACAACTTAATATATAATTTTCTCTAAAATCACTACTTATTTTATTAAAATATAAATATTTAAAAAAATTAAATAAACTTATGCTCCCAAGCAATATGCTTATTACTTTATTATCTAATTTGTAATAAGAAAATTCCATACAGAATATTAATATAAAACTTTTAATTAAAGATTCAAATGTAATTGTTTCTAAATCTGAAACATAATCATATGAATCAACTTTGTTAAACATTTCATTATTTTCATTATTTTCATTTTTTAAATTATTTTGAATAAACCTTAATAACTCTATATATTCATTTTTTTTCATGTTATTTTACCTCAAAATATGAACTAATTTGTTCTAAGGTTTTGCTATAACATTTAATAAGATTTTCATTTTTTTCTTTTTCATTTCTTAAGCCTATAATTTTTATTTCATTATCGTAGCATCTATCATCATATGTTTCAATTGTTTGTTCTAAACGTAATTGTTCATATTTAACTGATGAACCATTTTGCCTCATATAGTAACCTAAAGATATAGTATTTAATAACTTTATTTTTAACTTAAGCTTTACATACTGATATAAAAAAGTTGCATACATTTTTTGATTTTTTGACAGGTTTTCTTCTAAATTTTTCATTCTTTCATCATAGTCATTATTTGATAAAACATTTAATATAACCTTTATTTCTTGTAAATACCTAAATAATTCTTTATCATTCATACACTTCACCTTTTTTTAAGCATATAGTATAAATATATAACTAACATTTGTCAAACTTTTTTTTCTTATTTTTACAATATTGATATAAATCATTGCAAGTTAAAGAATCATCAAGTGCTCTATGTGAATTATAGTTTAATCCTAAATATTCTTTTAATGTTTTTAATCTATGATTTTTACTATCATATATTGTTATTCTAGAAAGAAGTAAAGTATCAACTATTCTATTTCTTAAATGTTTTAAATGTAGTTTTGTAATATTTGCCTCAATAAAGTCATAATCAAATTTTACATTATGACCAATAATTGTATAATCTTCAATAAAATCTAAAAATTTAGGAAGTATTACGTCTATTTTATCTTTTCCCCTTAAATCATCATCTGTAATACCTGTCACATCTGTTATTATTTGATTTAATTTTATTTCTGGATCTATTAAATAACTAAATTCATCTATTTTCTTATTATCTTTATATTTTATCGCACCTATTTCAATTATTTTGTCTTTCTTAGGATTAAGACCACTTGTTTCTATATCAAAAACAACATAATCATCAGGTAACTCATTTGTTCTTAAACTTTGATACATATTAATCTCTTTCTAGCACATTAAGTAAAAGTGCACTTATATTATAATTGTTAATAATTATTTTTTCAAGAATTTAATATATAATTTTATTAATAAATTTTGAAACATTGGAGCTCTATATATTTCTTTTGGATTTTCTTCTTTAACTGCTTTTATAATTTGTTTTGTAATAGAATCATACTTCTTTTTAGCAGAAAAATCTAATATTTCATTTTCTAAGTTTCTTATTGAATCATAAAAATCTTTAAAAATAGTTTCTTCGTTATATTTATTTTCTATCATGAATCTATTAAATCCTGTTTTATAAAGTCCTGGTTCTATAATACATACTTTTATATTTTTATTTATTGCTTTTATTTCTTTTCTTAAGCATTTACCTGTCATTGTAATACTTGCTTTAGTTCCTGCATATATTCCAAAAAATGGAATTGATATATTTGATATCATAGAAGACATAATTATTATTTTGCCATTACCCTTTTCTATCATTTTATTGATAACTTTTTTTATAAGTTCAAAATTTGATAGAACATTTACTTCATAACTATGTCTAAATTTTTCTGTATCTATATCAATAATACTACCTCCATATCCAACTGCAGCATTACTTATTAATATATCAATATCTTTTTTCTCTAATTTTCTTAAATCATTTTTATTTGTAATGTCTAATTTGAAAGTATCTATATTATCCATATTTTTAACTTTATCATTTAATACTTCTAATTGTTTATCATTTTCAGTTGTTAAAAAAACATGATAACCTTCTCTTGCAAGATTAATTCCAGCATTATATCCAAGTCCAGATGCTGAACCTGTTATTAAAATATTCATATTTATCACCATTATTATTTTGCTTAAAAAAAAGAAATACATACTATGGTGCATTTCTATTTAAACAGCATTTTAAATTCATTTGGCATATTTATTTCAAAAGTAAGTAATTTTTTCGTAACCGGATTTACAAGTTCTAACTTATATGCATGAAGTGCAAGTCTATTAATTAGTTTACTTTTTTCACCATACTTTAAATCACCAAGTATTGGTGTTTTATTTTCTTTCATATGTACTCTTATTTGATTTTTTCTACCTGTTTTTAAATTAATATCTAAAAGAGAAATATTTTTTCTTTCTTTTAAAACTTTGTATTCTGTAATAGCAAGTTTACCACTTCTATCTTTTACAGAATATACCATATTACCATTTTCTTTTAAATAGCTTTTAATCGTTCCTTCTTTGTTTTCCATTTTTCCATCAATAACTGCATAATAACATCTTTTCTTTACTATATCATTCCAATTATCTTGATATAAATGTTTAGCTCTTTCGTTTTTAGCAAACATAATTATTCCTGATGTATCTTTATCAAGTCTATGAATTATAAAAATTCTATTATTCTTATTTTTCTTTTTTAAATATTCCATAACTAAATGATATGCAGTTTTATTTTTTTCTTTTTCTGTTGCGACTGTAAGTAAACCAGATGGTTTATTTATTACAATAATATCTTTATCTTCATATATTATATCTATGTTTTTAGCAACTTTCTCTCTTATTTCAACTACATCTCCAATATTTAATTCATAATTATATTTAGTAGTCATATTACCATTTACAAATACTTTTTCATTATGTAATAAACTTTTTACACTATTTTTTGATAAATTACTAAACATTTTCTTTAAAAATTCTATTAATATTTCATTTTCTTTTACTATATATTTTTCCATTATCCATTCTTCCTTATAACCACATGTATTCTTTTTGATTCATCATTTGCTTTTTGCCTAAAGAAATTAGTAAGAAGTGCATAACTAACATCATATTTGTCTAGTATCTCTTCTAATTTTTTCTTTTTATAGATAAAAAACTCATGTTCAAATGTAAATGTTTTAAGTCCAATTGTAAAATTAATAGTTCTTATTTGCATACTATATTTTGGACTATAAAAGCATTCCATATATCTTTTATTTCCATCTACTACATCATAAACATCATCATTTGATCTTCTATTATCTAAATCTATTACCATTATTCCATCTTTTTCTAAATGATCAAGTGAATTTTGAAGTGCCTTTTCAAATTCATCATAACTTTTTAAATGATTAAAAACTGAATGCATTGATATAATCGCATCATATTTTTCATCAATCTTATAATCAAGTATATTAGCTTTAAAAATTCTTGCTTTTTTTACCTTTGTTTTTGCAAGTTCAACCATATTTTCACTTAAATCAAGGCCATCAACTATATAACCTACATTTTCTAAAATATTTAAGTGTGTTCCTGTACCACAACCTAAATCTAATACTCTTTTTTTATCTTTAATCATTCTAAATAAAAAGCGCATTTCTCTTTCATAATTTCTATACTTATTGAAAATATCATAAAAATCTGAATATTTGTAATAGTCTTTAAATAATTCATCAATCATAAAATACCTCTTAACTCATTATATCACATTTTTTACTTTACTTCATATGGATTAACATGAACCATACAATGTTTTACGATATTTATTTCATTTTCAACACTATCATGAATTTCTTCAGCAACCTTATGCGCATCTTTTAATAATAAATTTTCATCTACTGATATTTCAACATCAACATATGCTTTATTGCCAAATTGTCTTGTTTTAATATCATCTATATTTTTAACACTTTCATTTTTCTCAATTACACTTATTACTTTATCAATAACTTCTTTATCACAGGATTTATCTACCATTTTATCTATTGCATCTTTAAATATATCTATTGAAACTTTAATAATGCATAATGATATTATCACGCTCGCTAATGGATCAAATATTTTAAATCCAAGTCTAGAACCTAATATTCCAATAAAACTACCAATTGATGATAATGCATCTGATCTATGATGCCATGCATCTGCCTTTAATGCTGCCGAATTAATTTTTTTTGATACTCTTATTGTATATTGGTACATTGCTTCTTTTGATATTATTGAAATAATAGATGCGATAAGGGCTAAAACTCCTGGCATAACAAGATTACTACTATTAGTTACATTTTTTATTCCATTTATTCCTATTAATGCTCCTATTATAAAAAGCATACCAGAAAGTATAATTGCAGATACACATTCTATTCTTTCATGACCATAAGGGTGATCACTATCTGCTTTTTTATTTGAAATTTTTACTCCTATTATGACAACAAAAGTACTAAGTACATCAGAAAGTGAATGTACTGAATCTGATATCATCGCAGATGACTTTGATATAACACCTGAAATAAATTTTATAAGTGTTAATAAACAATTCAAAATAATACTTATTACAGAAACCTTGATTGCTATTTTTTCATTATTTTTCATATATCCTCCTATTTTTAAATAAAAATACACCTAATTTGTGAAACTTATATTATGTCCCGCAAATTAAGTGTATACTTATATGCTGCCAAAAAAGGCCCGGTTGTTAATAAATAACAACTTGATTAATATTTAACTTGTGAATAAATGATATCATTTACTTTATTATATGTCAATAATTATTTTTTGTTATTAATCTAATCTTGGAGTTAATATTTCATAACCATCTTTTGTAATTAATACTGTATGTTCATAGTGTGCTGCACTTTTTCCATCTTCTGTTCTAATTGTCCATCCGTCGTCTTCTTCATAAATATCATCTGTACCAAGATTAAGCATTGGTTCTATACATATTACCATACCTGCTTTTAATATTGGTCCTGTTCCTGCTGCACCATAATTTGGAACATTAGGATCTTCATGCATATCTGTTCCAATACCATGACCACATAATTCTTTTACTATACCAAGATTATGACTTCTAGCATATTTTTCAACTGCTGCAGATATATCTCCTACTCTTGCTCCTGGTTTTACCATTTTTATTCCTTCATATAATGCTTTTTCAGTATGTTCCATTAAATATTCTTTTTCTTTTGATATATCTCCAACTTTATAAGTCCAAGCAGCATCTCCTTGATACCCTTTATAACCTATAACCATATCAATAGTTATAATATCACCTTTTTTAAGTTTTCTATTACTTGGTATACCATGAACAACTTCATCATTTATACTTGTACAAAGAGTTGCTGGAAATCCTTCGAAACCTTTACAAGTAGGAACTCCACCCATACTTCTTATATATTCTTCTGCAAGTCTATCAAGTTCTTTTGTTGTAATACCTTCCTTAATAAATGGTTTTAAGTATTTATGTGTTTTTGAAACCATATAACCTGCTTCTCTCATTATTTCAATTTCTCTATCGCTTTTTATTGTTATCATAAAAATTCCTCTTTCCTAGAAGATATTATACAACAAAAAAGGTACTATTTCTAGTACTCATTTTAATTTGCTTTTCTCTTTTTTCTAGTTACTACATTATTTAAAATAATAAATAATATAGAGAATATAATAATTATTACCATATTTATTATTATAGGATGCATACTACTTATATTAATAACATCTATATTTTTTAATAAATCATTAGAATTTATATAGTAATATGCTGGTAAAATATGTGCAAAATTAAGCACTGAACTTGGTAAATATTCTGCTGGTACAAATGCACCACAAAGGAATGCAGAGCCAAGCGCAATTACATTTACTATACCAGATATTGCATTTTTATTATTAGTTAGAGAACTTATTAAAATTGATAAAGTAAGTGCGCAAAATGTAAATATAAATGAATTAATAATTGATATTAATCCTCTTATAGAAAACATTATATCACCAACTACAATCACACCAATAATAACAAACAAAAGCCAAACTATACTTGAAAAAACAATACTTGCGAGTAATATTTTATTATTATGACTCTTATAATTTATACTACTAATATTAATTCTTTTACTAATACTTTCTTCTTTAAATGAACATAGTACTAAACATATAATATATATTATAATTGCTAAAATACTGTAACTCGCAAAATTAAAATAGTAAGCAATATTATATGTTTTTGATGTATCTACTTTTGATGTTATTTTAATATTTACATCATCATTTATATTATCATTTATAAGAGTAATAAGTTCATCTTCACTACCCGCTTCTTCATTATATATATTTTGAAGTTTTATATATCTTTTTAACATCATTTCAGATAAATGTGCATCATATTCATCTGTCTTCTTTATATCTAATTTTGGATTTTTTCCTAAAAGTACATTTTTTCTATAATCTTTTGGAATATATATTACATAACTTACTTCTCTATAAAAAAGCGCATCATTTATTTTTTCTTCATTATTTTCTATTTTTACTATATTAGAATTTTTTTTCATATAATCAATTAGATTCTTAGTAAGACCTTTATTAACATCTTGATTTATTATTAATATATCTGGTTTACTATTTACAAAATTAATATTATTATCACTTGTTTTCATATTAACTGCGCCAAATATAATTAATAATGCAGTATATAAAATGATTGTGGGTTTTAGTTTATTTACTATTCTAAAAAATGTTTTAAATACTGTCATATTTTTGCCTCCTTAAAGAGTTTATAGAAAGTATCATCATAATAATAGAAAATATTACTAAACTAATAATATTAAAATAATATCTATCTAAAGTATTGTAATAATATAATGAATAAAGTCCATCAGTTATCATATTTACTGGATTTAACTTATTAATTATAGGAATATTTTTATCAATTACATATTTCATTGTTATTCCCATCATTCCAGATAAGAATGATCCAAGCATTATAACTGATATTAAAATACCTATCTTACTTCCTTCACTTACTTTAAATTTTGATGCAACAAATACTCCAAGTGTAAGTCCAGATAATGATCCTACTAATGAAAGCGCTATTACAAGTGGCAAATTATTTCCATAATCTACCTTTATTACAAATATTGTAAATATAAATAAAAGTGTTAATCCTATTAATTGAACTAAATAACTAGAAAGTAAACTACTTAATAATAACTTTGTTTTACTTGTTGGTGATAGTGATGTTCTTTTTCCAACACTATTCATATTTGCTAGTTTAAAATTAGTAATATACATTGAAAGCATACTTCCATATAAACATGCCATCGCAATTAAAGTATAGTATTCAATCATTGTATAACTTAAATTTTTATTTGAAATATTATTTAATTTTACATTATCTTCATTTAATATTTTTATAACATTGTTATATATTTCTTCATAATTAATAATTTTATCATAACTATTATTTTGTGATTTTATTACTTCTTTTCTTACTAAATCATTCATTATTTTTTTATCACTTTTAAGTTCTGAAACTACATACTTTATTATTGTTTCATTTACTCCAGATGAATTAACAGTAATATTAACATTATCATTTGTAAATTCTAAATAACCAGATATTTTTTTATTCTTTAATTTTTCTTCTGCTTCTTTTTTACTTACATATTTTGTATTAAATATTCTTGAACTATTATTTTTATCACTTAATTCTTTCATTGCTTCTTTATAGAATTCATCATTTTGAAACTCTTTATTTTCTATAACTGCAATATCTATTTGTTTAAAATTTTCTTTATTTTCTATATCTGAAAATGCAAGATAAAAGAATAATCCAAGTAATATTGGAAAGGCAAATGTCCAAAAGATTAATCCTTTATTTCTTATTAGTACTTTAAATGAATATTTAAAATTATTTATAAACATTAGTCTCTAAGTTCCTTACCTGTAAGAAATAAGAATACATCATTAAGTGATGGTCTTTCTGAGAATATTTTATTATATTTTACATTATTTTCTTTTAAGAAATCTATTAATTCTCCTAAGTTATTTTTGCCTTTTTTATATGTAATTACTAGTACTTTTTCATTTAGTGATATATTATGAACAGTTTTAAATTTTTTTATTTCTTCTATTATTTTATTATTTATTTCATCTATTTCTACTGTTATTTTTTCTTCTATATTTGCACGTTTTTTAAGTTCATCACTTGTTCCTTCAGCAAGTATTTTACCTTTATCTAGAATAATAATTCTATCACATAATATTTCTACTTCTTCCATATAATGTGTTGTATAAACTATGCTTGCTCCATCATCTCTTAACTTTTTAATACCTTCTAATATATTATTTCTACTTTGTGGATCAACCGCAACTGTTGGTTCATCTAAGAATATAAGTTCTGGTTTATGTGATATTCCACACGCTATATTAAGTCTTCTAAGAAGTCCACCTGATAACTGTTTTGGATAAAACTTTTTATAATTTTCTAACCCTACTAGTTTTATCGCATCATTTACATATTCTTTTCTTTTATTTTTATCTGTTATATAAAGTGAACAAAAATAATCTATGTTTTCATATACAGTTAATTCACTAAATACTGCAATTTCTTGAAATACTACACCTATTTTTCTTTTTATATCATAAGCGTCTGGACTCATTTCTTTACCAAATATTTTTATTTGTCCATCTGCTTTTATAAGTGATAATACACTATTTATTGTAGTTGTTTTACCACTACCATTTGGTCCTAAAAGTCCAAGAATTTCACCCTTTTTTACTTCAAAGGATAAATTATCTATGGCTTTTAAATTTTTATATTCTTTTGTTAAATTTTTAACTTCTATTACATTTTCCATTATTTTTCTCCTATTTAATATCTACTCCACCAAATACACAAGTTGCTTTTATATATAGTGTATACTTTTTATTTTGATCATCTTTATTTTTCTTTTTATTATCTACTCCACCAAAGAATGATGAAGATGATATTTTTACTTTTACATTATCTGGAACTAAAATATCTGCTCCACCAAATACACATTTTACATCTATTACAGTATCACTATTTATTTTTGCATTTCTTAAATCTAAATCAATACCTCCAAATACACTTGTTAAGTTTGCTCCATCAAATTTTTCATCTGATAAATTAACTTCTTGACCAGAAAAAACAGTACAATAATTATTATCATTTGTTTTATTTATTTTTTGTATTTCAGATTCTATTTTTTTATCTATTTTTCCTTTAAATATGCATGATATTCCAACTAATATTAATATTATTGGAACAATAAGTTTCCATAACATACCAATTTCTATAACATCTCTTCTCCATAATAATAATCCTATTCCAATTATTAATCCAATTATATTTTCAAGTTTATTTTCTTCTGTAATAATACCAATAAAACAAGGAACAATTATAAATAATGTCCACCATCCATCAAAAAATATATCTACATTAATTATTTCAAATGCATTTAATCCTATTATTATTCCAAGAGTAATCAAAACAAGTCCCCATATTATACTTTTTAAATTTTTCATATTATTTCTCTCCTTTTTTATATCATATACTATGATTCTAATTACAATATAACATACGTTATAAATTGTGTAAATAAAAAAATAGAATTAATCTACTTTATATATCTTCTTGTAAAAAATTCTTAATAAAAATATTATAATTGCACCTAAAACTATAGGACTTACAAAACTATTAATAAGTTCATATTTAGTACTATAATTCTCATATTTCATTGATTTAGAATTATCTGTTTCTGAAACATAAATTAATTTTTTATATTCTTTTTTATTTCTAGTATAACTTCTTCATAACTTTTTTCATTTTTCCTCCATATATAAAAAGCAATCTTTATCATGTGAATTAATTATTCCTATTGCTTGAAGATACGAATATATTACTATTGTTCCAACGAATTTCATACCTCTTTTATTTAAATCTTTTGATATATTGTCTGATAACTCTGATTTTGTTTTACCTGTTTCATATATAACCTTATTACTAGTAAATGACCAAATATAATTACTAAATGAACCATATTCTTTTTGTATTTTCTTAAATATTTTTGCATTGTTAATAGCTGCTATTATTTTTAATTTATTTCTAATTATTCCTTTATTATTTAATAACATATTTATTTTTTCTTCATCATAATTTATTATTTTATCAATATTAAAGTTATCAAAGGCTGCTCTAAAATTTTCTCTTTTATTTAGTATACATTCCCAAGAAAGACCTGCCTGAAATGATTCAAGTAATAACATTTCAAACAAATGATTATCATTAAAACTTTTTCTTCCCCATTCTTCATCATGATACTTTACATAAAGTTCATTATTCATATTAACCCAAGAACACCTATTCATAATTACCAATCCTTTAAATTAATTATACATAATCTTTTAATATTTTTCCATAAAAAAACTAAGAAATTAATCTTAGATTTCTAATTTATAGCAGTTCCATTTACATATAATTTATATCCATTAAAATCTATATTATCATAACTACTATCTTCATCTCCTAAACTAGATACATAACTATCACCAGTTAATTTAATTTTGCTTGTTTTATCAAGTACAAGTTTTATATTTTTAGAACTATTTTCTGAATTAATTTTACCAGTAAATAATAATTTTTCTTTTAAATTCATAATAAGAGTTGAAATACTATCAATAACAATATCTCCATCTGCTTCTTGATTAGTCATGTTAAGAGTTACATCCCCTCCATTAGATCCAGAGTTTCCCCATGAATCTTTTCGAACTCTTAAAAAATTACCTTTTGAATCATTATTTGTAATTTTATTATTAGTTAAATTTATAATAGCTGTTGTATTTGTTACATAAAATGTATCACCATTATTAGTTACTATATCATTATTCTTAGAAGTAAATTCAGCTGTACCAGTAGATGCATCTCCACTCATTGATTGATATAAAAATATATTTTTATATGTTGTTGACTGACCATTTAGTTTTGTATTACTATCTGTTAATTTTGTATTATTTATTGTAACTTTATTTTTTCCTTCTATTACTATTCCTTCAGATGCTTTTGATACTAGTGTTGCATTATTAACTGTTATGTCCGCAGTTGAATATATGCTTGGGAAACCTGTTCCTGCCGTAGTATATATTCCTTTATTTACTGTAACTGTTCCGCATTCTCTATCTGATCTTATTGCTGCGGATGATGTCCCACTTGTATTTATAGTTATGTTATTCGCAGTTGTTTTACCTCCTCCAGTTGTCATAATACCACCTGCATTATCATCTGTTGTTGTTATTTTTGAGTTACTTATTGTTACATTTGTCTCATCACTATTAGAGTTATTAGTTGTAGCGCTTCCACCATAACTAAATACACCATTTGCGCCATTTGAACTAGTTGTTACATATTATCAAGTGTTAATGTTGCGCCTGATTTTGCTAATATAGCAGAATTATTTCCATAGAAACTACTTCCGTCTGCACTAGTTGAATCACCTTTTTTAGTTACAGTTATATTTGACAAACTAGATGTTATATCACCACTAACTAAGATAGCATTCTCATCACTGTTAGTTAATTCATACTCACCACTTGAAATAGTTGTATCTTTTGTAATTTCTTCTACACCTTTATATGTTACATTTTCACTTTTCATATCTTTTCTTCATTTCATGACTACATTATAAAATTAAATTATGTGTAAAATATGGTAAAAAATAGGAGAAATAAAGAAAAAAAGATAGATTACTCTATCTTTAACCCAAAGCAACATCTAATATCATCATTAATACAAATCCACCTATTAAACCTATTGTTGATAAATTTTTATTTTCTTTTACACTTTCAGGAAGTAGTTCTCTTGCGACTACTACAATCATTGCTCCTGATGCAAAAGATAAAAGAATTGGTAGTATACTTTTTATACTCATTGCAAGTATTACTCCAATAATAGCAGCAATTGGTTCTACTATTGCTGATGCCTGACCTATCATAAAACTTCTAAACCTAGAATACCCCTCTCTCCTAAGCGGAAGTGATACGGCAGCACCTTCTGGAAAATTTTGTATACCTATTCCAAGTGCAAGCATTAATGCTCCTACGGTGTTCATACTAGCACTAGAACTTACAATACTTCCAAATGCTACACCTATTGCCATTCCTTCTGGTATATTATGAATTGTAATTGCAGAAACAAATAATATACTTCTTTTTAATGATTCATTATTTTCTTTTTTCTTTCTTATGCTTAATACTTTGTCTAAAAAGCTATCAGAAAAAAGTACAAATAAGCCTCCTATTATAAAACCAATTGATGGAAGTACCCATTCTTTAAATCCTAGTTCTAATGACAAATCTAATGCTGGAGATAAAAGTGACCAGAAAGATGATGCAATCATAACTCCTGCACTAAATCCCAAAATAGTATCTAGTACTTTTTTATTCATCTCTTTAAAAAAGCAAACAACAAGTGCTCCCAAAGCAGTTACTCCCCAAGTGAATATTGTTGCTAATAATGTTTGAATTACTGGGCTTAAACTATTAAACCAATTCAAATTTTAACTCACCTCATAATACATAATATGAAAATGTATATTAACCTGACACTAAAAAAGGATAAGATAATTTTTGTATCTCATCCTAATACTTAAATTCTAATATTATTAAATATTTAGTGTCTTTATTATAAGTCATTATACAATATTCATAATCATTTTCTTTATCTATTTTATTAGTATATTTATTAAGTGATTTATTATATATTAAATAATATCCAGAATTATAATTTAAATTTTTAATATTTAATTTTGAAGAAATATTATCAGTACTTAACCATTTATCACTTTTCTTTATTTCATTTTCTATTTCAGTTGCATATTCATTATAGTAAATTGATTTAAAATATTTATAATTACTTAAACTGTTTTCATGATAATTAACACCTTTATAAAATCTACCTTTATCAGGTAATTTTATTAAAGATATTTTTTCATACTTATATATATTATTATAATCAATAGGAATATCTTTAGGAGATAAATCTAAAATAATGCAAACTAATGACAAAAATATACCTACTATACTAACAACAATATTTTTATTTAACTTATAACCCTTTTTATTTGCAATAACTTGAATTACTAAAAAAATTATAAAGATAAATAATTCAATTAATACTGGATAACAAAATTTTTCAGAATAACTGCCTGTAATAAAATAAATTAAAGATAGTAAAAGAAATATATTAACTATGAACATCATTTTAAATATAATATTTACTTTATCTGAATTTATATTTTTATTATCATTTTTATGTTTATATTTTTTTATATCAATTTTTCTGATAAAATCTTGTTCATCTCTGGACAATCCATCTTTTTTTAAACACATATATAATGTTTTATAAATTATATAAAAATTTTTATTTGTTTCAATTATTTTGTTAATTTTAGAATATTCTATATTGTTATTAGAAATTTTACTTTTTCTTATTAAGTATTTTTTATAAAAACTTATTTCATACTTCTCTTCATTTATATATAACAAATTATATAATTTTGTTATATATCCGTTTAATGTAATTTTATTTACTATATATAATATTAATGTAAGCAACAAAAAAACTAATAATGAAATATAAGATGTTGAATAATTATGATTTAATAATACTTGAAAAACTAATAACACAAATAAAATCAATTCAAACTTTACAAAATTTCCATATTTAATATTTTTATTTAGTTTTGCATATTGAATAAAATCATCATAATTTATTTTTAATTTATAATTAAATTTTTCTTTTTCCATAACTATACTCCTATAATAATTTTATATAATTATTTTTTTACTTTATTTTCTCAACAGAAATAATTTCAGGTTCAGATGTAACAAGTCCCATTGATAATTTAAAAGTTACTTTTACATTTTCTCCTTTTGCAATATTGATATCATACATTCCATTACCACTCCATAAATTAAATGAAAGTTTATGATTCCCATATGTTGTATCTATTTTTATTGATTTATTACTTTTAACACTTCCAACCCTATTGCCATCCAAATAAATATCAATTGGAACTAAACAACCATAAAATTGTTTCATTCGTTCAAATAATATATAACAATCATTTTCATCTTTTATAACTTTATTACCACAATTTGTACAAAATTTATTATCTTCTTTTATTTCACTTCCACATTTATTACAAAGCATATATTTTCCTCCTACTTATAAAATAATTATACCATACACTAGAAAAAATAAGGAAAATAATGTATTATTTTATTGGTGATATATTTATGAACGAAGAAAATTTAATTAAATACTATAATAAATTTAATGAAGATAAAAGATTAAATACAAGACATGGAAAAGTTGAATTTATTACATCTATGAAATATATTAAGGAATATTTAAAGGAATTTAATAATCCTAAAATTCTTGATGTTGGCGCAGGTACTGGTAAATATTCTATAAATTTAGCAAATGATGGATATGATGTTACTGCCCTTGAACTTGTTAAACATAATTTAAAAGTAATTGAAAAAAATAGTGATAAAGTCAAAGTTATTCAAGGAAATGCGACTGATCTTTCTAAATTTAAAGATGAATCATTTGACATTGTATTACTTTTTGGTCCAATGTATCATTTAATGACTGATGAAGAAAAAATAAAAGCATTATCTGAAGCAAAAAGAGTTACTAAAAAGAACGGTTATATTTTAGTTCAATATTTTATGAATGATTATTGTATTATTAGATATGGTTTTAAAGAAAATAACATAATGAGCTCTATTAATAATAATGAAATTGATAATAATTATAAAATTGTATCTTGGGTTGATAATCTATATTCACCTGTTAGAATTGAAGAGATAAATAATTATAATAAAATAGTAAATTTAAAAAGAGTTAAAATTATAACTCCTGATGGATGTGCAAATTATATTAGAGATGTATTAAATAAAATGGATGAAAATACATTTAATGAATTTATTAAATATCATTTAAGTACTTGTGAAAGATATGAAATGATAGGATCTGCTGCGCATACTTTAGATATATTAAAAAAGGAAGACTAAAATTGAAGTTGTAATATAAAAGTGGACATAAAAAAAGATGTTCCACTTTTTTGTTTGA
>JAHZBE010000004.1 GCA_019423565.1 bacterium
ATGATTTATTGAAAGATAAAATTAAATTATTTGAGTTTAAAGAAAATAATAATCGTACATTTGCTAGTTTTGAGTTAAAAGAACCATTAAGTACCAAAGAATCAATATTTCTAAAAGGAAAAATAAACAAAGAAGTTTATCATTTAGAAATTGATAACGGAGATAATACAAAATCAACTATTGAAATACATTTAAAGAATCCTTTAGAGAAAGATTTAACTTTAATGAAAGGAAATAAAAATGTCTAATTTTGTTTCTAATTCATTAAATAAAATTACCTTTCATACACTTCTACTAGTTGGAGGTGTTTTTTTGAAAAAAAATAAAAAAAATTACAAATATGCTCATAATGATTTGACAATCCTTTTCAAGAGAGCTACCATGCAATCAACAAAAAAATTAAATGATGATTTTTCTCTTATTTTTGGAGGCTTTTTCTATTGAAAACTCCAAGAATAACAATCCTTGAATATGAATTGATAATAAATAAAAAATTATATGATCAAGGTGTAATTACTGAACAACAATATGATGAAGTTTGTAAAATTATTTATGAGAAAATTAGTCGTTGTAGTAAAGAGGTAAAAAGTTGCTAAGGAGGTAGATTATGAGATTCTATAAAGTCAGAGAAGAAATCTTAAAAGGCAAAAACATTGCCGAACTACCTTTAAGGGTTACTTTTTATGCCCGTGTTTCTACTGAAACTGATGAACAATTAAACTCTTTAGATAATCAAATATCTTTTTTTGAAAATTTTATAAAGTCAAATAAAAATTGGACTTATGTTAATGGTTACATAGATGAAGGTATTAGTGGTAGCACTGTTAAAAAGAGAAAAAAATTTTTACAAATGATTGATGATGCAAAATCTGGTTATTTTGATTTAATAGTTACAAAAGAAGTTTCTAGATTTTCTAGAAATCTATCTGATAGTATTAAATATACTCAAGAATTACTTGCTAATGATGTTGGAGTGTATTTTCAGTCTAATGGGATAAATACTTATGATCCTAACTCTGAATTTATACTTAATATGATGGGAAGTGTTGCTCAAGAAGAAGTCAAAAGGCTTTCATCTCGTGTTAAATGGGGACATAAAGAAGCAATAAAAAAAGGTAGAGTTTTAGGCTCTAATACAATCACTGGCTATAAAAAAGATGATGCTAAATTAGTGATTGTAGAAGAAGAAGCCAAAAAAATAAGGAAAATTTTTGAGTTATATGCTACCGGGAAGTATGGTTTTTATAAATTAGCAGTGGAATTACATAGACAAGGCATAAATAATTATAAAGGAAATATTTATGATAAAGATACATTAAAAAGAATTATACAGAACCCTAAATATAAAGGCTTTTATCGTGGACATACTACTGAAACGATTGATTATAGAACTAAACAAAGAGTTTATATACCAGTAGAAGAACAAGTAATATATAAAGATGACAGTATACCAGCCATAGTTAGTGAAGAATTATGGAATCGTGCAAATGAGATATTAGATAGCAGAAGTACACTAATGAAAGCAAGCAATGGCAATGCCAAAAAAACTGAAAGAAAATATTGTTATACAACAAAAATATTTTGTAGTGATCATAATGTTTCTTATCAAAGAATGACAAATAAAAGAAAACAGACAAAGCCAAGATGGGCTTGTGGTAATTATGTAAAATATAGATTGGATGCTTGTGAAAGTCCGATAATTGCAGAGATGGATTTGAATAATATATTTACAATTATAATGGAGCAAGTATTTGATAATAAAAATGAAATTATAAAAGAAATGTTAAGTTACTATTCTAATTTGAAAATAGATAATAATTATCAATTTGAAATTTCAAAATTAAAAAACGAGATCAAAACCATTGAAACAAAAAAAGAAAAGTTATTAGAATTAAATATTGATGGTAGTATTAATAACCTTGAATTTAAAGAAAGAAATGATAAGTACAACGAAGATATATCATCTTTAAATATAAGAATTGGCAAAATAGAACAAGAAAGAAAAATTATGTCAGATAGTTTTGGCAATATCAAAGTTATTGAAGATGCTATAAAAAAACAGGTTGATTCTAAAAAAAATGTTAGTGAATTTGTAGATAAGTTTTTAGAAGAAATTATAGTTTATAAAGAAGATAATGATAGACATAAATTAATGTTAAAAATTTATCTGAATTTATTGAAAAAACCAATTCCTACTGGAAAAGGTGCTAGACATATAGATGATGATAAATACTCGCCAATATTTACTAAAGAAGTTGAAACTTTAGATTTAGGTAGAGCCGATTTTCAAAGAAATAATTTTAGAATAAATGTGTATTTAAGTTATGATATAGACTAGGTTATCGTATATAAATTATATATGGTAATCTAGTCTTTTTTTTGTTTTGTTTAGTTATCGTTTTCGGGGGTTACTTTCAAAATAATAACACTTGCGTCATCATTAGAAGAAAATACAGTTGATTTACAAAATGATCATTTTTATGATGGTGGTAGTGTAAGAGTAGCAAATGCAAAAATTAAATGTTGGAAAACAAAAGGTCATGGTGCACAAACATTCCTTCAAGTTGTTGAAAATTCATGTAACCCAGGATTTGTTGCATTAGGACAAAGACTAGGTAAAGAAAGATTATTTAGTTACATTGAAAAATTTGGATTTGGTAAAAAAACAGGAATAGATTTAAATGGTGAAGCGACAGGGATAATATTTAAACTTGATAGAGTTGGTGAAGTTGAACTTGCAACTACTGCATTTGGTCAAGGTGTATCAGTAACTCCAATACAGCAGATAACTGCAGTATCAGCCGCAATTAATGGTGGTAAATTATTTAAACCATATATAGTAAAAAGTATAACAGAACCAGAAACAAATAATGCGGTTGTAACTAATAAACCACAGATGGTAAGAAGAGTAATAAGTGAAGAAGCAAGTAAAAAAACAGCACTTGCACTTGAAAGTGTTGTTACAAATGGTACAGGTAGAAATGCATTTATAGATGGATATAGAGTAGGTGGTAAAACAGGTACTGCTCAAAAAGTTAAAGATGGTGCATATATGTCGGGTAATTATATATTATCATTTATTGGATTTTTACCTGCAGATAATCCTAAAGTAGTTGTATATGTTGCAATTGATAATCCAAAAGGAATAGTGCAATATGGTGGAACAGTAGCAGCCCCTATTGCAAAAGCAATATTAGAAGACTCTATTAACGCGTTAAATATTCCTAAAAGTGAAGATGCTAAAGAAAAAAATTATCAACTATGGGATAAAAAATATGCTGAAGTGCCTAATGTTGTAAACCAAAAATTAAGTGATGTAAAAGGAAGTTTACAGAAATTTGATGTACAATATACAGGAAGCGGAGAATACATATTATTCCAGTCTCCATCAGCAGGAGAAAGGGTATATGAGGGTAGTAAAATAAGAATATTACTTGGAGATAAAAAATAAAAATGTAAAAAATTAAAAAAATATAATAAAAAGATTATTAAGTATGATATAATTATTTTTGTGAATAAAGGATGTGTATTATATGTATGTACTAGCGAAATCAGTACTAGCCTTAATGATAGGATTTATAGCGTCAGTAGTTTTAGGTTTAGTATTTATTCCATGGCTTAGAAAACTAAAAGTAGGACAAAAAACAAGTGTGTTTGTTAAAGCACATGAAAAGAAAAGTGGAACACCTACAATGGGAGGAATAATATTTATTGTTTCTACTATTTTTACAATTTTATTTTTGTGTTTTACTAATAAACTTAAGATATCAAGTAATTTACTTATAATTTTATTTGTATTCTTTGGTTATGGACTTATAGGATTTGTAGATGATTTCTTAAAGGTAAAATATAAGTGCAATGAAAAAGGTCTAACAAGAATGCAAAAGTTCTTAGCACAAGTAGTAATTGCAATTATGTTCTTCTATATATATATTAGAAATGGATCTAATCCAGAAATAGAAATATATGCGCTTCATTTAAAAATTAATTTAGGATTTATGTATGGATTCTTTATATTATTTATGCTTGTTGGAACAAGTAATGCAGTTAATTTAACAGATGGACTTGATGGTCTTGCTGCAGGACTATCTGCAATCGCAATTATGGTTTATGGTATGATTGCTTGGAATTCTGGATGGCTAGCAGGTTATGATGATGTTGCAGTATTCTGTTTTATACTTGTTGGAGGACTTCTTGGATTCCTGGTATACAATGGTCACCCTGCCAAAGTGTTTATGGGTGATACTGGATCACTCGCACTTGGTGCAGTACTTGCAACACTTGCAATATTAACTCATAGAGAAATGTCATTAATAGTAGTTGGTGGTGTATTTGTTATTGAAACACTTAGTGTAATACTTCAAGTTGCATCAGTAAAAATAAGAGGAAAAAAATTATTCCCAATGACACCAATACATCATACATTTGAAAAATTAGGATGGAGCGAAACTGATATAGTAAGATTATTTTATGTAGTTGGATTTATTCTTGGAACAGGCGCTCTTGTATATGGGGTATGGTATTAATGAAAAAAATAGATTATAAGCTTTTTATAGCAGTGGTGATTTTATCACTGTTTGGAGTACTTATGATTTTCTCAGCGTCATCAATATGGGCTGAATATAAATTTAATGATGAATTTAAATATTTAAAATTACAAGCATTTTTTCTTGTAATTGGACTTATCGCACAATATATAATATCAAAGGTAGATTATACGAACTATTTGAAGAAAGCAAACACTATACTAGGAATTTGCTTTCTTCTTTTAATTTTAGTATTAATTCCTGGGATAGGTACAATTAGAAATGGTTCTAGAAGTTGGTTTGGTATTGGTGGACTTGGAGTACAACCATCAGAATTCATGAAACTAGGTATTATTATATTTGCATCTAAATATTTAAGTTCTAATCCAAAAGATGTAAGGCATATTGTGAAGGGAGTATTTCCTATATTAATTATTACATTACTTGCTTTTGGTCTTATAATGCTTCAACCAGATTTAGGTACAGGAGCAATTATATTAGTAGGGGTAGTTGGTTTACTATTTGTATCTGGTGTAGATATGAAGTTCTTTGTAAAAATAGGTGTAGTAGGATTATTAGGACTTGCTGGACTTATTATTGCAGCTCCATATAGAATAAAAAGAATTGTGTCATTTATTAATCCTTGGACGGATCCATTAGGGGCAGGATTTCAATCGATACAATCATTATATGCGATAGGACCAGGAGGACTTTTGGGCCTTGGACTTTTTAATTCAGTACAGAAACATTTTTATTTACCAGAGCCGCAAACGGATTTTATATTTTCAATAATAAGTGAAGAACTTGGTATACTTGGAATAATAATAGTAGCATTTTTATTTATAATAATATTTCATAGATGCATAAAAATTGCGATTAATTGTGATAATTTATTTGGTAAATATTTAGTTTTTGGTATAATATTTCAAATGGCTTTTCAAACATTATTAAATTTAGCAGTTGTAGTAGGACTTGTTCCTATAACTGGTGTAACGCTTCCATTTCTTTCTTATGGTGGCTCTAGTTTAATATTATCTTTGATAAGTATAGGAATAATATTAAATGTAAGTAGACATAATGAAAAAAGTTAAATTAGGAGATTTTTATCTTCTTTTTTTCTATCTTTAGTGGAATTTGCTTTAAAAAGAGAGAATATAATTATAGGAGGATATAAATGTACGAACTAAAAGAAGATCTAAGCATAGAAGATATGATATATGAAATAAGAGGTAAACAGGTAATGCTAGATTGTGATTTAGCAAAATTATATAATGTTGAAACTAAAAGAATAAATGAGGCGGTAAAAAATAATCCATATAAATTTCCAGAAAGATTTTCATTTTTTTTAAATGATTTTGAATTTACAAACTTGAGGTCGAAAATTTCGACTTCAAGTTTAGAAAGTAAATATGGTGGTAGAAGATATAATCCAAGAGTATTCACAGAACAAGGGATTGCAATGCTATCTACGATATTAAAATCCAAAGTAGCAGTAGAAACAAGTATAAGAATAATGGATGCATTTGTAAAAATGAGAAAATATATTTCAGCAAATTTAATAGAACAAGACAATATGAAAAATATGCTTATTAAACATGATAACGAAATAAAATTACTTCAAGAATCATTTTCAAAATTAGAGAAAAAGAAAAAATAAATCATATATTTTATGAGGGACAAATATATGATGCATATTCACTATTAATTGATATATTTAAGGAAGCAAAGAAAGAAATAATTATAATAGATAATTATGCAGATAAAAGTATTTTAGACATGATTACGAATTTAAATGTAAAAGTAATTATTGTAACTAAAAAATTTAATTTATTAAAAGATATAGACATAAAAAAATATAATAAGCAATATCATAATTTAAAAGTAATATATAGTGATAAGTTTCATGATAGGTTTATAATACTTGATAAAAAAGTATTGTATCATTCAGGTGCAAGCTATAAAGATTTAGGTAATAAATGTTTTGCAATTACTAAAATAGAAGACAAAGAGTATTTAGAAACAATAATTAAAAATATAGGAGAAGAGAAATGTACGAACTAAAAGAAGAATTAAATGTAGAAAATATGATATATGAAATAAGGTGAAAACAAGTAATGCTAGATTCAGATTTAGCAAGATTATATCAGTGTAAAAATGGAACAAAATCAATTAATTTAGCTGTAAATAGAAATGTTAAAAAATTTCCAAATGATTTTCATTATATGTTGTCAGAAATAAAAAAATAGATCATTATCATATGCATTTTCTAAACAGGTAGTTACAATTGTTATTTGCAATAATAAAAAAGTAAATATTCATATTTATATCGTTAAAATATGGTTAAATCTTGTATTTAATACTAAAATATTTTATAATAGTTGTATCAAATACAAAGAAAAATCATGTGTTAGGGGAAAGAAAGTATGGATATAAACATTTTACCAGCAGATATATATATTGTTGTTAATAAAACTATTTTACAAGAAAATGATAATAAGATATTAACTATGCTTTATCAACCAATTATTGGGACAGATGCGATTAATTTATATCTTACACTTTGTCTTGATTTAGATAAAAATGAGTTTATGAGTGAAGAAAATTCTCATCATCATTTAATGACATCTATGAGAATGCGATTAAGTGATATTATATCTGCAAGAGAAAAATTAGAAGCAATAGGTTTATTAAAAACATATTATAAAAAAGGTAATGATGTAAATACATACATATATGAAATTTTTTCGCCACTATCAGCTCATGAAATATTTTCTCATCCAATACTTAATATAGTATTATATAATAATGTTGGAAAAAAAGAGTATGAAAAACTTGTTAATAGATTTAAACTACCAAAGATAAGCTATAGTAATTATGAAGATATTACTAAAAATTTTAATGAGGTATTTGATAGCGTACCAAGTTCTTCGTTTATAAATTCAATACATGATATTAAAAGCTTTAATAAACTTAATATTGAAATAGAAGATAGTATAGATTTTGATCTTTTATTATCATATTTACCTACAGGATTACTTTCAAGAAACACTTTAACTAAAGACGAAAAAAAATTAATACAAAATATTTCTTATGTATATAACTTAGATACAGAAGAAATTAGAAATTTAATTATTAATTCGGTAAATGATAAACATAATATAGATAAAACATTACTTAGAAAAAATGCTAGGAATTATTATCAGTTTGAAAATAATGGTAAACTTCCATCACTTATATATCAAAAACAACCAGAATATTTAAGAAATCCAATAGGAAATGATAGTAAAAGAGCAAAGATGATATATACATTTGAAACAGTGTCTCCTTATAATTTCTTAAGGAATAAAAATAATGGTGCAAAGCCAACTGCTAGAGATTTAAATTTAATTGATAATTTAATGGTAGATTTAGAATTAAAACCTGCAGTTGTAAATGTTCTTATAGATTATGTGCTAAAAATTAACAATAATAAGCTTACTAAAAATTTTGTTGAGACAATCGCAGGTCAATGGAAAAGACTTAATATAGAAACTGCAGAAGATGCAATGAGAGAAGCAGAAAAAGAATGTAAAAAGAAAAAAAGTATGAAGAAGGTAACATCAAATAAAGAAATGAAAGAAGAAGCTGTTCTTCCTAATTGGTATGATAAAAATATAGAAAAGAAAGAAATAAGTGCTGAAGAAGAAAAGAGAGTAAAAGATTTACTTAAGGAATTTGTGTGAGGTAGAATATGATGAAGGTAGAAAAAGTAATGGATGAAAAATTAAATGATAATTTAAGAGATGTTAAACTTGAGTATTTTAAAGCAAATAAAAATCCAGAATTTAAAAAATTTACTGATTCAATTAATATAAACGACAATATACTTATGAAATATACTTCTAGTTTAATTCAGTGTTTTAATGAAAAGGAAAATTGTAAAAATTGTAAAGGACTTGAAAATTGTAAAAATGAAGTAAATGGATGTTTTTACAAACCTATTATTGTAGATGGTAATATTAACTTTGAACATAAGACTTGTAAATATAAAAATAAAATGCTTCATGATATCGAATATATAAAAGAAGGGTACTTTTTTGAAGTTGCAAAAGAAGTTAGAAATGCTAAAATGAAAGATATATATACGAGTGATGATAATAGAACAGAATTAATAAAGTGGCTTATTAAATTTATAAAAGATTATAGAAATGGTAAGCCAGTAAAGGGACTTTATTTAAGTGGTAATTTTGGATCTGGTAAATCATATTTGGTATCAGCAATGATTAATGAACTTATTAAAGATGGATATAAAGGTGCATTAGTTTATTATCCAGAGTTTTTGAGAAGCTTGAAAGCTTCATTTGGAAAAGACTTTGATGAACAATTTAATTATGCAAAAAAGGCAGATTTACTTTTATTAGATGATATAGGTGCAGAAAATGTATCTGCTTGGTCAAGAGATGAAATACTTGGACCAATTATTCAATATAGAATGGATGAAAAATTACCAACATTTTTTACATCGAATTTATCATTAGAAGAATTGGATATTCATTTAAGTCATAGTAAGGATAAAATTGACAAAATAAAGTCTAAGCGTATAATAGAACGCATTAGGTTTATAACTGATGATTTAAAACTTATAAGTGAAAATAATAGAAAGTAAAGAGGTAGTAGTAATGGAAGAAAATTTTGAAGCATTATTAGATATGTATATTGATGAAGAAGAAATTGAAAAGAAAATAGAAATGGATAATTTGGAAACAGAAAAAGAAGAGAAGAAACAAGATAGTAAGAAAGACATAAGAAAGTTTAAAGAATACGCAATTAGTATGGAAGAATTTTTAAATAAATATTTAAAAATTAATATAAGTGAGCCATGTGCAAAAATTTTAACACATAGGGATTTAAAATATTTGACTATTGATAATCCTCTTGTAGTTGGAATATATAATGGATATGTAGATATTGATGAGATAATAAAAAAAGATTATTTAATTGTGTATGATCATTTTGGAGATATAGGATCATACTTAAATCCAGATAAATTAAGAGACTTAACTAAACTTAAATTTGTATCAAATGAGTATAATATAGTTAAAAAAAGCAGAGTAAACCTTTTAAAAGATTTAAATGAATTATATCAAACGTATTGTTCTATTAAAGAAGAGTATGATTATTTGACACTAAAATGTGCTGGTTATGAAGAAATGCTTACTAAAGCTGAAAAAAATGGATCAGTTGGTAAGATAAAAAAATATGTTCATGAACATGGTAACAAATCACTTGACATAAATTTAAGAAGTGCTTCAAATTAAAATAATAGTATTTACAATAATTATATTTTGTGATATTATTTATTTGTAAATCTGTGACGAAGACATGATTTATTAATGATTACTATAAAGAGAGTTAGCTATTGGTGGGAAGCTAATTAGTTAGTTAATAAATTACTACTTCTGAGTGAAATTAATAATTTTCGGTTTTATAGGCCGTTATCTAAATTAAGTAAAATAAAGGATGGTACCGTGCATATGCACTCCTTAAATACCATCCTTTTTTCTTTGGAGGAAATATGGAAAAGAAAGAATTTATGCAAAAATTAACAGATTTATTTTTAGAAAAAAAGAAATTATCTATGAAAGGTGAAAATGCCGAAATTATAGATAAACAAATCAAAGATTTAAAAAAAGAATATGCTAAAGATTTATTGGAGGAGAAGAAAAATGATCAATATAAAAGAAAATAAAGAATTAAATACACTTAATCATAGTTGTGCGCATCTTTTAGCACATGCTGTGAGACATTTATATCCAAATGCAAAATTTTGGGTTGGGCCTGTTATAGAAGAAGGTTTTTACTATGATATTGATTTAGGTGATGAAGTTATAAAAGAAGAAGATTTACCTAAAATAGAAAAAGAAATGAAAAAAATATCAAAAAGTAATAAATTAATTAAAAGATTAGAACTTACTAAAGAAGAAGCTTTAGAAATGTTTAAAGATGATCCATATAAAGTAGATATTATTAAAAACTTAGATGATAGTGAAACAATAAGTGCATATAAACAAGATGATTTTGTTGATTTATGCCGTGGACCACATATGAATACTACTAAAGATATGAAATACTTTAAATTATTAAAAGTATCAGGTGCTTATTATAAAGGTGATTCTAAAAATAAAATGCTTCAAAGAGTATATGGTGTATGTTTTAATACAGAAGAAGATTTAGATGCACACTTAAAATTACTAGAAGAAGCAAAAGAAAGAGACCACAGAAAAATAGGTAAAGACTTAGAAATATTTACAAATTCAGAATTAGTAGGTAAAGGACTTCCTTTATGGCTTCCTAATGGTGGTATGATTAGACTTTTACTTGAAAGATATATTCAAGATAAAGAAATAAAATTAGGATACAAACATGTATGGACACCAAGTTTAGGTAGTGTTGATTTATATAAAACATCTGGTCACTGGGATCACTATAAAGAAGATATGTTCCCTGTTATGAAGTTAGATGAAGAAGAATATGTATTAAGACCAATGAATTGTCCTCATCATATGATGATTTATAAAAATTCACTTCATTCATATAGAGATTTACCTATAAGACTTGCTGAAGTTGCTAATGACTTTAGATATGAAGCATCAGGTGCTGTTTGTGGTATAGAAAGAACAAGAGCATTTACTCAAAATGATTCACATATATTCTGCACTAAAGAACAAATAAAAGATGAATTTGCAGGAGTAGTTAAATTAATACTTGATACTTATAAAGACTTTGGATTTAATGATTATGAATTTAGATTATCACTTAGAGATAAAGAAGATAAAGAAAAATATTTTGATGATGATGAAATGTGGGAAAGTGCTGAAAATGAACTTAGAAATGTTTTAACAGAACTTAATATTCCATTTTATGAAGCAAAAGGTGAAGCAGCATTCTATGGACCAAAACTTGATGTACAAGTTAAATCTGCGATTGGACATGATGTAACACTTTCAACCTGTCAACTTGATTTCCTTCTTCCAGAAAGATTTGATTTATGTTATATAGATAAAGATGGAAGTAAAAAAAGACCAGTTGTTATTCATAGAGCGATTTTAGGATCATTAGATAGATTCTTAGCATTCTTACTAGAAGAAACAAAAGGAGCACTTCCACTTTGGCTTTCTCCAGTAGAAGCAACTGTTATACCAGTTAATAATGAATATCATTTAAGATATGCTAAAACTATAGAAAATACTTTAAGAGAAAATAATATAAGAGTTGAACTTGATGATAGAGAAGAAAAACTTGGATATAAATTAAGAGAAGCAAACTTAAAGAAAATACCATTAGTTATTATTTTAGGTGATAAAGAAAAAGAAAATGGTAATATTTCATATAGAAAACATGGAAGTACTGAAACAATTACAACATCACTTGATGACTTTGTAGTACTTTTAAATAATGAAATAAAAAAGTATAACTAAAAAAACCACTTATAGTGGTTTTAATTTTGCATTAAATTTTCCTTTTCAGGTGTTTCGTTATTTTCTTGTTTATCTATAACAATATCTTCAACATCAAGTTCAATTAGTCTAATTATTTCTTCAAAAGTAGTTAAACCTTGAGCAACTTTTATAAGACCATCTTGAAGAAGAGTATATATATTTTCTCCATATACTAATTTCCTAAAATCATCTTTTTTAACATTATTTGAAATGGCATCTCTTATATTTTCATCAATTAGTAGTACTTCATGAATAGCAATTCTTCCTCTATAACCATTCATACAATTAGTACAACCGTCACCAGCTACATATATTTCATTAATGTCTACACCTAAGTTCTTTTTAAATATATATTTTTCATATTGAGTTGCTACAATTTTTTTTCTACAATGCGGACATAATTTTTTAGCAAGTTTTTGTGATATAATTCCGGATAGAGAAGCTGCAAGTAAATATCTTTCAACATCCATATCAAGAAGTCTTTCAATAGTATTAAGAGAGTTATTAGTATGAAGAGTAGAAAGAACTAGGTGACCAGTTACAGATGCTCTAACAGCGATAGTAGCGGTTTCATCATCACGAATTTCACCAATCATAATAATATCAGGGTCTTGTCTTAATATAGATCTAAGTACATTTGCAAAAGTAAGACCTATTTCACTATTAACTTGTACTTGGTTAATTCCAGGTAAATCCATTTCAACTGGATCTTCAACAGTTATAATATTTGCTTCTTCTTTATTAAGTCTTTGTAAAATAGAGTATACAGTAGTAGATTTACCAGTACCAGTCGCACCAGTAACAAGTATAATACCGTTAGGTAAATTAATCATTTTTATTATTTTTTCAAAATTTTCTTTTGTAAATCCTAATTTTTCAAGACCTTGAACACTCATAGAATAATCAAGAATACGAATAACTATTTTTTCACCCATATTTGTAGGAAGGGAAGAAACACGCATATCAAGAGGAATACCATTTAATGATGTTTTAATCGCACCATCTTGTGGAAGTCTATTTTCTGTTATATTCATTCCTGCGATAATTTTAATTCTTGTTATTAAGTTCTTCTTAAATTCATTAGGTACTAAACAATAATCAACTAGTGTACCATCAATTCTAATTCTAATTTTTAAGTCATTATTTAAAGGATCAAAGTGAATATCACTGGCCCTGTTTTTAGTCGCATCAATTATTATTTCATTTACTATCTCAACAATAGGTAGTTTATTAAAATCAAAAGTCTTAAGCATAAATTTTTCCCTCTTTTATTTCTTCTTTATATGTAAATACAAATTTTACCTCTAGTATTTATTACAAAAATATTATATAATATTTTTAAGATAATATCAAGGTAGGTGAAAAGAAAATGTCAAAAAAAAATAACAAAGGATATTTTCTTGTAGAAACAATTATAGTATTGACTATTGTTTCTACAATAATAACAACTTTATATGTAAATTCAATGAATAATTATATAAAAGAAAAAAATGAACTTACTAAATATAATACTGTAGATGGTTTATATAGTGCGAACGCTATAAAAAAATATCTGTTTATTTATGAAGATGAATTAATTAAAGAAGTAGCAGATAAAGGGTATGTAAATGTAAATAATTTTTTTTCAAAAAAGAATATGAATATAAATGATATAGATTTATTTAATGAATTAGGTGTTAATAGAGTTTATTTGTCATCATATGATATGAATAAACTTGTTAGCTCAGATGAATTAAATAGTGATATGAAAAATAGCATTTTAAATGAAAAAAATGATGGTAAATGTATTTATAGATATTTGGTTATATATAATGATTATAGTTATGGTAGCGTTGGTCTTAAATGTGTTGTAATGAAATAAAGGGTGAATAGTATGAAAGATAATAAAGGATTTACATTAATAGAAGTAGTTGTTAGTTTCGCAATATTAAGTGTTGTTTTAGTATATTTATTTAAAGTAATATCAGTTATGGATACAAGACAAACAGAATTATTAAGAGAACAAAACTATAATATATATATAAGTACTGTTTTAAAAAAAATATATAGTGATATAAATAAAGCAAATAATATATCACTAAGAAATGAAGAAAATACAATCATTTTTACTAGTGATGATTTTACGTCACAAAATAAAGAACTAGTAATAAAAGATGATGCGTTGGTATATGATAATGTTATATATGAGTATCCTGAAGGACTAAGGTTAAAAGATATTAAATATGGTATAACAAATGCTGAAAATTATTATGTAGTAAAGATATATTTTAATTATAACAATATTAATAAAGAAATGAAGGTTATTGTAATAAATTAAATAAAATAATAAATACTATTATAGAAATAAATACATTAATAAATCTATATATAAGGTACTTAAAGTATCTTATTTTTTTATTTAAATTAATTATTTGCATATGAATACTAAAAGAAGAAAAAGTAATTATAATGGTAATAATTAAACCATTTATAAACTTATTACTTATTAAATGAGTAATATTATATATACCAGAAGAAAATTCTAAAGAACCATATAAAATACTATCAAAAATAGGATTAATAGATATAAAATATTTAACTATACTAAGTACAAAAGAAAAAAATAAGATATTCGCAAATATAATAGATACGCTAATAACAGTGTTTCTAATAGCGCTATAATATATATTTAAAAAACTATTAGTTTTATTTAAAACAATATTATCTTTTAAATTATTATTATTTCTCAATATAATTCCAAGTAAAAAATTAGATATATAATGAGATAATAAAATAATAATAGAAAGTTTTATATCTTTTAAATAAATACATCCAACAGTCGCAATTAAAAATATTGGATTAACAAAGTTAGTATAATGGATAATATTATTTAAATTAGGGTTATCTTTTAATAAGTTAGCATTATTAGGGTATCCACTAATCATAGATAATATAATAATAGAAACATCTTTATCAGATATATTAAATAATTTAGATATTGATTTTTTTAATAATTTAGGTAAATAATTTTCAATATTTAAATTAATTAATATTTGACTAAATAAACAAGATATAAACATAGATGGTAAAAGACTATATAAACATATATTGGTATTAGTATTAAAACTACTAATAATAACTTTAGGATTTACTAAAAAAAATACTTCTAAAAATACAAATACTACTATTAATAATAAATTATAATGTTTTTTCATATTATATTTAATGAAAGAATAATTATAAATATGAGGTGTTTATGAAAAAAATAGGTATTATTTTGCACGATGAAGTAATTAATAATAAAACTTATAAAATATTAAATACTGATTTTATAAAATATTTAAGTAATTATGATGTAGTTATTATAGGTATAATATATGATGAAGAAACAGATATAAATAAAATATTAGAACAAATAAATATATGTGATGGAATTATTATTCCAGGAGGTAATATATATAGTGATATAGATAAAAGAATCGCCAGATATTTATATGATATAGATAAACCAACACTTGGAATATGTTTAGGTATGCAGATTATGGGTGAAGCATTAGGAGGTAAAATAGAAATATTAGATAATTTAAATCATATTACAAATGATGAATATGCACACTATATAAGAATAAAAAAAGATACAAAATTATATTATATATTAAATGCAGGACTTATAAATGTAAATAGTAGACATAAGTATCATTTAGTAAATACTAATCTTACTGTTAATGCATATAGTAATGATTATATAATTGAAGGAATAGAGTCTAAAGATAAAAAATTTTATATTGGAGTACAATATCATCCAGAATCAATATATTATGATATAAATAGTAAATTATTAATAGAAGAATTTATTAAGTGTTTGACAATTTAGTTATAGTTCTTTATAATATATAGGCTGTAAGGGAGAGATATAAATAATGGAAAAAAGAGAAGAATTAAATTCACTTATGGAAAAGTATAAAGAATTTACTTCAATAATATTAAAATTAGATAAAGAAAATAGAAAAAGTTTAAGCACATTAGATGCAGAAACTGCAAAAAATAAATTAACTGAAGAAAATAAAAAGGTTAAGACATTAAAACCACAAAATGAAGATCCTTTTTATTACTGGAATATGTAATACTCTTAAAAAAAAGAGTATTTTTTTTATTTTTTTAGTGGAATTTACCTTTAAAAGAGAGAATATAAAAAGTAGAGGTGATTTTTATAAATTATTATGATGAAATAAAAAATGAACTAGTAAATAATGAGATTACTAAAAGGGTAAAGAATTATTCAATTAATAAAAGTGATTTAACTACATATTATAATGTTGGTAAATTACTTTCTGAAGCAGGTAAACATTATGGAGAAGGAATAATAAAAGAATATTCTAAACGACTTACAAGTGAATTTGGTAAGGGCTATACACCAACTAGATTAAGATATTTTAGAAGGTTTTATGAAGTTTTAATAAAACATCCGACATTGTCGGACAAATTAAGTTATTCCCATTATTGTGAACTTATTTGGTTTGATATAGATAAAATAAATTATTATATAAAAATTTCAGAAGAACAAAACTTATCAGTAAGAGAATTAAGAGAAAAAATTAAAAATAATGAATATGAAAGATTGGATGAATCTACAAAGGAAAAATTAAAAGAAAAAGAAAAATTAAAATTACCAGATTTAGTAAAGAATCCTATTCAAATAAAGAATACAAGTGGTAATAATGAAATCTCTGAAAAAGTACTCCAAAAACTAATATTAGAAGATATACCATCTTTTTTAAAAGAATTAGGTAGTGGATTTAGTTTTATAGATAATGAATATAAAATAAAGATGGGAGATAGCTATAATTATATTGATTTACTACTATTTAATATTGAATATAATTGTTACGTTGTAGTTGAATTAAAAGTAACTGAACTAAAAAAAGAACATATAGGGCAAATAGAAGTTTATATGAATTATATAGATAAAAACATAAAAAATATAAATCAAAATAAAACAATAGGAATAATAATTTGCAAGAAAGAAAATAGATATGTGATTGAATATTGTAGTGATGATAGAATAATTTCAAGAGAATATGAACTAATATAAGGAGGATTAAATTTGAACTATTATGATGAGATAAAGAGTAAAATATTAAAATGTGAAATTTATGATAAAATAAAAAATTATTCAAAAGATAGGAATAAAATAAAAAATTATTTTGAAATTGGTAAAATACTATCAGAAGCAGGGAAGGAATATGGTAAAAATATAATTAAAGAATATTCAAATAAATTAACGATTGAAATAGGGAAAAAATATAATGAAAGAAATCTTAGATATATGAGAAAGTTTTATGAGCTTTTTGTTAATCAAAATTGGAACACAATGTGTTCCAATTTGACTTGGAGTCATTATCGTGAAGTACTTTCTTTAGGAAATTTTAATGAAATTAAATATTATTTAGAAGAATGTGAAAATAAAAATTTATCTGTAAGAGAATTACATTTCAAAATTAAAACTAAAGAATATGAGAGATTAAGTAAAAAAGTAAAACAAAATTTAGAAAAAACAAAAAAACTTAAAATTGATGATTTAATACCAAATCCAATTATAATTAAATCAAATACATTTAAAGATGAATTATCAGAGTATGCTTTAAAAGAGGTAATTTTAAATGATTTAGATTCATTTTTAAAAGAATTAGGAACTGGATTTTCATATGTAGGAAATGAATATAAAATAAAAATAGGAGATAGATATAATTATATTGATCTATTATTATTTAACTATGAATTTAATTGCTTTGTAGTAGTTGAACTAAAAGTAACAGAACTCAAGAAAGAACATATAGGACAAATAGAATTTTATATGAATTATATAGATAAAAATCTAAAAAATATAAATCAAAATAAAACCATAGGGATAATAATATGTAAAAAAGAAAATAAGTATGTAATTGAATATTGTTCTGACGACAGAATAATAGCAAGAGAATATGAATTAGTGTAAAGTAGGAAAGAAATGAATTATTATAATGAAATAAAAACAGAATTAATAAATAATGAAATTATGAAAAGAGTAAAAGACTATAGCAAAAATAGAAGTGATTTAAATACAATTATAATGTTGGTAAATTACTTTCTGAAGCTGATAAACAGTACGGAGAAGGAATAATTAAAGAATACTCTAAACGACTTACAAATGAATTAGGTAAAGGATATAGCATTTCAAACTTGAAAAGAATGAGACAATTTTATTTTGCTTTAGAAAAAGGTGTAGCAATGCCACACCAATTATCTTGGTCACATATATTATCAATATTGCCTATAGATGACGTAGATAAAATTAATTATTATATTAAAATTGCAGAAGAACAAAATTTATCAGTAAGAGAATTAAGATAAAAAATAATGAAAATATATTAAGCAATTAAGAAAATTGATTGCTTTTTTTCATATTTTAGGGGAATTTGCTTTAGAAAGAGAGAATATAAGAATTAGAGGTGATTTTTATAAATTATTATGATGAGATAAAAAAAGAATTATTCAATTAATAAAAGTGATTTAACTATATATTACAATATTGGTAAATTACTAAAAGAAGCAGGTAAACAGTACGTAGAAGGAATAATAAAAGAATATTCTAAAAGACTTACAAATGAATTAGGCAAGGGATATAGCATTTCAAACTTGAAAAATATGAGAAACTTTTACGTATTTTTTTAAAAAGCCAGACAATGTCTGGCCAATTATTCTGGAGTCATTAGATTGAACTATTATGAAAAAAGAAATTTTTTGATGAAAAGGTGTCGACACAATTAATATGAACCGTCGATATGAAATGCTGTCTATAAGAGTTATTAATAAAGTAATTTATTATATAAAAATAATGGAAGAATAAAATTTATCGATAAGAGAATTAAGAAAAAATAATAAAAATATATTAAGCAATTAAGAAAATTGATTGCTTTTTTTCGTATTTTAGGGGAATTTGCTTTAGAAAGGGAGAATATAAGAAGTAGAGGTGATTTTTATAAATTATTATGATGAAATTAAAAAAGAACTATTAAATAATGAGATTACTAAAAGGGTAAAGAATTATTCAATTAATAAAATTGATTTAACTACATATTACAACATTGGTAAATTACTAAAAGAAGCAGGTAAACATTATGGAGAAGGAATAATAAAAGAATATTCTAAAAGACTTACAAGTGAATTTGGTAAGGGTTATACACCAACTAGATTAAGATATTTTAGAAGGTTTTATGAAGTTTTAATAAAACATCCGACATTGTCGGACAAATTAAGTTATTCCCATTATTGTGAACTTATTTGGTTTGATATAGATAAAATAAATTATTATATAAAAATTTCAGAAGAACAAAACTTATCAGTAAGAGAATTAAGAGAAAAAATTAAAAATAATGAATATGAAAGATTGGATGAATCTACAAAGGAAAAATTAAAAGAAAAAGAAAAATTAAAATTACCAGATTTAGTAAAGAATCCAATCCAAATAAGAAATACAAGTGATTATAATGAAATCTCTGAAAAAGTACTCCAAAAACTAATACTAGAAGATATACCTTCCTTTTTAAAAGAATTAGGTAATGGATTTAGTTTTATAGATAGTGAATATAAGATAAAAATAGGAGATAGATATAATTACATAGATTTATTACTTTATAATATTAAATATAAATGTTATGTAGTAGTTGAATTAAAGGTTACTGAACTAAATTCAAATCATACAGGACAAATACAAAAATATATGAATTATATTGATAAAAATATAAAGAGTATAGATGATAATAAAACAGTAGGAATAATAATATGTAAAAAAGAAAATAAATATGTAATTGAATATTGTAGTGATGACAGAATAATAGCAAGAGAATATGAATTAGTATAAGGAGGAACAAGATTGAATTATTATAATGAAATAAAAACAGAGTTAATAAATAATGAAATAACTAAAAAGGTAAAGAATTATTCAATTAATAGAAGTGATTTAACTACGTATTATAATGTAGGAAAATTATTAGCTGAAGCAGGTAAACATTATGGAGAAGGAATAATTAAAGAATATTCTGAAAAATTAACTGCAGATTTAAATAAAAAATATAGTTATAGAAGTTTAAATTATATGATGAAATTTTATGAACTTCAAAAAATGCAGTCAGTGACTGCAAATTTGTCGTGGGGACATTGGATTGAACTTTTATCAATAAAAAATATTAATGAAATGAAATATTATATAAATCAAGCAGAAAAATTATTTTTAACAACAAGAGAATTAAGGCAAAGAATTAAAAATAATGAATATGAAAGATTAGATGAAAGTACAAAGGAAAAGCTAAAAGAAAAAGAAAAATTAAAATTACCTGATTTAGTAAAGGATCCAATTCAAATAAGAAATACAAGTGGTAATAATGAAATATCAGAGAAAGTACTTCAAAAATTTATATTAGAAGATATTGAATCATTTTTAAAAGAATTAGGTAATGGATTTTGTTTTATTGGAAGTGAATATAAAATAAAAATAGGAGATAGATATAATTATATTGATCTATTATTATTTAACTATGAATTTAATTGCTTTGTAGTAGTTGAACTAAAAGTAACAGAACTCAAGAAAGAACATATAGGACAAATAGAATTTTATATGAATTATATAGATAAAAATCTAAAAAATATAAATCAAAATAAAACCATAGGGATAATAATATGTAAAAAAGAAAATAAGTATGTAATTGAATATTGTTCTGACGACAGAATAATAGCAAGAGAATATGAATTAGTGTAAAGGAGGGAAGAAATGAATTATTATAATGAAATAAAAACAGAATTAATAAATAATGAAATTACGAAAAGAGTAAAAGACTATAGTAAAAATAGAAGTGATTTAAATACATATTATAATGTTGGTAAATTACTTTCTGAAGCAGGTAAACATTATGGAGAAGGAATAATTAAAGAATATTCTGATAGGTTGAGTAGCGAATTAAATATAAAATATAGTGTGAGAACATTATATAAAATTATAAAATACTTTAATTATATGAATAAACAAAAAGTGCCGACAGTGTCGGCAAAATTGTCATGGAGTCATTATGATGAATTGTTAAAATTAACTGATGAAAATATAATAAATTACTATATTAAAATTTCAGAGGAACAAAATTTATCAGTAAGAGAATTAAGAAAAAAATTAAATCTAATGAATATGAAAGATTAGATGAAGAAACAAAGAAAAAGTTGAAAGATAAAGAAAAATTAAAAGTACCAGATTTAGTAAAAAATCCAATTAAAATACGAAATACAAGTGGTAATAATGAAATATCAGAGAAAGTACTTCAAAAACTAATATTAGAAGATATACCAGCATTTTTAGATGAATTAGGTAATGGTTTTACCTTTGTAAGAAATGAATATAAAATAAAAATAGGTGATAGATATAATTATATTGATTTATTACTTTATAATATTAAATATAAATGTTATGTAGTAGTTGAATTAAAGGTTACTGAACTAAATTCAAATCATACAGGACAAATACAAAAATATATGAATTATATTGATAAAAATATAAAGAGTATAGATGATAATAAAACAGTAGGAATAATAATATGTAAAAAAGAAAATAAATATGTAATTGAATATTGTAGTGATGACAGAATAATATCAAGAGAATATGAATTAGTATAAAGGAGGGAAAAAGTGAACTATTATAATGAAATAAAAACAGAATTAATAAATAATGAAATTACGAAAAGAGTAAAAGACTATAGTAAAAATAGAAGTGATTTAAATACATATTATAATGTTGGTAAATTACTTTCTGAAGCAGGTAAACATTATGGAGAAGGAATAATTAAAGAATATTCTAAAAGATTAAAAGATGATATTGGGAAAAAATATTCACTTACCACTTTAAAATATATGAGAATGTTTTATGAGTATGGAAAAAGTCAGCCGATTGCTGACCAATTATCCTGGAGTCATTATATTGAATTGTTACCATTAAAAGATAATTCTAAAATAAATTATTATATTAACCAAATAATATCATTAAATTTAAGTAGAAATGAGCTTAGAGCTAAAATAAAAAATAATGAATATGAAAGATTAGATGAAAAAACAAAAAAGAAATTAGAAACTAAAGAAGATTTAAAAGTACCAGATTTAGTAAAGAATCCCATTCAAATAAGGAATAAAGACGGTAATAATGAAATATCTGAAAAAGTACTTCAAAAACTAATATTAGAAGATATACCATCTTTTTTAGATGAATTAGGTAATGGTTTTACCTTTGTAAGAAATGAATATAAAATAAAAGTTGGAGATAGATATAATTATATAGATTTATTATTATTTAACTATGAATTTAATTGCTTTGTAGTTGTTGAACTAAAAGTAACAGAACTCAAGAAAGAACATATAGGACAAATAGAATTTTATATGAATTATATAGATAAAAATCTAAAAAATATAAATCAAAATAAAACAATAGGAATAATAATATGTAAAAAAGAAAATAAATATGTAATTGAATATTGTTCGGATAATAGAATAATGTCAAGAGAATATGAATTAGTATAACAAAATATTAATAAAATAAGTTATTATGTAAAAGTTGTAGCACTTCTACCATTACAAGCTTACTATCCAGTTATTCCTGTTTTTTTAATATAAGTAATTTTTAATATTAAAGTTTATAAATTAAATACTGTTAACAAGTTGTATAATGTTAAAATTTTATATTGTCTATAGCATTAATTTGTGATAAAATTGATATAGAAAATATGTAGTTTTAATGTTTTTTATTTTGTAAAAATATTTGTTCGACAAAATTTGACAAAACAAATATTTTATATATAATATACACTCGTATTGAAGGGGAGAAATAAATATGCAGGAAGAAGCATTAGTAATGGAAAAGAACAGTGTAGTTTCAGTTAGAAAAACTTTATTTTTAGCATGCAAAAGAACATTTGATATATTTTGTTCATTAATAGGGTTAATAATGCTATTACCAATATCTTTAATAATAAAAATATGTTGTATGGTAACAGGAGATTTTAAATCTATATTTTATACTCAAAAGAGAATAGGGAAAAATGGTAAATTTATTTATATATATAAATTTAGATCAATGGTACCAAATGCAGATGAGGTATTAAAAGAGTTATTAAAAAATCCTAAATATAAAAAAGAATGGGATAAAAATCAAAAATTGGAACATGATCCTAGAATAACAAAAATAGGAAAAATAATAAGAAAGACATCTTTAGATGAAGTACCACAATTTATAAATGTATTTAAGGGTGATATGTCATTGATTGGACCAAGACCATTAGTTGAAGGTGAACTTGATGCTCATAATGGAAATCATGAAATATATGAAAAAGTTAAACCAGGAATAACTGGATGGTGGGAAATATCTCTATTGTCAAACAATTCTCTTCAAAAATTTCTTAAGGGGGTCGCATAAAATGACTACTATCGAGTCAATTGCATTAGAACAAGAAAACGACAATAAATTAACAAAAGTATTGAGTATGAGTGAAGAAAAAGTGGCACATAAAATAAAGAAAGCAATATATTATACAACAAAAAAAATATTTGATATTATTTGTGCATTGATTGGGTGTCTTATGTTACTTCCAGTAAGTTTAATAACAAAGATTAGTTACTTATTAACTGGCGACAAGGAACCTATTTTCTTTACTCAAAAAAGAATTGGTAAAAACGGTGAAGAATTTAATTTTTATAAGTTTAGAACAATGATACCAAATGCAGATGAAGAATTAAAAAGAATATTAAAAGAAGATAAAGAACTTGCAAAAGAATATAAAGAAAATAAAAAAATGAAACATGATCCTAGAATAACAAAAATGGGAAGATTTCTTAGAAAATCCTCTTTAGATGAATTACCACAATTTATTAATGTATTAAAGGGTGATATGTCGGTAATTGGTAATAGACCATACTTACCTAGAGAGAAAAAAGATATGGGTAAATATTTTAACGATATTGTAAGCACAAAATGTGGAATTGTTTCATATTGGGCAGTAATGGGACGTAGTGATGTGTCATTTAAAACAAGATTAAAATTAGAACAATATTACTCAAAGAATCAATCATTAAAATTAGATGTAAAAATATTCTTTAGAACATTTAAAGTAGTTTTATTGAAAAAAGGTGCAAAATAATCAAGAGATAAAAAAGTTATCTCTTTTTTTTATTTTTTAGAAACGAGAATGGGCTAGTATAAACTGGTCTTTTTTTTTTATACATGCCAACAAATTTAGTTGGCTAAGTAAAATAGAAAGGAGATGAATAAATGTCACGTTGTGAAGTAATTGCTATTGCAAATCAAAAGGGTGGTGTTGGAAAAACTACTACAACTTTTAATTTAGGTGTTGCACTTGCTAAACAAGGTAAAAAAGTGTTATTAATTGATGCAGATCCACAAGGTAATTTAACTACTTATATGGGATGGACAGAAAGTGAAATTCCAATAACTTTAAATGACCTTATGTCGTGTTCAATATTTGATGAATCAATCAAAATAAATGAAAGTATAAAACATCATAAAGAAAATATTGATTTAATTCCAAGTGATATAGAATTGTCATCAATTGAAATGACTCTTGTAAATGCGATGAGTCGTGAATATACTATGAGAAATTGTATATCAAATATTAAGGACAAATATGATTATATATTAATTGATTGTCAACCTAGTTTAGGAATGATAACTATAAATGCACTTGCATGTGCAGATAAAGTAATTATTCCAGTACAACCACAATTTTTAGCAGCAAAAGGTATGAGCCAACTTATTGGAACAATTTCTAAAATAAGAAAACAGATAAATCCAAATTTAAAAATAGATGGAATTGTACTAACAATAGTTGATAATCGAACAAATTTAACTAAAAATATTGATAGGCAATTAAAAGATGTATATGGGAGTATAGTTAATATTTATAATACTAAAATACCAAGAGCAGTAAAAATAGCAGAATCAACATCATATGGTGAAAGCATATTTTCTTATGATAAAAATAATAAGGTGGCAGAAGCATATTCGTCATTATCAAAGGAGGTATTAATTCATGGAAAAGAAAAAACAAGAAATGAAAATGCAAAAGATTACACTAGATGATTTATTTTCTACTCAAGAACAAAGAGATAATAATAATCTAGAAAAGATTGTTGATATTGATATCAATTTAATAGATGATTTTCCTAATCATCCATTTAAAGTAATTGATAATGAAGAAATGCAACAAATGAAAGAGAGCATAGAAGAAAATGGAGTATTAGTTCCTGTAATTGTAAGGCAAAAAGAAAATGGTCGTTATGAGATGATATCTGGACACAGAAGAAAATTCGCTAGTGAACTTGCATTTAAAGATACTATACCATGTATTGTTAGAGATTTATCTGATGATGAAGCAACAATAATAATGGTAGATAGTAATATGCAAAGAGAAGAAATATTGCCAAGTGAGAAAGCATTTGCTTATAAAATGAAATTGTTAGCATTAACTCATCAGGGAAAAAAGATTGTTTCAACTTCCCGACAACTTGTCGGGAAGTTAGAAAGAGCAGATATTGTTGGTCAAGATAATAATGAAAGTGGACGTCAAGTTCAAAGATATATAAGACTTACGAAATTAATACCAGAGTTATTGGAAAAGGTTGATGAAAAAGTTATTGCTTTTAATCCAGCAGTAGAAATTTCATATTTGAAAGAAGATGAACAATATACGCTTTTAGATAGCATGGAATATAATGATGCTACACCATCTCATGCTCAGGCTATAAGGTTAAAAAAATTAAGTTTATCAGACAAACTTGATGAAAATAAAATAGATGAAATATTATCAGAAGAAAAACCAAATCAAATTCAAATGATAAAATTTAATGAAAACAGAATAAGAAGTGTACTTCCAAAAAATATTGAAAGAGATAAAATTGAAGATTTTGTAATTAAATCGATAGAATATTACTCAAGACATATAAAACAAAAAAATATGAATGAAAGATAATGGCTATACACTTTCCACAATATCCCTTCTTACAATCTACCCTTATATATTACTAACTATTATATATAACTAACTGAAAAAAATATATAAATTTATATTGTACAAACGAATATAATAAAAAAATATGTTATTATATATAAAAACAAGGAGGAATTGTATATGAAAAAAGTTATTATTGGAATCGTAAGTGTAGTAATTATTATTTCTGGAATAATTTGTTTTAATTGTATAAAAAATTTAAATACAGAAAAGAAAGCAGCGTTAGATGTAAGTTCAGTTCAAAAAACTGAAAAAATTAAAAAGAAGAAACAAAAGCAGAAAGAACAAAGTTCTGATACTAAAGAAGAACCAAATAAACAAATTGAAGTGAGTAAAGATAACGATAATGTTTCAGAAAAAAAGAAAACAACACAAAAAAATAGTAAATCAAGCACTTCATCAAATCAAGAAAAAAAATCTAGTGGAGCTAATTCCAATCCTAGTACAAATGAGAATAAAGATACAAATAATTCACAAAGTAATCAACCAAATAATGTAGAAACAACACAACCAGAAAGTAAAAAAGATAATTCTAATACAACAGAAGTTGGTCCAGTTCAAAATATTGTTAATGATAATAATTCCCAAACAACAGAAGAAGGATATCAAATAGATTATTATAGAGAAAATGGTATTATAAAGGAATTTAGTAGTCATGAAGAATGTCAAAAAAAAGAAATAGATTATTTATTTTCCGATACAGGTAATTTAATAAATGCTTCGTGTGTTTTAAGAAGTAATGGAAATGAAGTAATCGAAATAAGAAGAAAAAAATAAATAATTTAAAATGATTAATAACTTATAAATTAAGTTATTTTTTTATGTAAAAAAGGAGGAAAAATGAAGAAAATATACAAATTTATAACACTTTTATTTGCAATTATATTAGCAAATATATTTACAACTAATGTTGCTCGTGCAGAAACGTTAGAAATGAGATATCAAGATAATATTTATTATGTTCATGTGAATAATGATGGAAGTGAATATTCATCGTACCAACTTGCAATGTTTTATGTTGATGGTAAACTTGCTTATTGCATAGAACCTGGACTTGCAATTTATTCAACAAAATACAGTACTGGAGATTGGAATATAACATCTTTGAATTCAGATCAAAGAAGAAAAATTGAATTAATAGGATATTATGGATATGAATATCCTGGTCATCAAGGAAATGTTAAATATTATATGGCAGCTCAAGAATTAATTTGGAAAGTTGTTAAACCTTTAAATGCTACTTGGAGTACCGAAAAAAGAGGTGGTGGTCAAATTATTAGTCTTGAGGCAGAAAAAAATGAAATATTAAATTTAATTAGTAAACATAATACAAAACCATCATTTAATAATAGTACTATTAATTCTGTTGTCGGTAATAGTTTTTCGTTAAATGATACAAATAATGTTTTATCAGAATATCAGATATATTCAAATGATAATCAAGATGTTAGTATTGATAATAATACACTAAATGTAAAAGTAAATAGTACAGGTAATATTGAAATTAGATTTATAAGAAAAAGTTATGATAATGATATTAATTTGATTTATTATAATTCAAATTCACAAAAATTAGCACATACAAGATTTAGTGAACCGATGGTTGCAAACTTGAAAATACAATCAGTAGCAGGAATAGTTAATATAAATAAACTTGATAAAGATACAAAGAAAAATCAAGCACAAGGAGAAGCAAGTTTAAAAGGTGCCATATATGATATTTTTAATGAAAATGATGAATATATAACATCTATTTCAACAGATGAACTTGGTCAAGGAAAAAGTATTAATTTGCCAAGTTTAGGAAGATATTATCTAAAAGAAAAATCAGCAAGTAATGGATATTTAGTTGATGATACAAAGTATTATTTTAATATGACTAAAGATAACTTAAATCAAAATATAAATGTTTATGAAAAAGTAATAAGTCGAAGTTATGATATAACTAAGGTATATGCAAGTGCTAAAACAGGAATAATGACCCCAGAACCAAATGTAGAATTTGGTATATATAATAAAAATAATAAATTAGTTTTAAAGAAGACTACCGACGAAGATGGTAAAATTTGTTTTACTTTACCATATGGAAGTTATACACTTAAACAATTAACAACAACAAAGGGTTACGAAAAAATAAAAGATTATCATTTTGAAATAAGAAATACAGGTGAAAAAATTAATAAAGTATTTTCAAATACAGAAATAACATCAAAAATAAAAATAATTAAAGTTGATGAAAATGGTAATAATATAAGAAAATCAGGAATAAAGTTTAAAATAAAAAATATTGATACAAATAAATATGTATGTCAAAAAATAACTTATCCTAATGAAACAACAATTTGTGAATATGAAACAACAACTGATGGAACATTAATAACACCATATCCATTAAATTATGGAAATTACCAAGTTGAAGAACTTGATCAAAAAATTACTGGATATTTATGGAATAAAACACCTTTAAAATTTAGTATAAATGAAAATTCAAATATGATAAAAAATGGTGAAGATTCTATAATTGAATTAAAATTTAAAAATACTGAAGTTAAGGGTAAAATTGTTATTAATAAAGTTGGAGAAAAATTTATAATATCAAATAATAAATATTCATATAGTAATACAAAATTAGCAAAAGTAGAGTTTGGTATATATGACAAAAATAGAAATTTAATTAAAAAAATATATACTGATAAAAATGGTAATGCAGAAATTGATGATTTAAAATTGGGTATTTATTATATAAAAGAATTACAAACATTAAAGGGTTATATATTAGATAATAAAGAATATAAAATAGAATTAACTTATAAAGACCAATATACCAGTGTAGTAACTAATAAAATTAATTTAAATAACTATTTAGAGAAGGGTAAATTAGAATTTACAAAAACAGATTTGATAAATGGTGAAGTTATTCCAAATACAATAATTGAAATTTATACAGATAATGACAAATTAATTTTTACTGGAAAAACAGATAGAAATGGTAAAATTGTTATTAATAATTTAAAATTAGGTAAATATTATATATTAGAAAAAGAAGCAGCAACTGGTTATACAATTACAGATGAAAAGGTATATTTTGAAATAAATAAAAATGGTGAAATTGTTAAAGCAAAAATGAAAGATAAACCTATAACTGGTACTTTAGAATTTACAAAAACAGATGTATCAACTTCAGAAGCATTGCCAAATACTTTAATAGAAATATATAATGAAAAAGATGAATTAATTTTTAGTGGTAGAACTGATGAAAATGGTAAAATTACTATTCCAGAAATAAGATATGGTAAATATTATATAGTTGAGAAAGAATCCCCAGAAGGATATACTTTAAATCCAAATAAAATGTATTTTGAAATTTTAGAAGATGGAAAAGTAGTAAAAGCAACAATGACTGACGAAAAAATAGTAGTTGAAGTTCCTAAAACAGGAATGAATGATTTTAAATTAATATATATACTTGGAACGACTTTTATAATCGTAGGAGTAGGTATTTTAATATATGTTAAAGAAAAAAGAAGAAAATAAATATAAAGATAAGAGTCAATTATTAGTAGTTGGCTCTTTATTTATTATTGTTGGTATTATGGTTCTTACTGGTAAAGTTTTATATAACTATTTTCAAAAACAAACTGAAAAAAATTTAGTTGATAAATTTTATGAAGAGCAAAAAATAAAAAAGAAAGTAGTTAAAGAAGAACTACCTGTAGAGTCAGAAACAAATGTAACACTTCAAAATAAGGATAATGAATATAAATATATTGCAATGTTAAAAATACCTAAAATAGATCTTGAAAAAGGTTTAGTAAGTAAAGATAGTTATTATAATAATGTAAATAAAAATATTTTTATTCTTAATGAATCAGATATGCCTGATAAAGAAAATGGAAATGTTATATTAGCAGGTCATAGTGGTAATAGTAGTATATCTTTTTTTAAAAACTTATATAAATTGTCAATAAATGATGATGTAAGCATTTTTTATAATGGTAGTGAATATAAATATAAAATTGTTAATTCATATGATATAGAAAAAACAGGCAAAGCCAATATTGTTAGAAATATTGAAAAAAGCACTTTAACATTAATTACTTGCAGACAAAATACAAATAAACAAATTATATATATATGTGAACTTGTAGAAAAAATATAGAGGAGGACAAATGAAAGAAAAAAATAATTTTAATCAAAAAATGAAAACAATAGAAAAATTATTTAATGCTGGATTTAATACAGATAAAAAAATAATTTCATTAAAATTAGAAGATTTGAATAAAATAACAAATCTTCAAGCAAATGAAACAGCAATAATTATAGAATTTAAAAATGCAGTTAAATCTAAACAAATAATTAACTTTTTAAGTGGAGGTGAAAAATAATGAAAAAATTTAATATAGATGTAGAATTGGATGGAATAATAACGTTTGTAGTAGAAGCAAAAAATATATATCAAGCAAGACAGAAAGTTGATGAAATATTTGAGACATCTACTTTAAAAGATGTAATTTTACAAAATAAAAATCTTAAGGTAAACCAAAAAATAAAAGAAGAAAAAGGTTATGAGAGATAGCATGCCATATAAAAGAAGAATACCACCTATAAAAATAGAATTAAATCAAAATTCTTATAATAAATTAGTTGAATGTGTAAATAGTAAAATAAAAAATGATTCTATTGATAAAAATTTAGAAATAATAAAAAACAAATTACTTAGATATAGTATTCCAGATAATGATATAAAAAATGTAGAAATAAGATTATATTTAAGTGAAGCAAAGGAATTAATTGAAATATTAATTAATTCTTTAGGTAATATAGAACCTCAAGTTAATTATTATGAAACACTTTTAAAAGTAAGAGAAAAAATAAAAGAAAAATATATTTAGTAAATTAAAAAGATTGGAGGTTAGATATGATAAGTAAGGTAAATTATATTACACAATTATATGAAGAATCATTATTAGATATTTGTAAGAGTTCTGAAGAATGGATGAAATTTTTAACAACATTATCAAATAATTATAATTATTCATTTAATAATCAGGTGTTAATTTATATGCAAAAACCACAAGCAACTGCTTGTACTGATATTACAACATGGAATAATAAATTTAATAGATGGGTAAATCGTGGTGCAAAAGGTATTGCAACTTTAGAAGAAAAAAATGGTAACTTAAATATTAGATATGTTTTTGATGTTATAGATACTAATGGTCGTTATTTTAAAAAATGGTATATTATAAAATCATATGAAAATGAAATCTCAAAAGTACTTAAAAATAATTATATGAAGCAAAATGATGTTTCTTTTTCAGAATTAATAATGACAATGTCTAAATTAATTACAAATGAAAATATATCAGGATATTATAAAAATGAAGAACCTTTAAATAAAGATAATTTTTATAGATTATTGTCCAATAGTGTTGCATATGCAATGCTTAATAGATGTGGAATAGATTCAAATGAATATTTTAAAAGTAGTGATTTTAATGATATATTAAATTTTAATGATTATGACAATATAACAAATTTAGGTGTTGCAACAAGTGAAATAACAAAAATAGGATTAGAAGAAATATATCAAGTAGTAAAAAAAGTAAGAATTAATGAAAGTAAAAAAAATCGCACATTTGATAATGAAGTAAAAAAAGATTATGCTATAAATGATAAAGGTGAGAGGAGAGATTTATATGAACGAAATAACTTATCAAATGAAAGGGGATTATCAAATACCCAATTTAATAGTACCAGAGAACAATATCCAAGTGGAAGGCAAATACGCAATGATGAGATTAGGATTCTTGAAAAAGAACAAGAAATCTCTATATACAACATTGCTAATGAGCAATCAACTTCAAGAACATTTGATGAATATTCAAAAAATAGCAATGGAGAGAATAGAACAGATAGTATCAGAGATGAAAACAAAAGAGAAGATAACAGAACAGTTGAAACAACAAGATCCTATGAAATGGGTAGGGCTAATGAACAACTTGAAGATGACAGCCGAGGAAATAGTAATGAAAGAATTGATTTACGCTTAAATAATTACAATAAAGATGAAAGTAAAACTCATTATGTTGTAGTAGATGAAAAGATAAATCAAATATTAAGTACAACTCCTCATTTAAAAAAATCAAATAAAGAAATAAAAGAATTTATACGAAGTGAACAAGACATTACTAAAAAAGCAGAATATCTTAAAGGAATATTTAACAATGATTATACCGGTGTTATAGTTGATGACCAAATGTATGGTTATAAAACTTATGACAACGGTATTTTATTTTGGAAAGGTAATTTCTTATCAAGAGATACAGAAAGTTTTGTTAGTTGGGAAGATTTAACTTATCACTATGACGCAATGATTTTATTAAATCAATTAAATGATAGAATTGAACCATTGCCAAGTGTTACAGACCAATTAAGTTTATTAGATGATAATAGTGAAAAAACAGTATCCGACCTAGAATTTACACAAGAATTTGTTGATAAATATTTGACAGAACAACATAGAGAAACAAAGTTTAGTATTTATGAGTTTTTTCAAAAAAGTTTATCAACAGATGATAATATAAATTATCTCAAAAATTTATATGGAATAAGTGGTTCAACATCTACTGTAAGAGGAGCAGGTATAGGAGTTAATACAGATTATAAAGGTGTAAAATTTAATCGTGGTTATTTTGATAAGAGTAGCAAGGAACAATTATTTAAGTGGAATTATATTGAAAAAAGAATAAAAATTCTTATTAACGAAGATAGATATCTTAATGCAAAAGAACTAGCAGAGTATACTAATTGGCTTGATAAAAAAGAGCAAGAAAGAGAATTTATACAAGCAAGTGATAATTTAGCAAAAATGGAATTAGCGGAACCAACCGAAGAACAATATGATTATCAATATCATTTAGGAGATAAGGTTTATATTGGTGCTGATGAATATGAAATATTAAGTATTGGAGATTTTAATGTAGTTTTATATGACTATAAATATCCATTATTTAATCGTGAGATATCAAAAGAAGAATTTGATAGAAAAGTAAAAGAAAATCCTGTCAATGATCATCTTAAAGTTAAAATAAATGATATTAAAGATAATATAAAAGAAGAACAAAGTAGTAATACCGATGAAATTGAAAAGGAAGAAATATCAGTTTCTATTGAAGAAGAAAATATTGCTCCAGTATTTGAGAAAAAAAGAAGTAATATGATTAGAAGTTTTGATATTCATCCAGATGTACCTATCACTAATAGAAATCAATTTAAAATTAGCAATGATAATTTAGGAGTAGGAACACCTAGAGAAAAATTTAATCGTAATGTTGAAGCAATAAAAGTTTTAAAGAAATGCGAAGAAGAAAATAGGTTTGCTACACCGGAGGAACAAGAAATATTATCTCAATATGGTGGTTGGGGTGGACTTCCACAAGCATTTGATGAACTTGATTCGTCCTGGAGTAATGAATATCATATCTTAAAAAAATTACTAGATGAGCAAGAGTATTCACAAGCAAGAGAATCAACTTTGACGTCATTTTATACACCACCAGTTGTAATTAGGTCTATGTATAAAGCATTGGAAAATATGGGACTTAAAACTGGTAATGTATTAGAGCCTAGTTGTGGTGTTGGTAACTTTATAGGTATGATTCCAGACTCATTAGAAAATTGCAAATTATATGGTGTGGAGCTTGATTCTATAAGTGGTAGAATTGCTAGACAACTTTATCAAAAATCTACTGTTGCAGTACAAGGTTATGAAGATACTAATCTTCCTAACTCTTTTTTTGATGTAGCAGTTGGCAATGTTCCGTTTGGAGATTTCAAGGTATTAGATAAGAAATATGATAAGCATAAGTTTTTAATTCACGATTACTTTTTTGCAAAGACGCTAGATAAAGTAAGACCTGGAGGTGTTATAGCTTTTATAACAAGCAAAGGTACACTTGATAAAGAAAATCCAAGCGTTAGAAAGTATATTGCTCAAAGAGCAGATTTATTAGGTGCTATTAGACTACCTAATAACACATTTAAAGCAAATGCAGGAACAGAAGCCACAGCAGACATTATTTTCTTACAAAAAAGAGATTCAATTACTGATATTGAACCAGATTGGGTATATCTAGGAAAAAATGAAAATGGAATAAAGATGAATCAATATTTCATAGATAACCCATATATGGTTATGGGTAATATGGAAATGATTGCAACTAGGTTTGGTTATGATTCTGCTTGTATCTCTGATGGTGAAAATTTAGAAGATAAGTTAGAAAGAGCAATATCAAATATACACGCTGAAGTAAAAGAATATGAATTAGATGATATAGTAGAAGATAATTTTATTGAAGCAGATTTAACTGTAAGAAATTTCTCATATACTTTAATAGATGACAAAGTCTATTTTAGAGAAAATAGTAGAATGTACCCACAAGAAGTATCAGAAAGTACGAAAAATCGTATAAAAGGATTAATTGAAATAAGAGATTGTGTTAGAACTTTAATAGAATATCAAACAGAAGATTATCCGGATGAAGATATAAAACGAGAACAAGTAAAACTAAATAAATTATATGATGAGTTCACAAAAAAATATGGACTAATTAGTAGCAGAGGAAATAACTCTGCTTTTTCAAATGATTCAAGTTATTATCTATTATGTTCTCTTGAAATATTAGATGAAAATGGAAATCTTGCAAGAAAAGCGGATATGTTCACTAAAAGAACTATCAAGCCTAAAACAGAGATAACATCAGTAGATAATGCAAATGATGCTTTAATTGTTTCACTTTCTGAAAAAGCAAGAGTTGATATAGCATTTATGCAAAAACTTTGTAATATAGATATGGATAAAATGCTTAAAGATTTAGAGGGAGAAATATTTAATATTCCTGAATATGGTGAATCTAATAAATGGGTTACGGCAGATGAATATTTATCAGGTAATGTAAGAGAAAAATTAAAAATAGCAGAAGAGTTTGCAGAAACAGACGATAGATTTAAAGTGAATGTTAAATATTTAAAAGAAGTTCAGCCAAAAGATTTAAGTGCTAGTGAGATAAGTGTAAGATTAGGTTCAACTTGGATACCAGAAAGTGATATAAAGGATTTTATAAGATATTTGTTAAATCCAAACTATTATACTGATAGAAATATAAAAGTTCATTATATGGAATCTACTTCAGAGTGGAACATAGAGGGAAAAAGTCTTGATAAATACAATGTTAAATCAACAAATACTTATGGAACAAAGAGAGCAAATGCTTATAAAATAATTGAAGATAGTTTAAATTTAAGGGATACAAGAGTTTATGATTATTATACGGATGAAAATGGCAAGAGAGTTGCAGAATTGAATAAAAAAGAAACTGCAATAGCACAAGCTAAACAAGAACAAATAAAACTTGCTTTTGATGATTGGATATGGAAAGATCCAGAGCGTAGAGAAAGACTTACAAAAATTTATAATGAAAGATTTAACTCTATTCGTCCTCGTGAATATGATGGAAGTCATATCAGTTTTGATGGAATGAATCCAGAAATAACCTTACGCAAACATCAAGTAAATGCAATCGCAAGAATACTTTATGGGGGTAATACACTTTTGGCACACGAAGTTGGTGCAGGTAAAACTTTTGAAATGGTGGCTGCAGCAATGGAATCTAAAAGATTAGGTTTATGTAATAAATCACTATTTGTAGTACCTAATCATATAATTGAACAATTTGGTAAAGAATTTTTACAACTTTATCCAAGTGCTAACATTCTTATAACTACAAAAAAAGATTTTACGACTGCTAATCGTAAAAAGTTTTGTTCTAGAATAGCGACAGGTGATTATGATGCAATTATAATATCACATTCACAATTTGAAAAAATACCAATGTCAATAGAAAGACAAGCTACAATAATTCAAAAACAAATAGATGATATTATTTTAGGTATTCAAGATTTAAAAAATAATAATGGTGAAAGGTTTTCAATTAAGCAGATGGAAAAAACAAAAAAGAGTTTAGAAACAAGACTTGCAAAATTAAATGACGCTTCAAAGAAAGATGATGTTGTAACATTTGAAGAACTAGGCGTTGATAGAATATTTGTAGATGAAGCACATTATTATAAAAATCTTTTTCTTTATACTAAAATGAGAAATGTTGGAGGTATAGCACAAACAGAAGCACAAAAGTCATCAGACTTATTTATGAAATGTAGATATTTAGATGAATTAACAGGTGGTAAAGGTGTTATATTTGCGACAGGAACTCCAATTTCTAATTCAATGGTTGAATTATATACAATGCAAAGATACTTGCAATATAGTGAATTAGAAAAAAGACATCTACAACAATTTGATGCTTGGGCATCTACCTTTGGAGAAACGGTAACTGCAATAGAACTTTCTCCAGAGGGAACTGGTTATAGAGCCAAAACAAGATTTGCAAAATTCTTCAATTTACCAGAATTAATGGCAATGTTTAGGGAAGTTGCTGATATACAAACTTCAGATACACTTAATCTTCCAGTACCAAAAGCAAACTATCATAATGTTGTTATAGAAGCGAGTGAAGTTCAAAAGAAAATGGTAGAAGATTTATCTAAAAGAGCTGACCAAGTTAGAAATAAAATGGTAAAGCCAGATGTTGATAATATGTTAAGAATAACTAATGATGGAAGAAAATTAGCACTAGACCAAAGAATAATAAATGATATGTTACCAGATGAAGAAAATGGTAAGATTTCTGAATGTGCTAATAAAGTTTATGAAATATGGAATAAAACAAGTGATAAAAAATCAGCACAATTAGTTTTTTGTGATTTATCAACACCAAATAATGATGGTAAATTTAATGCTTATGATGATTTGAAAACTAAACTAATAAAAAGAGGAATACCAGAAGAGGAAATAAAATTTATTCATGATGCAAAAACTGACACTCAAAGGCAAGAAATGTTTAATAGTGTTCGTAAAGGACAAGTAAGAGTATTAATTGGTTCCACGACTAAAATGGGTGCAGGAACGAATTGTCAGGATAAACTTATAGCATTACACGACGTAGATTGCCCATGGAGACCCAGCGACCTCACTCAAAGATCCGGCCGAATTATAAGACAAGGTAATGAAAATGATAATGTTGATATTTACAGATATGTAACAGAGGGAACATTTGATGCATATTTATATCAACTGGTAGAAAATAAACAAAAATTTATTTCACAAATAATGACATCTAAAATCCCAGTTAGAGATATGGAAGATATAGATGAAACAGCATTATCATATGCTGAAATAAAAGCGTTAGCCGCAGGGAATCCAGATATTATAGAAAAAACCGAACTAGATACACAAGTTGCAAAATTAAAGTTATTAAAACAAAATCATTTAAGTCAGATTTATGAATTAGAGGATAAAGTAATAAAATACTATCCAACTGAAATAAAAAGATTAGAAAATAGAATTGAATGCATAAAAGCAGATTTAAAAATTCTCAAAAATAATAATACTTCTGATAGTTCTTTCGAAAAAATGTATATAAAGGGTACAAATTTTACTGAAAAAAAATTAGCAGGAGAAAGAATTATTGAACTATGTAAATCTATGACTAATCCTGATCCAATTGAAATTGGTGAATATAAAGGATTTAATATGATATTGAGCTTTGATACTTTTTATAAAACATTTTATTTAGATATGAAAAATAATCTATCATATAGAGTAGAACTTGGAGGAGATGCAAATGGTAATATAACTCGTATTGATAATGTTTTAAATAGTATTGAAGAAAGACTTTCAAGTACAGAAAATACTTTAGAGGATACAAAAAAGAATTTTGAAAATGCTAAACAAGATATGAACAGACCATTTCCTCAAGAAGATGAATTAAAACAAAAAATTAAAAGATTAGATGAATTAAATATTAAATTAAATTTAAGTAAAGAAAAAGATTGTGAGGAAGATAAAAAAAGTCAAACATGTAAAAAAGAACATGAAAGATAAATCGCACAATTGTAAATTATAATAATAAGATTTAATATAGTTTGTGAGGAGGAAAGTTTATAATGGATTTATATAAAACATGTTTTTATGAAGCATTCAATGATGAATTTATGCAGTATATGGCAGAATTTGAGTATCAATTAAGGCAAGATTTACCAAACTATGATAAAAAATATGAGAATGAAGAAGAATTATTAAAAGAATATCCAAATTTAAGATATATTTTTGAAAACTTTGAAGCAGTCGATTTAACACTTGAAGAAATAAAAGCACTTATAAAGATAATATTAATTCGTGATGATAGATTAGATGTTTTTATGTGTAATATGTTTTATAAAGGATTTTGTGAAGCATTTGTCTTATTTAAAAAGGCAAATATATTAAAATAAAAATTAAGCAATATTAGTACAAAACTATTATTGCTTTTTTTATTTTAAAGAAAGGAGTAGGAGAAAATGGAAGAACAAATTAGAAATAAATTATATCAAAAAATGGGAAAAGAATTTAATTTATATATAGAAGAATTAAAAAAATTACCACCTGAAAAAATAATATTAAGTTCTTATGAAAAAATAATGAAAGAGGAAATGATGTTAAGTTTTTATCCAGATAATGAAATGTATGACATAAATCAAATAAAAGCATTAAATAAGTTTGATAAACCATTAGACAAATTGTATAGTGATTGGATGGACAGTGATATAAGTTTTAATAATGTAATAGAAGATAGTATTACAAACACATTAAATGATTTAGTTAAGACTCAAAAAGAAAAAAATAATTCAAAAGAAAGATAAAATTATGCCATATTATTCAAAAAATGTAATTCAAAGAATAAAACAGATAGATTTATTTACTTATCTAAAAAATTATGAACCTGAAGAATTAATTCATTATAGTAAGGATACTTATATGACAAAAACACATGATAGTTTGAAAATAAGTAACGGAATGTGGTATTGGTTTTCAAGGGGAATTGGAGGTAAAAGTGCTTTAGAGTATCTTATTAAAGTAAAGGATTATTCATTTATAGAAGCAGTTGAAATACTTGTTAATTGTTTAAATGAAAAAGAACCTTTAATTTATAAATCTTATGAAAAACAAAAAGATATAAAATTAATTCTTCCAGAAAAAAATGATAGTAATGATAAAGTTATAAATTATTTGATGAGTAGAGGAATTGATGAAGATATAATTAAAGAGTGTATAGATAATGATTTGATTTATCAACAATCAAAAAATAATAACGTTGTTTTTGTTGGATATGACAAACTGAAAGTTCCAAGATATGCAGGGGTAAGGGCAACAAATAGTAGTAGATTTATGCAAGATGCTTATGGAAGTCATAAAGCATTTTCATTTAAATTAGAATCAATTAAGGAAAATGATTCTGTTCATTTATTTGAAAGTGCGATAGATTTATTATCATATGCTACTTTATTAAAAAATGAAAATAAAGAATGGTACAACGAAAATTTATTATCACTTGCGGGTGTTTATCAACCTGCTAAAAATATAGAGGATAGTAAAGTACCTTTAGCATTAAATTATTATTTAAATCAACATCCTAAAATTAATAAAATATTTTTGCATTTAGATAACGATTATGCTGGAAGACTTTCAACTAAAGCATTAATAGAAACTTTACAAAAAAAATATGAAGTTATTGATGCACCTCCATTAATTGGAAAAGACTTTAATGATTATTTATGTTACAAAGTTGGAAAAAATTATATAAAAAAAAGAGAAATGGAAAGATAAAAATTTAGAATAAAAAAATAATATATTTAAAAAAAAACACTTGCAAAAATTAAAAAATTAAGTGATTAATAAATTAAGGAAAAAAGACTATTAAACATAACTTATTTAATCTATATTATGTTTAAATATCACGATTGGATAGTTATAAGAGTAAAAATAAAATTGCTTTTAAAATGGTCTAAAATCCATTATACGAAAGGAGAATTTATAAATGGAGAATAATAATTTAGATAAGCATTTGTTAAAATATGTGACAGATAGCTTTCCAGATTTTATAAATGATTTATATGAGGAAAATCCAAAATTGTTTCCTTATTTAGATTGTACAAATGCATTTTTTAAAAAACTTTATGATGATTATGGTATTAAATTTGATCCTAGTATTATTGATCCAAATTTAGCAGATCATATAGATTATGAAATTTATACAAATGCTTGTCCAGATGAAAAACCAAAATTCAGATAAAAAAATATTAAAACTTATATCTATACCAAGATAAAAATCATTGATAATTTGCTAATTAAAGTAGATTTTTCAATGATTTTTTTTATTAAAATTTAAAATAAAAAAAGAAAGAGAGATGAAAAAAATATGAAATATGATTATATGAAATTAATAGAAATTATAAAAAATAAAAGAATAGAAAAAGGATTGTCAATGAGAAAATTAGGAGTAGAAGCAGGTGTTAGTCATACAGAAATATCAAAAATAGAAAATGGTATAAGACCAACATTTTCATTTTATATACTTGCAAAAATTTGTGAAGTTCTTGATATTGATATTGTTAATTTGATGGAAGATGTAGGATTATTAAAAGAAAAAAAGAAAAATTATTTTATGTTATGTTCAAAAATGATGAAGAATATGTATTTAAAGTTCATGCAATAGATGAAATGACTGCAGCAAAAATTGCATTAGATTTTGTTACAGAAAATGGAATTATTGATTTTGGAAATAAACATAAAAATACTCTTTTAGCAATAGTAGATAATCCTTATGAGTTTAATAAAGTTATATTAAATAATTATGATAAAACTGGAAAATTAATTGCAGATAAAAATCTAAAATTTGATGAAGAAGATAGTTTCTTTTGTCCATATTGTGATAACGATGTCTTTCTAGATTAGAATTTTAATTGTCTAGCCAGCACTGAATTTGTATAGCCACAAATTCAAATGTGGGAAATCCCAAACCCTTTTGTTAGAAAATAATTTAAAGGAGAAAAATTGAGAACACGAGAAAAACAAGTAATAGTTAGGTTAACACAAGAAGAATATAATAAATTAGTTACAAAGTCAGAAAATGTTGGATTAACAATATCAGAATTTTTAAGGATATATATTAATGGGTTTGAACCAAGAGAGAAGCCTCCAATTGAATTTTATGAAGCAATTAAACAAATAAGAAAAGTAGGAAATAATATAAATCAAATTGCAAGATTAGCAAATGCAACTGGTGTATTAGATGAACTTACTTGTAAAAGACAATTTGATAAGTTAAATGAAACAATTCTTGAAATGAAAAGAGAATTTTTATTACCTAAAAAAATAGATAAATAAAAAAATATATAGAATTAATTATTTTTAGATGATATAATGTTCATCGTAGGGGATGATGTACGTGTTAACTGTTTTAGATAAATCTATATTAAAAGAATTGGATTCACAAAATTTTAAAGCGGATGTAATCTCAATGATAATGGATATTTTAGATACAGAGTATAAGAAAGAAGAATTCTTGTCTTTTATGATGAAAAATAGAAATGAACTTTTATCTTTAAAAGATATATTTAGTGAGTTAAATCTAATTGATAAATTAGACTTTTAAGGTTGGTGAAATGTAATATGGATAATGGTTGTATTAAGTTTAATAATAGTGAATTCCATAAAGGTTTTTATGAAAATACAAATGAAGATATTTGTTTCATATTGTTTGAAATTAAAGAAAGTAATTCAGAAGAAATAGAAGATTATACTGCAGATGTATTTTTGCATGGTTTATGTCATATTTTTGCTTATGCATTACATCAAAAGTTTGGTTATGATGTGATTGAAATAGAAAACAAAAGCGTGTGTCATTGGTTTTGTATTTCAAAACATAATGGAAAAGAAGTATATATTGATGTAAGAGGTATGACAACTGATTATGAAGAGTTATTACAAGCATTCCAACCAGGAATTGGAAGTAATCCACAAAGAACAATTATTAATGATTTTTCAAAACATAATGATGAATGGGAAGAGAAACCATTAAAATTTGCTAATGAAGTAATTTCGAAATATTATAATTATTATTCTCTAAATTAAGAAATGATTAAATTAAGATTTGTAAAAGTAAATCAGAAATGGTTTGCTTTTTTAATTTTTACAAATGAAAGGAGTGAGAAAAATTGCAACAACAGGAATATGGAAAATAAGTGAAAGACTTGATAATGTTATAACTTATACAACTAATGTAGAAAAAACAATTAATAATGGTTATAGTAAAGAACCATATTGTAATTTACACAATGTAATAGATTATGTAGAAAATGATTATAAAACAGAAAAACAATATTTTGTTTCGGGAATAAATTGCAGTCCTAAAACTGCACTAGAAGAAATGATAGTTACCAAAAATCAGTATGCAAAAACAAAAGGTATTTTAGGGTTTCATGCTTTTCAATCATTTAAAGAAGGTGAAGTAACTCCAGAACTTGCTCATAAAATTGGTATAAAACTTGCAGAAGAAATGTGGGGAGATAGATTTGAAGTAGTTGTTTCTACACATTTAAATACAAATCATATTCATAATCATTTTGTAATTAACTCCGTATCATTTGTTGATGGGAAAAGATATTATGATAAAAGAGAAACATATGCAGAACTACGAAGATTATCAGATCAATTATGCAAAGAATATGGTTTATCAGTATTGAGAGAAAAAGTTTGTAAAAATAGTAAAATTAATTTTGAAAATTACCAAAAAGGTTATACTGAAAAAAATAACTACTATACTATTGCTAAAGAAGATTTAGATAGAGCGATAGAACAAGCATATGATATAAATGATTTTGAAGAACTAATGAAAGCTATGGATTATGAAATTTTTTATCGTTATAATAAAATTAGTATCAAAAGGTATCCATATAAAAAGAATATAAGAATTGAAAGATGTTTTGGTAATGATTATTCAATAGAAAAAATAAAAGAAAGAATAAAAAATACTGATGCACCAAGGATACCATTTATAGAAGTTTTTGGTAATCAAAAATATATAATAAATAAAGAGAATTATAAAAAGCCAAAATATAAAGGATTTTATGGACTATATTTACACTATTGTTATTTGTTAAAAGTATTCCCTATAAAATATCCAAAACAAAAATTATCTCCTCAAATAAGGTCAGATATAAGAAAAATGGACAAAATATCAGAAGAAGCAAAATTGCTTGTTAGTAATAATTTAAAAACTGACGAGCAATTTTTTTTGTTTTATGAAGATATAAAAAAACAAGTAGAAGATTTAACAAAAAAAAGAAGTAAACTGTGGTATGAAAAAAAGAAACATAAAGAAAAAGATTTATCAAAAGAAATAGATGAAATAAATAATAAATTAATTCCATTACGAAGGGAGGTGGGACTATGTGATGAAATTATAAAAAGATGTAAAAAAATAGAACAAAATTTATCGGAAAATACTGATGATAAAAATAAAAGAAAGGAAGTTGATAAGAATGAATTCATCAGGTGAAGCAGCCGAATCAGTTGTAAAAATGAGTTTGCAAGGATTAGAGGTTGCCGCTAAAATAACAGGTAATGGCGTAAAGCAAATAACTGCTTTATTAATTGCAATGTTAAAAGATAAAAGACAAACAAAAGGTAAGACAAGACTTACAAATATGCTTAAATCGGGTAAAGAATTAAAAGTATTTACTGTAAAAGAGGAAGACCTTAAAAAGTTTACACAAGAAGCCAAAAGATATGGGGTATTATTTTGTGTTTTAAAGGATAAAAAAGCAAAAAGTCATGATGGAATGGTTGACATTATGGTTAGGGCAGAAGATGCAAGTAAAATAAATAGAATAGTTGAAAGATTTAAATTAGTAGATACAGCAACTATAAAAAGTGAAATTCAAAAAACAAAAGAAGATAAAACTAATTCAAATGAAGATGTTGTTATTAAAAGTGTTGAAGAAAGACTTGCAGATGATATTTTATCAAAGCCAGTTGATAAAGAAGATGAATTATTAAACCCGAAAGAGGCAGTGATGGAAAAAAGCCCTCTATCAGAGCCTACCTCAAAGAACAAAAAAGAAATGGGTATTAAATCAGAGAAGAAATCTGTAAGAGAAAAATTGAAGAAAATACAAAAAGAAATGAAAGAAAAGTCAGATTCTGATTTAGATAAAAAAAGCGTATCAAAGAGCAAAGTAAAGAAAAATAAATCAATTAAGAAAACAAAAAATAAAAAACCAAAAGTAAAGGGAGGAAGATAGTATTATGAGTAATGTCGATGAAATAATATCAAGTAGCAAGTCAAATTTTACAAAAAGATACGATAAAGATGAATGGATTAAGAAAAAACAAGAAGAAAGAACAAAAGCATATAATTTAATTGATAAAACTGCATTAGAAGTTGTAAGCGATATAAATAAATTTAAAACATATTTAGATGTTCAAGGAAGATTTAATAAGTATTCTGTTGGGAATGCTCTTTTAATAACATCTCAAATGTCAAATGCAACACAATTAAAAGAATTTGATGATTGGAAAGAACTTGGTGCTTTTGTAAAAAAGAATGCTATAGGAATAACAATTCTAGAACCAGGTGAAACTTATACAAGACCAGATGGTAGTAAAGGAATGACATATAATGCTAAAAAAATGTTTGATGTATCACAAACAAATTATCAAATACAAAATAAAAAAATAAATTATGATGATAAAGTAAAGTTAATCGCACTTTTAAAAGATAGTCCTGTTGAGATAAAAGCAGTTGATAATATTGAAGAAGTTGATAATAAAATTGCTTGTTGGAATAGTAAAGATAATATTATATATGTAAAAAGAGGTGAAGAATCGCAAGTTGTTTTTAAAGAAGTTGCAAGAGAAATGGCAAGATTCTGTTTTGATGCAAAAGAAAATGAACAATTTGAAAATTTTAAGAGTGAGTGCGTTGCTTATATGTTATGTAAAAAACATGGAATAGATACGCAAGATTTTAATATTGAATCAATACCAAAAGAATTTATAACAATGGATTCTGGTCAAGTAAGAAAAAATTTATCTTCTATTAGAGATATAACAGAAGATATAAATACGAGAATGAATCAATATTATGAATCTGTTATGAGAAATACAAAAACAAAAGAACATGAAAGGTAATAAAATGTATGAAAGAAGAAATTAAAATATTAGAATTAGATAAATATGAAATGAATTTATTAATAACTGCATTAAATGAATTTAGAAATAAAACTATTTCAGAAAATGGAGAAATAGACCATATTGATGATTTACTTTTAAAATTAATAGATGCTCCAAACAAGAAAAGAGGTCTTCATAAAGTATTCGAGGATAGATAATGAAAAATGGAAGAAATGATATTCCAATATCTTTCTATTTTATAGGTGGTATTATAGTAATATGGTTTTCACTTTTAATTGCTCCTTATATTAACGAAGGACTAATTAATATTATTAATAATTTTTCATATGCAATAGATAAACCATTTAATATTAAGTGGTGTGATAATAGTTTAAAAACAATATTAATTTTTATTGCAATTTATATTATTGGAATTGGTATTTATATTTCTACAAGAAAAAATTATCGAAGAGGAGAGGAGTGTGGTTCTGCAAAATGGGGATATTCAAGAGAAATAAATAAAAAATATAAACAAAGACCAAATTCAGCTAACAAAATATTAACAAAAAATGTTGCGATTGGTTTAAATGGAAAAAAACATAGAAGAAATTTAAATGTATTAGTATGTGGTGGATCTGGTGCAGGTAAAACTAGATTTTTTTGTAAGCCTAATGTTATGCAATGTAACACTTCAATGGTAATACTAGACCCTAAAGGTGAAATTATTAGAGATACAGGAAATTTATTAAAAAAGAAAGGGTATGAAGTAAAAGTACTAGATTTAATAAATATGGAAAAATCGCATTGTTATAATCCGTTTGTTTATTTAATAAATGATAATGATGTACAAAAATTGGTTACAAATCTTTTTAAAGCGACAACTCCAAAAGAGAGTTCATCAAACGATCCGTTTTGGGATACTGCAGCGAGTATGCTACTTTTGGCACTTATTTTTTATCTTAAGTATGAAGCACCAGAAGATGAACAAAATTTTCCTATGGTAATGGAAATGCTAAGAGCGGGTGAAGTTCATGAAGATGATGATACCTATGTTAGTCCTTTAGATGTATTATTCAATAATTTAGAAGCAAAAGAACCAGAGCATATTGCAGTAAAATATTATAGAAATTATCATTCTGGTAGTGCAAAAACTCTTAAATCTATACAAATAACTCTTGTTGCACGATTAGAAAAGTTTAATCTTGAAAGTTTAGCAGGTTTAACAATAACAGATGAATTAGATTTACCAAGTTTAGGAGAAAAGAAAACTGCTTTATTTGCATTAATTCCAGATAATGATACAAGTTTTAATTTTTTAGTCAGCATATTATACACTCAACTGTTTCAGCAGTTGTTTTTTTTAGCAGATCATAAATATAATGGTAGTTTACCAGTTCACGTTCATTTTATTATGGATGAATTTGCAAATGTTAGTTTACCAAATGATTTTGATAAAATTTTAAGTGTTATGCGTTCAAGAGAGGTATCAGTATCAATTATTTTACAAAATTTAGCACAATTAAAAGCACTTTTTGAAAAACAATGGGAAAGTATTGTGGGAAATTGTGATGAATTTCTTTATCTAGGTGGTAATGAGAAAAGTACTCATAAATATGTTAGTGAATTACTTGGAAAGGAAACAATAGACACAAATACTTATGGAAAATCTAGTGGAAGAAATGGTAGTTATTCAACTAATTATCAAATAAGTGGGAGAGAACTTATGACTCCAGATGAGGTAAGACTTTTGGATAATAAATATGCAATTTTATTTATAAGAGGTGAAAAACCAGTTAAGGATAAAAAATATGATATTTTAAAACATCCTAATGTTGCATATACAACAGATGGGAAAGGAAAACCATATTATCACGGTGGAACAGAAAATGCTATTGGAACAATAATTATTGATGAAAATATAAATAATTATAAATTTGAAAATGAGGAAGAAATAAAGAAATTAGTAGATGATTATGAACTTATTTCTTCTGATGATATTGATGAATATTTTAAATGAAAGGGTGTTTGATAAAATGACAAAAAGTTTAAAAATAAATCTAAAAAAAAGAAAACTTATGGAAGCCTATGTATTTATGGCAATTTTATTTACTATAACATTTGGAACAAGTAAAGTAGTATTAGCAACAGATGATCCACTTCAAGTAGTAAATAATTTATCAGATTTAATTTTCAGGGTTATAAAAATAATTGGAATAATTATGATAGGCTTTGGACTTGCACAATTTGGCATATCATTTAAGAGTCATGATTCTAGTCAAAGAGCAAATAGTTTTTTGGGTATATTTGGTGGAATTATTATGACTTTTTCAAAAGAAATTATAAATCTTATTACAAAATAAATGAGGCAAGATTATTCTTGCTTCATTTATTTATAGGAGGTGATAATATTGAGTGATAATTGGGTAGTTCAAAACTTGCAAAATTCATTAGAAACATGGAATTCTAAATTAGCAGAAATATGGAATTTAGTAACGCAAACTCCAGAAACATTTAAAAATGGTGTAATTTGGGATGTAATAAAAAAAATATATGGTTCTATGCAAGCAGTAGGTTTTGCATTACTTGTTTTATTTTTTGTAATTGGAGTAATGAAAACTTGTAGTTCATTAACAGAAGTAAAAAAACCAGAACACGCATTTAAACTCTTTATAAGATTTGCAATAGCAAAAATAGTAATAACATATGGGATGGATTTGTTATTATCAATATTTAAGATAGTACAAGGTATTACTTCATCTATAATGACAACAGCAAAATTTACTTCAGCAAGTACAACAACTTTACCAACAGAGATAATCAAGGCAGTAGAAAGTTGTGGCTTTTTTGAATCTATACCTTTATGGGCTGTTACTTTAATTGGTGGACTTGTTATAACTGTTTTATCTTTCGTTATGATAATGACTATTTATGGAAGATTTTTTAAATTGTATTTATATATAGCAATAGCACCAATACCATTATCAACTTTTGCAGGTGAGCCAACAAAGCAGGTTGGTAAAAGTTTTATTAAATCATTTTGTGCAGTATGTTTAGAAGGTGCAATTATAGTACTTGCTTGTATTATATTTTCACTATTTGCAAGTTCACCACCAGTTGTAGATGTAAATGCAGCACCTGTTACACAAGTATGGAAATATATTGCAGAACTTGTTTTTAATATGTTAGTTTTAGTAGGTACAATAAAAATGTCAGATCGAGTAGTTAGAGAAATGATGGGATTATAGGAGGTGTAAAAAATGGAAGAAGAAAAAGAAATAGTAGGAAAAATTGAGAAAATTTTATTTCAATCTATTGATGATAAAAATAAACATATAGATTATATTTTATATGATTCAGAAGAAAAAATGCACTTTGTTTTAGCAAGTGATGGATATGAAGATATAATTGGAATTACTCTTCAAAATGAAAATGAAACATATTTTCATATACCAGAATGGGATTATAATTTTGATAATTATTTGTTTCAAAAATTAAAAAATGGTTATAAAATTGAGTATATGACAAATGATACACATTATGGATTATGGAATTCAATTAATGAACTATATCCAGATGATATTGAAAATAAAGAGGGAGTACAAAATTATTTGCAATATTGTTTTGATGAGGGTATAACCAAAGAATATTTAGATAAGAAAATGAAAGTTGATACACCAGATATTTCACAATATTTTGATGGATTAACAATAAATCAAACTATGGAATATAAGGGATATATCATAGAAGTAGGAGAATTAAATTATGATAATCCAAATGAAAATTTGCTTTATATATATGATAATTTAGAAAACTATATGAATGGTGATGAAAGAGAAACAATATCACTAGCAACAATTGGATTAAAGAAAAATATAAGAGATTATATTAATGATACTTATTTTGATAACGAAAAACTTGAAAGTGAAAAAGCATATTTCACATTTGTACTAGGTTATGACTTATTAAATGATATGCTTTCAAAATCATCTACAAAGGAAAATGATGTTTGCTATGATTTTTGTAATATGCTTGCAGGAGAATTTTTAAAAAGTGAAAATTATAAAAATGAAAAAAATTCTTCTTATGAAATATTGGAAAAATGGGTAAATGAAAATAAAGAATATATTAAAAAGCAACATAATTTATTTACAGAAAAAAATAAAAAAAGTTTGAATGAAAGTTCAATAAAAAATAAAAAAGATGAAAGGAGCAGATAATATTGGAAGTAAAGATAAATAAAGAAATAAGAAACTATACAGAAAGTATATTTTTTGGACTGTCATTTAGGCAGTTCTTTTTTTCTTTATGTGCTTGTATTACTGCAGTTATATTATATTTTTTCGCAATTAAATATTTTAATAAAGAAATAACATCATGGATTTGCATTATAGGAGTATTACCATTTATAGGTTTAGGTTTCTTTAAATATAATGGTATGAATTTAGAACAATTTATTAAAGAATTTATAATATCAATGATTTTAACACCAAAAGAATTAAAATATAAATCTAAAAATATTTATTATGAGGCAATACAAAATGAAGTAAAAAATAAAGAAAAGGAGAAAATAAACAAATGATAAAAACATTGCAAAATATAAAAAAACAGGAAATTGATAATATAAAAATTCCAAAAACTATACAAGATGTTATACCTATTCAAAGAATTTGGAAAGATGGGATATTCTTAGTTGAAAAAAATAAATATTCATATACTTTTAAATTTAGTGACATAAATTATGCAGTTGCTTCAAAAGAAGATAAAGAAGCAATGTTTTTAGATTATTCTGAATTATTAAATTCATTTGATAATGGAGCGACAACAAAAATCACAATAGCACTTAGAAGAGTTAACAAAAAAGAGTTTGAAAAAAATATATTACTCCCATTTAAAGAAGATGGATTAGATATATATAGGCATGAATATAATCAAATGTTGCTTGATAAAGCAGTAGATAGTAATGGAATAATAAGAGAAATATATTTAACGATATCCGTTGTTAAAAAAAGTTATGAAGAAGCAAAAAATTATTTTAGAAGAGTAAGTAGTGATATTATTAAGCATTTAGCAAAGTTAGGTTCAAAGTGTGTGGAATTAAATGCAGAAGAAAAGTTACGAGTTTTGCATGATTTCTATAGAATAGGAGAAGAATCTAATTATAATTTAAACTTAAGGGATTTAATGAAAAAAGGACATAATTTTAAAGATTATATTTGTCCGGATGGATTTTCATTCAAAAGTGACTATTTTGAAATGGGAGATAAATTTGGAAGAGTTTTCTTTTTGAAAGAATATGCAAGTTATTTAAAAGATAATTTTATAACAGAATTGACAGATATGAATCAAAATCTTATGTTAAGTCTTGATGTAATACCTGTTCCAACAGATGAAGCAGTTAGAGAAGTAGAAAATAGACTTTTAGGTGTAGAAACTAATATCACTAACTGGCAAAGAAAACAAAATGCAAATAATAACTTTAGTGCAATGATACCATATGATATGGAACTTCAAAGAAAAGAGAGTAAAGAGTTTTTAGATGATTTAACTACTCGTGATCAAAGAATGATGTTTGTTAATTTAACTTTTGTAATAACAGCAGATAGCAAAGAACAATTAGAAGCAATAACAGAAACGATAATGATAACTGCAAGAAAACATTTATGTCAGATAGCTATATTAAAGTATCAACAATTAAATGGTCTTAATACGGCTCTTCCAATAGGTGTAAGAAAAATAGATAATTTAAGAACATTTACAACAGAAAGTTTAGCAACTTTAACTCCATTTAGAGTTCAAGAAATAATGGACAAGGGTGGAATTTTTTATGGAGTAAATGCTATAAGTAATAATTTAATAATGGTTAATAAATCAAATCTTTTAAATCAATCTTCTTTTTTACTTGGAGTACCAGGAAGTGGTAAAAGTTTTGCAGCAAAAGAATTAATTACTTTTTTATCATTATCAACAAATGATGATATTTTAATATGTGATCCAGAAGGAGAATATTCAGAATTAGTAAAAGCAATGGGAGGAGAAGTAATAAATATATCTGCAAGTAGTAAAGACCATGTAAATGCTATGGATATGACAGAGGGTTATGGAGATGGAATAAATCCTGTTATAGATAAATCAGAATTTATTTTATCATTGTTTGAACAATTATATAAAAAAGGTTTAGGTCCAAAACAAAAATCTATTATAGATAGATGTACGGCTCTTGTTTATGAAGATTATAACAAAACAGGAGTAGTGCCAACATTAATGACATTAAGAGAAAAATTACAAGAGCAAAAAGAAAAAGAAGCAAAAGAACTTGCACTATCACTTGAATTATTTACAAATGGAAGTTTAAATGTTTTTTCACACGAAACAAATGTAAATACAAATTGTAGAATAATATCTTATGACATTTATAAACTTGGTAAGCAATTAAAAACAATGGGTTTATTAGTAATAACAGACGCAATGATTAATAGAGTATCAGAAAATTTTAAAAAGAAAAAAAGAACTCATATTTTTATAGATGAATTTCATGTGTTATTTGCAAATGAATATTCAGCCACTTTTTTTAATTCAGCATGGAGACAATTTAGAAAAAGAAATGCATATCCAACGGCAATAACTCAAAATGTAGAGTATTTATTATCTTCAATAGATGCTTCAACAATGCTTTCAAATAGTGAATTTATAATAATGTTAAATCAAGCAAGTAGTGATAGAAAGCAATTAGCACATTTATTAAACATATCAGATGAACAAATGAGTTATATATCAAAAAAGACACCCGGATGTGGATTAATAAAATATGGTAGTTCACTTGTCCCTTTTAAAAATGAATTTCCAAAGGATACAAGATTATATAAATTAATGACAACAAAACCTGATGATAATAAATAAGAGGTTTATATATGCCAGATATAAAAATAAAGTTAGCAAATCAAAAATGTATAAAATCGATTAATAAAAGAACTATTGGAATGCCAAAAATAAAAGATAATGTTGCAAGTATAAAAGAAAAGTTAGAATATGCACCTGATAATGAAGATAACAGTGAATACGAAAATAATAAAATAACAAAGACTAGTGGTTATACTGCTAGTCGTGTTATTAATAAATTCAATGATTATGGAAAAAAGTCATTTATAGAAACCAAAAATAATATTAAAAAGTACAGAAATAATAAATTAAAAAGAAATAAAGATAAAATAAAAACAAGTAAACAAACAATTTATAAATCTCAAAAGATGGCAAAAGAAAATATAAATAGAAGTAAAAAAATATTACAATATACAAAAGATATAACTAAAAAAACTATAAAAGGTGTAAAAAAAACAATAAAAGTAATAATATCATCAATAAAAGGTATAATTGCAGGAACAAAGGCTTTAATATCAGCAATAGCCGCAGGAGGTTGGATTGCAGTTGTTATTATTGTTGTTATATGCTTTATTGGATTATTATGTAGTTCATCATTTGGTATTTTTTTATCAAGTGAAAATAACAATAAAAATTCTATGACAATGAAACAAGTTGTATCAGAATGTAATCAAGATTTTTATAATAGATTGCAAGAAATACAAAATACAAATCCACATGATGATTATGTTTTAGATGGAAATATGACTAATTGGAAAGATATATTAATTGTATATGCAATAAAAGAAACAAATGGAAATAATAAACAAGAAGTAATAACAGTTGATGAAAATAAAAAGGCAATAATAAAGCAAATTTTTTGGGATATGAATGAACTTTCTTCAGAGGTAAAAGATGAAATGGTAATGGAGCAGGGTATTAATTCTGATGAAATACCAAAACAAGTTCAGAAAAAAGTACTTCATATAAAAATCAATAACAAAACAATTGAACAAATGAAAATACTTTATAATTTTAACTCAAAACAAAATAAACAATTATTAGAATTAACAGATAGTAGATATTCATATTTATGGAATAATGTTATTTATGGTTCAAATAATTCAGGAGATTATATAAATTGGAAACAATATGGACAAAGTTGGTCAAATAAAAGAATAGGAAATACAAATAATACTCTTGGTCAAATAGGATGTTTAATTACTTCAATATCTATCTTAATTGAAAAATCAGGTTGTAATACAATGATTAAACCATTTAATCCAGGAACATTTTTGGATGCACTTAATAAAAATAATGCATTTGATAGTAGTGGTAATTTAAAATTTAGTGGTGTTACAAAAGCAGTACCTAATTTTAAATATGCAGGTAATATTAATTTAAGAGGAAAGAACAAAGAAGAAAAGTTGTCAATTATAAGACAATATTATAATCAAGGCTATTATTTAGCAGTTGAGGTAAAGGGAGCAACTCCAGGTAATCAACACTGGGTAGCACTTACTGAAATAAATGATAATAATATAACAATAGTAGATCCAGGAAGTAATGCAACTGACTTATGGAGTTATTATGAATGGAGTAAAACATCTCAATTTAATTATTATAAAGTTATATAAAAAGATTATTAAAAAATAATCTTTGTACATGGAGTTAATTTATTTGATTATTATTTTAGCAAACTATTACTAAAAATTTTGAACAACAAAGCTGTCACTTTTTTGAAGATCATAGAACTCATAACCATCTGTTGTTACTTCATAAATATTATTTTTTGTATCTAAAGCAGTATTTGTTGAAATTATTAAATTATTATATATTAAATCTTTTAATGCTTTTTTCCAATATGCTTGTTCTTTGGCAGGGAAATCATTTAAACAAATTTCAAAATTTTTTCCACTCGTTTTTAAGATATCTCCAGATAATGTTTTTTGATAATATAATTTATTAGCATTATTATCTTCAATCATTGCTTTTAATATTGTAAATGCTCGATTGTCAATATTTAGACCATTGCTGTTTTTTATTTCTGATATTTCAAACTTTTCTTCTTTCATTTCAATTTTGGTTGTGTTTGTTTCTACATTATTATCACTAATTTTTTTTATATCTTGAATTATTTCACTAATATTATTATATCTTTTATCGAGTTCTCTCGTTATGCATTTATTGACAATATTTGCTATTTTACTATTGACAATATTTAAGTTAGTTTTACCGGTAAAAATAAACCATAGAATTACGCCTACAGAATATATTTCATTTTTAATATTATAATCTTTAAAACTCGTTAGGGTATCATCAATTATTGTTCCACGAATTTCAGAATCTGTTCTAGTCAATTCTAAATTTAAATCTTTAATAAGTCCAAAATCAGAAATTTTAACAACAACAAAGTTATCATCAAATTTTTTGATAAGAATATTGTTAAAACTAATATCTCTATGATATATATCTTTACTATGTAAATATTTTAAACCCTCTAAAAATTGAAGAGCGATATTTTTTCTATATTCAAAAGTCATAAAATCTTTATTATTATTTGATGATATATAGTCTTTTAAAGTATAGTCGCAATATTCCATAATATAACTTTTTTGTATTTCATTAAATGAGTATGCTTTTAAAATATATGGATTTGAAATTGAATTCATTTTTTGAAATTCCAAATTAAATCTTCGAATTTCTTTCTCTTCTACATTTTTCTTTAATTTTTTTATTGCAAATGTTTTATTTGTTAGTGGTTCTTTAAAGACAAAAACATTAGCATAGGCACCATTACCTACAAGTTTTAAATTATTTATTTTTTTAGGACCTTGATTATTTAATATTAGATTTTCATTAATTGTAAAGATTGGTTCATACCTTTTTAGAACAATTTTTTTATATTCTTTTGGTATTTCACTGCCTCCAGAAGTACTTAAAAATTTATAACAAAAGTCAATACAAAGTTGATAATCTTTATCAAGATTAAATGAATAATTAGTTTTTTTTAAGAGATATTGAAATTCATTTATTTTTTCTATTACATTAATTAATTCTCTACTTTCGTTAGCAGTATAATGACCATTTTTTGCACGATCATTCATATATTTTAATAATCTATTAAGTTCTTGGTGGAAATAAATAAAATAAGGTTTGATTTTATTATCATAATTTTCGTATATATCAATAAATTGTTGTTTCGCCGTAAAATTTATAATGCTAAAATTAATAAAATTATCAAGAATATTATTTAACTTTGCTTCATCCATCTATAAATCCTCCTCGTGTAAATGTTTTTATTTTGTAAAATATTATAACATGATGAGTATTGTATCGCAACATAATAGAATAAATAATTTTAAATGATTCAAATGTAAAATTTTCCGAAAAATAAAGAGTAATAAAAAAAGCTCATTTGGTATTGTAAATCTATGTTATGAAAAACTTGTCAAAAAGAACAATTTATTATATAATGATATCGGATTTTGAAAAGAAAAAGGGAAAAGTTTTAAAGTCGTTTTATGTAATGTTTAAGTAGTAATAAAAGCAGGTACATGAAAATGTACCTTATTTTTTTAGAAAAGAGGTGTAATTAGTGAAAAAACAGCCAATAATAGTTGCTCAAATAATGGGAAAATGGGTTGGTGGTGGAGTAGAAGCTGTAATAATGAATTATTATAGAAATATAGATAGAACTAAAATTCAATTTGATTTTATCTGTGATGAAGATTCTACTAATATTCCATACGAAGAGATAAAAAAACTAGGAGGTAATGTAATAATATGTCCTCCATATCAAAAAATATCAAAATATGAAAAGTTTTTAATAAATTTATTCAAAGAAAAACAATATAAAATAGTTCATTCTAATATAAATGCATTATCAGTATTTCCATTATATGCTGCTAAAAAAGCAGGTGTACCTGTGAGAATTGCACATAGTCATTCAACAACTAATAAAAAGGAATGGAAGAAAAATTTAATGAAACAGGCATTAAGACCTTTTAGCAAAAAATATGCTACAGATTATTTTGCATGTTCTGAACTTGCTGGTAGATGGTTATTTGGTGATAAAACATTTGAACAAGGTAAAGTTACTATAATAAATAATGCAATTGATTTAGATAAATTTAAATATGCTGAAAAAATAAGAAAAGATAAAAGAAAAGAATTAGGTATAAAAGATGATACCTTAGTTATTGGTCATATTGGAAGATTTGTAGCACAAAAAAATCATACATTCTTAATTGATATATTTAATGAATTACATAAAAAAGAAAATAATTCAATACTTTTATTAATTGGGCAAGGTCCATTAATGAATGAAATAAAACAAAAAGTTGAAGTACTTGGTATATCAGATTCAGTAAAGTTTTTAGGACAAAGAGATGATGTAAGTGAATTATATAATGCAATGGATTTATTTCTATTTCCATCATTATATGAAGGATTAGGAATGGTTTTGATAGAAGCACAGGTAAATGGTTTGCCTTGTATTACATCAACAGAAGTACCAAAAATTGCTGATATTACTGGGAATGTTCAATTTTATAATTTGAATGATTCAATTGATATCTGGTTAAAAGAATTTGATATAAAAAGATTTAAATTCAATCATAGAAATTGTATTTATAACATAAAACAAGAAGCAGAAAAATTAGAAAAATATTATATAGAAAGGTGTAAATAAAAATGAAAATATTAGTTGTAGCTCATGAATCAAATTTTACGGGTGGAGCAAATAGATCATTAATGATGGTTATTGAAAGATTAATTAAAAATTATAATGTTGAAGTTGAAGTTTTATTGCCAAATAATAAAGGAGAATTTAACAATAAATTAGATGAACTTGGAATAAAATGGCATTATTATTTTCCATATTTTGGTGTTATTAGTTCAATTCGTAACGATGGAAAGGATTTACTAAGAATATTAAAAGTATATGTTGGTTATTTTATTGAACACTTTTTAAGTATTTATGCAGCGAAAAAATTAAGAAAAGAAGGATATGATTTAGTTTATACAAATACGAGGTTACCAATTGTTGGTGCAAAAATAGCAAAAAGATTACATATACCGCACATTGTTCACGTAAGAGAATTTGGGGCAGAAAAACCACTATGGGGTTTTTGGAGGTATAAAGATATATATAGGATGTCAACTAGTATAATTTGTATATCGGAAGCCTTAAAAAATAAATTCTCTGAGTATGTACCAACTGATAAGTTGATTACAATTCATAATGGAATCGATAGCCCTTTGAATTTAAAATGTGATTTTGAAAAGAAAAATAAAAAAACATTTGATTTGATATTAACCGGTAGAATAGTTCCAGATAAAGGTCAAGATGAAGCCATTTTGGCAATTAATAAACTTGTAAAAAAAGGGTACAACAATATTATTTTGCATATTGTTGGAAGTTCTCCAAAAAGAACTCATATAAGTTGGTATGAGGATAAAATAAAAAAATTGGTTAAAGAAAATAACTTACAAAATAATGTAATATTTCATGGTGAAATAAAGGATATGTTGAAAATAAGAAAAAATATGAATGTTGAATTAATGTGTGCTATAAAAGAAACTTTTGGACGTGTTACTGTTGAAGGAATGAGAAGTGGTTTAGCTATTATAGGTTCAAATACTGGGGGTACCTTAGAAATTATTAATGATGGAGTAAATGGAATATTATATAAGCAAGGATCCGTTGATGATTTAGCTGATAAAATAGAACTTTTGTATAATGATAGAAAATATATGAAAAAAATTGCAGAAGAAGGATATAAATTTTCTCAAGTTAATTTTACCCCTGATAAAAATGTAGAAAAAATATATGAAGTTATGAAAAATGCTTGCATAAGGAGATGAATTATAATATGGAAGATGTAATTGCTGTTGTTGTAACATACAATAGAAAAAAATTGCTTGTTGAATGTTTGAATGCTATTTATAATCAAAGTGCTAGTGTATCGAAAATAGTAGTAATTGATAATAATAGTACTGATAATACATATGATTATTTGAAAGAACAAAAACTTTTGACCAACAAATTAGATTATTACAAACTCGAAAAAAATATTGGTGGTGCAGGAGGATTCTATGAAGGAATAAAAAAATGTCAAAAGTGGAATCCAAAATGGGTATGGGTTATGGATGATGATACAATTCCTGATAAAGATTGTCTAAAAGAGTTACTAGACAAAAAAAATAAAATATCTGGGAATATATCATATTTAGCAAGTACTGTTTATGGTGTTAATGATGAATCTATGAATGTACCTAATATTAATTTATCACAAAGTGAAAGTTTATATCCTGACTGGTACAGATATTTGAAATATGGCATTGTTAAAATTAAAGAGGCAACTTTTGTGTCTTTATTAATAAATAATGATGCTATAAAAAAAGTTGGATATCCTGTAAAAGATTATTTTATATGGGGCGACGATATTGAATATACTCTTAGGTTGAATAAATATTATGGATCATCTTATTTTATAGGAAGTAGTGTTGCAATTCATAAAAGAAAAATTGCTAAAAGTTTATCATTACTTGAAGAAACAGATTTAAATAGATTAAAATTTCATTATTATATGATTAGAAATAATTTAATTAATAAAAAAACATATTATGGAAAAAAAGCATGTTTTAAATTTTTATTACATGAAGAAAAAGAAATGATAAAAATATTATTTAATCATAGAGCTAAATATAAAATTAAAAAAATAAATATTATTCAGAAGGGAATTTTTTGCTTTATATTTAAAAAATATGATTATAAAGCATTTAATGATCGTTTTAACTTAAACGTTAAGTATAGGGAGCAATAAAATACATGAAAAAAATTTTGGAATATATGTTAGTTATAATAACAATATTGGAATGCAATTCAATTTATACAAGAACTGTTAATTATAATTTTCATATATCGTTAATCAATTATATAATAATTTCTTTGTTTGCCTTATATGTAATATTAACCTTGAAAAAAAATAATAAATATAATATTAGTTCTAAATATGTATTTTTACTCTTATACGTTTTAATATATTTTAGTATTAGTGTAAGGGATAATTATGTTAAATATTTATTTAATTTTATAATTTTATTACCAATAATGTACTTATATTTTAAGGAAAGTGAATTGAATAAAAAAAGTATAATAACTAAATTTTCTAAAACAATTTTTTGTTTATCTATTTTATCATTATTTTTCTATTTTTTTGGAATAACATTTAATTTAATCCCATCTAAAGCTATTTTGGTAAATTGGGGTGGGATTAAGGTTAGACAAAGCTATTTCTTTTTACATTTTTCAACACAAACAATTGAACTTTTTGGAAAGTTAATTTATAGAAATACGGGTGTCTTTACTGAAGCACCAATGTATGCATATATATTATTACTTGGATTAATATCTGAAATTCTTTATCCTACAAATAAAACAAAATTAAAGAAATTTATATTTTTTATTACAATTTTAACAACATTATCAACAACGGGAATAATTATTTCAATAGTGGTTATGTTATTTGATTATATTTTTTATAAAGAATATAATTCATTAAAAAAAATATTAAAAGTTGTTTTTGTACCATTAATATTTATAATTTCTTTTAACATTTTTATATATTTAGCTAATGAGAAAACAGACACTAAATCGTATTTAATTAGAATGGATGATTTTAATTCTTCAATTAGTGCATGGAAAGAAAATATTGTTTTTGGAAATGGATTTTCCAATTCATCAGTTACAGAATCGTATATGTCAGAAAATATTAGAAATGGTTTGAATGGTCAAAGTAGTGCATATGGTAGAATTATTTCAGAGGGTGGGTTATATTTAGAATATATTTATTTATGTCCACTTATAATGTTAATTTATAAAGGATTTAAATCTAAGAAAAAAATACTTGGAATAATTGGAATTTCATTCATATTTATATTTTTGAATACTAATATACCTTACCAAAGTATTACACTTATTTTTATTGCATTTATAATATCACTAAATGAAACAATAAAAAATGAAAAAATAAAGAAAGAAAAGGAGCTTGTTATAAATGAAGAAATATGATTATTTAATAGTAGGATCAGGACTTTTTGGTTCTACATTTGCAAATTTAGCAAATAAAGCAGGTAAGAAAGTTTTAGTTATAGATAAGAGAAAACATATAGCGGGTAACATTTATACAGAAAATGTAGAAGGAATAAATGTTCATAAATATGGTGCACATATATTTCATACAGATTATAAAGATGTATGGGATTATGTTAATTCATTTGTTGAATTTAATAGATATACAAATTCACCAGTAGCAAGAATAGGCAATGAAATATATAATATGCCTTTCAATATGAATACTTTTTCAAAAATATGGAATGATGTATTTACGCCAGAAGATGCATTAAGACATATAAATGAAGAAAGAAAAGAAATGGAAGGTAAAGAGCCATCAAATTTAGAAGAACAAGCGATAAGTTTAGTTGGTAGAACAATATATGAAAAATTAATAAAAGGATATACAGAAAAGCAATGGAATAGAGATTGTAAAGACTTACCAGCATTTATTATTAAAAGATTACCAGTAAGATTAATATATGACAATAATTATTTTAATGATAGATATCAAGGTATTCCAATAGGAGGATATACTAAATTAGTAGAAAAAATGTTAGAAGGAATAGAAGTAAAATTAAATACTAATTTCTTTGATAACGTTGAATATTATAAATCAATCGCAGAAAAAATAGTGTATACAGGACCAATAGATGAATATTTTGATTATAAACTTGGTGAACTTGATTGGAGAAGCCTAAGATTTGAAGAAAAAATTCTTGATTGTGAAAATTATCAGGGAAATGCTGTTGTAAATTATACTGGACATGAAGTAGAATATACAAGAGTAATAGAACATAAGCATTTTGAATATGGTACTCAAGAAAAAACAGTAATAACATATGAATATCCTGCAGATTACAAAAAGGGTATGGAAAAATATTATACAGTTAATGATGAAAAGAATAATAAACTTGCTGAAGAATATAGAAAATTAGCTTCACAAGAAGAAAATGTAATTTTTGGTGGAAGACTTGCAGAGTATAAATATTATGATATGGATGACGTAATTAAATCTGCATTTGGAAAGTACAATGACAGTGGAAAATAAGAATATTTTAAAAAGAAATAGTAATGTTGAACTTTTAAAAATTATTGCCATATTATTAATAATTATTAGTCATATTATTCCATATAATTATAAAAATTTTGGACTTGAGTACATCGATATAAGATTAGCAACTAGCAATATAACATTTATAATATTTCAATTTATAAGATATCTTGGACAAATTGGTAATATTCTTTTTGTAATTTCTTCATCTTGGTTTTTAGTTGAAAAAAATAAAATTAATATAAAGAAAATTTTTATAATAATATTAAATTGTTTTTCTATATCCATGATATGTTTATTTATAATAATATTATTTGGTTATGAATTGAGTCCAAAACTTATTTTGAAGCAATTTTTTCCTATAACTTTTGCAAATAATTGGTTTATTGGGTGTTATATTATGTTATATTTGTTTAGTCCTATTATCAACATAATAATAAATAATTTGTCAGAAAATAAAATGAAAATTATTGCTTATTTTTTATCTGCATTTAATGTATTACAATTTTTTAAACAGAATAATTATATATATAATTATTTGCTTGGCTTTATTTCAATTTATTTTATTATTGCGTATTTAAAAAAGTATAGGATAGATAATTTAAATAATATTAAAAAAAATGTTACTACATTAATATTGAATATATGTTTATTGTTAATATTTATAGTAGTATTAAATCTTTTAGGCTTGAAAATTGGTGTTTTATATAATAAAATGCAGTATTTTACAAATATTAAAAATCCTTTTGTTTTTTTGATATCATTGACGATTTTCAATTTGTTTAGAAATATCAAAATGAATAGTAAATTTATAAATCATATTTCATCATTAACGTTACTTGTATATTTGATACATGATAATTATTTGATAAGAGAATTAGTAAGAAGAGATTTTTTTAATTTTGTTTATATTAATTTTGACTACAAATACATATTATTAATTTGTTTAATATCATCAATTGTTATTTTTATAGTTTCTTTTTGTATCAGTGATTTGTATAAAAGAACAATTGAAAAAAAATATAGTGATATAATTAATAAGATTATAAAAATTTAATGGGGTGATGCAATCGTATGAAAAAGAACAGTGTTACAAAAAATTATATATATAATTTATTATACCAAATACTCACTATAATAATTCCTTTAATAACAACTCCATATTTATCTAGGGTATTAGGTGCTGAAAATATTGGAATATATAGTTTTACAATTTCTATAACAACATATTTTATTCTTTTTGGTTCGCTTGGTGTTGCAATGTATGGACAAAGAGAAATAGCGTATGTTCAAAATAATATTAAAAAAAGAAGTAAAATATTTTTTGAAATATTTTTGATGAGATGTATTACTCTTGGAATATCATTATTTATATTTTATATAACTTTCTGTTTAAAAGGGCAATATAGTATTTATTACAAAATTTTAATTCTTGAAATTATTGCAAATGCAATTGATATTAGTTGGTATTTTCAAGGATTAGAAGAATTTAAAAAAACTGTAATGAGAAATACAATTGTAAAGTTAATTAGTGTTGTTTGTATTTTCATGTTTGTTAAAGAATCAACAGATTTAAATAAATATTTTATTATATATGTAATTTCAAACCTTTTAGGTAATTTGTCTTTATGGATGTATATACCTAAATTTGTTCAAAAAACGAAGTTAAAAGAATTAAATCTATTTAGGCATATTAAACCAACAATAATGTTATTTATACCACAAATAGCAACACAAATATATACAGTTTTGGATAAAACTATGATAGGTGTTATAGTGTCAGATAAATCAGAAGTTGGATATTATGAACAAGCACAAAAGATAATAAAATTGTTAATGACGATTGCTACTTCACTTGGGACTGTTATGATGCCAAGAATTGCAGCAACATTTGCGAGTGGCAATCATAAAAGAGTAAGAGAATATATGAATAAATCTTTTTCATTTATACTTTTATTGGCATTTCCGTTAATGTTTGGAATTATAAGCGTTTCTAGTAGTTTTGTACCAATATTTTATGGTAAAGGTTATGATAAGGTTATTCCGTTATTGTGTGTAATTAGTCCAATAATAGTTTTAATTGGTTTAAGTAACGTAACTGGAACGCAATATTTATTACCAACAAAGAAACAAAATCAATATACACTATCTGTTGTAGTAGGGGCAATTGTAAATTTGGTATTAAATTTAATTTTGATTAAACATTTTGCAAGTATTGGTGCTTCAATAGCAACAGTAATTGCTGAACTTGCTGTAACGACAACACAATTTATATTAGTGAAAAAAGAAATTAAATTTATGGATGTCGTAAAATTATCTTATAAATATTTTATTGCATCAATAATAATGTTTATGTTTAGTATGATTGTAGGTCATTTTATAAAAGATAATTTTATATCAATTATTTTGCAAGTTATAATATCATGTCTTGTTTATTTTATTGTTTTATATATTTTTAAAGATAAATTAATTAATGAAGTATTAAATAAATTTAAAATTAGAAAGAAGGTTAAATAGATGAAAATAGCAGTAGCAGGAACTGGTTATGTTGGTTTATCTCTAGCAACATTACTTAGTCAAAATAATGAGGTATATGCACTTGATGTTATACCAGAAAAAGTAGAGATGATAAATAATAGGATTAGTCCTATACAAGATGAATATATTGAAAAATATTTTAAAGAAAAAGAATTAAACTTAAAAGCAACTTTAGATTATAAAGAAGCGTTTGAAGGTGCTAGATTTGTTATAATTAGTACACCAACTAATTACGATGAAGAAAAAAACTTTTTTGATACATCTTCTGTAGAAGATATAATTAAGAAAGTAATATCTATGAATGATGATAATATTGTAATGGTTGTTAAAAGTACAATACCAGTTGGATTTATAAACAATATGAAAGAAAAATATAATATTAATAATATTATGTTTAGCCCTGAATTTTTAAGAGAGGGAAAAGCTTTATATGATAATTTATATCCATCTAGAATTATTGTTGGTGAAAAGAGTGAAAGAGCAGAAGAATTTGCTAGTTTGCTTAAAAATGCAAGTTTAAAAGAAGATGTAGTAGTTAAATATATGAACTCTACTGAAGCAGAAGCAGTTAAATTATTTGCTAATACGTATTTGGCACTTAGAGTTGCATATTTTAATGAACTTGATACTTATGCAGAATTAAAAGGATTAAATACAAAAGATATAATAGAGGGAGTATGTTTAGATCCTAGAATAGGTAATCATTATAATAACCCAAGTTTTGGCTATGGGGGTTATTGTCTCCCTAAAGATAGCCGCCAATTAAAGGCAAATTACAAGGATGTACCAGAAAATTTAATAAGTGCAATTGTTGAAAGTAATAAAACAAGAAAAGATCATATTGCTAATGAAATTATAAAGAAAAATCCTAAGATAGTTGGTATATATAGATTAACAATGAAAAGTGGTTCAGATAATTTTAGAGCAAGTGCTATTCAAGGTGTTATGAAAAGAATTAAAGCTAAAGGTATAGAAGTTGTAGTTTATGAACCTACATTAAAAGAAGATAATTTCTTTAATAGTAGAGTTATAAGAGATTTAGATGAATTTAAAAATATATCTGATATTATATTAGTTAACAGAAATGATAATGTTTTGGATGATGTTAAGGATAAAATATATACAAGAGATTTATTTTCAAGAGATTAAATGTTAAAAAAAGAAAATATATCAGTTTTTTTGGTAAATTTTCTTTTTTTTTGCAAAATTTTACAAAAAAACTCAAATAAATCGAATTTTTATAAAAAAAATACATTTTTTTCTAAAAATGAATATAATACAGACGCAAGTGATGCAATGCTTTATTGTGTTGGTTGTGTGATAAAAAAGAAAAAGAATAAAAAGAAATTTTAATGTTTTAGCATTGACTCATATGAGGAATTTTTATGGGTTTAAGTTTTAATATTGGATTTTTTTTTAAAATAAAAATTTTTTGTATTTTACTTAAGAATTTTCGCCCTAAAAATGATAATAATAATTTAAATTATTTTGCCGGTTGTAAAAACTATTATGTTTTTATGACCGGCTTTTTTGTTTGCTTAAAAAAGTTTTTTTTGAATTGTAGGAGTCCTCCAATTCGATTGATTTAAAAAATAAATTGATTGGAGGAATAAATTTGGAAAGACCTAAAAGAAGAAAGAGTATTGATAATCCTTATACTCTTATAGAATCAAGTAAAGGATTTTATGTATCATTTAAAGATGGTAATAATATTAATAATTTAGTAGAGGTATCAGAAAAAGTATTTAATGCATTTAATAGTTTTGAACTTGAAGATAAATCACAAATGAATAAATATGATAGGCATATAGAACATTCTGAAATATATGCAGAAACTTTATATAAAAGGACAAGCAGTACATATGAAAGTTTAGATGATGAATATATTAAAAAATCTTCTTATGAGGATTTAATTGAAGCAATTAATCATTTACCAGTTATAGTAAAGAGAAGAATAAAAATGTTTTATTTTGATGAATTAAGTACAACAGAAATTTCTATAATTGAAGGGTGTAGTTCAAGAATGATTCGTAAATCTCTTGAAGTTGGTAGATTAAAAATAAAAGAATATTTAATAAAAAATAAAAAAATATAATATTTTAGTTCCGATTTTGGATATAAGTGAGGAAACAAGCGAAAGGAAAGTTTGATATGATAATTAAAATTTTATTGGTTATATTACTTGCTTTAATAATATCATTTATATTTTGTTCAATTAAGTTATCAAGTAATATTTCTAAAGATGATGAAAAAAATTAAAAAAAGTGGTTCCGATTTTGGATATATGTGAGGAAACAAGTGAAAGGAAGTTAAAAACCTTTTACAGTTTCCTTTTTATTTGGAGATTTGTTGTTATTTGAAAATTATATATACATTCATTAAATACATTCCTATTATTATAAGCACGTTAATAAATACGCTTGTCGATACAATATTTGATTATAAAATTAGATTGCTTCTAATATGCGATGATTAATAATAGTAATAATGATACTCCTGCCTAGCCACAATTCACATAATGGGGGCAGTCTTGTGAGAACCACAAGAGAGTTAAATTCTCGTGGAATTGAAGTAGCTTTCAATCGTTTAATGATTTCCCTGTATTAAGGGGTTCAAGGAAAAATATTAATACAAAAAAATATAGTTAAGTTAAAACTTAACTATTTACATTAAAAGGAGAGAATAAATTGAAATATACAAAAGGTTCAATATTTTATGCAGATTTAGAACCAAAGATTGGAAGTGAACAAGGTGGGATAAGACCTGTAATTGTTGTTCAGACAAGAAAAGGTAATGTTAATAATCCAACAGTTATAGTCGCACCTTTAACTAAAAGAATTAATAATAAACCAAAATTACCATCACATATTAATATTAAAAAGTTTGGGAAATTAAAATATGATTCAGTAATTTTATTAGAACAAATAAGAGTTATAGATAAAAAAAGAATAAGACATGGTTTTATAGGAAGAGTTAATAAAAAAATTATTAAAAAAATTGATAGATCATTAGAAAAAACATTTGATTTTAGGAGGAATAGAAAATGAGTAAAAAATTATACAATTATAAAGTTACTATAATTTATAAAGGGATAAAAGAAAGTATGCTTTTAAAAGCTGAAAATATGGATAAAGCAAAAAAAGATGTTAAAAATTTAGTTTTAAAATCACAGAAATGGAATTATGGTAAAGGTGGATTTGATATTATTTGTAAAAGAATAAAAATATTACAAGGAGGAAATTATGAAATTATTGTGTATTCAAGAAATACAAAGGTTAGAAGATAAGATAAATTTATGTAAAAATATTAATATAAAAGACATTAATTCTGATGATATAGACAACATAGATGATATCACTATTAATAGTGAAATACCATCTGAAGATAGAATACTTGATTTTATAAATTCTACTAAAAATCCTTATTTTTTTAAAATTGATGACACAATTGTAAAATTTTCTTTTTCTGAAAATGATATAACTGCTGATAAATGCGTTGAAAATGTTATTACACATTTAATAAGCAAATAGTCAAATGTATAAATTTAAAAATTGCACATTGGAACTTAAGTTCTTTTTTTTATATCATCAAACCAGAAAGGAGATAATTTATGAATCAATGGAATGTTGGTGTTTATATAAGATTAAGTCAAGAAGACGGAGATAAAGAAGAAAGTAATTCAATAACAAATCAAAGAGAACTTATAAATAATTATATTCAAGAAGATATAGAACTTAAGTTCTATGATTATTATATTGATGATGGATGGTCAGGAACAAATTTTAATAGACCAGATTTTAAAAGGTTAATTAATGATATTGAAACAGGAGTTATAAATACTATTATTGTAAAAGATTTATCTAGGTTTGGTAGAAACTATATTGAAGTTGGTAATTATTTAGAACAGATTTTTCCATTAAAAAAAGTTAGATTTATTGCTATAAATGATAATATTGATAGTTATAAAAATCCTGAATCAATAAATAGCATTATTGTTCCTTTTAAAAATTTAATGAACGATGAATATGCAAGAGATATTTCTCAAAAAGTGAAATATGCTCTTAATACTAGAAAAAGAAATGGAGAATATATGGGATCTATTGCACCTTATGGATATTTAAAAGATCCTAACGATAAACATAAATTAATAGTTGATGAAATAGCAGCAGTTGTTGTAAAAAAAATATTTGATCTTGCATCAAAAGGAATAGGAACAACTACAATAGCCAGAACATTAAATAAGGAAAAAATAAATACACCATCGATGCATAAAAGAGATGTATTAAAGATTAAATGCAATTTTAAAAATCGTGATAAAGATAATTATTGGGATGATAGCATGATTTCAAGAATTTTAAGAAATAGAATTTATTTAGGAGAAATGGTTCAATGTAAAACTAGGAATGTTAGTTATAAATTGAAAAAAAGAATTAAAAATACTGAAGAAGATATGATTATTGTAAAAGGTACTCATAAAGCACTTGTAAGTTATGAAAAATTTGAAAAAGTAGGCCAAATATTAGATAGTAGAGTTTGGAAATGTAATTTTGATGGAACTATATCTATATTTTCTGGAAAAATTTTCTGTGGTGATTGTAATAAGATAATGATGAAAAATAAATCTGGTTATGTAACAAAAGATGGAAAAAAATCAGTCTATTATTATTGTTCAACTTATTATAAAAAATCACACGAATCATGTACAAACCATTCAATAAATTATAATCGGTTAATAGATTTAGTGTTAAAAGCGATTCAAGAACAGATAAAGCTTGTTTTAAATCAAGAAAAAGTAATAAAAACGATATGGAGAAATAATGAAAAAAATAATCAAAAACTTGAATTAAAAGAAAAAGTAGATGAATTAAAAGAAGAGTTATTAAAAATTAATGTTTTGAAAAAAGAAATTTATATGGATTGGAAAAAAAATATTATATCTCAAGAAGATTATTTTGCATTTGTAGAGAGTTATTCAAAACAAATAAATGATATTAATAACAAAATAAATGAATATGAAAATAAAATTAATGATATAAGTGATAAAAAAATAGAAGATTATATTGAAAAATATAAACAATTTAATAATATTACCTCATTAGATAAGGAAGTAATTGATGAGTTAATAGAAAAAATATATGTATTTGAAGATAAAAAAATAGAAATTAAATTTAAATACAATGATATAAATAAAAATATTTTAGAAATTATAAGAAAGGAACAAAGCAATGATTAAAGAAATTTATAAAGCAGCAGCATATTTGAGAATTTCAAGAGAAGATGACAACAAATTTGAGGAAAGTTATTCCATAATTAATCAAAGAAATATAATTAGAGAATATGTAAATAGTCAAAATGATATATCTATTTGTGATTATTATATTGATGATGGTAAAACTGGAACGAATTTTGATAGACCTGGTTTTCAAAAAATGCTTGAAGATATTAAAAATAAAAAAATTGATACTATTATCGTAAAAGATTTATCTAGGTTTGGTAGGAACTATATTGAAGTTGGAAGATATATAGATTATATTTTTCCAAATATGGGAATAAGATTTATATCTATTATTGATAATATTGATAGTGTTAAAAATCCAGAATCTTTAAATAATATTATTGTTCCTTTCAAAAATATAATTAATGATGCATACTCAAGAGATATATCAAAAAAAGTAAGAAAAGTTCAAGAAATAAAAAGATTAAATGGAGAAATAACAAATGGTATAGCACCTTATGGATATTTAATAAAAGAAAAAAAGTATATTATAGATTTAGAAGTTAAGGATATAATTACTATGATATTTGATATGTGTTTAGCTGGATTAAGTACAATACAAATTGCATTTAAACTTAATGAAGAAAAAATAGATAGTCCCAAAGTATATTTATCTAAAAAAAATCATAAAGAACTTAATAAAAAATATTATTGGAATTCAGCAAGTGTAAATAGTATTTTAATAAATGAACTTTATTGTGGTGTTTTATTACAAGGCAAAACTGTTACTTTAAATAATAAATTAAGAACCTCTATTTCTGTACCAAAAGAAAATTGGATTAGAACTGAAAATCATCATGAGGCAATAATTGATAGAGAAACATTTGATAAAGTACAACAATGTTTTTTATCTAGAAATAGAAATAAAAATGGAACTAAAAATGTTTATAATACAATTTTTAAAGGGTATTTGAAATGTTATGATTGTAAAAAAAGTATGATAAAGGCATCTTGTAATAGAACAAAAAATAAAATTAATTTAATTTATGATTGTTACACATATATGAGAGTATCAAAAAAAATCTGTAAAAGTAAAAGAATTAAATATGATGAATTAATTAGTAAAGTACTTGAAAAAATTAAGAAAGATGCAAAATTTTTAATTGATTTTGAATTAAATAAATTAGATAAAATAAAAGATAATGATGAATTGAATAAAATTAGAGATGATATATCAAAAATAAATAATGAAATAAAAAAAATAGAAAAATTAAAAAGAGAGATTTTATATGACTTAAAGAAAAAGATGATTACTAAAGAAGATTACAATTTTTATTTAGAAAAATATAATGAAGAAATAATAAAGAATACAAAAAAATTAAACTTACTTAAAGAAAAAGAATTCACATTATCATATGATGAAAAAGTAATTAAAAGTTTTATCAAAAAATTTAAAAAATATGAAAATTTGGAAAAACTAACTGAAAAAGTTTTAAGTGACTTAATCGAAACAATATATGTAAAGAATGATAAATCTATAAAAGTTGTATATTTAGATAGCGAAATATATGAAATGATAAGAAAGTATAGTGAAAATTAAAAAATGGGTAAAGCAAGATATAAATCGAATAATATTAATGGTAATGTATTTCACTGTGCTGCATATATAAGATTAAGTCAAGAAGATGGAGATAAAGAAGAAAGTAATTCAGTAATTAGTCAAAGAGAAATAATAGATTATTATTTAAAAAATAAATCAGATATGGAATTATATGATTATTATATTGATGATGGATTTACTGGTACTGATTTTAAAAGACCATCTTTTCAAAGAATGCTATATGATATTCAAAAAGAAAAAATAAATACTATTATTGTAAAAGATTTATCTAGGTTTGGTAGAAACTATATTGAAGTTGGTGATTTTGTTGAAAAAATATTTCCTGTATATGATGTTAGATTTATATCAATAAGTGATAATATTGATAGTTTTAAAGAACCCGAATCTTTAAATGATCTGGTATTTCCTTTTAAAAATATGATAAATGAAGAGTATAGCAGAGATATATCTAGAAAAATAAAATCAGTTAAGAAAATTGGAGCAAAGCAAGGAAATTTTATGCAAGGTCTTGCACCATTTGGTTATATTAAAGATCCTAATGATAAACATAAATTTTTAATTGATGAAAACGCTGCAAAAGTAGTTCAATTAATTTATAGACTTTATTTGGAAGAAAATGGATATGTTTTTATAGCAAAATACTTAAACGATAGAGATATACCATGTCCATCAAGATATAAAATTGAAGTACAAAATGTAAAATATGGTAATAGTAATTGTAATACTAATAACATAAAGGATAAAAAATGGTCAATTAGAACAGTAGCATCTATATTAAAAAATCAAGTATATTGTGGTGATATGATTCAAGGAAAAGAAAAATGTATAAGTCATAAAAATCATAAAAGTATAAAAACTAAAAAAGAAAATTGGATTATTGTTGAAAATACACACGAAGCAATAATTTCAAGAGAAGACTTTGAAAAAGTTCAAAAAATGTTAGAAGAGAAAAGATATTATGGTGCAAATCAAAAGCAAACCAATTTGTATTCACATCATTTAAAATGTGGTAAATGTGGTAAATTTATGATTAGAAAATATACTGGACGTAGAAGAAGTAATCCAGAAATATTAAATTATAATTACTATTGTTCAACATATTCACATATTTCTAAAAATGAATGTATATTAAATAAAGTAAGAGGTGAGGAACTTGATAAAATAGTTCTAAAAGCAATAAAGCATCAAATTAAATTATATTTAAAGGCAGATAAATTACTTGAAGAAATAATTAATAATAAAACAGATAATTCTGTTAAAGAAAATATTGATAGAATTACAAAAGAAATTGATAAAAAAAGAAAAATGAAACTAAAATTTTATGAAGATTGGAAATTAAAAATCATTACAAAAGAAGATTATATAAAATATACTAATGAGATAGAATCAGCAATAAATAAATTAAATAATTTATATGAAAAATATTCAGAAAAATTATCTGAGGAAGAAAAATTATTTGATAAGAAAAAAATATTTGAAAAAATAAAAAAATACGAAAAAATTAATAAATTAGATAAAGAAATTATTGATTATTTTATTGATTATATTTATTCAAATGAAGATGGAAGTATTGAAATTGAATTCAAATATAGAGATGAATATAAGGAAATATTAAGATTATCAAGACAAATTAAAAAAAGTACATAGCAGAGTTTTTTACTCTGCTTTTATATGTGTAAAATTTATAATTGTACAATCGAAAAAATAAAGAAAATGAAGTAGATTATTGATGGAGGTGATTAAGACGGCTATTTCAAGATATAGAAGTGAGGAAGATAATTTTTTTAAAGTTGGAATGTATTTAAGATTATCGCAAGAAGACAGAATAACAAAAGGAACAGAAAGTAATAGTATTGAAAATCAAAGAAAAATTATTAAAAATTATATTGATAATAGTGATGATTTGGTATTTATTAATGAATATTCAGATGACGGATATTCTGGAACCAGTTTTAATAGACCTGGTTTTCAAAAAATGCTTGAAGATATTAAAAATAAAAAAATTGATACTATTATTGTAAAAGATTTATCTAGGTTTGGTAGAAACTATATTGAAGTTGGTAGATTTTTAGAAGAGACTTTTCCTACAATGAGAGTTAGATTTATATCAATAATTGATAAAATAGATAGTTTTAAAGATCCAGATTCATCAAGTAGTATGTTAGTTAATTTTAAAAATCTTATTAATGATGAATATGCAAGAGATATTTCAAGAAAGATAAAATCGGTATATAAAGTAAAACAAAAAAGAGGCGAGTATATAGCAGCACATACAGCACTTGGATATATGAAAGATACTGATAATAAATATAATATAATAATAGATGTTGACGGAGCAAAAATAGTTAAATTGATTTTTGAATTAGCGTTAGATGATAAAACACCAATTCAAATTTCTGATTATCTTAATGAGCGAAAAATTCCAACTCCTTCACAATATAAAAAACAAAAGGGAGAAGCGTATAAAACTAATATGGTCACAGAAAATAATGTTGATGATATAAAATGGACTCCCAGTATGGTATCTAATATATTAAGAAATAGAATTTATACAGGTGATTTAATTCAAAATAAAAAAGGCAAAGTAAGTTATAAATTAAAAAAACGAGTTAATGTTGAAGAAGATAAAATGATAATAGTTGAAAATACTCATGAAGCATTAGTGAGTAAAGAAGATTTTAATTGGATTCAAGAAAGGTATTTTTCAAAAATAATTCAAGTTAGAAGAAAAAATCATGATTATGCTTTATTTTCTGGATTTTTAATTTGCAATGATTGTCATAGAGGACTTTATTATTTAGAAAGTAGACGACCCAGAAAAGATGGAAGTAGACTTAAATATTATATTTGTGGTACTAATAAAGTTAATTCAAAAAAATGTACACCACATAGAATTAGAGAAAATGATTTAATTGAACTTGTTCAAAAATCACTTAATAAACAAATAGAATTAGTCACTAAAATAAATGAGGATTTAGAAATAATTTCTAAAAATAAAAAATTGTCTATTAAAGATGATGTATTGTCAGAAAGAAAAAATAAACTATTAGAAGAGGCAAACAAAAAAATGTCTTTAAAACAATCACTATATTTGGACTGGAAAGAAAATACTATAACTTTTGAAGAATTTAAAAATTATTCAAACTTATATAATAATGAAATACTTGATATAAAGAAAACAATAAAAATTATAGATGATGAATTAGAAGAGTTAGGTAGCATTCCAAATTACCAAAATGAACTTATTAACACTTTTACTGACAACTTACAAATTAATAAGATTGATAGAAATATTCTTTTTAAATTTATAGATTATATATATATTTCAGAAGATAAAAAAATAGAAATAATTTTTAAATATCAAGACATTTTTAAGAATTTAATTGAATATATAAAGAATAATCAAAAATACCTTAAGCCCGCATAAAAATGGGCTTTTTTGTTACTTTTAAAAAATTATTATACACAATAGAGGCGACAGGTTGGTAATTGGAGTACTATATCAAATGGTACTAATATTGTTATTGGTGATGTATCTCCAAGTACAATGGAGTTTAAAATAATTAATAATAAATTATATTTAATATATGGTTGTTGGAATAAAATAGGTGTTTATTCTTTAGAAAATAATATATGGAAAAAAAGAGCAGAATATAATTATTCAACTGGTTATATGAGTACTGAAGTAATAAATAATGAATTATATATTGCTAATATGTATGACAATAATAATGCTGAATTATTAAAATATAAAGATGATAATATTACTAAAGTAACTAATTATTATAGTGGTTCATTTGTAGGTGATCCAAAAGTTTTATCAATTAATAATAAAATATATTTAATGGTAAGAGAATCTAGTACTAAAAAGATAAAAATATATGAATATAGTAATAATATTCTTAAAGAAATTAATAATGATATATTAGTTAATTCATATGATGCGAAAGATTTAAATAATAAAATAATTATTGCTGGTAAAAATACTGGTGATATTGAATTATATGAATTTGATGGAACTAATTTTAAAAAGAAAACTGAAACAATTCCATATAATTTACCACAATTATTTAAATCACAAGGTAATCTTTATTTAAGAACAATTAAAGATCCAACTGATATATATAGTAATGATAATGTATTAATGGTTTATTCATTATCTGATAAAGTTACAATGGAAGGAAATAATATTGCAAGTGGTGTTAATGCAGATTATAGTGGTGTATTTTCTATAGGTAATAGATTATATATTTCATATATAAAAGATAATATAACTCATATTAAGTATAAAGAATCAAATAATAGTTTATTATCTTTAAGTATTACATCACCAAATAAAACAACTTATACAGTTGGTGATAATGTAGATTTAACTGGTTTAAAAGTAATTGCTAATTATACTAAAAATAGAAAAGAACTTAGTAATAATGAATATACTATAACTAATTTTAATACAAATAAAGTGGGTAGTTATAGTGCTACTATAACATATGAAGGAATTAGTAATACATTTAATTATGAAGTAATTGAAAAAGTAATATTAAACCCACTTAAAAGCATTAACTTAAATAAAACTAGTGGTACAAAATATATAGGTGAAACAGAAAATTTAACTGTTATTTATAATCCAAGTAATACAACTGATAATAAAAATGTAACATGGACAAGTAGTAACAATAATGTTGCATCAATTAATAATGGAGTTGTAACTGCTAAAGGAATAGGTAATGCTATTATAACTGCTAAAGTTGGAAGTTTAACTGCAAGTTATAAAATAACTGTTATAAAATATGATAATCCAGTAATAGTAAAAGCAAATACTTTAACATATAATGGAAAAGAACAAGAAATTATAACAGCAAGTAATATTAAAGGTAATATTTGTTATGCATATAATCCTATTTCTAGTTGCTCATCAAATAAAAGTATACCTAAAAAAATTAATGCAGGAGAATATACAGTATATTACTATGTAAGTGGAGACAATAATTATAATAGTAAATCAGGTAGTATAAAGGTTAATATTAATAAAAAGGTTATAACAAAACCTGTAAGTTCAAGTGATAAAACTTATAATGGAACAATACAAAATTCTAATATAGTAAAACCAGATGGAGTAAGCATTAAAAATGGAAGTATTGAAAGTGCGACAAATGTTGGAAAATACAATATAACATATATATTAGATCAAAATCATATATGGAATGATGGAAGTAATAATGATGTTACTGTTATATGGAAAATAAATCCATACAATATAAGTAATGCATTAGTAAATGGTGTAAGTGACAAAGTATATAATGGAAATAATATAGTGCAGGATAATATTAATGTAACAGTACCAATACCAAGTGGAAAAACAAGCAATCCAACATATAATGTAACTTATAAAGATAATTTAAATTCTGGAGTAGCAACTATGATTATTACTGGAACAGGAAATTATACTGGAACAAAAAATGTAACATTCAAAATAAATAAGGCAAATAATCCAGTAATAGTAAAAGCAAATACTTTAATATATAATGGAAAAGAACAAGAACTTATAACAGTAAGTAATATTAAAGGTAACATTTGTTATTCATATAATCCTATTTCTAGTTGTTCAACAAATGAAAGTATACCTAAAAAGATTAATGCAGGTGAATATACAGTATATTACTATGTAAGTGGAGACAATAATTATAATAGTAAATCAGGTAGTATAAAAGTTAATATTAATAAAAAAAGTGGAAGTATTTCTTATTTAAATAAAAGTATAACAAAGACCCAAGGTGATCAAGCATTTACAAATGTACTTACAAAAACAGGTGATGGTATTATAAATTATTCATCAAGTGATAATAAAGTAGCAACTATAGATAAAAATGGTAAGGTAACAATTTTATCTTCTGGTAATACTGTAATAAAGGCAATAGTTATAGATGGTGAAAATTATTTTTATAATATAAAAGAAGCAAGTTATACTTTAACTGTAAATAAAAAAATAATAAATATTCCAATTACTAGTATAAGTTTAAATAAAACTAGTGGTACAAAATATATTGGAGAAACAGAAAATCTAATAGTGTCTTATAATCCAAGTAATACAACTGATAATAAAAGTATTACATGGACAACTAGTAATAGCAAAGTAGCAACTATTAATAACGGAGTTGTAAAAACAGTAGGAGTAGGTAATGCTGTTATAACAGCTAAAGTAATGAATAAAACTGCTACTTATAATATTACTGTAAAGAAAAAAGAAAATAGACCAATAACTTATAAATATACATATGATAGTTCTAAAAAAATAATATTTAAATTAAATAATAATATTAATATAAATACATTTAAAAATAATTTAAATTATAGTTCTATAATAAAGAGTAACAACAATATCTTAAAAGATAATGATTTAATTAGAACAAATATGACTATAACATATACAGATGATGAAGGTAATGTTCAAATATATAATACATCTGTTTTAGGTGATGTTAATGGTGATGGTAATATTAATGCATTAGATTATGTAAAAATAAAAAATCATATTATGAATACTAAAAAAATTACTGGAGATGTATTTATATTATCAGCTGATTATAATAATGATGGAAAGATAAGTGCATTAGATTATGTAAGAATAAAAAATTATATTATGAATGGAGGTAAATAATGAAAAAGTTTTTAGTAATTTTAATTACGTTATTATGCTTTTTTCCTATAAATGTATTTGCTAGTGGAAGTATTAGTGTTAATAGAGGAAGTTTATCTATTACAAAAGGAAGTTCTTCTTCATTTGTAGTAAGCGCAAATAATGCAGCAGGAAGAGTTGATATTTATTCAAGCAATTCATCAGTTGCTAAAGTAAGCACTAGTTCATCATGGCTTGATAATAATTCTGTAACAGTTACTGTTACTGGTGTAAATGATGGAAATGCTACTATTATTGTTAAAATAACTGATGTAGCAACATATGATGAAGAAGCATTATCTGGAACAAGAAGTGTAAGTGTAAATGTTTATTCTAATACTAGTTCAAATAATGTTTCAAATAATAATTCACAAAATAGTAATCAAAGTAAACCATCGAATTCAAGTAAATATAATAATTCATCTAATACTAAAAAAAATGAACCTATAAAAAATGATGCAACTTTAAGTAGTTTAAATGTTAAAAATTATGATATTGGATTTGATAAAAATAAAGAAGAATATAATATTGAAATAGAAAATTATATTAATTCACTTGATATAGATGCTAAAGCAAATATGTCTACATCAAAAGTAAACATTGAAGGCAATAAAGATTTAAAAGTAGGGGATAATACTATAAATGTTATTGTTACAAGTGAAGATGGTACTAAAAAAACATATAAAATTAATGTAAAAAGAAAAGATGAGGTAGTTGAAACAACAATAGATAAAATAAATGAAGTAATTGATGGTACAACTAAAGATACTATTAAGATAAAAATAATAGATAATTTGAAAATATCAAAAGATATAATTGATAAGATAAATTCAAGTAAAAAGAATATTATTATTAATAAATATGATAATGATAAGATTGTTTATTCTTGGAACTTTAAAAGTGGTAATATGAATTTTAAAAAAGAATTTGATTCTAATATATCATTTTCTGATAAAGATTTAGAAAGCTTACGTAAAAAAAATAATTATTCTGAAATGTATAAAGTTATATTTGGATATAATGGAGATATTAGTGATTCTATAATAAAATTAAATGTTTCAGGAAAATTTAACAATAACGATAAAGTAAATATTTATAAATATGATAAAAAAATTAATAGTTTTATATTAATTAAAAATGATATAGTTGTAAAAGATGATATGATTGAATTTAATATAAATAAAGCAGAAGATTTAATATTATCAAGATCAAAATTAGATAATAAATCAATTAATGAATTTTGTAGTAGTATTAAAAAATCATTTAATTACTTTATTATTATATCTATAGTTGAGTTATTAATAATATTTGTATTAATATATTATTTCTTATTTTATAAAAAAATAAGAAAACAAAATATAGTAACAAATGATGTTAAAAAGAAAAATAACAAAAAAGTTATAAAAAAAAAATAATAAGATAAAGAATCAAGCTAAAAAATGACTTGATTTTTTTTATTAATTAATTTAAGGAATTGTTTGACCTTAATATATAATTGTGATATATTGTCTATGCAAGTTAGGTGATAAAAATGAAAAAAATAATAATATATATTTTATTAGCATTATTATGTATGATAACTATATTTTGTTTTTCTAGTAAGAATACTATGGAATCTAATAGTACTAGTAAAAACTTAATTAGGTATTCAGTAAGAGTATATGAAAAAGTTACTAATAAAGAAGTAGATGAAGAAAAAGTTATTACTAAATTAAATTATCCAATTAGGAAACTTGCTCATTTTAGTATTTATTTCTTACTTGGAATATTTGTTTATAGTATATTTTCTTGTACTAAATTAAATCATAAATTACTTTTATCAATGGTTATATGCATAATATATGCATCATTAGATGAAACACATCAATTATTTGTATATGGTAGAACTGCACAAGTATTAGATGTATTAATTGATAGTGCAGGTAGTTTAATTAGTATGTTAATTATTAAAGTTATAAAGAGATGATAGTACTTATTTAGTACTTTTTTCTTTACACATTATGTAAAGATTTATTATCTATATTTTATATAATTATTTTAATATGTTATAATAAGTAAGAGTATAGGAGTGAAATTATGGAAAAAACAAAAGAAAAAAAGTTTAATAAACTTAATATAATTAATATATTGAACTTAATATTTATTACATTATTTTTTATTTTATTGTTAAAATTAAATATACTTCCAAAAAAATATATGATTATTATTACAATAGCTTTAACAATATATGAATTATTATGTATATTATTTACTAATTTAAAATTTAAAATAACTAAAATAATTGGTATTATATTATCATCTTTATCAATAGTAGGATGTGCATTAGTATCATATTATTTATATAATAGTAATTCATTTTTGGATAAAGCATTTAATAATGTTAAGAGTGAAGATTATGTAACTTATTATGTTGTTACTTACAAAGATAATACCGCAAGTAATAGAAATGATATTAATGATACAGTTTATTATATTAATAATGATTCTAACATGGAAAAAGCTATTAATTATTTGAAAAAATATATTAAAAGTGATATAAAACTTTCTGATGATATAACTACTTTATTTACTATGATTGCGAATAAAGAGGCAAGTTATTCTCTTATTAGTAATTCTAGTTATGAAATATTATTTGATAATAATAAAGCGTTGAAAAAAGATAATTATAAAGTTGTTTATCAATTTAATATAAAAGTAGAAAGTAAAGTAAAAAAATCAACATCGAATAATAAAGAAAAGTTTAACATTTATGTAAGTGGTACAGACTTTGCAGGATTAAGTGATTTTAATATGATTATAACTATGAATATGGATACTCATAAAATTCTTTTAACAAGTATCCCAAGAGACTATTATATACCTGTATATGGAACAAATGGTATTAAGGATAATTTAAGTTTTATTGGAGTTAATGATATTGAAACTAGGAAAAAATCTATTGAAGATTATTTTGGCATTAATATGGATTATTACTTAAAAATTAATACAAATAGTTTAGTTGGTATAGTTGATGCTGTTGGTGGAATTGAATATTGTTCTGATCAAAGCTTTACAACAACTCATTCAACTATATTAAATTCATATGATGATTCTAAAGGTAAAAAATTATATATTAGAAAAGGTTGTCAACAACTAAATGGTGTAGAAGCATTAACTGTTGCTAGAGAAAGAAATGCATTTGCTGGTAGAGATAGACAAAGACAAAAAAATTGTCAAGCAATTATAGTTGATATATTTGAAAAACTAAAGAGTGTTAATACTCTTACAAATTATACGAATATACTAGATTCATTAAGCGATTTATATGAAACAACGCTTCCAAGAGAAATAATAGAACAGATTATGAAAGATACTATAGATGGAGCAAACTGGAGTTTTGGTAATCAATCTGTTGATGGAAAAGATACGCAAGATTTAATTCACTTAAATAGTATGAAAGGTTGGGTAATGTATCCAATGGAAGAAACTATTAAAAATGCTAAAGATAAAATAAATCAAATATTAAAATAGTGTCAAATTTTGTCAAAATAAGTAGTACGAAAAATAGTATAACTTATTCACTTTTGAATATAATAAGTATAAGTTTATTAAAGGAGTGAATTATATGCTATTTTTTGTTATTATTTTGTCGATAGTAATATTATTTATATTTACATTTATTTTATGTGCAATAAAATTATCAAGTAATATAACAAAGGAAGAAAATGAAAAAATAGAGGAGTAAGAATGAAGATTGTAAAAATATGCCTTTTGATTTTATGGATGACATTAATATTTTATTTTTCAAATCAAAATGCTGTTCAAAGTTCAAATGCAAGTGATGGTTTTATTAGTAAAACTGTAGTTAAAGTATATAAGATTTTTTATGTGAATGAAAGCGTAGAAGATACAGAAGAGATAATATCTAAATATACTTATCCTATTCGAAAACTTGCTCATTATTCTCTTTATTTTGTTTTAGGCATTTTAATATATTTTACTTTAAAAGATTACACGAATAATAATCTTTTACTATATTCTTTATTATTTTGCTTTTTTTATGCATGTACAGATGAATTTCATCAATTATTTGTTATGGGCAGAAGTGCATCCTTTAAAGATGTATTTTTAGATACATTTGGATCTTTTTGTTCTATATTGATTATTACTGTAATAAATAAAAGAAGAAAGTATAGTTGTGTAAAGTAAAGATAAAATTAGTTGAAATGCTTAATTTATATGTGTATAATAGATGATAGAGATATTTATAGGAAAGAGAAGGGTATTATGGAAGAAATAAATATTAGAGATTTTTTAAATTATTTAAAGAAATACGCGTTAATTATTGCATGTGTTGTATTAGTGTTTGTAGTTGGAGTATTTGTATATGACAAAATGGTTAAGACACCACTTTATACAACATATACAACTATTATATTAACTAAATCAAATGAAACACAAACTGGAACAACAATTACTCAGAATGATATTTTGCTTAATCAAAAATTAGTTGAAACATATAGTAAAATAATAAAAAGTAAACTTGTTTTAGATCAAGTTATATCCGAAACTGGAGTTACATATACAGTAGACGAATTAAGTGAAAACGTAAATGTTGAAGCGTATGAAAATACTGAAATGCTTAAGATTTCAGTTACAGATAAAGATCCAGAGTTAGCAGCAAGTATAGCTAATTCTATTTCACAGGTATTTAGTGGTGAAATATCAAAAATATATAAAATAAATAACATTAGTGTTGTTGATGTTGCAAATGTACCAGAAGAAGTATCAAATAATACATTAAAAAGAGATTTATTATTAGCTATCTTTATATCAATGTTTGGCTCAATTGGTGTAATTTTTGTAATATATTATTTTGATGATACTATTAAATTAACAGATAATATTGAAGAAGAAATTGGTATGCCTGTAGTAGCTAAAGTATTTAAAAGTGATTTATCGTCAAGTAGTAAGCATAAAGTTGAACTTTTAGTTCAAAAGTATCCTAAATCTGTTGTTAGTGAGAGTATTAAAACACTTAGAACAAATTTACAATTTTCATCTGTTGATCATGATATAAAAACAATTTTAATTACAAGTTCTATACCAGGAGAAGGAAAAAGCTTTATAAGTGCCAATCTTGCAATCTCATTTGCTCAAACAGATAAAAGAGTTTTAATTGTTGATTGTGATATGAGAAAGGGAAGACAACATAGAATATTTAAAATATCTAATTCGATTGGATTATCAAATTTACTTATAGATGATATAGCAAATTATCCAAATTATATAAATAAAACCGCTGTAAAAGGAGTATCATTAATTACAAGAGGTACTGTTCCACCAAATCCGAGTGAACTATTAAACTCAAGAAAAAATTATGAACTTATTAAAATATTGAAATCTAAATTTGATGTTATTATATTTGATGGTGTTCCTTGTAATGGTTTACCAGATTCAATAATAATGTCTAAATTAGTTGATAAGGTATTAATTGTAAGTGCTGAAGGTATTACTCCAAAATCAGTTATTGAAACTACTAAAAAACAACTTAAAAGTGTTGATGCACCAATTGCTGGAAGTGTACTTAATAGTGTAAATAGAAAGAATAGCACATATGGTAAATATTATGGCTATTATGGGGATAATTAATTATGATCGATATACATTCTCATTTATTATTTGGTATAGATGATGGTTCTAGATCAATTGAAGAAAGTATTTATATTATCAATAAACTTAGTAAAATAGGTTATACTGATATAATTCTTACTCCACATTTTATAAATGGAAGTTCGTATATGAGTTCACGAGAAAATAACTTAGAATTATTAAAAAAATTAAAGGTTGGATTAATTAAATATAAAGTACCTGTTAATTTATATTTGGGTAACGAAATATATATTGATAGTGAGATAATAGATTTATTTAAAAAAGGAATTATTAGTTCTTTAAATAATTCCAAATATTTACTTATTGAACTTCCTATGAGTGGTGAAAATGAAATATATTATGATGTATTTCTAGATTTAATTAATATGGGATATAAAGTTATTTTAGCTCATCCAGAAAGATATATTTCATTTCAAAAAGACTTTAATAAAGTATATGAACTTAAAGAACTAGGTGTACTTTTCCAATGTAATGTAGGGAGTATTCTAGGTGACTATGGTTCAAATGCTAAAAAGACTATTAAAAGGTTATTAAAAGAACATTTAATATCTTTTATGGGAACAGATATACATCACAATAAAAAAGATTATATGTTTGTAGAAAATGCTAAAAAGAAGTTTAGAAAATATTTAACTGATAAAGAAATAGAAGATATATTTGAAAATAATCCAAGAAAATATTTGCTTGATGCATAAAAAATACTCCTTGATAAGAGTATTTTTTTATGATATAATTATGCTAGGAAAGGTCTTGATAAAATGAAGAATAAAGGGTTTGCATCATCTATTATAGTATTTAGTTTATTAACACTTTTTTTAGTAACTTTACTTGTTTTATTAACAACACTTAATAATACATCTAGTTTAAATAATAGTGTTAAAAAGAGTATTGTTAATGATATAAATTATGATGATAGTAGTTCTAGTAGTATTGAAAATAGATTAACTGCACTAGAAAAAAAAGTTACAACATTAGAAAGTGATAAAGTATATCCAGTTGGAAGTGTTTATATGAGTTTTACTGATGAAACAACTTCAGCTGTTGCTGAAAGATTTGGGGGAGAATGGGAAAAAATTGAAAGTGCATTTTTAATTGGTGCGAGTGATACATATAAGGTTGGTACAACAGGTGGTACTGCAGCTCATAAACATGAAAGCCCTGTTAATTCTGTTAGTACTAGTAGTGGTAGTTTAGTGGGCGTAAATAGTAAATTTGGTACAACTACAACTACTGGTGGTGGTTCTTATAGTAATGCAAATGAAACAACAAGTACAGGCGACACATTTACATCTTACTATACAAGTGAAGAAAGTAATATTCCTCCTTATGTTGCAGTATATATGTATAAAAGAACAAAATAAAGGTGATTTATGAAAAAGAAGATAATTGTTACTTTGTTGTTAATATTTTTATTATTGCTTAGTTTTATTATCTTTTTTGTTATATCAAATTTTACAAACAAAAAAGATACTATAATGGGTCCACTTAGTGGAAAAATATATTATACAAATGCTGATGGTGATGAATATATTAAATTTTTGTCTGATTCTATTTATGAAATGAGACAAAAAACAGATGATGATTTATATAAAACTATAAAGGGAAAATATACATATAGTGATGATAATACAATTTTATTTGATGATAATAAAGAATATATGGTTCAAAATGGAAAAATTGTTTCTAATGAAAAGTTAATATATTTTAATAATGAAAAATTAACTGATGAGTTAATTAATCTTAGAAAAGTTGTAATAGAATATGTTGATGATATAAAAAAAGGAAATCCTAATTTGGCTTATCCAAAAAATGTTAGAATAAGTTTAAATGAATGTTATTTAAATAATTCGAATTCTATTATTTGTGGTATAGATTATAATATATATTTTGATAATTATATAAAATCTGTTTGTGATGAACTTGAAAAAGATAAAATGTTTTTTCCATATACATATTCTAATGGGTATTGTGAAAATAATTATATAAGTAACTTTTTATATTTTGAAGTAAAAGAAAAAAATGGAAACTATGAATTATTAAAAACATATAATAATATATAAAGGTAGGAGGAATTTCTTCTTACTTTTTAAATGCTAAAAATTTATTTTAAAAAGCAGTTGGTAAAGTTGCATTATATATTAAATTATATTATAATATATGTGCTTCAAAAAAGGGGTGAATAAAATGAATTATAGTAAAAATAAAGAAACATTAAATAGTTTAATGCTAAAATATGGTTTATCTAAAGATGAAAGAAAAGAATTTTTTAAGATTATATATAAAATATTTAGACATAAAGAGTTTCAAAGAAGAATGACAAGTGAATTTAATCACCATAATGATATAACACTTGGTTATCATGTGCTTGAAGTAGCACTTTGTACATATAAAACATGTAAAAAGAAAATAAAAAAAGGTATAAAAGTAAATATAGATGTAGCAGTTAAAATAGCAATGCTTCATGATTTTTATGAATTACCTTGGCAAAATAATAAAGAATCATCATCTAAGAATTTAATTCATAAACATGGTTTTCGTCATCCTATAGAAGCCACTATTAACGCTATATATTATTATCCATTTTTATTTAAAGATAGAAAAGAAAGTATGATGATAATAGATGGTATAGTTCATCATATGTATCCACTTGCAGTACCAGTACTTACAGGATTTGATACAAATGAAATAGAACTTAAAAATTATGATAAAGTTAAAAAAATAGATAATGAATTATTAGAACAAATAATTTATTCTACAAATAGAGGAAGAATAATTAAATTATCACTATGTAAAAGTAGATATAAAGAAGGAAGAATAGTATCGAATTCAGATACATATGTATCAATTAATAACTATGAAAGTCTAAAAGGTGTACCTGCTCTTATTACTGGTATAAATAAAAATATAGAAGTGTAAGTTATTATATTTTTTGCTAAAAAAGGTAAAATATTGTATAATATCGAATCACAGGAGGGGGTTTATGGAAAAAGTAAATGATTCAAAATTAAAATCATTTTTAAAAAAGAATCAAAAACAGTTCCTAAAATATTTGAGGGTGATGAAGAATATAAAGTGATTGTACCATCAATTGAAGAAATCCTTGCAGAAAAATTATATATAATAATAAAGAAAAATAAGCTTTATGATTTAAATACAAGAGTTAAAGACTTATACGATGTATATCAACTTCATGGTGGGAACTATGATTTAGATTTATTTTCATATTTTTTTGAAAAAATAATAGAAATGAGTTCATATGTAAATAAGGATGATTTAACTACTGAATTTTTATCAAAAGATTTTGTGAATAAATGTGAGGGAGAATGGGAACACAGTAAGAAAAAATACGAGTTTATGGATGATGATATAGATTTAGAAGGTTCTATATACTATGTAAGAGGTGTTCTTAGTGAACAAATTCAAAAGATTAAACAAGGAAAAAATAAAATATATTCATATAAAATAGATAATTAACGATAAAGAAATCTTTATCGTTTCTTTATATTTTTATTAAAATATGATATAGTGTATTTAAGCAAAAAAGGAGTAAATTTATGAGTAATGTTGGAATAATAGGTGGAGGAATATCAGGTGTAATAAGTGCAATATATGCAAGTAAGAATGGTAATAAAGTAACTATTTTAGAAAAAAATAATGATATCCTTAAGAAACTTTTAATAACAGGTAGTGGTAGATGTAATTACTTTAATAGTGATCAAAATATAAAACATTATCATTCTAAAAATGAAGAATATTTAAAAGAAATTATTACAAAAGAAAATACAAAAGAATTATGTAAATTTTATGATAGTATAGGTATTGTTCCTAAAATAAAAGATGGTTATTATTATCCATATTCAAATATGGCAATAAGCGTTAAAAATGCACTTGTGATTGAAGTTTTAAAATCAAATATAAAATTAATATGTAATTATGATGTAAAAAGTGTAGACTATAAAAATAATGAGTTCATCATTAATAATGATAAGCATTTTGATAAACTTATAATAAGTACAGGTTCTAAAGCATATCCAAAAACAGGATCAGATGGATTTGGATATAGTCTTGTTAAAAAATTAGGACACACTATAAATGAAGTAAAACCAGCACTTGTAAGTTTATGTTCAGATGATAAAATATTAAATATAATTTCAGGAGTAAGGGCAAATGCTAAAATATCCTTATATCACTTTGATGAATTATTAAAAGAAGAAATAGGTGAAGTACAATTTGTTAAAAATGAAGTATCTGGAATTTGTACATTTAATTTAAGTTATTTAGTTACTAACAATAATAGTGTAAGAATTAATTTTATGCCATTTATAAAAGTAGAAGAATATGATGATTTTATGCTTAAAAATAATAATAAAAGAGTAAAAGAAATATTAAATGGAATATTAAATCCAAAACTAATACTAGCTATAATTAAAAGATGTAATATAAATGAAGAAAAGTATTTTTATGAACTATCTAAAAAAGAAAAGGATTTACTAAAAGAAAATTTAACTAGTTTTAGAATTGATATAAAAGGAAAAGGACCATTTGATAAAGCACAAATATGTATGGGCGGTGTACCATTAAATGAAATTGATATAACAAGCATGAAGTCAAAAATAAATGAAAACTTATATATAATAGGTGAAATGCTTGATGTAAATGGTGATTGTGGAGGATATAATTTAACGTTTGCATTTATTTCTGGATATCTTTCAGGAAAGGATATAAAATGATTAGAGTAAGACAAGTAAAAGTAAAAATAGATGATAATTCTTTAGAAAATATAAAAAAGTGTACAAGTAAAAAATTAAATATAAAAGATGAAGATATACATAATTTAAAAATAATTAAAGAGAGTATTGATGCTAGAGGAGAAGTAAGTTATATTTATGAAGTAGAAATAGAAACTAATTTAGAAAATGAAAATAAACTACTTAAAAATAAAGATGTATATGTTCCAAAAAATGAAAATTATAAATTTGAAATAACAGGAACTAAACAAATGAAAGAAAGACCTATAATTGTAGGAAGTGGCCCAGCGGGATTATTTTCAGCATATATGCTTTCTAAAAATGGTTATAAGCCTATAATTATAGAAAGAGGAGAAAAAGTAGAAGATAGAGTAAAAACTATAGAAAACTTTTGGAAAACTGGTAAACTAAATAAAAATTCTAATGTTCAATTTGGAGAAGGTGGCGCAGGTACTTTTTCTGATGGTAAGTTAAATACACTTGTTAAAGATAAAAACTATAGAATGAAAAAAGTATTTGAGATATTTGTAGAGTGTGGGGCACCAAGTGATATACTATATAAAAATAAACCGCATATCGGTACTGATTTACTTAGAAATGTAATAATAAATATGAGAAATAAAATTATAGATATGGGTGGAACATTTTATTACAATTCTTGTCTTACAGATATAGTTTTAAATAATAATAAAGTAACAGAAATAATTATAAATGATAAAGAAAAAATTAAATGTGAAACACTTATTTTAGCATTAGGTCATAGTGCAAGAGATACATTTAAAATGCTTTATGAAAAAGGTATTAATATGATTCAAAAACCATTTGCGGTAGGAGTTAGAATAGAACATAAACAAGATATAATTAATAAATCACAATACGGAAAATATAGTAAGTTTTTACCTAATGCAGATTATAAATTAACTCATACTTGCATAGATGGAAGAGGAGTATATTCATTTTGTATGTGTCCTGGTGGATTTGTAGTAAATGCATCAAGTGAAGAAAATCATTTAGTAATAAATGGAATGAGTAATCACAAAAGAGATGAAGAAAACGCAAATAGTGCGATAGTTGTTCAAGTATCAAATAAAGATTTTGGTAATAATATATTTGATGGTATGAATTTTCAAAGAACTTTAGAAGAAAAAGCATATAATATTGGTAATGGTTTAATTCCAGTTCAATTATTTTCAGATTATGAAAACAATACTATTTCAAAAGAATTTAAAAGCGTAAAACCAATATTTAAGGGTAATTATAAATTTGCTAATATAAATGATATATTTCCAGAATTTATAAATAATGATTTAAAAGAAGCAATTAATTATTTTAATAATAAAATAGATGGATTTAATAGTAGTGACGCTATTATCGCAGGTGTTGAAACAAGAACTTCATCACCAATTAGAATAGTAAGAGGCGAAAATGGAATGAGTAATATAGATGGAATTTATCCTATAGGGGAAGGTGCGGGTTATTCTGGTGGAATAACAACTAGCGCAATGGATGGAATAAAAATTTCAGAATTAATTGCTAAAGTGTACAGTAAAATTTGACATTTATTATTATTTAATATATAGTATTTATTAACAAGTAATTAAATTTGTTGACATATATATGTGAAAAGATATATTGAATATGATAGTTTTAATAGTAGGGGGAAAATAGAATGACAAAAGAAGATTTAATAAAATACAAAGAAAAACTTTCAAAATTATCAAAAGAAGAAGAAAAATTGAGAAATGTTTATCTATCAAAATTAGCAAAAGGTGAAATAGAAGGACCAATGACTGGATATCCTAGTATTGATAAACCTAATTTGCAATATTATGATGAAAATTCGATTTTACAAGAAATTCCAGATGTTTCTATATTAGAATTAATTGAGAAAAAAAATAAAAATAAACTATCAAATATTGCAATAGAATATTATGGTACTAAATATACATATGGTCAAATGTTTGAAAAAATTAATGAATTAGCATTAAAATATAAAAAAATTGGTATAAAACAAGGCGATGTAGTAGCAATCTGTATGCCAACAACTCCAGAAGCAATTTTTTCGTTATATGCTTTGAACAAAATTGGTGCAATATGTGATATGATTGATCCAAGAAGTAATAAAAAACAATTACAATATTATTTAAATGAAGATAAAGCAAAAAATATTATTTTATGTGAAAATTATTATTCAGTATTAAAAGATAGCTTAACGGATATGAAAAATGTTATTTTAACTCCTATAAATGTAAGTGGTAAAATAGGTTTTAAAACAATCGTAGGTTTGAAAACAGGAATTGATAATATTAATACAAAAAAAGACGATAATGTAATTTTATATAAGGATTTTTTAAATTTAAATACCGATAATATGGTTGATGTAGGATATAATAGAGCTCCAGAAGATATAGCCCTTATTATTCATTCAAGTGGAACAACAAGTACTCCTAAAGGAATTGTATTAACAAATAAAAATGTAAATTCAGTTTCAATTCAGTATAGTTTGACTCCTCTTGATTTAAAAGAACAATATAAATTTTTATCTGTAATACCTTTATTTGCGTCATTTGGTGTTTCTACTTCTGTTCAGTTGATATTTTATTTATCAATGGAAAATAGAATATTATCATTAGTTACGCCAAAAGCTTTTAGCAAAAAATTAGAAAAAGATAAAATTAATTTTACTTTGACAGTCCCTGGAAATTTTAAATTTTTATCTAAAGATGATAAAAAAAGAAATTTGTCTAACCTAAAAGGGCCTGGAGCTGGAGGATATTCTCTTACTTCATCTGAAGAAGATTCTATTAACAACTACTTAAAAGAAAATGGTTGTGATACACCAATGTTGATGGGATGGGGTGCATCAGAATGTTCAGCAACAGTTAGTCTTGAATTTCCAGAATGTAGAAAAAATTTGTCTTCTGGAGTACCATTACCTTTTATGAATGTATCTGTATTTAAATTTGGAACAGATGAAGAACTTCAATATTATGAAGAAGGAGAATTTGCTGTAACAGGACCAAGTGTTATGCTTAGATATTTAAATAACCCAGATAAAACAAGTAAAACACTATTAAAACATAATGATGGTAAAGTATGGTATCATACAGGAGATATTGGTTATATAGATGATGCTGGTCGTATTTTCCCTAAAGATAGAAATGATAGAATGATTATAAATGAAAAAGATGGATTTAAAATATGCCCTCAAATAATAGAAAATGTTATTTGCCAATCTGAATATGTAGATAGCTGCATTGTAGTAAAACATAATGATCCAGAGTTAGGAATTGTTCCTAAAGCATATATTGTTCCAGCAAAAAACTGCTTGATTGAATATTCGTTACTTGATGCTAAAAGACTTTGCTCTGAAAATTTATCTGTAAGACAAATTCCTAGAGAATATGAAATAATAGAACAACTTCCTTATACTGCAATGGGAAAACCAGATTATAAAAAACTTGAATTAAAAAAATAAATTTTAAAAAATATTTTCATAATTTTATTTGAAAATATTTTTTTTGTGTTATAATTGAGAAAAGAAAGTATAGGTGTGTAAGAAATATGGGGTCAAATTTATTAACATATGGAAGTTTATTTTATAGTTTAATGCTTGTTATAATAATTATATCAAAAAAAAGGATAAATACAGTTGAAACAAGAATATATAGTTGGCTTGTTTTTAGTAATTTTTTTGGTTTAATTATAGCAATATTATGTTATTTTACAGTAAAAAATAATTCTATTGTACCAATATTGAATTATTTTGTTTCTAGACTATATTTAACATATTTAATAGTTTTTATATTTTTATTTTTTCTTTATGTAATTTCATTATTATATCCAAAATTTTATGAAAAGCATAGGAAAGTTTTAATATTTACTGATATAATGTCAGAATTAATAATAACAATAATAGTTTTCTTTTTACCAATGAATTATAGTTCTATTGATGATGGTGTTTATTCATATGGACCAGCATGTAATTATGTTTATTGTATTGCTGCTTTATCAATGTCAATATGGGTACTTTTATTAGGAATAAATATAAAAAGAATTAAAAACAAAAAATTTATACCTGTTTTAATGCTCATTATACTTGCATCTTTTACTACGTATGTTCAAAGGATTAATCCAAGTTTATTATTAACTACATCAATGGAAACATTTATTGTTATATTGATGTATAATACAATAGAAAATCCAGACTTAAAATTAATAAACGAACTTAATATGGCAAAGGATCAAGCAGAAAAAGCAAATAGAGCAAAGACAGATTTCTTAAGTAGTATGTCACATGAAATAAGAACACCTCTTAATGCAATAGTTGGTTTTAGTAATTCATTAAATGATAATAAAGATATACCAGAAAGTGCTAAAGCAGATGTAAAGGATATATTAGTTGCATCTGACAACTTACTTGAAATAGTTAATGGTGTACTTGATATTTCTAAGATAGAAGCAAATAAAATAGAGATAATTAAAAAAGAATATGATACTAAAAAGATGCTTGATGAGTTATCTAAACTTACAAAGGTAAGAATAGGGGAGAAACCAATTGAATTTATAACTAAGTTTGATGAATCACTTCCAAGAGTATTATATGGTGATCAAACAAGAGTCAAACAAGTAATACTTAATATTCTTACAAATGCAGCTAAATATACAGATAAAGGTAAAATAATATTTAGTGTTCAATCTATAATTAAAGATAATGTATGTAGAATGATAGTATCTGTTGAAGACACTGGACGTGGAATAAAGAAAGAAAGTATTGATAAATTATTTACTAAATTTGAAAGGCTTGATGAAGATAGAAATACAACAATAGAAGGTACAGGTCTTGGACTTGCGATTACAAAAAAATTAGTAGAACTTATGCATGGTAAGATTGTTGTTCAAAGTAAATATGGTGAGGGAAGCAAATTTACTGTTTCGATAGATCAAAAAATAGTGAAAAATCCAACTATTTCACTTGATGATAATAATAGTTCAAATATAGAAATTTTTGATTTAAAAGGTAAAAAAGTATTAGTTGTTGATGATAATAAACTTAATTTAAAAGTAGCAACTAGACTTCTTACTCCATATAATTTAGAAATAACAACAAGCGAATCTGGTTTTGATGCTATAGAATTATTAAAAAATAATAAATATGATATAATTCTTATGGATGATATGATGCCAAAAATGAGCGGCACTGAAACATTAAAAGAAATACAGAAAAATAAATTGTATGATGGACCAATAGTTGCACTTACCGCAAATGCACTTACAGGTATGAGAGAAAAATATATTGAACATGGTTTTACAGATTATTTAGCAAAACCGATTGAAAAAGCGGAATTAAATAGAGTTTTAAAAACTTATTTAACAAAAAAATAAAAAGTATGTTATAATCATTATAGAAAGGATAAAGAATATGGATAGAAGTTTTTTAGAAAAAAATGGTGTTGATGTAGAAGCAGGATTAGAGTTACTTGGCGACATGGATATGTATAATGAAACTATGGACGATTTTTTATCAGAAATAAATGAAAAGATGCCAAAAGTAATTGAATACAAAAATAGTGGTGATATGCCAAATTATGCTATTTTAGTTCATTCAATTAAAAGTGATTCTAAATATTTAGGATTTACTCATCTTGCTGAACTTGCATATAATCACGAAATGAAAAGTAAAGAAAATAATGTTGAATATGTTAATGCTAATTTTGAAGAATTACAAAATGAAGTTAATAGAATTATAGGTATAATAAAAGAATATTTAAAATAGGAGGTACTTAAATTTATGGGCGATAATTTGGTTTTAATGCCAGATGTTAGGGATAAAACAATATTAGTAGTAGATGATTCTAATATTACTAGAAGTTTAATAGAAAGGGTTTATAAAGATCAATATAAAATTCTTATGGCGTCAAATGGTAGAGAAGCTATTGATATAGTTGATACTATGCCAGAGGGTGTTATAGTAGCAATTTTACTTGATCTAAATATGCCGGATCTTGATGGATTTGCAGTTTTAGATCATTTTAAAGAAAAAGATTTATTTAATAAAATACCTGTTTCAATAATTACAGGTGATAGTTCAAAAGAGACTATAAATAGATGCTTATCGTATAGTATAGTAGACATCTTAATTAAACCTTTTAGTGGATTTGATATTGAGAGAGTCGTTGCTAAAATGATAAAGTAGGAGGAATGTATGAAAAAAACAACAGCAACTGGTTTAGAAGAAAAATGGGAAGTTTTGTTAGTTTATTTTGTTAGTTTATTGGGATTTATATTTTCATTTTTAAAATATGATTATTTATCTGAAAATATAAAATTTCATTATAGACAAGCAGGAACAATATGGTTAATTTATGCAGTAATGTTTGCTGCAAGTTTTATATTAGGAAATGTAGTTGGATTTTCAATAGTTTCTTATATATTTAGATGTATTACGGTAATTTTATATATATTTAGAATTATAACAGTAGTAAAATCATTTGAAAATACTAGATATGAAATACCTGTAGTAGCGGATTTATCTAAAAAAATATATAATGAATAAATTTAAGAATAGAAGACTTTATGAATTAAAGTTTTCTTTTTTTAGTTTTAAAATGCTATTTAATATGATATAATTAAGTAGGTGATAAAATGAAAGTAGTAATATCCGCAGGGGGCACAGGAGGACATATTTATCCTGCTCTTGCAATAATAGACAAAATAAAGGAAAAAGAACCTAATAGTGAGTTTTTATATATAGGAACAACAAATAGGATGGAAAAAGATATTATACCAGAAAAAGGTATTCCATACTTCGGTATAAATGTATCAGGTTTAAGCAGAAAATTAACATTTAAAAATTTTAAATCAATTGCAAATTTTATAAAAGGAATAAGTAAATGTAAAAAAGAAATTAAAAAGTTTAATCCAGATATAGTAATTGGTGCGGGAGGTTATGTAACTGCACCTGTTATTATTGCAGCTAAAAAATCAGGATACAAGACTTTAGTACATGAACAAAATAGTATATTAGGACTATCAAATAAGATACTTTTAAAATATACAGATACACTATGTACTTCTTTTGAAACTATGAAAGTAGCTAATGTTAAATGTGTATACACTGGTAATCCTGCAAGTGAAAGTATAATTTCTAAAAAGCCATATGATAAAAAAGAGTTTGGTTTAAGTAAAAGTAAGAAATTAGTGCTTATTGTAATGGGATCACTTGGTTCTTCAACAGTAAATGAAGTATTAAAAGGGACATTAAATAAATTTGATAAAAAATATGAAGTAGTTATAGTAACTGGTAAAAATTATTATGAAGAATTTAATAAATTAGAAAGAGGAAAAAATGTATTTGTTTTCCCATATATTGATGATTTATCAAGACTTATGAAGGTAACAGATGTTTTAGTAACAAGAGCGGGTGCAACTACACTTAGTGAAATAATGGTTACAAAAACACCATCTATTTTAGTGCCAAGTCCTTATGTTACTGAAAATCATCAGTTTAAAAATGCTATGTATTTAGTAGATAAAAATGCAGGAGTACTATTAGAAGAAAAAGATTTAACTCCAGAATCTTTAGTAAATAAAATAAATGAATTAATAAATGATCCAAATAAATGTTTAGATATAAAAGATAATCTAGAAAATATAGGAAAAAAGAATAGTGCTACCTTAATATATAATGAGATAAAGGAGCTTACAAATGACAAATAATAATATTGCTGATCTTCAAAATATGGATTTAGGTAAAATGTTAATCGATGAAGATTTAAGTAAATATACAACATATAAAGTTGGTGGAAAAGCAAAAGTTTTAGTATTTCCTGAAAACAAAGAAAAGTTATTAGAACTTTTAAAATATATAAAAGAAAATAATTTAAAATATTTTGTAATGGGAAATGGTTCAAATCTACTTATTTCGTCTAAAGTGTTTGATGGAGTTGTTATTAAATTAAATAAACTAAATAATGTTCAAATATATGATAACGAAGTATATGTAGAAGCAGGTTATCCATTAATTAAATTATGTATGTTATGTGCGGATAATAATTTAGGTAACTTAGAATTTGCATCTGGAATACCAGCATGCATAGGTGGTGCGATATGTTCTAATGCAGGCGCATATAAAATGGAAATGAGTGACATAGTAGAAAGTGTAACTGTGATAGATAAAGACTTAAATATAGTAACTTTATTAAAAGATGATTTAAAATTTGCTTATAGAGATAGTATTTTTAAAGAAGATAAAAGTTATATAATTATTTCTGCAATGTTAAAATTAGAATATAAAGATAAAAATGAAATATTAGAAATAATGGAATCTAGAAAACAAAGAAGACTAGAATCTCAACCTTTAGAATATCCATCTGCGGGTAGTGTATTTAGAAACCCTGATGCTGCTCCATCCGGAAAATTAATAGAAGATGCTGGACTTAAAGGATATACTATAGGTGGTGCAAAAGTATCTGAAAAGCATGCCAATTTTATAATTAATTATAATAATGCAACCAGTGAAGATATAAAAAAATTAATAGATTTCGTAAGAAGTAAAGTAAAGGAAAAATATAACATAGAACTAAAAAGTGAACAAGAGTTAATAAATTGGGAGTGATTTGTGGTGGCAAAAAAAAGAAAAAGAAAATTAAAACTATCTAGGGTATTCTTAGCTTTATTTTTTCTTTTTTTGGTGGTATTTATAGTGATATCATTAAGTAAGATAAAAGTAAATGGTTTTTCTATAAGTGGTAATACATATTATACTGATAATGAGATACTTGATATGACTGGATTAAGTAAATACCCTTCGTTTTTATTAACTAATTCTTATAATGTGTCATCAAAAGTAAAAGATAATAAACTTATAAAAAGAATAACAATAAAGAAAACATTATATGGAAGATTTAATGTAACCGTAACTGAAAATAAAATATTATTTTATGATAGTGTTAATAATAAGTCTGTAACGGCTGATGGTTCTTTAGTTTCTTATTATTATGAATATTCTCCTGTACTTGTTAATGAGGTTAATAATAAAAAAGTATATAACAAACTTATTGAAAAAATGATAAAAGTTAATGATGATATACTCAATAATATTTCTGAAATAAAGTATGAACCAAATGATATTGATAAGGAGAGATTTTTGCTTTCAATGAATGATGGTAATTATGTATATGTTACTATGAGTAAATTTAGTTCGATAAATAAGTATTTAGATATAGTCAAAACATTAGATAGTAAAAATGGTATTCTTTATTTAGATTATGGAAATTATTTTGTCCCTAAAGAGTAATAGATGCTGATAAATCAATTGATTTATTGGCATCTTTATTGTATAATAAAAAAGTATTAAAATAGATTAGGATGTTGATAGTATGTACTTAAAAGAGATAAAGGCAAGTGGTTTTAAATCATTTGCGGATACAATAGATATAGAACTTACAAATGGTATATCTGGTATTGTAGGACCTAATGGTTCTGGTAAAAGTAATGTGGTTGATGCAGTAAGATGGGTTTTAGGAGAACAATCTGTAAAACAATTACGTGGTGAAGGGGCAATGAGTGATGTAATATTTACAGGTAGTAAAAGTAGAAGAGCCGCTTCATTTGCGTCCGTTACATTAATATTTGATAATAGTGATAAATATTTAAATATTGAATATGATGAAGTACAAATAAAAAGAACTATATATAAAACAGGAGAAAATGAGTATTTTATAAATAATACAAGGGCAAGACTTAAAGATATATTAGAATTATTTATGGATACAGGTGCATCAAAAGAATCATTTAACATAATATCACAAGGTGATGTTGCGAATATATTAAGTGGAAAAGCAGAAGATAGAAGAGTTATTTTTGAAGAAGCATCTGGAGTACTCAAGTATAAAAAAAGAAAAGATGAAGCTCTTAGAAAATTATCTAAAACACATGATAATATGGCAAGAGTAGATGATATTATATCTGAATTAAATACAAATATGGAACCACTAAAAAAGCAAAGTGAAGATGCTAAAATATATTTAGAAAAAAAAGAAAAGTTAGAAAATGTAGAAATTGCTCTTACTGTAAATGATATTGAAAAATATAATTATGAATATAAATATAGTAAGGAAAAGGTAAGTGAACTTACACTTTCAATTACTAAAATGTTATCAGAAAATTCTAGTGAACAAGCAAAGATTGAAACAATAAAAAATAATATAAGTAAACTTAATAGTGAACTTTATTTAAAACAACAAGAACTTGTAAAGGTAAGCGCTAATGCTGAAAAATTGTCTGGTGAAAAGGCAATGATTTCTGAAAGAAGTAAATATAATTCGGAAGATGTAAAACTTCATGATAATATAATATCTTTAAAAGAAAAAATATTAAAAATTGAATCTCAAATATCAGCATTAAATAAAGAAATAGAATCAGAAAAGTCAAATAATAAAGTAATAGGTGAAAAATTAAATAATATTGAAATAAGACTTAGTGAAATAGAAAAAAATAAAGAAAATTTAAATAGTAAATTAAATCAAAAATTAAGAGAAATAACAGCTCAAAAACACAGAAAAGAAGTATTAATGAATTCACTCGAAAATAATTCATCACTTCCATATAGCGTAAAAAATGTACTTAATAATCCTAAACTAACAGGTATACATGGTGTACTTGGTAAATTACTTGAATTTGAAGAAAAATATTCTGAAGCACTTGAAGTATCTTTGATGAGTAGTGTATCACATATTGTTTGTGATAATGAAGAAGATGCTAAAGAAGCAGTTAGATATTTAAAAAATAATAATCTTGGAAGAGCAACTTTCCTTCCAATAAGTGTAATAAAACCAAGAAGTATTGATAGTGAAAGCTATGAAACTATAAAGTTTATGGATGGTTTTGTTGATATAGCATCTAACTTAGTAAAATATGATACTAAGTATAGAAATATTGTTTTAAGTCTTCTTGGAACAATTGTTGTCGTTGATAATATAGACAATGCAAATCTTATATCAAAGAAATTAAAAAATAGATATAAGGTAGTAACAATGACTGGTGAAGTTGTAAATATTGGTGGTTCAATAACGGGTGGATCACTTAAAAAGAGTAGCATACTAAGTGAAAGATATGAACTAGAAAATGTAATAAAAGACATTGATGTTTTAGATTCTGAAATAAAAGAAATAGAAAACAAAATTAATGAAGTAGATGATAATTATACTAATTTAGAACTTGAAAAAAATTCTATAATTATTAGTGTAAATTCAAATAGTGAAATACTTAAGAATAAATATAATGTATTAGATGATTTAACAAATGAAAAAAGTACTTTAATGACAGAATTATCTAATAATCAAAATATAGTTAATAATGTTATTACTAATGAAGAAGAAAAAATATTAAATGAATATTATAAAGAAATAGAAAAAAGAGATGAACTAAATATTGAAATTAATCAAATTCATAAAAAGATTGAACTAGAAAATGAAGATTTAATAAATAATGAGTCATCACTTAAAAATAATAATCAAGAATATAATAAGGCTCAAGAAGAATTAAAGAGTCATGAAATTAAAGTTAACAGATTAGATGTTAAAATAGATAATTTACTTAATATACTTACAAATGATTATTCTATTTCTTATGAAAAAGCAAAAGAAAAATATATCCTTGAAATTGATTCTGATGAAGCAAGAAGCATAGTTAGTACTCTAAAAAGAGAAATAAAATCTCTAGGAGATGTTAATGTTGGTGCGATAGAAGAGTATGATAGAGTAAAAGAAAGATATGAGTTTTTAAATAAACAAAAAGAAGACTTAATGAATGCTGAAAATGTTCTTTTAGAAATTATTACTGAAATGGATGACATAATGAAAGATAAATTTTCATCAACATTTAATAAGATTAAAGAAGCATTTAATGAAACATTTAGAAAATTATTTAATGGTGGTAAGGCAGAACTTAAACTTACAGATCCATCTAATATTCTTGAAACTGGTATTGATATAATTGCACTTCCACCAGGAAAGAAATTACAACATATATCACTTTTATCAGGTGGTGAAAAAACTTTAACTGCAATTGCGTTATTATTTTCAATATTGAAAGTAAGACCAGTACCATTTTGTATACTTGATGAAGTTGAGGCAGCACTTGATGAAGTAAATGTAGATAATTTTGGTAAATATTTAAAAGAATTCAAGGGTGATACTCAGTTTATAATAATTACACATAAAAAGAAAACAATGGAATATGCTGATGTACTTTATGGTATTACTATGCAAGAATCTGGTGTATCAAAACTTGTAAGTGTAAAATTAGAAGAACTTAAAAATTAATTTTAGGTTCTTTTTAAGGGAAAAAGGGAGAAAAGTATGAAAAAAGAAAAAGGATTTACATTAATTGAATTACTTGCGGTTATAATTATTTTATCTGTAATTATGGTAATTGCTGTTCCTAAAATTTTAGATGTTGTAAATAAATCGAAAGAGGAAGCATTTATAGATTCAGCATATGGAATTAGTGATTCTGCTAAATATTACTATTTAGAAAATAATATAACAGGTGATTATAATTTTGAATTTGAAAACGGAAAACTAAAAAATAACGAAAAATTAAAATATAAAGGAACTAGTCCTGATAGTGGTAATTTAGTTATAAATAGTGATGGTAAAATAAAACTTGCATTTTATTCTGATTCGTTAAATTTATGTGTAAAAAAAGAATTTAATGATAAAAATATTAAAAAGGTTGTTGGAGTAACAAAGGATAAATGCAATACAACTATATCGTCTGAAGCATCTACTTGGTTTTGGGTAAATATAGATGATGAAAATGAACTTAAATATGTTACTAATAAAGAATTAAGAGAAAAAGTAATAGATTTATTTAGTGAAAATGGAATTAATAAAATATATATTCCTTTATATTCAGGGTATTTATCTAATATATATAAAGATTTTATAGTGTATGCTAATAGTAAAGGTATAAAAATATATAATTTGATTGGTGATCCTACATCAATTAAAGAAGATGGATATGAAAGAACAATAAATTCTTATTTAGATGAAATTAAATCATTCAATAATGAAATGAGTAATAACGGAATAAATGCTAGAGTAGAAGGTATGCATTATGATATAGAATTTTATGGTAATGGAAACGAAGATTTTGGTTATGGAAAATGGATTGGCGGTCAAAGTGAGAATGCTAAAAACTGTAAAAGAAGACTTGCATATATTAATTTTGCAAAGGCAGCATATAAATACGCTAATAAATTAGGTTTAGAAGTAGAATTTGATATACCTAGTTCATTATCAAAATTAACTTATTACGATGAAAACAATAATGAAAAAAATATGCTTGAAGAATTACTTAAAAATAGTAATAATGTAACAATTATGTATTATGTTACCATGAAAAAGTATATTACAAATGATAATGCTTTAATATATACGGGACCATATACGTTTTCTTTAGATGAAGATGAAAATAGAACAACAATAGATGTGAAAGAATCAATGATTGAAATGATAAATAAATATCATAGTAGTTATAATATTGGTACGGATCTAATGTTTTTTAGACAAGATGATACTAAAATGAAAGAATGTACTACTTCATTTAAAAATGAATTAAGGCCTTATATAGATTCTGATTTAATATATGATTTAGATTATATGAATGGTTATTATAAAACTGAAATAGATACTATAAAAAATTATCAAACAAGTAAAAATTTATCTGCAGATGTTAAAATAGCGTATCATGATGCTTGGGAACTTATGTATTTACTTGGAATAAAAGATACAGAAGTAATGAGTAAAAGAATATCTAACTTTGCTGATAATTTAAAGAATAATACTAATTGTTATAAATAAAAAAATTAGGAAAAATCCTAATTTTTATTTTTCTATTAAATTAACTAATTTTATTACTTCTGATGCACTTTTAGTATATGCTCTAACAAGTCCACCAGCCCCTAATTTAATTCCACCAAAATATCTAATAACAACACATAAAACATTAGTCATATCTTTTTTTTGAAGTACATTTAAAATAGGTTTACCAGCTGTACCAGATGGTTCACCATCATCAACTGCTTTAGCATTTGGTCCTATAATATATGAGTAACAAATATGAGTACATTTTTTGTATTCTTTTTTAAGTTCATTAATAATATCATTAACTTTATTTACGTCTTCAATATAATATAGTTTTGTAATAAATCTTGATTTTTTAATAATTATTTCATTTTCAGCATTCTTATCTATAATATACATTCTTTTCACCTAAAACAATTATACTATAATTTATAAAAATATGGTAAAATAATTTAGAAGGAATGATTAATATGGATGAAAATACAAAAAAACATATACAAAGTAAACTTGCATTATTACCTAGAAAACCAGGTTGTTATCTTATGAAAGATAATACAGGTAAGGTTATTTATGTAGGTAAAGCAAAAATACTTAAAAATAGAGTAAGTAGTTATTTTAGAGGAGAAAAAACAGGTAAAACAAAAGCACTTGTTTCAAATATATCAACATTTGAGTATATAGTTACTGAGTCAGAAAAAGAGGCATTTCTTTTAGAAATTAACTTAATAAAGAAATATGATCCTAAATATAATATTATTTTTAGAGATGATAAATCATATCCATATATAGCGCTTACAACTATTCCGTATCCAAAACTTGATATTGTAAGACCAAGGCATAAAAGAGTAAAAAAAGATGTTAAATTATTTGGACCATATCCTAGTTCATATGCCGCAAGAAGTATTGTAAACATGTTAAATAGAATATATCCTCTTAGAAAATGTAAAACATTTCCTGATAAACCATGTTTATATTATCATATAGGTGAGTGTCTTGGATATTGTACTAAAAATGTAGATAAAGAAAAATGTGAAGAAATGGTAAAAGAAATAACTTCCTTTTTAAATGGTAATTATAATGATATAGTAATTAAGTTAAAAAAAGATATGTATGACGCATCAGAAAAATTAAATTTTGAAAAGGCAGGAGAAATAAAAGAATTATTAGATTATATAGATAAAGTACTTGAAAAACAAAAAATAGATTTAACTGATAATGTAAATAGAGATATATTTAATGCTTATGAGTATAAGGGGTATATATCTATGCAGGTATTTCATTCTAGAAGTGGTAGGCTAGTTGAAAGAAATAGTTACATTTATGAACAAAATGAAGAAAAAGAAGAATGTTTAAATAACTTTATATTATCGTTTTATGAAAATAATGATTTACCTAAAGAAATTCTTGTACCAGATTTTTTAGACTTAGATCTTTTATCAGATGCACTGGGTGTAAAAGTATTATCTCCAAGTAAAGGGCCTAAAAAACATTTAATAGATATGGCAGAAGAAAATGCTAAAATTAAAATAATGGAAAAATTTGATTTAATTAAAAATGATTTAGGTAGAAGTGTAAAAGCGAATGAAGAATTAAGTGAAAAGTTAGGATTTACTATTCATAGGATTGAATCATTTGATAACTCACATTTATTTGGTACTTATACTGTAAGTGGTATGGTTGTATTTATAGATGGAAGAGCAAGTAAAAAAGATTATAGAAAGTATAAAATAAAGAGTGATGCAAAAGATGATTATCATTTAATGCAAGAAGTAATAGAAAGAAGATACTCAAGAGTTATTAATGATAATTTAATTAAACCAGATTTAATATTAGTTGATGGTGGACTTATTCAAATAAATGCATGTAAGGAAATACTTGATAATTTATGCTTAGATATACCAGTTTATGGTATGCAAAAGAATGATAAACATAGAATATGTGCACTTGTTTCAGATGCAAAAGAAATTGAAATAGAAAAGGATAGTAATTTATTTCATTTCTTAGAAAAAATAAGTGAAGAAGTTCATAGATTTGCGATTAGTTATCATAAAGAAATAAGAAGTAAAGGATCACTTTCATCAGTACTAGATAATATTCCTGGAATAGGTGAAAAAAGAAGAAAAGCATTAATTAAAGAATTTAAAAATTTAACTGGTATAAAAAATGCTAGTGATGAAGAATTAAAGAAAGTGCTTCCAGAAGAAGTTGTTCAGTCATTAAGAGAATATTTAAAAGAAGAAGATTCAAAATAGAGTATAGCAATATATATAGTTTTATGTTATTATATATTGCACAGGAGGTTTTATGAGAAAATATAAGGTAGAAGATTTATATGTAGCATTAATATCAGATTATCATTATTCTATGTATCATAATTATGATGTAATAAAACCATATTATACAATTGTAAAATACACTGGGTTGGATTATTGTCACGTAATTTTAAGTGACGAAAATATATTTATTAGATATAAACACGATTGTTCTATATTTTTATCTTTTGAAAAGGTTATAATTAAATTATGCCCACTATCATTATCTCTTGAAGATAAGAATGTAAATGAAATAAATAATGACGATGTATATTTTATACAAGAGCAACTTGATAGTGGTAAAACTAAAAACTTAAATTTATCCAAAAAAGATTTAAATAAAAAACGAAAATGTTTTAAACATAAGAAAAAACTTACTATTTCAAATGGATTTCTTCTTGAATTAAAGAAAGTTATGGATAGAATAAATCCAAATATGAATGAAGAATTAAAAGAAGATTATCAAACAAAATTATCGAATATAGGAAATGAATATATAAATAGTATTATAGAAAATTATAGTAGTATAAAGTTAAATCCAAGTCTTGAATTAGAAATATTAGAAAAATATTTAGAAAAACTTGGAGCTTTAGAAGAAGAAATAGTTAAATCAAACTATAGAAGTAATTTAGAAAGTGAATTAGAACAAGTAAAAAGATATACAAATGAAAAAGATAATAATTAATTTTAGTTATTGTCTTTTTTATTGAGAAAATATAATAAATGTAAAGTTATTGGTAAAGTGACTTTTTTTTCTTGAATAATCTATATTCATGTTATAATATTATTGTAGATAGTAGGAGGAAAAATAATATGGGAAGAAGAAGGTATATGACAAAGCGTCGTATAGAAGAAAAAATTAGTAAACAAAGAAAAGCATCTTTATTTATGGTTTTAGTAGTTATGATTACTGCGATTACTCTAACATATAAAAATGTTGATGGTGATTTTAGTAGACTTATGGGAAATGCTGTGACTAATAGGACAAAAGTTGTTGTACATGTTGGTGGAAGATATAAAATGAACTTAAATGAAAGTGATTATGTTATTTCTTCTATCTCTAGTGATGATGAAAGTATTGCAACTGTAACAGATTACGGAGTGATTAGGGGAAAAAAAGAAGGTAGTACTAGAATAAATATAAAATATAGAATAATTGGACATAACAATAACTATTATTATGAATATGTTGATGTAGTAGTAAAAAGGCAGGAAAGTTATGCTGCAGAAACACGATGTGTCGCTGCTGGTGGGAAATGGTCAATTATTAATGGTTGTACTTTTTCAAAAGATAATAGTTCTGATGATGGAAATAGTTATACACCAAATAATAGTGGTAGTGGTGGCAATTATAATTCAAACAATGATTCTTTAGATGAAAAAAACGAAAGTATAAATGGATCAATTGTTATTCCAAAACTAACAATTAATTCGAGTGATGTTGTTTTATATGTTAATAAAACATATCAATTAAAAGTAACATCAAATATAAAAAATGATAAAATTACATATTCAAGTAATGACAAAAATATTGTTATTGTAGGTAGTAAAGGGTTGATTAAAGGAAAGAAAGAAGGTCAAGCTAAAATAACGGCGACTTCATCTTCTGGTGCAACTATAGATGTAAATATAACTGTTGGTAAAAAATTTGATATAGGTGTAAATTATGGACCAAATTCAAAAGTATCAATTAACAAAAGTAATAAAGTTATATTAAATGTAACAGATACAAGACTTATTAATGTATGGTTATTTGATGATAAATTAAATGGAAATACTATATATGAAAGAGATTATAATAAGGTAAAAAAATCTGGCGCTATAGAAGTAAAAAATTTACCAGAAAAAGGTAAAACAAAGAAATTCTATGTAAAAAATAGGGATTCTGCTAAGTTATATTCATATACGACATTTGTTATAAAAAATAATAATGGTAAGTATAATAGATCAACAGGCCCAACAATCAAAAATGTAAGAGGACTACAGATTGGTGATGAAAAATATATTGCTTATACGGTATCAAGTAGTCATGGTTTATCTGCTATCAAAGATGGTAAAGCAAATGGAAAATTTGATAATACATATAGTGATTTAAATGGTGTAAATGAACAATCAAATATAGTAAAATTATCTGATATGAATAAATCAAAAAATAACTATTATTATCTATGGATACATGCAGCTGATAATAGCAGTTTTAAAAATTATACAAGAACAAGTGTTCAAATTAAACTAAAATAAAATGTGAATTATTTCACATTTTTTCTTTTACAAACATATTGTAGTGAGTATTTATAAATGATATAATACATATGAAATTGGGTGGTAGTTTGAATCAACATAGGTATAACAAAATAATGAAACAAAGTTATAAAAATAATTTTGTAACAAATGTTGAAATTAAACTTTTAAATGAAAAAAATAAGAAAAGTTTTTTTAGCGATAAAAAATTAGAAATATTAATAGATGAAAATTTATATCAAATCTTAGATCATAGAGCAAAAGAATATCTACCAATAATTGTTAATGAGATGCTTAAGTATGATAGTATTAAATTTATTATAGAAAGAAAATTCTTCAGAATATTAAATGAAGCTAGTTTGTTTGAAATGAAAAATTTATTAAATTTAGAGTACTATTTTGATATTGATAACATAATAAATGATAATTTTGATTATTTACTTGAAACATTTAATATTGATAAACTTATTTTATTAAATTATAAAATAAAATTGAATAAAGAAAATAAAAATAAATTAAATAATATTTTTAATGAGAATATTATTTGCTTTATAGATGCTTTGTTTAATCATAACTTGATTTATATTTGTGAAGAAGAAAAAGCAAAAAATAAAGTTATAGATATAATTAGGCTTATTATAGATGAATTAATTGTAAGTGAGAATGTTAATTTAGCAGATATAAAAAAGTTACAGTCAGGTAGTTATTCAAAAGTAATACAAATTGGTAATAAAATACTAAAAGTTGGAATAGAAAGGAAAACATTTAATATTCCGAATAGTAAATATATATTAAAACCAATAATAAGAAAAAATTTAAGAGAAATATCTAGCATACCGGTTGTTATTGAAGTGTCTGAAAAAGTTGATACTAATGTGAAATTAGATAACGATAAATTGTATGAATTTTATGAAAAATTAAGAAATAATGGAATAATATATGGGGATTTAAAAAATGAAAATATAGGTATTCTTTTAAAAGATAATAAAATTTATTATAATAACATTTCTTATGATTATAAGAATAGAGGTTTTCTTAATGATTGCTATGATATATTAGAAAAAGGTAATATTGTTATTATAGATTTAGACTATATATATTTAGAAGATGACAAAGATATAGAATATCCAAGTAGCCTTTCTAAGCAGTTTGAAGAAAGGTATTTAGATGAGAATAAAAAATATGAATTAAAAATTAATAAATAATTATTTTATTATGTTATAATCATATTAGAAATAGGTGAAGTAAATGGGAAAAATAAGAGTAATGAGTGAATCACTCGCAAATAAAATAGCGGCTGGTGAAGTAGTAGAAAAATGTGCATCAGTTGTTAAAGAACTTGTAGAAAATAGTATTGATGCTAAAAGTACTGAGATTAAAATAGAATTGAAATCATCAGGTGTAAAATCAATAAAAGTAACTGATAATGGTATTGGAATGGACAAAGATGATGCACTTCTTTGCTTTGGTTCACACGCAACAAGTAAGATTAAAGATGAAGATGATTTGTTTAATATAAATACATTAGGATTTAGAGGTGAAGCTCTTCCATCAATCGCAAGTGTATCAAATGTTGTTATATCTTCTTGTGATGGAGTAGATAGCGTTATTTATACACTTGAAGCAGGAGATTTAGTAAAAAAAGAAAATGGTGAAATGAGAAGAGGTACTATTATAGAAGTAAAAGATTTATTTTATAATACACCTGCTAGACTTAAATATTTAAATAGTTTATATACAGAACTTGCGAATGTTACGCAAGTTGTAAGTAGAGAGGCCTTATCTCACACAAATATCAGATTTACACTTATTAATGATGGTAATGTTGTACTTAAAACTAGTGGAAGTGGAAATCTACTTAAAACAATAAATGATATATATGGAGTTAAAACTTCTAAAAAAATGCTTTTAGTAAAAGGCGAAACAAATGATTATGAAGTATATGGTTATGTATCACTTCCTGAAGTTACTAAGTCTAATAGAAATCATATAATAACTATTGTAAATGGAAGAGTAGTTAGAAATTCAGAACTTAATAAAGTAATAAATGATGCATATCATAAATATAAATTTGATAATAGGTATCCAGTAGTAGTTTTAAATATTGATGTTGATCCATCATTAACAGATGTTAATGTTCATCCATCAAAAATGGATATTAAATTTAGTAATTTTGATGACTTAAAAAATTTAGTTTTTGAGAAAATTAAAGAAGCATTAAATTCTCATTTTTTAGCGCCTACAGTAGATAATTCTAGTGTAAAAGTTGATAATATAGTAGAAACTATTAATGTTAATGATGAAGAAAAAAAAGAAGTAAAAGAATATGTACTTGATTTTTCATCTAATGACAATATTATAAAAGAAGAAGAAAATGATTATAATTATCAACCAACAGAAACCAAAGAAGAACAAAAAAGAGAGTTCCCACTTATGGAACCTGTTGGACAAGTACTTGGTGTATATATTGTATGTCATAGTGAAAAAGGAATGTATTTGATGGATCAACATGCTGCCGCTGAAAGAATAAATTATGAAAAATATAAAAAAGCAATGGCAAATCCTACTAAAGATACAATAAGTATGTTATTTCCAATAAATTTAGAATATCCTAAGGAAGAATTTTTAATAATAAAAGAACATATGGATTTTATAAAAAGTTTAGGTATTGATATTGAAGAATTTGGTATGAATTCATTTATTGTTAAAGCACATCCTACTTGGTTTAAAGAAGGTTTAGAAGAAGTATTTATCAAAAACTGCCTAGAAAAGATAATAACTATGAATAAGAATTTTGATTTAGAAAGATTTAATGATAGTATTTCTGCAATGATGGCATGTAAAGCATCTATTAAAGCAGGGGATCCAATATCTATGGAAGAAATGAAGACTTTAATTGAAAGGTTAAAAAAGTGCGAGAATCCATTTAACTGCGCACATGGTAGACCAACAATAATACATTATCCAAAATATGAATTAGATAAATTATTTAAAAGAGCGGTTTAAGGAGGAGTTATGATTATAGTAATAGCGGGTCCAACTGGAGTAGGTAAAACAAAATTAAGTATAGAACTTGCTAAAAAATATAATGCAGAAATAATTAATGCAGATAGTGTGCAAGTATATAAAAAAATAGATATAGCGTCCGCAAAAGTAACAGAAGAAGAAAAAGAAGGTATTCCTCATCATTTATTTGATATAAAAGAATATGATGAAGATTATACAGTATATGATTATCAAATGGATGCTAGAAGGGTACTAGATAAATTACTAAAAGAAAATAAAAATGTAATTATTGTAGGTGGAACAGGACTTTATATTAAAGCATTATTATATGATTATAGATTTAATAAGGAAGAAGATAGTCATAAATATGATAATTTAGCTAATGAAGAGTTATTAGATAAAATATACAAAATAAATCCAAATTCAGTTGTAGATAAAAATAATAACAGAAGACTTGTTCGTGAATTAATTAATTTAGAAAATGGTGCAGAAAATAAAACTGGTGATAACCTTTTATATAATAATGTATATTTTATTGGTCTTACAACTGATAGAAGCATTTTATATGATAGAATTAATAAAAGAGTAGATATAATGCTTAAAAATGGATTAGAAGATGAAGCTAAATATTTTTATTATAAAAATAAAGATGCAAAAAGCTTAAGAACTGTTATTGGATACAAGGAATTATTTCTTTACTATGATAAAAAAATAACAAAAGAAGAAGCAATTGATTTAATCAAAAAAAATAGTAGACATTACGCTAAAAGACAATATACATGGTTTAATAATAAATTAAATTTAAATTGGTTTAATGTAGATTTTAATAATTTTGATAATACTATAAATGATGTAGAAAATAAAATAAACGACTATTTTAAAAGATAGTCGTTTATTTTATAAAATTATACACATCGATATTAAAGTTATGTTCATTATCATTTTTATTTTTTAATTCATCAGTTGTTATTAAGAAATAATCATATGTAATTATATTTTTTTTTGATGATGTTACTGGATCATCCCAAGTTAAATCTATATGGTACCAATTATTATTTATATTAACTACATTCCAAATATGATTATTAGTAGATACTCTAGTATTATCTAAAGAAAGCATATTTAAAAATATTGCAAGTGTATCAGTATATCCACTACATACACTTTTTCCTTCAAATAATGTTCCAATAGCGGTATCAGAATGATATATAGAATTTCCAGTACTTTCTTTTTCTTTATCATATTCATTGGTGTTTGCTATATAATCATGGAATATTTTAATTTTATCGTTAATATTATTATAAGAATTAATATTTAGCTTTAAAGTTATTTCATTCATTTTATTTTGAATTTTAGTTATTTCTTCTTTAGAGTACTTTTTATTTATTTTTATATCAATTCTACCAGTATTATCATAATTGGTTTCGATAGTTTTAAATGAATTAAAAGGATGTACTAATTGATTAATATATGAAAATGAAATATTGTCATTTGTTAAACTTTGGAGTTCATTAATACAATTATTATATGATTTATCACAATAAAATGAAAAATTATCCCAACCATTATTTAAGACAGTATAATATATATTTAGTAAATCTTGTTTTGATTTAGGGGAGAAGTCATTCGTTTCACTAACATATGAACTGAAATTTTTTTGTTTATATTCATTTGTTTCAAGTGCATTTAAATTAGTTATAATTTTATAATCATTATTTAAAATAATTTTTTCTGCATAATCATGAACTCTATAATTTAAAAATTTAGCATCTACAATATTTAAACAAACTAGAAAAAAGATAATAGTTATAAATTTCTTTTTCATGTAATCACCTAATATTATAATATCAGAAAATAAAAAAAATATCTATGAAAGATATTAATTATTGTTATTTAATTTTTTAGCTATACGAGATTTTTGTCTAGCTGCTTTATTTTTAGTAATAATTCCACTATTTAAAGCCTTGTCAATTTTTTTGTTTGCTTCTTTTAATGTTTCTTCACTTGGATTAACTAAAGCTTTCTTTATAGTTGTTTTCATAACAGATTTTACAGGTACATTATTAGCTCTTTTAGTTTCATTAACTTTAATTCTTTTTTTTGCACTCTTAATATTTGCCATTTTTTCACCTCCATGACCTTTAACTCACTTAATTTTATCAAATTTACAATAAAAAATCAATAATAATTGTGATTTTTGGTAAAAATAGTAAAGAGGTGATGAAAAGTGAGTCATAATATTGATTTAAATGTTATGAATATGAGGACAGATTTAGCTATTGATGAAGTAAATAATGAAGAACTTGAAAAATTAAAAGAAGAAAAAGAAAATGGAATAAAAGTATTTACAGTAGATGTAACAAAAGAGAATCAAGATAAATTTAATAAAAAATGTGGCAAATATATAACAATAGCGTTTGATGATGTGACTGATTATAATAACTCTATAAATGTTGAAAAAGTTTTTTCGAGTGAACTAAAAAAAATGATAGAAAGTCATAATATAACATCTAGTGCATCATGCATAATAATTGGTCTTGGAAATGAAAAAAGTACTCCAGACTCACTAGGACCACTTTCTATTAATGATATAATAGTCACAAATCATTTGTTTTCTCTTGGAATAAATGTAGAAGATGGTTTTAGAGTAGTATCTGCATTTAATCCGGGTGTTATGGGACAAACAGGAATAGAAACTAGTGATATTATATCTGCACTTATAAAAGAAATAAAACCAGATTTTGTAATTGTGGTTGATGCACTAAAAGCATCTAATGTTGATAGAGTAAATAAAACAATCCAAATAACGGATGCTGGAATAAATCCTGGATCAGGAATTGGAAATACTAGAAAAGAAATTAGTAAAGATGTACTTAATATACCTGTATTTGCGGTTGGTGTTCCAACTGTAGTAGATACAGTAACAATAGTAAATGATACACTTAAATATTTAGAAAATTATATATGTTATATGAAAAATAATATGGATAATCCAAAAGAAAAATTAAAAATAGTAAGAACTAATATAGATAAAAATAATCTTGAAATTGATGAAAAAAACAATCTTTTTGGTTTAATTGGAACTTTAAAAGAAGAAGACTTTAAATCATTATTAATAGAGGCTATAAATCCAGTTGGATATAATATGATAGTTACACCAAAAGAAATAGATTTTGTTATTGATAGGCTCGCAAATGTAATATCAACTGGAATAAATAATGCACTTCATGACAAAGTTACACACTTAAAAGTGTAAACTTTTTAAATTTTAATATATATCGACACTTTATTTAAAATACAGGGATTATTCTATTTATAGGGTGATTTCTATGAAAAGGGCTAAATTAAAAAATCATAGTAAAAAAAAGAAGAATTTTCCTAAAAAAATATTTAAATTATTAATTTTTATATTTGCAATATATCTGTCTTATTCATTTACATTTAATTTTTTATCAAAAAAAGACATAGATATAAAAGATAAGAAATATGTTGATTATTTACTTGGTGCAGCATATAAAAAGGATAATAAAAAAATATTATTAGAAGAAAGTTTAAAAATGGTATCAAATATTGATTTAAAAGATCCTGCAACTCTTTTACCTAGTAATATAAAATCATCAAAAGCTGAAACAAAAAATAAATATACAAAAGATGCTGAAGCAAAAGAAGATGATTATAATGCATCTGTATATGAAAAAATAACATCATATGTTGAAAATCCATTAAAAGATAAAGAAAACCCTGTTATATATTTATATAATACACATCAACTTGAAACATATTCTAATAGTGGATTTGAAAATTCTAATGTAAACCCTAATGTCCTTATGGCATCTTATTTACTTGCGGAAAGCTTAAATAAAAGTAATATAAATACAATTGTAGAAGATACTAATATAAATGAATTTAATAGAATATCAGGAATAAATGATAATGATTTTTATAATACTACTAGAATATTTTTAAAAGAAAAAATAAATAAATATCAGAGTATTAAATATTATATAGATATGCATAGAGATTCAGTGGATAAAAATATTTCAACATGTACAATAAATAATAAAAATTATGCAAGAGTTTTATTTGTATTAGGTACAAAAAATGAAAACTATTTAGAAAATAAGAAAAATATGACAGAATTAGATACATTAATGGATAAATATTATCCAGGATTATCTAGAGGTATTTATGAAAGAAAAGCGTATTATAACCAAGATTTAAATAAAAATATAATGTTAATTGAACTTGGTGCGAAAGAAAATACTATAGAAGAGGTAACAAATACAATCGAAGCATTAACATTTATATTTAATAAATATATTAATGGTGATGATAAATGAAAATAAAACCTAAAAAAATCTTTAATACAATCATATTCGTATTATTTACACTATATATATCTTTTTATATAGCGTCTGTTTCTGGTTATTATGAATATGAAAAAAAAGAAGAAACGACTCTTACTAATGAAAAAATGAAAGAGTTTGAAAAAGATTTAAAGGAAGGGAAAAAAGTAGATATTAAAAAATATTTAACTGATAATACAAAAAAATATGATAATAAAGTAACAGATATAGGTAATACATTATCAGATATGATTAATAATGGAATATCTGGTGGTCTTGAAAAAACGTTTAAAGTAGTAGAAAAGTTAATTGAGTAGTTATAAATACTTGTTTTAATAAGGTTATTTATTGTATAATTATTTCTAGGTGAAGAAATATGAATCAAGATAAAATAAGAAATTTTTCAATAATTGCGCATATAGATCATGGAAAAAGTACAATAGCAGATAGAATGCTTGAATTAACAGGTGCAGTTACAAAAAGAGAATCAAAAGATCAAATGCTTGACAATATGGATCTTGAAAGAGAAAGAGGAATAACAATAAAACTTAATGCGGTTAAGTTAAATTATAAAGGTTATACACTTCATTTAATAGATACACCAGGTCACGTAGATTTTACATATGAAGTATCAAGAAGTTTAGCTGCTTGTGAAGGAGCAATTTTAGTAGTTGATGCAGCACAAGGAATAGAAGCACAAACACTTGCAAATGTATATTTAGCTTTAGAAAATGATTTAACTATAATACCGGTTATAAATAAGATAGATTTACCTAATGCTGATGTTGATAAAGTAAAAAAAGAATTAAGAGAAGTACTTGGATTTAGTGATGATGAAATAATTTTGACAAGTGCAAAAACAGGTTTTGGTATAGATAAATTACTTGATGCTGTAATAGATAGAATTCCATGTCCAAATGGTGAAATAAATTCAAATCTTAGAGGACTTATTTTTGATAGTGTATTTGATTCATATAGAGGAGTAGTTATCCAAACTAGAATAGTGGATGGTAAATTAAAAGTAGGAGACAAAATAAGATTTATGAGTACAGGAGCAAGTCACGAAGTAACAGAACTTGGTGTATCAACTCCAAAAGAAGAAAAGGTAAAAGAACTTGTTTCTGGTGATGTTGGATATGTTTGTGCATCTATTAAAAAAATAAGTGATGTAAAAATAGGTGATACAATAACTCTTGATGATAATCCTGCTAAAGAAGTATTACCGGGTTATAAAGAAATAAAACCAATGGTATATTCAGGTATTTATCCAGTAGAAACAAATAAATATAATGATTTAAGGGATGCACTTGAAAAATTAAAATTAAATGATGCATCACTTACATTTGAACCTGAAACAAGTAAAGCACTAGGATTTGGTTTTAGATGTGGATTTTTGGGACTTCTTCATATGGATATAATAAAAGAAAGAATAGAAAGAGAATTTAATATTGAAATAATACTTACAAGTCCATCAGTTATTTATACAGTAACGCTTACAAATGGTGATATAGTTTATGTTGATAATCCAACTAAACTTCCTGATAGACAAGTAATTAGTAAAATAGAAGAACCATATATTAAAACAAATATTTTTGTACCAAGTGAATTTATAGGACCTGTTATGGAATTATGTCAAAATAAAAGAGGTAATTTTATAAATATGGATTATATTGATACAAGAGTAAATATACACTATGAACTTCCACTTTCTGAAATAGTATATGATTTCTTTGATAAATTAAAAAGTACAACAAAAGGTTATGCATCATTTGATTATGAATTTATTGGTAATAAACAAAGTGATCTAGTTAAAGTTGATATAATGCTTAATGGTGATATAGTTGATGCATTTTCTATTATTACTCATAAAGATTTCGCATATAAAAGAGGTAATGCAATTACTCAAAAATTAAAAGAAATAATTCCAAGACAATTATTTGAAGTGCCTGTTCAAGCATGTTGTAATAATAAAGTTATTGCTAGATGTGATATAAAAGCAAATAGAAAAAATGTACTTGCAAAATGTTATGGTGGAGATATTTCAAGAAAAAGAAAATTACTTGAAAAGCAAAAAGAAGGAAAAAAGAAAATGAAAACAATTGGAAGTGTAGAACTTCCTCCTGAAGCATTTCTTGAAGTACTAAGCGTGGAGGATTAACATATATTATTTAAATTTAGTAAAACACATATAAGAAACTATAAAATATAGTTAGGATATATTTTTGTAGTTTTTTTTCTTTTGTTATGATATAATTTTTATTGAATAGAGGAAGATAGTTATGGTAAAAAGTGCATATATACATATACCTTTTTGTAATAATATTTGTAGTTATTGTGATTTTTGTAAACTCTTATATAATAAGGATTTTGTTAAAAAATATTTAGATGCATTAGAAAAAGAAATTACTAATAATTATAAGAATGAAATATTAGATACAATTTATGTTGGTGGTGGAACACCTTCCTCTTTAAGTGTTTCAGAATTAAATAAATTATTTTCTATTATTAAAATATTTAAATTAAGTAAAGAATATGAATTTACATTTGAAGTAAATATAGAAGATATAACAGAAGAAAAATTAGAAATATTAAAAGAAAATAAAGTAAATAGATTAAGTATTGGAATAGAATCATTTAACGATAAATATTTAAAATATTTAGGTAGAAATTATACATCTGTTATAATAAAAGAAAAGGTAGAACTTGCTAAAAAGTATTTTGATAATATAAATGTAGATTTAATGTATGCACTAAAAAATGAAAGTTTAGATGATTTAGAAAAAGACATAGATAAAATACTTAAACTTGATATAAAACATATATCTTGTTATTCGTTAATAATAGAAAAAAATACTAAACTTTATATTGATAATACAAATTATATATCTGATGATCTTGATAGTGATATGTATGATCTTATAGATAAAAAATTAGAAAATAAATATCATAGATATGAAGTAAGTAATTATTCTATTACGTCTTATGAATCAAGACATAATTTAACATATTGGAAAAATAATGAATATTATGGATTTGGTTTAGGAGCAGCAGGTTATATAGATAATATAAGGTATACAAATACTAGAAATTTATCTAAATATATAAGTGGTAGTTATGAAAGGCAAGAAGAAGTACTTACTAAAGAAGATGAAATAAAGTATGAATTTATATTAGGCTTAAGACTTACAAATGGAATAAATAAAGATAATTTTAATAAAAAATATGGTATAAATATAAATGAAATAGAAGTTATAAAAGAATTAATTAATAAAGGATTATTAATTGATGATAAAATAAATATATATGTACCTAAAAAATATTTTTATGTGTTAAACGATATATTAGTAAATTTTGTATAAAGGAGAATAAAAAGATGAATGATGATTTTGAAATGCTTGATTTTGAAGAAGCGACAGATGAAAATATAGAAACATTAGATGAAAATGATAATAAAAACATAAATGTACAGGGTACAATTTTTGATAATGATAGTGCCCAAAATGATAATAAATTACAAAATCAAAATACTGAAGGAACTGTTATTGATGTAAATAGACTATTTGATGTTAATGAAAAGGAAGAACAAATTGCAGAAGAAGAAATAAAAAAAGAAGAAACTAAAAAGGATAATAGAATATTAAAAATTCAAATAGGTTTAATAGTTGCACTTGTTTTAATCGCATCTTTAGTATATTTCTTTGGATATGATTTACTTGAACCATTTATTAAGATAGATTAGGAAAGAAGGAGATAATATGAAGTATAACAACGGAGAAGACTTCTTAAACAAATTATATAGAGAAATGCACATGAGTAATGAAGTTATGCATAAAGCAGATCCAAGTGATACACCAGAAGAAAAAATAAGAAAATATATATCAAGATTAGGACATGCACATGAACTTTCTAGAAAAAGTGAACATAGTTTAGAATTATTAAAAAAGTTTTATTATGATAAATATTTAATTAAGGAACTACCTGAATCATATATAAATCTCCAAAAGGAAATTGCAAGAGAAGAAGGTTACGGGGATATTTATGTGCCCGATGAAACGAAAGAAAAAATGTTAAATCAAGTTAGAGAAGATCAAAAGTCTATACTTGACTTATGGATTAATTATTTTATGAGTGAAGACGCAATGTATCCAACTTGGTTTAAAGTTTATGCATTTAAAGGAATGCTAGGTTTAGGTGCATTTAATAAAGAAAAGCAAGAGTTTGGTAAAAGAACAGATAAAACAACAACACCATTTATAGATTTAAATATGGAAGCTTTATCAAAAGTATATGATATTTTAAAAAGTGAAATTGGTGAAAACAACTTAACTAATGAAGAATTAGAAATATTATCAAAAGGTGAAAGCTTTAAGAAATTATATACATATTATCTTACAAATCAAGATTCAAGAATAATAAATAGTGATGAAATAGAAGGAATATGGGTTAAATATGATATGGGCTCTGATTATATGCCATTATGGAAATCATTACAAGGAAAAAATACAGGATGGTGCACAGCAGGAAAAGAAACAGCTAAAACCCAACTTGCAGGTGGAGATTTTTATGTATATTATACGAAAGATGAAAATGGTGAATATAAAAATCCAAGAATAGCAATAAGAATGGACGGAACAAATAAAATTGGTGAAGTAAGAGGAACTAGTAAAAATCAAAATTTAGAATCAAATATGGAGCCAATACTTGATAAGAAATTAGAAGAATTTCCTGATAAAGACAAATATAAAAAGAAAGTTCATGATATGAACCTTTTGACATTAATAGAAGAAAAACAAAAAAATAATCTAGAACTATCATTAGATGATTTAAAATTTTTATATGAAGTAGATTCAAGAATAGAAGGATTTGGATACCAAAAAGATCCAAGAATAAAAGAAATAATTTCTAAAAGGGATAAAAGAAAAGATATTGTTTTTGCTTATGGTGTTAATGAAGATGAAGTTGCATTTTCTAAAGAAGAATGGGAAGAAAATAAAGATAGAATAAAAGTATATTATGGTAATTTAGACTTATCTAATTTAACAAGTGCGGAAGGTTTAAAGTTACCCGAAACAATAAATGGATATTTAAATTTAAGTGGTTTAACAAGTGCAGAAGGTTTAGAATTACCAAATACAATAGGCGAAGATTTATATTTAAATAGTTTAACAAGTGCAGAAGGCTTAGTATTACCAAATACATTAAATGGAAATTTATATTTACATAGTTTAACAAGTGCTGAAGGCTTAGTATTACCAAATATAATAAATGGAGATTTATATTTAAGAAGTTTAACAAGTGCCGAAGGCTTAGTATTACCAAATACAATAAATGGAGATTTATATTTAAATAGTTTAATAAGTGCCGAAGGTTTAGTATTACCAAATACATTAAATGGAGATTTAGATTTAAGCAGTTTAA
>JAHZBE010000005.1 GCA_019423565.1 bacterium
TTTCAAACATAATTATATTCAACATTCAATTTAAGCAGAAAAAAACTAACTATTTTGATAGTTAGTAATCTATTACTCTCTGGACGAAAGCGTCCGAGTTTCCTATCAATCTGGTGCGAGTACGAAAGTTATTTCAAACTTTTTTCGCTAAAGTAAGTAATCAATACAATGTTTGTATCAATTTCTAATAATATTTTAACAAATAATGAAAAAAGTAGCAATTCTTTTTATGCTACTTTTTATCATTTTTTGGTGTCATTTTTTTTACTAATCTTGGCCCTTCAACTCTTGGTTCTTTAATTTCTTGCATAATTGGTGATTCTAAAAGTTTCTTATAATTTTCTAATTGACCATTAATAGACTCTTCATTCATCACTAATTCTTTTTCAGTAGTTGGTTCTTTATCACAAGTTAAGGAGTCATCACTTAATTTTTTCATAAAATCATTCATAACTGATTCTGAATTAAAAATTGAAGATAAATTCTCTAATTTTTGTTTTTCAGTTTCTAATTGTAATTTAATTGCACAAGTGTCTCTTATAATATCTTCTAAATTTTTATCAAATTGCTTTTCTTTTTCATAATCATTAAATTCAGATATTGCATTATCACCAAGTTCATTATTGATAGTCTTAAATGCAGATGTAAAATTATTTCTTCTTTTTATGCCATAACCACCACAAACTATACCTCCAATGATAGCTGGAGCTAATGCTCCAAGAAAACTAGTTTGAAATTGTATATTTTCCAGTTGATTTAGATACATAATTGGCATATCATAAAGCAACATAGACATCATTCCACCCATCATGCCAAACTTTAAAATATCAGAAAATCTATTAAATTTATCTCTAACTTCCCAAAATTTTTCTTTTAAAACGCTTTTAGTTGTTGCAACATCAACCTCTTGTTGTTTTTTTTGCAATATATTATTTATATTTTTAATACTATCATCAATTTCTTCTTTTGTTCTTTCATCTACATCTTTTTCAGTTATGTTATAACTTGTTGAAAGAGAATTAATCAAATTTTCATTTGCTGACAAATCATCATAAATTTTCTTTAATATTTTATTTGCACTTCTTAATTTTTCTTTTTCAATTTCATATTTTGTAGATTCTTCAATTTTTTCCTTTTGAGTTTTTGAGTTTGAAAATTTTCTCAATCTTTCACGACAGTTTGACTTTCTAGTAAATAATTCTTCTGCTGTTATTCCAATCAAAGCAGGAATCCCAACAAATAATGGTTGAACTAAATTTAAGGGGATAACTCCAGACTTAATTATACCAGGCATTACTAATATAGAAGCAATCCAAGGAAGTATCGAAAAACCCATAACGCAGGTTGCTTTCGTTTCAAAATCATTTGCATTTAATGTTCTTATTTTTTCATTCAAGTCATCAATTTTTGAACAATTTTCGTTATGCTCCTCTTCTAACTTTTTTCTTATTTGTTCTGAATCTTTTATTCTCATAAAGTAAACCTCCGTTAATTACTAATTATTTTAACATATTTATCTTTCAAAGTCATCATTTTTATCATTATTTTTGTTATTTTGTATCATATTAACATCATTTTCATCAAGTATATTTTCTTCATATAAGTCATTTATAAAGTCATCGTATTTATCATTAGAGAAGAATTTGTTTTGTAAAAATTCTATAAACTTTTTCCATAATTCTTTAAAGTAATCAACTATCTTTTGTAATTCTGATACCTTATCCTCTAACTCATCAATAGTTTCATTGGCATCATTTAAATTATATTCTAATTCTTCAATTCTATCATCACGAGTTTGAATTTTCTTTTTTAAGTTTCTAACCTGTTAGAGTGTTCTCTTAAGTCATCTTCATATTTTTTTAAGACTATATTTATATCATTTGCATCTCTCAAATTAGAAGTAGTATCATTAGTTTGTTCTATATATTTTTTTATCTTATCTACATCTTCATTAGAAATAGTGAAGTTGTTTTTATTCATTATTGTAGGTTTTAAATTATCAATAATATCATTAATCTCATTAGATTTATTTTGTAATTCATCTGCTTTATTATTTAATTCTTTAAGTTGTTTTTTATATTTTTCTTGTTCTCGCTTAAATTTTTTATATTCATTCATATTAGCAACATTAATATCAACATTTCTACCTTCTTCTTTTACTTTAAGAGTGTAGTTAAGGTTATAAATTCTATTAAAGGAATTAATACAATATACTCTCATTTTGTCTTGAATTTCTTTTAAACTTACTTTATTAAATACATCAGATTTACCAACTTGTTTTTCCATATCATTTTTCATTCCATCTTTAAATGGTACACCAACAATATGTAGATGTGGAGAAGGTTCATCAAAATGAATAGTTGCATTTGCTATTTTAAAGTTAGGTACAACTTCTTCTAAATCTGATATTTGTTCTTTAAAAACTTCTATCATTTTCTTTTTAAATTTATCATCTTTATCAACCCAAAAGTCCATGTCGCCAAGTTCAATAATAATCTCACAAGCAAGATCTCTTTTGTTATTATTTGAGATATGATTAAAATAGTTTTTTATCTTTCTATCATTTCTATTTTGTTTTTCGTTGTATTTAATTCTTGCATCTTCAAATAAATCTAGATACAAATTTTTAGTATCTTCTACAATAGAAGAAGTACCTTTAATCATGCAAATTAATTCTTGTTCTTCATCATATTTTCGTAAATTATGTTTATCAACTTTTGATAATTGTTGATGATTTTGGATAGCATTATTAGATAGAGAAGTAGTTCCAGTTTCAGTATTTTTTACACTTCTTCTTGCTTTCTTTGATTTATTTTTATCATTACCTAAATGTAATGAATAAGATAATTCTTCCTTATCATTCATATTTTTATAACCCCTTTGTAAACAAGAGTCCTACTATTTATAGTAGGGTCAATTTTGGCTCTGTCAAAATCTCTAACCCCCTATATATTTTGACACAAGCATCAAAATTTGGGGGCTAAGGTTTAGGCAACCTTAGAATCCACCTATCTCCTGCAGTAATATTTCAAAACTTCGTAATAAAATAAAACTACATAAGGCTTCTGATAAAATAGTAAGCACTGCTTATTATTTTATCTATGAAAATTATTCGCATCTTTTACAAACTATCGTAAGTAAAAGTTCTCATAATTTTATTTAACAATCTATCGCTAATTTCATTTGCTTTGCAAACAAAACTTACCACGATTGTTATAACTTTTTTAGAAAAAGTTAGCAAAAATCTTCTTCATTAACATTATCTGGTATTGTTTCAAATACATCTCTAATGTTAACTTTTATATCATTAGGATTATTTTTTGTAGCAAACATTCCCATTGATACCCAGTCATTATTTTCATTGTTATTTTCTTGTAATGGAAATATTCTAATTGGTACCTCATTTTTTTGAAGTGGGAACATATCTAATTTTTCTGTTTCTTTATAAAGTATACCTTTATAAAAATTTACTTCGTAATATTCATTTAATCTACATAAATGTTGCATAACTTCTTTGATAGGTAAGTACTCGCTATATCTAATATTTGTTTCAATTCTTATGCCATTAAAATCTAAAACTAAAGGTCTTTTCTTATCAATATAACCTTGCTTATACAATTCTTCAAATTCGCTATAAAAGGTACTTCTAAAATTAACTTGTTTAATATCATAAGTTTTATTGTTAAATTCTAATTCTACATCATCAACATATCTCATAATAATATCTGCTTTTGTTTCTCTATCAAGCAAGTTCCAATTTTCGTTAAAAGCATAATAAGATATTGGTAATTTAACTTTATTGATAAAGTCCATATCTCTTTTAAGTAATATGTCATCAATAGTAAAGTTTAGTTGTTCTGCTTGTTCATTTTCTAATAGTTTTGAATTGATAAGTTCAACTTGTTCTTCAATTATTTTTGTTTCTTCTTTAAATTCCTCTATTGTAAACAATTCATTAACAAATCCCTCTTTTAATCTTTTCTTTTTGTTATTTAATTTCTTTATTTCTTCTTCTAGTTCATCTTTAGGATTTTCTAATTTATTTTTAAATACTGGTAAAAAGAATTCATTAACGACTGAATCATATTCAAATACATCATTTAGAATATGCATTATGGCTTCTTCAATTTTATTTTCTTTAATATTGTTTTTACAATCTTCACACCTATAATAGAAATACCATTTATCATTTTTAACTTTATGAGTTGCTCCACCTGCAAGAATTCTTCCACATTTAGGACACTTTAATTTTTGTAAGAAAAGATAAGTTTGTGTTCTCATATAATTTCTAGAATTCTTTTTCTTTTGTATTTGGCAATTTTCCCATAGTTCTTTACTTACTAATGGTTCTACTACATTTTCATAATAAACTGAATTACCGCTTCTTTTACCAGATACATAATCTCCTTTATAAATCTCGTTAGATATGATTTTTAAAATAGTTGTATCTCTCCAATTAGTTTTGCCTAATATTTTTTCCTCGTTATAAATTTTTGCTATTTTAACATAAGTACAACCTTCAAAATATAAATTAAATATTCTAATAATAATATCTTTAGTAAGTGGATCTGGTACTAATAATCTATCCACATGTTTATAACCTAGTGGTGCTCTTGCTGGAATATGTCCTGCTTTAATTGCTCCAGATAATCCAACTTTCGTCCTTTCACTTGTTCTTTCTATTTCTTGTTGAGATACACTCATTAGTATTCTTGAAATCATTTTACCATTAGCATTAGTAGTATTAATATCATCATTAGCACAATCTAAATAAGCATTATTTTCTTCTAAAAATTTAATAATATTTTCCCAGTCATATACACTTCTTGTAAGTCTATCCAGTTTTAATACTACAATAGTATTACATTTCTTATCTTTAATATCTTGTAATAGTTCTTCAAAAGCAGGTCTTTTATTACCAGTTTTAGCACTTATACCAGCATCTTTATAGACTTTATATATTTCATAACCTTTATATTCACACATTGCTCTTAATCGTTTTTCTTGCTCTGGTAAACTAAATCCTTCTCTTGCTTGATCTTCAGTACTAACTCTAATATAAAGTCCTGCTATTTTCTTTTCTTCATTCATTAAATTTCAACTTCTTAATATAAAAAGGTGTCAAAAGTATTAATTGTTTAATACTACTGACACCTTATAATTTTATCTTCTCTTTGCAGATTGCATTTGTTTTGAAATATAATCGTATTCACTCATTGATTTTTGATTTACATAAGTTATTTTATCATCATTATATTTTCTAGGTGAACCTGTCGTAATGACAGTTTGTCCAAAATCATTTTGATTATATCCACAAATTACTCTTTTATTTTGTAATTGTTTCTTTAATAGTAATAAGTATTTTTTTTCTGACATATGAAATCCCCTTAATTGATTTCATATTCTAACATAAAATGTATTAAGTGTCAATTTTTGTTAAATATTCTGTTGTTTAAAAAGTTAAATGCAACTTTTTAACTTGAATTAATAAAACTTGCATTTAGTTTTTTAATAGTATTTAATAAATAATCAATCAATTGTTTTCTTTTTTATCAAAGAAAGGACGGATAAATATGAAAAGAAGACTATCTGTAGAAAACAGAATGTTGATTGAACAATTATTAAGATTAAATTATAAATTAAAGGATATAGCTTATTATGTTGATTCTACTTCTTCTACTGTATCGAGAGAAATCAAAAATAGAAGAATAACTGGTAAAGGTGATTTTAAAGAATGCAATAAAACAAAAAGATTCCCATATGTTTGTAACGGATGCAACATTAAAACTTATTGTCGCAAAAAGAAATATTATTATAATTACATTAAAGCTCAAAAAAATTATAATTATTTATTAGAAAAGTCTAGAATAGGTATTGATATGTCGATTGATGAAATCGATTATTGGAATGATTATTTTAAAGACAAAATTAAAAATAAGAACCAACCTATTTCTCATATTTTTAATAATATTAAAGATAAATTTCCTAGATCAATTCAAACATTTTATAATTATGTTCATAAAGGTTATTTTTCAAGCATTAATGATGAAATGCTTCCTAGAGCTTATAGTTATAAACCTAGGAAAAGAACAAATGAAAAACCAACTATTAGATTTGATAATGTTATTAGATTTGGTAGAACATTAAAAGATATGAATAAATATATAGAAATTCATCCTAACTCTAATATTGTTGAAATGGATACTGTTATAGGTAAATTTGAAGATAAAAAATGTATCATGACTCTTTATTTTAGAAATAGTAAACTGATGTTTATGTTTTTAATAGATAAATATAAGCCTGATTCAGTATCTAATGTTTTTAAAAAAATTAGAAAACAATTAGGATCAGAAATATTTAAGATATTATTTGAAGTAATATTAACAGACAACGGTTGGGAATTTTCTAAGCCTGAAGATATTAAATTTGATCAACTAACCGATGAAAAACAAATTAACGTATTCTATTGTGAACCTTATTCTTCTTGGCAAAAAGGTGGAATTGAAAGAAATCATGAATTTATAAGATATATTATTCCAAAAGGTATAACTTTTGATAAATTAACTAATGAAAACATTATTGATATGATGAATAACATAAATAATGTTTCAAGAAAAAGTTTAAATTTCCATACACCTTTTGAATTATTCAACAATATTTATGGAAATACTATAACAAAAAAACTTCATCTCGTTCCCATAAAAAAAGATGAAGTCAATTTGAGTTATAAACTACTCATAAAATAAACTAAAAAAAGAAAACAATTGATTAAACAAATTTAACTATTTAAAAGTTGCATTTAATTTTTGAAAAAATATTCAAAAATCTCTTTTGCATGCAATAATTTCCTTTTTTCATCAATTATTATATATTATTTTAGTAAAAAAACAAGATAAAACTTGCATTTTACCTTGTTTTTTCAATAATTATATGAAATTTGCATTTACCTATTTAACTAACTTTTGTTAAATATTCTTTAAATAATTTTCTAATTCAGATAATTTAATTTTATTATTTAAGTTTTCTATAAATATCTCATTAGAATAATTAAAAGCTAGGAAAGTTATACCATTAATTATAATTCTGTGTGGTTCTAGATATGTAAGATTAGTTTTATCTATCATTCTTAAATTACCATTAATAATTGTTGATTTAACCTTACAAAATTCACATATAAACTCTAATCTCTTTCTTAATGATTCTTCCATTCTAACTTCTTGCTTGATAACATTAACCATTTTAATCAATCCTTTCTTGAAACGACTTTTTTCTAAACAAGAAAAAAATCAATCCTAATTTAGAATTGATTGTCTATTTATTCTCGAAACTTATAAAAAGTTCGAGCGGATTTCCCTATGGTGCGAACGACGAAGTGGTTTACAACTCTTTCGCATAAAGACGATTGATTTATATCAATCATTGACATAATTATACACCATTTTTATAAATAATTCTATAAATTATTCTTTATATACAAATTATTTTTCAAATTTTTCTATTTTTTTTATATTTAAACCTGTCACTAATATTGACAATGTAAGTAATATCATAATTATATTTAAAACAATTTGATTTCCACTTATACCAGCTAATAAGAGCATTAAATATCCTACAATTCTACCACAATTTAATATTCCTTCTCTAATAGCAAAAAATTCACTCTGATTATTTTTATCTACAATAGAACTATCTGATATATTAAATAATCTTATTTCTCTTGTTAATGTAAGTAATGATGTAAAAATAACATAACAAACATTATAAATTATAACAGTAATATTATTTTTATAAATAAGTAATAATAAAACCGATAAAACAGGAACAATACTTGATATATTTATAATTTTTTTATCATCTTTGTATTTATAAAATTTTCCATATAAATGAACACACAATATTGATAGTAATGTTGTAATTGATGTAATTATTCCAAGATTTAAATTTGTTTTAAATGAATTAAATATTAATATTGTCATTAATACTTCTAAAGCTCCATCACTTACGTTCATACCAATAAAAAATTCTACGATAGACATTTTTCTTATTTGTTCATTGTTTTTTAACTTCTTCCATGTGTTTTTTAAATTAAAACTTGATAGATTGTTATCTTTTTCTGGTATTAGCAAAAATGAAAGAACTATTTGAATCATAGATATAAATAAAATAATGATTGCAGTTAATTCATAATTAGTAGCAGTTATTATTGAGCCCAACAATATAGGACATAATACACCAATAATTGATGTAACTATTTTAGATTTTACTGTATATTCAGTTCTATAATCATTATCAATTTTATTAATTACAAATAAATTATATGGAAACCAATATACACTAGATGATATGCCATATAAAATTGATATTAATGCTAAATGATTTATTATATTTTCTTTTAAAATAATAATTGCTAAAATATAAAAGAAATTTAATATTACACCAATTCTAAACATTCCTATTCTAAATTTATTCTTTATTATACTTGCTACTATAAAGCTACCAATAGCAAGTAGTATATATGAAAATATATAATATATAGATAAATCAACAATACTTTCTTGTGAAGTTTTAATAAAATAAGCAGTTAAAAATGGTCCTAAAAATAATACCATAATTTTTTTCATTGCATTTATTGCAATAATTATATTTCCTTCTAATTTTTTATTTTTCATGACTACCACCTATATTATTTCATCTATTAAATTAGAAACACTTTCATATTCCTTTATAGCCACTTGCTTTAATTCATTAACTGATTCTCTCATTGCATATCCATTAAAATCTTTAATCATTTCTATATCACTATAACCATCACCAATTGTATAGACATTTTCCTGTAATATATTTAATCTCTCTATCAATAAATTTATGGCATTTGATTTATTTGTTTTATTTGAAATTATTTCTAATGAATTTTCAGTAACATAATAAGAATTAACATCGTTAGAATACTTATTATTTATTATTTCATTAATAGTCATTGCCTCTTCTTTAGTATTATATTTAACATTTATCTTTGTTAAATCATTATGTTCGAAATCAACTCTACTTTCTAATTTACTACAACAAAAACTTTTTATTGATTTTTCTAATTGCAAATCTTCTTTAATATTATTTATAATATTATCATTTATAGAAAAATTTGCAAAAACATTATTGTTTTTATCTAACATTGTTGCACCATGATTAATAATTACATAATCATAATCAAAATTATACATATTGACTTTATTATGAAAATCAAAATAACTTCTACCTGTTGCAATAACAAATATATTACCTTCTTTTCTAAATCTATCTACTGCTTCTTTATTGATTTCTATATCTTCATCATTTAAATAGAATGTTTGATCATAATCACTAACTAGAATCTTTTTATTTGTATTCACTTTAAGCACAACCTTTCTTGTTGAATAATTTAAAGTTTAACTTATAATTATTATATCAGAATTTTCTAAATATTGATATGAGTTCATAAAAAAATTAGACATTAAATCTAATTTCATCTATATTTCAAAATCATCTATATTTTTTTCTTTTTTATTAATATCACTAGTATATTCTTTTTCGTCCATAATACAATTTATAAATAAGTTTATATTTCTTACAATGGCATGAGTAGAGTTTAAAAAAACATAAATTTCCCATATTTTAATATAATATTAATGTAGCAATATAGTCAAATTATTGACTTAACTAGTTATTTATGCTACAATTTAATTGTTCAACTGCCAATAGTCGCAGCTTGAAAGTCCGTCTCGCTGGTAGCGAGATGGTTTTTTTATGCCTTTTTGTTAATATATTCTTGATATTCTAAATCAAATCTTTCTTTAGTATTATTATCAAAAATTTGATATGCTGTTACAAATTGAAATTTACTTATTTGATTCTTACTTGAATCAGTATATCTAAATTCAAACATAATAACATAATCTTCTAAATCATCTATATATCTAATTTTTAACATCTTTTTTGTTTTTTTACTTTTTTGTGATTTTTCAGTTTTTGTCCACCATTTAATCTTACCACTTTGATTATTAAATAAATCCATAGCAATTTTCAAATTATCAATTTTACTCATTCTATATATACAAGGTACTCGATTATCTTTTAATTGAATTGATTCATCATCTAAATTACATTTTAATTGACAATTTACTGATGAAATATGATTAATACAAGGAAATACACTAAATTTTAATCTTTTTTTAAAACTATCAAAATATAAACCATTTTCTTCACCTAAAGAACTAATATGCCAAAAAATTCTAGGCTTTCCATCAAATTCCACATCATTAGTATTTATTATAATTGGATATTCTGTTCCATTATATTTTAAAGTCCTATTGTTGCAAAAATATTCTTGAAATTTGTTATATGTTTCCAAAACAAAATCATCATAATCAAAATTATTTTCCATAATTATCCTTTGGACTCCAAATCAATAAATTAAACTTTGTATCATTCCACTTTGATGTTTCAGAAATATTTGTTTTAGTCATTAAATATTTTATAATCTCTGTTTTAGCAGGACTAGTAGTTAATCCTCTATGATAGTAAGTTAATGCACCTATTAATAGATCTGTTAATTGTATTAACTCATTATTATTTGATGTAATATCCTCAATACTTTTAATTGTTATCATACTAAAATCATATTTACTATTACATATAATTTCTTCTAGTTTACTTAAGTTTTCTTTTCCTTTCGTATCTCTTTTATCTAAAAACAATCTATAAACATAGCCATAATTTATAATCTTATTGAATAAATAATAATTCATTTTTTCATACCAGTGTCTATATTCTTCTTCACCAGATACAACTAATCTATCTTTGTGCAGTGTTATTACTGCCCTAAAATATAAGTTTTTCTCTTCAAATAAATAGTCGATTAAATCCTTATATAATTGCATTTTTCCTTTAGAAACTTTAGTCCACTTTATTTCATGATCACGACTAAAATTATGTTTCCTTTTGATTGCTCTTATGTTGTACATTATTTCTTTTTTATACTCAACAGGACAATATAAGCAACCTATTCCTAAAACATTAGAATTATCTTTTAATAGATGACAACTTTCATCAAAATATACATTTATTTGTTGCATATAAATTCCTCCTCTCTACAATTATATCAAATTAAAAATATATAGTTAATATTTATCGCTCAAAATCATCACGATTTTTTTCTTTTTTATTAATAACGCTAGTATATTCTTTTTCATCCATAATTCCATTTATAAATAAATTATCAGCCATTTCTTTATATTTATCGTCCTTATCACCAAATATACCATGTATTTTATCATGAATATATTTAACAACTCTTTGAAATTTATTTTTCCAATAATCTATTTTTTCTTTTAAATCTTCTATTTTAGACTTTAAGAATGATATTTCATTATCTTTATTTTCTAAATCATATTGTAAATCTTTTATTTCTTCATTTTGTAATCTAACTCTTTTTCTTAAATCTTCAATAGTATTATGATTTTCTTCAAAATCTTCTTTAATCTTATCTACTGCTAAAGAGTAATTTGTTATTTCTTTAAAGTCATTTGTTGATTTACTCACTTCTTCAATATAATCAATTATCTTGTCTTTATTTTGATTAGATAAAAGTAAATTCTTGTTTGATAATGGCTGATTCTTTAGATTATTTATAATATCTTTAATTTCCTCTGATTTAGTATTTAAGTCTTTAGTTTGATTATTTAATTTATTTATTTTTTGTCTTTGCTTATTATAATTCTTTTTTAGTTCATCATAATCAGCCATTTGACTTACTCTATAATCAATATTTCTTCCTTTTTGTTTATCTTTTAATACTGCATTTAAACCATATTCTTCATTAAAGACTTGAATACATTTATCTCTCATTTTATCTTGTATTTTAGGCAAGTTATCTTTGGTAAATACACTACACTTACCAATTTGTTTACTTATACCTGTTTTACAATTTTCTTTAACTGCAATTCCTACTATATGAAGATGAGGAGAAGATTCATCAAAATGTATAGTTGCATTTGCTACCTTAAAATCAGGAACTAGTTCTTTTAAATATAAAACTTGCTCATCGTAAACTTTAGTCATTTTATACATTTCTTTTTCGTCTTTATCCCACCAATAATCCATATCTCCAAGTTCTATAATAATCTCTACTGCTAGATCGTGTTTTGTATCATTACTAATCTTACTATAATATTCTTTTATTTTTCTATCATCTCTAATTTGTTTTGAGTTATATTCTAATCTTGCTTCTTCAAATTCTTGTTTATATAATTCTTTAACATCTTTTACAATATCATTTGAACCATATAAAGTTTTTATATTCTCTGGGCTGTTATCATATTGTCTTAGGTTATGATGATTTACTTTTGATAACTGCATAGCATTTTGTATAGCATTATTATTATAGTTAGTAGGAGTATTCTTTTGATTTGCTTTTTTAGTTTTATTCTTATCATTTCCAATATGAAACGAGTATGCTAATTCTATCATAATTTCACCTCCAATTCTATCTTGAAAAGGGTATTTTAATACCATTGACAAGATGTATAACTCCCTATATATCTTGTCATACTAACAAGATATGGGAGCTAAGGTTTAACACCTTAGAATCCGTTTATCTTATTCAAGTAATAACTAAAACTTCGTAATAGTTATACTTCATAAGATAGAATAAAATGTTATCGCCACTTTCATTTACTATCGTAAACAAAACGTGCCACACATTTTATTATGAAGAAATTTCATCTTCTGAATTTTCTTCATCTTCATAGTAAGGAACAGGTTTTGCTTCTACTAATATAGGTTCCTTACTATATACAACATTACCATCACATTCAGCTGGTATTAATTTAAATACATCATCCTCATTTTCTAGTAATGGTCCATTATCTTCTTTAACATATAATACTCCTAGATTATATGTTTCCATTTTCTCATCAGGATCTATTTTTCTATAATCTTCTAATGGAAATACCCTAACAATTGTTTTCTTATCTTCTAAAAAGTTAAAATAGAATACTTTATCTTTAACACTATAAATTGCTTCATAATAACCAATATCATAGAATTGTCTTAATCTCATTATTTGCTGTGCCATTTCTTCTTCAGGTAGATATTCACTAAATCTAATCTTTCCGTAGATATTTCCAAATAATGATGGAACATATCTATCATAATAACCCTTGAAATATAAATCATTTGATGTACTTGCGATACTTTCTCTAAATTTGATAAATTCTACATCAGTATAATTTCCATATTTATCAGTCAGTTCTATTTCTTCAATGTATTTCATTATAAGTTCGGCTTTTTCTTCTCGGGTATACTCATTCCAAAATTTATTTCTTTGTTTAAATTTATCTGGGTACTTGATAGAATTGATAAAGTCGATGTCTCTTTTAACTAAAATATCATTAGGAGTAAATTTTAATTTTTCACATACTTCAGTTTCATTTAATTTAGTTTCTAAATCATTTATAATATCTTCGACTTTTTTTCGCTCTTGATTATATTCTTTTAAAGTAAATACTTCATTGATATATGCTTCTCTAATCCTATCAAATTTAGATTTTTGACTCTTTAATTCTTTTTCTAATTCTTCTTTTGGATTTTCTATCTTTTGTTTTATCATTGGTAAGAAGTATTGATTAACGATAGAATCATATTCAACAATAGAATCCATATATTCATCTATTGTTTTTTCTATTTCAGATTCTTTAAAACTAATCTTACAATCATGACAATAATAGTAATAATATGAATTACCATTTTTCTTGGTTGTTGCTTTACCACCTAATATTCTTTTACATTTAGGACATTTTAACTTTTGCATAAATAAATAAGTTAAATTTCTTTGAAAACTTCTAGAGTTTTTCTTTTGTTGTACCTGACATTCTTCCCAATATTCTTTACTAACTAATGGTTCGACCACATCAAAATAATAAGTAGGTTTCTTCGTTCTTCTACCATGAATAAAATCTCCTTTATAAATAGGATTTTCAAGTATATTTAAAATTGTTGAATCTCTCCAATTAGTTTTATCTAATACTTTTTCTTCATTTAAAATATTACTTATCTTTTTATATGATAGCCCATCATGATACATATTAAATATTCTAATTGCGACATCTTTAGTAGCATAATCAATTACTAATTTCTTATCTTCATGTTTATAACCTAAAGGTGCTTGATGCGGAATATGACCAACTTTAATAGCACCTGCTAGCCCTATTTTAGTTCTTTCACTTGTTCTTTCAATTTCTTGTTGTGATACACTTGTAAGTATTCTAGAAATCATTTTACCATTAGCATTAGTTGTATTTATTTCATCATTAGCACAATCTAAATAAGCATCATTTTCTTCTAAAAATGTAAGTATCTTTTCCCAATCTGAAACTGACCTAGTTAGTCTATCTAGTTTTAATACTACAATAGTATTAACTTTTTTATCTCTAACATCTTGCAATAATCTTTCAAATTCAGGTCTATAATTACCTGTTTTAGCACTTATTCCTCGTTCTTCATATACATCATATACTTCATAGTTTTTATACTCACACATAGCCCTTAAACGCTTTTCTTGTTCTGGTAAACTAAATCCCTCACGAGCTTGATCTTCAGTAGATACACGAATATAAAGCCCTGCGACTTTCTTTTCTTCATTCATTAAAACTCAACTCCTTTTACAAAAAAAGAGGAGACAATAGTATTTAATAAAGCCTAAATACTACTGACTCCTCTAATAATTCAATATTATTAATTTTCGATATTTTATGTTTATATTTCATAGATGTACCTCCATTTCTAGAGTATACTTCTCTCATTGGTTATTTATAATATCACTTTTTTTAGATTTGTCAATGCCTTGATTATGGTATAATATTTATTGTGAGAGGAGAGATTAAATATGAATTGGAAAACGCAATTGGGTATTTCAATAATCGTTCCTATTATAAATTCCTTTTTAACTTATTTAGCAGCTGTAAAAAAATATAAAAATGAAGTCGAGGCAATAAGAATTTCAGCAGATAATGAAATTCAAAAAATAAGAGAAGAATCTGATAAAGAACTAAAAAGGATTCAAAAAGAAACTGATGAACAAATTAGATTAAAAATTGCAGAAAGCAATTTATCATCTAAATCAAATGAAGAACAATTAAAGAATGCCGCTGCTTCAAAATTCTTAGATGAATTTATGAAAGACCCACAAAAATCTGCAGAAAATTTAAAAGCAATGCAAAATATAGCAAAAATGTTTCAAGACAATAAATAGTTAAACCATAAACAAGTTGTATGTATTAACGACTTGTTTTTATATATTTTTCTAGTTCAGATAATTTTATCTTTTTACCAAGATTATTAACATAGATTTCATTTGAATAATTAAATGCTAGATAGAGTTTATTATTAATAAATATTCTATGTGGCTCAATATAAGTTAAATTAGTATGTTCAATATGCCTAATACTGCCATTTTCTATAATGGGTGTAGTATTACAAAAATCACATATAACATTTAATCTAGAAACTAATGATTCATCAATCTCAATTTCTTCTTTAACTATTTTTATCATAGACACCAACCTTTCTATGATTTTTTCTGAAAATCAAAAAAAATCAATCATTTCTGATTGATATCTATCCAAAAGTTCGAATAGTTCGAACAGATTCGTCAATGGTGCTGAAAGCAGGAATTGAACCCGCAACCTACTGATTACGATTCAGTTGCTCTACCAATTGAGCTATTTCAGCATTTCAAACATTACAAAAAAAATTATAACACAGATATAAAAAAAAGTTAATCTATTTTTAGATCAACTGTGGTACTTCCAATATTTGGAACATTAAGTCTAAAATTAATAACATTTTTATTTCTTCTTAAACATTTATATACTTCGTCTTTTACTATTCCTTGTCCAATGCCATGAATAATAACTACTCTTTTATTTTTTAATTTTATACTATCATTTATAAATTCTTCTGTTTTTATTCTAGCACATACTCTATCCATACCATGTAAATCTATACTAGGTAAAAAATCTATAAATGGATCAATTATTTTTTTCATAAATATCAAGTACCTCTTTTATATTGAATGTTTGTTTTCCATTATCTGATAAAAATTTAGATATCGTTGATATTTTTACTGTTTTATCTAATGTATAATCTTTATTAATACAATATATAAATGTAGAAATAAACATATCATAACTACTTTTTGATACTTTATTTTTATCTCCCATTTTAGGAATTATACTAATTAAATTATTATTCTGAAACAAACATCCTACTTCTTCAATATATATTATTATTTTACCAGAAAATAGTCTTTTTGTCCTACTATATAATTCAATTATACTATTTTTATTTGCAATATTTAAATTTATTCCTGTAAGTACTTGTGCATATTTAAGTGGAATTATTACATAATCTGATAGTTTACATACCTTTATTGACTCTTCACTTATTTCTTTTAAATCAGTTATTATCTTTGTACTTCTAAATTTACTTTTTATGTTTAATATAAATTCTGAATTATAAATTGTACTGTAAACTACATTTGGAATAAAATTAATACTTCTTATTAATTCATATTTATCATTATTTTTCAAAGAAAGAATTGTTTTTGAATTATTTTTTGTATTTCTAATTACATATTTATTATTTGTTTTTTTATTTAGTATATTTACATAATCAGACCTTATTTTATTTGAATGAAGAAAATTAATTATTTCTTTTCCTTCAATATCATTTCCAACACATGAAAAGTAATATACATTTAAATCATATTTACTTAGAATTATTGGTACATTTAATATATTTCCTATACTTTTGGTTATATTATTTATTGTATACTCATTATTTTCTTTTAAAAATGTATTTAAAAAAATATTTAAATTATAATTTAAATCACCAATTACTATTATATTATTCATATTCTTCACCATTTTTAGTATAACCAAAGAAAAAATGGATATTCTACTTTTATTATTTTAAATATTTTTAATTAATATTTTTTTTAACATTTTTACATCTTCTATATTTTTTTCATAATTACCATCAATAATATTACCAGTAAGAGGATCTATTATTGGCACATTATAACCATATTTCTTTAATAAGTTCTTTATAATATAAGTTCTTTTTTTCTTTTCTGATATATATTTATGGATGTCTTCACACTTTATTAATTGTTCACTAAACATAACATTTTTACTTTTGCCTCTATTAACTTTTTCTAATAAATATTCTATTTCATCAAAACATCCAATAGCAACTAAATCTTTATCCATATCTAATGAAGTTGGAATTCTTATTTCACCTCCATCTTGCAAACTATATCCATTATTTAATATACTTTCTAAAAAAACAAAGGATATATTAAATCTTATGTACTCATAAAATGCAGATGATGAATCATCATTACAATAAACCAAACTAAAATTTTTATTTTTAGGATGCATTGCGAAACAAATTTCATTTTCACATTGTTCATAAATTCTTGGTAAACATTCAAAATGTTCATATCTCATTTTAATCAAATCATTTCTTGACATAATTTTTCTAGATTTTATAATTTCTTCAAATATTTTTAAATCTTCTAACTTATTAGAATAATATTTTAAATTTATTCCATGAAAAATTTTGTTTTCTACTCCTTCAATACAATTAAACATTAAACACCCCACCTAAAAATCAATTATAAATATCGACTACTATTATTATAACAAAAAAACTAAGATACTCCTATCTTAGTTTATAATCTATTTACTATTTTTTATATTTGATTGCGCAGATGCTAGTCTTGCTCCTGGTACTCTAAATGCTGAACAAGAAACATAATCAAGACCAATTCTATCAAAATTTTCTATTGATTTTGGATCACCAGCATGTTCACCACATACACCAAGTTCAATATTAGGATTAGCGAGTTTTGCCTTTTCTTTTGAAATATTTACAAGTCTTAATACACCTTTTTCATCTACTGATTTAAATGGATCACTTTCAAATATTTTTTTATCATAATAATCTTTTAAGAATTTACCAGAATCATCTCTTGAGAAACCAAATGTTAACTGTGTTAAATCATTTGTTCCATAACTAAAGAAGTCACATTCTTTACCTAGTAAATCAGATATTATAATTGCACGAGGAATCTCAATCATTGTTCCTATTTTATATTCAATATCTATATTATTTTCTTTTAATATTTTATCTGCTTCTGTTTTTATTATATTTTTTACATATTTAAGTTCAACATCATCACCTATTAAGGGTATCATAATATCAACTATTGGATTATTACCATTTTTCTTAACATTAACAGCAGCATTTATAACTGCTTTTGTTTGCATAATTGCAATTTCAGGATATGTGATAGCAAGTCTTACTCCTCTATGACCCATCATTGGATTAAATTCTTTTAATTCACTAATTCTATCATGAATTTCTTCTAGTGATATATTAAGGCTTTCAGCAAGTTCTTTTATTTCACTTTCTTCTTTTGGTAAGAATTCATGAAGTGGTGGATCAAGATATCTAATAACAACTTTTTCATTATTCATTACTGTAAATAATTTTTCAAAGTCTGATTGTTGATATGGAAGAATTTTACTTAATGCTTCTTCTCTTTCTTCTTTTGTTTCTGATAAAATCATTCTTCTAAAATTAAATATTCTTTCTTTTTCAAAGAACATATGCTCTGTCCTACATAGTCCAATACCTTTAGCACCCAATCTTTTAGCATTTAATGCATCTTTTTCTGAATCAGCATTTGCTCTTACAATTATTCTTGAATATTCATTTGTCCAAGACATAAATTCTTCGAATTCGCCTTCTATTACGGCATCTTTTGTTTTTATTTGTCCTTTATATACATTACCAGTATTTCCATCAATTGAGATATAGTCTCCTTCAGTTAAAACGATATCACCAATTTTTAATACTTTTTCTTTTTCCGATGCATATGCATCATTCAAACCACTTACACAGCATTCACCCATTTGCCTTGCGACTACTGCGGCATGTGATGTCATACCACCTCTAATTGTTAATATACCATTTGCTTTTTTCATTCCTTCAATATCTTCTGGCGATGTTTCAAGTCTAACTAAAATAGAATCTTCATCTTTTAAATCTTTAGAATTAAAGTATATTTTACCTACTCCTGCACCAGGGGATGCTGCTAAGCCTTTTCCAATAGGTGTTTTTGTTTTTAAATCTTCTTCATCAAATGATTTATGAAGTAATTGTGAAAGTGTACTTGCATCTACCGATAAAAGAGCCTCTTCTTTTGTTATTAATCCTTCTTTTACAAGATCAACTGCTATTTTAACTGCTGCTTTTGCTGTTCTTTTTCCATTTCTAGTTTGAAGTATATATAATTTACCATCTTCTATTGTAAATTCCATATCTTGCATATCTTTATAATGCTCTTCTAATTTTTTTGCATATCCATAAAATTCTTCATATAAGTCTTTGTTATATTTTTCTAAGGTTTTAATTGGATTTGGAGTTCTAATTCCCGCAACTATATCTTCTCCTTGTGCATTAATTAGATATTCCCCAAATAATTCATTTTCACCAGTTGCTGGATTTCTTGAAAATGCTACACCACTACCTGATTTTTCATTTAAATTACCATATACCATCTGTTGAACATTAACTGCTGTTCCCCAAGAATATGGAATATTATTCATTTGTCTATATATATTTGCTCTTTCATTATTCCAAGAATTAAATACGGATTTTATTGCTTCTATTAATTGATACTTAGTGTCTTGTGGAAATTCTTCTCCTGATATTTCTTTATAGATATCTTTAAATTTAAGTACTATTTCTTTCATATCTTCTTTTGTAAATTCTATATCTAATTTAATACCTTTTTCTTTTTTTATTTCATCTAAAACTCTTTCAAATTTACTTTTATCGTATCCTTTAACAACATCAGAAAACATTTGTATAAATCTTCTATATGAATCATATATAAATCTTTTATTTTCTTCACTAAAACTTTCTACTATTTCGTCATTTAAACCTAAGTTTAATATTGTATCCATCATTCCAGGCATAGATGCTCTAGCACCACTTCTAACAGATACTAAAAGAGGATTTTTTTTATCACCTAATTTTTTACCAGAACTTTTTTCAAGTTCTTCTAATTTTTCATTTATTTCTTTAATTATTTCATCATTTAACTCTTTATTATTTTCATAATAATTATTACATGCATCAGTACTTACTATAAATCCATTTGGAACAGGAAGACCAATTTTAGCCATTTCACAAAGATTTGCGCCTTTTCCTCCTAGGATATTTCTCATATCTTTATTTCCTTCTTTAAAAGAATATACATATTTCATAATTTATTCCTCCTCGTACTTTCTTTTTTCATCTAAATAACATTTACCACATAATGGTATATATTTTACATTATTAACTGAACCATCTATTAAATTAGTATCTCCTTTTAATGTAAATTTATCATTTATAAATCTTGCATTAAATTTTGCCCTTTTACCACATCTGCATATAGTTATTAATTCATCTAGTTCATCAGATAATTCTAAAAGTCTTTTGCTTCCATTAAATAACTTACTTTGAAAATCTGTTTTTAATCCATAACATATAACAGGAATATTATAATATTTTGTTATATAATATAATTCATCAACTTGTTTTTCACTTAAAAACTGTGCTTCATCAACTAAAATACATGATATTTCACCTAATTTATCATAATACTTTTCTATAGATTCATTCTCTTTTAAAAGGATATCTACCTTTCTTTTAAGACCAATTCTTGATTCTAAATAGTTATTTCCTTTTGTATCTATTTCTGACTTTATTACAATTACCTTTTTATTATTTTGTTCATAATTATAAGCAACTTGCATTAACGCAGAACTTTTTCCACAGTTCATTGCACCATATCTAAAATATAATTTCGACATTCTATTCACCCTACTTTATTATACCAAAATAAAAATGTATTTACATTTGTAAATACACTTATTTTACACTTTTTAACTTATCTTTTATTTCTAGGATGACACTTTAAATATACTTCTCTTAAATGTTCGTTACTTACATGTGTATATATTTCTGTTGATGATAATGATGCATGACCAAGTAACTCCTGAACAACAAGTAAATCACAACCATTATCTAATAAATGTGTTGCGAATGTATGCCTAAACATATGAGGCGTAATATTTAATTTAATACTTGTTCTTTTTATAATATCATCTATTATTTGTTCTACTCTTCTCGTTGTAAGTTTTTCACTTTTTTTACCAACAATTAAATAATCACTTTTAACACCATCAAGCAATAAGTTTCTTCCTTCTTTTAAATATAAATTAATATATTCAAGAGCGTAATCCCCGAATGATACTAATCTTTCTTTACTACCTTTACCTAATATTAATATATTTTTATTACTAAAATCAATATCTTTTAATTTTATATTAACAAGTTCTGATACTCTGACCCCTGATGCATATAATACTTCTAAAATTACTCTTTCTCGTTGTCCTTCTTTTGTTTTTATATTAGGAACATTTAATATTTCTTCCATATTATTATAATTTATAAATTTTGGTATTCTTTTTTCTTTTTTTGGACTTGATACAAGTAAAAATGGGTTTGACTCTACTTTATTATTTAATACTAAATATTTATAAAATGTTCTAAGAGAACTTAATTTTCTTGATATAGTAGATTTTGCATCATTTTTTTTATTTAAATATATTACATATTCTTTTGCTTCATTATAATCCATATTTTTATAATTTATTTTATTGCTTAAAATAAACGAATTATACTCATTTAAATCTTTTTTATAATTATTACATGTAAAATCTGAATAATTTCTTTGATATTTTAAATATTCTATAAATTTATATATTTCCTTTTCCATAACATCACCACTAATTAAAAGAAGTTTAAAATTTAAACCTCTTCTGTTAATTTATCTTCATATTTTAAAATATATTTTTTTGCCATTTCTGGTGAATCAACTAACATATCTAATTCACTCATTTTTTGATCAGTTGTTAATTCTTTGCTTGTCATTATTGTATATATACGATCTTCTAAATCATCATAAGTTGATTCTTTTTCTTTATAATCACTTTGGATATTTTCATATTCTTTAGAAACAATATCTAACAAACTAGATATTTCTTTCATTTTTTCATATGATAAACTTTTTTTATTAGTATTTAAGTTTTCATTTTCAAAAAAGTATATAATAAATTCTCTATATAATTTATAATCTATTTTTAAATAATGATAAAGCATTCCTTTATAATCTTTATTATTTTTTACACTTAAATATAAATTTACAATTGGAATATTTTTTGAGTTTTTATCATCTAAATACTCATTTGCTTTTGCCTTACTATATAAAAACTCTTCTATTTCTTCTCTATCTATTTTTTCTATTCTTTCATAAATTCTATTAAAATTTTCTTTATCAAGAATTGCCCTATTATTATAATACAATGGACTATAATATTTTCCTCTTGATGATTCAATATAAACTAAAAATTCATCTGACTCATCTTTTATTATTCTTTTTCTTATTGCGTTCTTATCTACAAAATATGTTGTAAAATCATCAATATCTTCTAGTGTACCACTACATAACTTAACTCTTTTACCAGAATAATCTACATATAATGTATAATTCTTTTTTAAAACCCTCTGCATATTTCTTTACCTATCTTATTGTATATGGATTTTCTTTAGTTCCATCACCATTAGCATATAAAGTTAATTTATCTAAATATATTACTGGATAAATAGTTACTGAAGATGAAGCTTTTCCAGCTTCAGCAGTACCATAATCAATACGATAAACTTGATATGTATTATCTGCAACCGCAGTCATAGTTTTAAATGATGATGTAATTGTTTGAAGATAATTATAATTTGAACATGATTCACTTTTTGAACTTGTACAATTAGGATCAACACTTGCTCTTGCATATTCATTAATTGTAATTAAACTAATATTTTGATTTTGATAAACATTTGAACATTCAGCCTTACCATCAATACTATTGTCATTTAAATACCTTTTACCAATACAAATAGAATGTGGGACCATAAATCCTCTTTCTTCATCAGTAAAATATTCAGATTTATATGCTTCATCTAAAGTTTCTTTAAGTCTGCTCTTTGCAAAATCATTAATACCATAACTTTTATTTACTTCAACATTATATCTGTCATCCCAAACAGTTGTATTATCATATCTTTTTGTCGAAATTAATTTCAATGAATTGTCTTCATCTATTTCCATAATTCTATATAATTTTTCTCCTATAGATAAATAATTATTAGGTTTTTCACCTCTAAATACATACTTTTCACCATACTTATACAAACCATCATCATTAGAAACAACACTTTCATGATTTTTTATATAATCAGAAATTGAACTTGTTTCATAATATTTACCACATTTTATATATGGAATAAATTTATATTTATCATCTTTTTTTAATATATTTACATATCCACTACATTTTGTATTTGAATCATCTACTGCATATACTTCTTTAATATACTTTGCATTTATAAGCGTATTTAATGTTATTTTTGTTTGTTCACTATCATCTTTTGGCAATAATTTTTTATTTTTATTTGCATATTTTATTGCAGAATTTTTTAAATTTTGTTCTATTGATGTATAACTTCTTGAATGAGATGAACCATTTCCTTTAAAAACAAATGAAAAAACAATAATAACAACTACAAGTATTACAACAAATGTAACTATCTTTAATATATTTTCTCTAATAAAATTCATAATAATCCCTACCTTTAAACTAATTATAGCATAATAAATTAAACTTAACAAACATTATTTTTTTAGTGTAAACATATTTACAAAAAAAATAGAAATTTTTTATATTTCTACTTTTTTAATAGTTCACTAGCTGTTGTAACTAAACTGGCCATATTTTGCATATCTGATGGAATTATTATTTTAGTTGCCTGACCTTCTGCAACTTTTTCTAATGTTTCAAATTGTTTTAATGCAAGTACTGACTTATCTGCTCCTGCCTCTTTTAAAAGTTTAATACCAGCAGCTGTTGCTTCTTGAACTTTTAATATTGCTTCTGCTTCACCTTCAGCAAGTTTTATTTGTGATTCTTTTTGAGCTTCTGCTCTTAAGATAGCACTTTCTTTTTCACCCTCAGCAATTAATATACTTGATTTCTTTTCACCTTCTGCTTGAAGAATTTTTTCTCTTCTTTCTCTTTCAGCACGCATTTGTTTTTCCATTGCTTCTTGTATATCTCTTGGTGGAATAATATTTTTTACTTCAACTCTGTTTATTTTTATTCCCCATGGATCAGTTGCTTCATCAAGTATTAAGCACATTTTATTATTGATTAAATCTCTGGATGTTAATGTTTCATCAAGTTCAAGTTCACCAATAATATTACGAAGTGTTGTTGCTGTTAATGTTTCAATTGCATTTATTGGATTTTCAACACCATATGTATATAATTTTGGATCAGTTATTTGAAAATAAACAACTGTATCTATTTGCATTGTTACATTATCTTTTGTAATAACTGGTTGTGGTGCGAAATCTCTTACCTTTTCTTTTAATGAAACATTATTTGCAATTCTTTCTATAAATGGAATTTTAAAATGTAATCCCGTTTGCCAAGTAGATTTGTAACTACCTAGTCTTTCGATAACGAATGTTTTTGATTGTGGTACAATTTTAATATTTGTAATAATAATCAATATTAAAAATATAATTAAAATAATAAATTGCATAACTTACCTCTCCTCTTCTCTAACAATTATTTTAGCACCTTCAATTTTAAGTACCCTTACTTTTTTGCCTTCATCTATATGACTATTTGATACAGCCATCCAGTCTTTACCAGAAACTTTTACCCTACCTGGTGATAACTCATTTATCTCTTTTGTAACTATACCTATTTTACCAATTATCATATCAATATTTGTTTTTGTAACATTTTTATTTATAAATTTATCAAGTAATGGTTTTGTAAATATTAATGAAATAATAGTAAAAAATGTAAATACTACAATTTGAATAATTAAATTATCCGTAAAATATGTACTAATAAATGCACACAAACTACCAAAAGAAAACCAAATAGTAATTAAATTAAATGATAAGGCTTCAATTATCAAAAAGGCAAATATCAAAATAAACCATATCATAACACTTACCTCCTTTACAACTATTATATTACTAAAAATCTATAAAAATCAACAAAAAAATGGCTTTTATACCATTTATTTATTTAATAAATCTAATAAATTAATTTTAAACATATCTTTATCAGCATTTTCTTTACTAATCATAACGCCTTTATATGCATTTAACTCTGTAGCATGTCCTTCTAAGAATAATTCTTCTGGTGAAATTGATTTTAATAAAATAATATTTTTATTTGTATATATATCATAATGAAGTACTATTTCACCATGAACCTTTGTAAATAATTCATCCGCAGGAAGTGTAAGTTCATATGAAACTGTATTTTTTTCTTCATCAGTAGATACAATATCACCTAAAAATTCTCCCTCTTTCATTTTAGGATAAAATTCAAAGATTAATTTTTTAAACGCAAACATATTGTACTTCTTTAAAGAACGTTCACACTTCTTAAATTTAATTTCATCAAAATATTCAAATATATAATTTCCTTTCATATTATACCCCCTAATCACGGATGACTTTACCTTGATTTGCATGCGCAATTATATCATAATTGTAAACAATTGTCAAATAAAGCCTAAGGTTTTTCATATTATTCTTCTTATGATTTTATTATATCATTAAAAAATATAAGTAAAAAGACCAAAATTATATTTTTTACTTATATTTTACACTATTTTGCATCGTACCAATTTTTACCAATTTCAACGTCTACTTCTAGTGGTACATTTAATTTATATGCATTTTCCATAAAATTTATAACTATTTCTTTAACTTTTTCAAGTTCATCATTTTTTACATTAAAAATAAGTTCATCGTGTACCTGAAGTATCATTTTACTTTTTAAATTTAATCTATTAAATTCATTATATATATCAATCATTGCTTTTTTTAAAATGTCAGCACTTGATCCTTGAACCGGTGTATTAAGTGCCATTCTTTCACCTTGAACTTTAATCATATGATTTGTATTATATAATTCATCTATTTTTCTTTTTCTATTCATTATTGTTTTTACATATCCTGTTTCATATGCATCTTTTATTACTTTATCCATATAATTTTTTATTCCAGGGAATGTTTCTAAATAATTATCTAAGAATTTTTTTGCTGTTTTAATATCAACACCAAGATCTTCAGCAAGTCCAAAACTACTTATACCATAGATAATTCCAAAGTTAACTGCTTTAGCATCTCTTCTCATATTTTTAGTTACTTCATCTTTACTAACGTGGTATATATCCATTGCAGTTTTTGTATGTATATCTAAATGATGTTTAAATGCATCTATTAAATTTTGTTCTCCTGACATATGTGCGAACATTCTAAGTTCTATTTGTGAATAATCACTTGATAAAAATACAGAATTTTCTTCAGGAATAAATGCTTTTCTTATTTCTTTTCCTTCTTTATATCTAATTGGAATATTTTGAAGATTTGGTTCAATTGATGATAATCTTCCTGTCCTTGTTAAAGTTTGTGTATATATAGTATGAAGTTTACCATCTTCTTTTACACAGTTTTTTATTCCTACAATATATGTTGTATATATTTTATTTAATGTTCTATGTTCTATTATTTTTTCTACTATTGGATGATAATCTACTATTTTATCTAGTATTTCTCTAGCAGTTGAATATGATGTTTTTTTCTTTTTTGGATATGTTATCTCAAGTTTTTCAAACAATATTTCACCTAATTGTTTTGGAGACTGAATATTAAATTCTTCTCCTGCATAATTATATATTTCACTTGTTAATTCATCTAACTTTTTATTAATATTTTCTCCCATTTCATCAAGTACTTTAGTGTCTACTCTAACGCCTTCTATTTCCATAGAAGCAAGTACAGAAGATAGTTTCATTTCAATGTTACTAAAAAGTTCTAGTTGTTCTTCTTCTTTCATTTTATTTATAAATTCATCTTTAATATCATAAATAAATTTTGCTTTTTTTACTGTTAAATCAGCAAGTGCTTCGGTACTCATATTTTTTTCTTTTTTAAAGTTATCAAAAAGAGTAATATCGTAATTAAATGTATTTGCTAGATATGCAATATCATCTTTAACATTATAATTTAATATATATCCTGCGATCATCGCATCAAATGTACAATTTTTTATATCTATATCATATTTATTAAGAGAAACAATCATCTTTTTTAAATCATATGTATAAATTTCTTTCCCATCTAATATGTTTTTATTTTCTTTTAATACTTCAAATGGTACATAATATACATTTTCACCATCATATAAACTCATTCCATAAATATCTGCATTATGATAATTTGTTTCACTTATTTCTAAGTATGCTGAAACCTTTTCTTTTAATTTTAAATCATCAATATTTTCTATTATTTTATATTCTAACTTTTCTTCTTTTTTTTCTTCCTCTTTAAAATCTTTTAGGAAACTATAAAACTCTAAGTCACTATACATTTCTCTTAAACCATTAACATCTGGTCCATCATATTTTAATTCTTCTAAAGAATATGTAACAGGTACTTCATTATAAATTGTCGCAATATCTTTACTCATAAATGCAGATTCTTTTCCATCAATTAATTTTTGTTTAGTTGCGCCTTTTATATTATCAATATTATCATATACATTTTCTAAACTATCGTATTCTTGAAGTAATTTTAAAGCAGTTTTTTCTCCTATTCCCTTAACTCCAGGTATATTATCAGATGCATCACCCATAAGTCCTTTTAAATCTATCATTCTAATTGGTTTTATTCCATAAGTATCTATAAATTTTTCTTCATTCATTCTTATATAATCTTTTTGTTTTAATAATTTTACTTCTGTTTCTTCATTAATAAGTTGTAATAAATCTTTATCACTACTTACTATTGTTGTTTCAAATTCTGGATCTATAAGAGCCATTTTAGAATATGTACCAATTATGTCATCTGCTTCATAATTATCTATTTCAAAACATTTTATTCCCATTAATGGAACAAGTTTTTTTGCGACTGAAAATTGTTTTTTTAAATCATCTGGAGTTTCATTTCTTCCACCTTTATAATCTAAATATTTTTCATGTCTAAATGTTTTTCCTTTATCAAATGCAACAAGCATATATTCTGGCTTTTCTTCTCTTATTATTTTGTTTAACATATTAACGAGACCATAAAGTCCATTTGTTGGAAAACCTTTACTATTTCTCATAGTATTTCCTGTATATGCAGTTGCAAAATAACTTCTAAAAAGTAAGTTATTTCCATCTACTAATATAACTTTTTTCAAATTTTATCACCTACATATAAAAGTATAACATAAAAATTTGATTTTTTTTCATTTTTGAGTATAATATTATACGCACTGAAGGAGGAATACAAATGAAAAATTTTAAAATTGAACCTAGAAATATGTTAAAAGAATTTAGAACAGAAGAAGACTCTAAAATGTTTATATATAATTTAAATGGTAAAGAGGTATTATTAAAACTATTTACTACTGATAATGAAGAAGAATTAGAAAGTAAAAGAAAAAAAATAGAAATAATGAGTGAAAATAAAGCAATTAATGATGAAATGGGAAATATCGGTAATGCTATTTCCGATGGTAAAATTGTAGGTTATTTTATGCCAATTGATGTGGAATATGTAAGACCTATCAGTGAATATGACAGAAGAAAAGATAAAATTGTTGTTTTAAAAAGATTAAAAGAAAAAGTTGAAAAATTAAATGAAAATGGTGTATTTATTGGAGATTTTGATAAAAATGATATTTTAATTAATTATAGCAAAGATAATATTTTATTATTTAATTTAGATAAATGTAAAATTGATGGTATGGATTTTGATAAAAAAAGTGAAAATATTGATAGATTTAATGAAAAATGTAAAAATCAAGAAAATATTGATAGTTATACATTAAATTTATTTACAATTGAACTTTTAGAAAGAATATATAAACCATATGTTGTTAATTATTTAATTAGTAATGAACTTCCAAAATATCTTGATACTGAAAAAAATAGAAGTATAATAAGAGAAATGAATTCATTAAATGATTCTTATCAAAAAAGATATTTAATTGATGATATACATACAAAAAGAATGTAATTATATTTAAAATATGAATATAATTACTTTTTTTGTTCATAATAGTTTTGAAAGGAATGATTTTATGAATATAAAAGATTATATTATTCAAAACTTTAAAGATGATAATTTAGAAACTATAGAAAAAGCTATTGATGACAGTGTAAATGAATATAACGAGGATACTCTTCCTGGTCTTGGAATATTCTTTATGCTTGTTTGGGAAAATTCAAATAAAGAAGAAAAAAATACTATTCTAGAAAAGATTAAATCTAATCTAAATTAGTATTTTTTATTTTGTCCTCTATTATTTTTTTATTTTCTTTTAATCTTTCATTATTTGGTGACAAATTAATTGCTTTATTAACATTTTCAAGAGCCAAATATAAATCACCTTTATAATAATATGAAACTGATAATAAATCATTTATAGTATGATCATAACTAAATACTTCATTTATATATGTTTTTTCATGGCCACTAATAATTAGTGCCTTTTGGCAATTACTTATTACTTCATCGTAATTACCTAAAGAATACTCTAAAAGTGCCATTTCAACATATGGATCTCTTAAGTATGGTGCTTCATTTATTGCCTTTTCAAGCCACATTTTTGCTTCATCATATCTATTTAAATTTTCGTAGCATCTAGCAATAAATCTCATAGATGCACATCTTTCATCTTTCCATGTTGCACTCTTTAAATTTAAGTGTTTAATAAGTGTATCTATTGCTTCATTCCATTTTCCATAATACATATATTCTCTACCTAAATAATGCATATTTCTATCATTTTCTGGATTTTCTTTTACTGATAACTCTAAAAGCGGAAGATATGAACTTCTTGATTTAGTACTATCAGGATAATGATTTAAAACTATATCTTCATTAATTACAACATTTTCATTTCTTTTTTCATACTCTAATACTTCATGAACTGGATGAATCCATTTATAATTATTTCTACTATGAATCTTTTCATATATAAATGATACTTTAGGATTATCATTTTCATCTAAACTCCAGTTATATGTATATCTACATCTATTTGCATCCTTTCTCCAAACACTTTCTAATTTTTCTCTCCATCCTTTTAAAAATACTTCATCTAAATCAGTACAAACACATATATCTGCATCATTTGGAACCATATCTAAAGAAATATTTCTTGCTACATCAAATCTCCATGGATTTATTTTCTTTTGTTTTACGTGCACTCCTTTTTCTTTTAATAATTTTATAGAATTATCAGTAGATCCTGTATCAAGTACATATATTTCATCTGCTTCTTTCATAGAATTAAACCATCTATCAACAAATTTTTCTTCATTTTTACATATTGCATATACACAAACCTTATATTTTTTCATATATTTGCCTACTTTCCTAAATATTCAATTACTATATTTACAAGTGTATTTGTAAAATAAGAATTTGATTTTATATTATTTAAATCTGGTGATAATAAATATATTTCTTTTGAACCAATATTAACTATTTCATAATCATTATCTGTACTATCTATTGCGACTATTCCCTGAGATATTACATTAGAATATTCATTATTATAAATCCATTTACTAGCTCCAACATAAATATTATCTGTATTAGTTTGTCTAAATCCATATGATACAAAATCTGTATCTGGATTAAAATTATTTGGAGTTGTTTTTATAGATGCATTTATCATAATAGTAATTTTATAATATCCTAACTTATTAAATTTAATTAAATTATCTTCACTATTTAAATTAACTAAATTATCAACATCAAGTTCAATTCTATCTAATGGAATTCTTTCATCTGGTTCTATTTTTATACCAGTTGCAACTGTTCCATCATTATATTTTATTATATATGCATTTTGTATTTTACTTAATCCTGAAAGACCACTTGGTATTGTAAAATCTAAAATGTGATTAGGTCCTCCTCTATCTACAACACTTGCTTTACTTCCTGGATCACCAGTTTTTGTTTCTCCTACTTCTATGGTTTCTGATAATCCTATCGGTCCTGTTGGACCTACTTCTCCTTGTTCACCTTTTGGACCTGTTGGACCAAAACATGTTCTGCAACATTTTTTATTTTTATTAATCATGTCTAATATTCTTTGTTCTTCACAATTATTCATAAATTCACTCCTTTAATACATTTTATGAAAAAAATTATTTTTTGTATGTAAAAACTCCCCAAAATTGAGGAGTCTTTATATTTAAGCTATTTTTACAATATTAATATAAGCACTAGTATCTGGTCCTGGAGATATAGTTGCTGCATCTGTTGCTTCTATTGATAAACCTATTTGATCATTTGCATTAAATGAATTTATAGTACTTCCAGAAAATTCTGTATCTACATTTGCTGTTAAACTTTTTGTAATTGATGTATTACTAATAGGTGTTGTATTTTGATTAAGTCTTACTGTAACATCTGTATTAGTACTTGGACTACCATAAAAATAATAATCAACTTGATAAACGCCATTTTCTGGTATCGTTAATTTATTTTGTGTATCTAAAGTTATTCCATTTGCTGGTCCATTACTTCCAAGTGGTACATCTGCCGCAACATTTTGTGTTAAAGTGATTGTATTTTCTGTAGTATCATATTTTCTTCCATAAGTATTAGTTGGTGAAACTGTTGCTCCTGCGGGACCTGTTGGACCTGTTGGACCTTGTTCTCCTTGAAGTCCTTGAGTACCCTGTAGTCCTTGTATTCCCTGTGGACCTGTTGGTCCTGTTGGGCCTTGTACTCCTTGAAGTCCTTGAGTACCCTGTAGTCCTTGTATTCCCTGTGGGCCTGTTGGTCCTGTTGGACCTTGTACTCCTTGTATTCCTTGTGGACCTGTTGGTCCTGTTGGGCCCGTTGGGCCTCCTGCGGGACCTGTTGCTCCTGTTGGGCCTGTTGGACCAAAACATGGTCTACAACATTTCTTATTTTTATTAATCATATCTAATATTCTTTGCTCTTCACAATTATCCATAATTTCGCTCCTTTCGATTATATAATACGAAAAAAATAAAAAATTGAATAATTATAACAACTAAAAAAAGTACAAATTTATTTTGCACTTTTACATATTTCTAAGTTTAGCATCCATTTTACTAGTTATGTCATCTATTATTTTATTAAATACATTACTTATTTATATGTTAATATTATAGGTTTACATCGCTCTGCATAACCATTAAATACATAGTGTTTATAAAAAGTAGATGATTCACTATATAATTGTTTTTCGATATAATTTAAACAATCAATAGGATTATCGGAAACATAATAAAGATCATTTGCACCACACATATCAAGTATATTAATAAGATCATCCCATTCATGATTTATATTAACTATAACAATAGGGCTATCATGTTCATTATTTTTCTTACCATTAATTGTTCTAAACAATTCTTCCAATGTGCCTAATTGACCTTTCATAAAAATAAATACATCAGACAATTCTATAATTGTATCTGTCATTTCAGATTGATTTTTCATTTGTAAAGATCGATATATTACATGTTGATATTCATTCCAATTAGAATAATGTGCCATATAATGTTCTGTATAACATACAGTTGCTCTATCAAATTCATTTATTTTTTTAAACACTATAGATGGTAAACCACTACAACCATCAAAAATTATTTTATAATCTCTATTATTTATTAAATCACCTAATTCATTTGCAAAAGATGTATAACAATCACTCATATTTGCATTTATAGAACCACCAATAAAAATATTTATATCTTTTAGCATCATATTAAATTCTAACCTTCTAACTATACCTTCATCAATTAAATTTGCTCAGTATTATATCATATTATAATTACTATTTCAATAAATCACTATAACTAAAAAAAAGTACAAATTAAATTTGCACTTTTACATATTTCTAAGTTTAGCATCCATTTTACTAGTTACATCATCTATTATTTTATTAAATACATTCATAACTTCTTCATCAGTTAATGTCTTATCCATATCAGTAAATGTTAATTTATATGCGATTGATTTTTTATCTTTATCAACATTTTCACCTGTATAAACATCAAATACTTCAATATTAGTAAGCATTCTTGAACCTGACTTTTTAATTAATTTTTCTACTTCTTCACTTGTTACATTTTTATCAACTATAAATGCTAAATCTTTTGTTATACTTGGTAATTTTGATGCTGGTTTAAACTTAATTTGTTTAGTTTTTACATTTAATTTATCTATTGATAATTCAAGTACATATATTTCATCTTTTTCTAGTTTTGGATGAACTCTTCCAATAAATCCAACTTTTTGTCTATCTAAAATAATATCTGCACTTATACCAGGATGTAAATTTTCTTCAGTACTAATTACAAATGAATATCTATTTTTAAGTCCTAAATAATCAAATAAATTTTCAACAATACCTTTTATTACATAAAAATCAGTTTTTATTTTTGAATTATTCCAAGATGTACTTATATAATTTCCATATAATGCAACACCTAAATAATTTTCTTCTTTAAAATCATCAAAGAATACTTTACTTGTTTCATAAATATTAATATCTTTAAGTCCTCTAGATTTATTATATTTAATTACATCTATTAAAGATGGTATCATTGATTTTCTAAGTACTGATCTATCTTGACTCATTGGATTAGGTACTTCTATTACCTTTTTATCTTTAGAGAATAAATCAGATGTTTTTTTATCAACTAAAGTATAAGTTCTAACTTCATTTAATCCTAAACTTCTCATTCTTTTGCTGATATTTTTTCTAAATGCTATTACTTCTTCATATTTTCCTTCTTTTGTAGGTAATACAGGAAGTGTATTTTTTAAATTATGGTATCCATATAGTCTACCAATTTCTTCAACTATATCATTAACATTATTTTCTATATCTAATCTTCTTCTTGGAATAGTTACTTCAAAAGTATCACCATCTAAAGTATATTTAAAATCTAATTTATCTAATTGATCTTCAATATCCTTATCAGTAAGTGTAATACCAAGTAACGAATTTACTTTTTCTGTTTTAAATGTTATTTTTTTCTCTTTTTTATCTTCATTATCATAAAGTACATAATCACTTAATACTTTACCACCTGCATATTTTTCAAGTAAATGACACGCTCTATCTAGTGCTTTTATAGTATATTCATAATTTAATCCTTTTTCATATCTCATAGATGCTTCACTTCTTAGATTTAATCTTTTTTCTGTTTTTCTTATATTAGTAGGATTAAATATAGCACTTTCTATTAATACTTCTGTTGTATTTTCATCAACATCAGTATTAAGTGCGCCCATTACTCCCGCAACTGCGACTACTCTTTTTCCATCTGTTATTACAATATCATCAGAACTTAATGTTCTTTCTTTTTTATCTAAAGTTACTACTTCTTCATTATCATTTGCCATTCTAACAAGTATTTCATTACCTAGTTTATTTTTATCAAAGAAATGAAGTGGTTGACCATATTCAAGCATTACATAGTTTGAAATATCAACTATATTATTTATTGGTCTCATGCCTGCGGATATTAATCTATTTTGAATAAATTTAGGAGATTCACCTATTTTTAAATCTGTTACCATTTTAGCTTTATAATATGTACAATTTTCTGTATCTACTTTTAAGTTAAAATGATTTTTAACTGAATCACTTATTTCTTCGTAACTATCATCTGGTAAGTTTACTTTTTTTCCTAAGATTGCTCCTACTTCATAAGCAAATCCTATATGATAAAAGCAATCATTATTTTTGTGTTTATGTATGTCTAAATCGTATAAAGTATCACATGCTCCCATATATTCTAAAGCATCTACTCCAACGCTCGCATCATCATCTAATACATATATACCTTTTTTATAGTTTTCTTCCGTGTCTTCCTCTAATCCTATTTCTGATAAAGCACATATCATACCATTTGAGTCAACACCTCTTTTTTTACTTTTTGAAATAGTAAAATTACCTGGAAGTGTAGCTCCTGGAAGAGCCACTATTACTTTTATTCCTTCTTTTACATTTGGCGCACCACATACTATTTGAATAGTTTCTTTTCCTACATCTACCATACATACATGCATATGATCTGAATCAGGATGAGGAATACATGATAATACTTTTCCTACAACTAAATTATCAATATGATTAGATATTACATGTTCAACATTTATACCTGCTTTTGTTACTTTATCTGCTAGTTCATCAAGATTCTCATTTTCTATATCAATGTAATCTTTTACCCAGTTCATACTTATCATAGTTATCTAATCTCCTTTCTATCAAGACTTTTTGTCTCTCTTAAATCGTTTTCATGACATACTCTCATATCAGTAATACCATATTTAAGCATTGATATTCTTTCAGCACCAAGACCAAAAGCAAATCCTTGCCATTCATTTGGATCATAGCCACATGCTTTTAATACATTAGGATGAACCATTCCTCCACCACAAATAGTTATCCATCCTTTTGGTTTACACATTGAGCAACCACTTCCATCACAATATATACAACTCATATCCATCTCTACTGATGGTTCTGTAAATGGATAATAACTTGGTCTAAATCTTGCTTCTACTCCTTCTCCAAACATATACTTTACATAAGCATCAAATGTTCCTTTTAAATCACTAAGTGAAATATTTTTATCAATTACAAGACCTTCCATCTGAGTAAGTTCTTGTTCATGAGTTGCATTTATATCTTCTCTTCTATATGCTTTACCAGGACATAACATTCTAATTGGAGTTTTACCTTCTCCTTTTAACATTGTTCTTACTTGAACTGGTGATGTTTGACTTCTAAGTAAGATATTATCTCCTTCTAAATAATATGTATCTTGTGCATCTCTGGCAGGATGATTTTTTGGTAAATTAAGCATTTCAAAGTTATATTTATCAAGTTCTATCTCTGGTCCTTCTAAAACATCATATCCCATTCCTATAAAGAATTCTTCTGTTTCTTCAATTATTTTTTCTATTATTGATGGACTTCCTGATGGAATAAAAGTTCCACTTAAAGTAATATCTATTTTTTCTTCTTCTAGTTTTTTATTTAATGCTTCTTCTTCTAATTTTTCTTTTAATTCATCAAATGAGTTATTAACAAATGTTTTTAAATCATTTAAAAGTGATCCAAATTCTTTCTTTTCTTCATTTGGTATTTCTTTCATTAATGATGAAAGTCCTGAAATAGGTCCTTTTTTACTTAAATATTCTACCTTTAAATCATTTAATTCTTTTAAAGTTGTAACTTCTTTTAATTTTTCTATAATTTCTTCTTTTAAATTTTTTATTCTTTCTTCTTTATTCATTTTAAAACATCTCCTTTATTTTTTCAAAACTATTTATACTTAATATCTTACTCTTATCATATTCCTTATTTTCAGGATTATAATAAATTGAATCTATTCCAAATTTATTTGGACCAATTACATCCTTTTCTATTGTGTCACCTATCATTATACATTCATTTACATGATAGTTACCACATGCATTTAAATAACTTTCTTTGTTTGGCTTTAAATTTAAATCACCTGCATATACTCCATCAAAAAATTCTAATATTCCAGCATTTTTAAGTCTTTCTTCTTGTGTATATTTAAACCAATTTGTAAGTACTACTAAACTTTTATCTTTACTTTTTAAATATTCAAGCATACTTTTAGTTTCATCAAGTAATTTATCATTCATTGTTGCATTTACTTTTACCCAACCCTCTATTATTTCACTTGTAATATTTATACCTGTTTTTTCGGTTAAAAATTTACTTAACATTTTTGAATCATATTTTTCATGCATACTTTCATATTCAAGTAATTTTTCAAAATACAGTAAAATAAATTTTTCGGAATCTTCTTCATTTAATACACTTTTAAAGTAATCTCTTTCAACATTAAAATCACCATGAAGAAGTGTTCCATCAAGATCAAATATAAACCTCTTTTTCATATTTACCTCCAAAAAAAATACCTATGATGTAAGGACGATTTTTCGCGGTACCACCTTACTTCATAGATATTTCTATGCTCTTTAATCTATTAACGCTAGATAAACGTTATAACTTTTCATTATACATTCAGAGGGTGAATTCATATAATATATTTTATTAGCTTCTCACCATACGCTAACTCTCTTAAAAAATATTAATTATATTACTACTTCCTCATCACAACTTTTAAACTAAAAATATTATAACACAATATTTTATTTTTGCAAACTAGTATTTTTTAATTAAAATTTTTCTAATAAATTATTTAACTCTCTTTTCCATCTACTTATATTTTTATTTATAATTTTATAATCTATTTTTCCATATAATTTTGAATTATTTTTTATTTCTTTTAAACATAATATTATTCCATCTTTAAGTAATTCTTTTTTATCAATATTAAAATCAATTTCATCTATTATATCAATTGAATTATCAGTCTTAGAAAACAACAAGAAATAAATTAAATCATAATATTTAGGTTTATATGATATAAACTCCCAGTCAATAAATATAACATTATCCTTATTTAACATAATATTTGTACTTATTAAATCACCATGTGCAATAACTCTTTCGTACTTTTCACTTATAATTTCATTTTTCAACTTTCTAATTTTATTATATATATTTTCATCAAGAAACATTTTAGAAGTTTCTAAATATTTTTGAAGACATTCTTCCCTATTGTAACTATTATCTAAATTATTATTTATTTTAATATTCTTAATATCCAATACATTTTTTATTATATTAAGTCTTTCATTTTTAGTTAAATTCAAATTAAATTCATTTCTATTTTGTCCAATCATTTTGCCATTTATCTTTTCTAAGATAATTAAACAAACATTGTCACATATATAATAATCGATTAAATTAGGTAAATTTTGATTACCTTGATTATTTTTATAAATATCTATCTCTTTTATCAAATTATCAAAGAAGAATTTATTACTATTTTTTCCAATTTTTACAAAATAATTATCGTTTATAAGAAATGAGCGTTGCTTACTTTCAAGCTTTTCTAATAACTTATCAATATCATTTTCTGAAAAATATTTTTTTAATTTTTCTTTTACTTTGTTCATATAATTTTTTTAATAACTCAAAAAGTTATATTCCTTTCATAAGATTCCTTTTAACCTAGTTCACTTTACATAAGTTAATACATACAAATAAATTTTTACCCATTTCATTTTTATTTTATGCTTACATTTTTCTATATACTTAGATATAAATTTATTATATCATAAGAAAATTTGTCTTTTATACTATTTTTTTGCAATAATGCCATAATATCTTCTTATTAATCTTATTCCCTTTTTACAAGTATTTCTTTCAATATATTGCATTAGTTTATTTTGATCAATTTTCTCTTCATAACTTTTTTCATTAAAATCATTAATTATAGGTACTTTTAATAAAAAATTACAAAAGTTTTCTTTACTTTTAAAATATTCTTTTTCATGAATTGGAACTAATTCAACATCTTTAAATCCAGCAGATAATATATTTTCATAATCAACTATACTTATTGGTTTAGAATCTTTTACTCCTTGTCCTTTTTCAAAAATCAATTTTAATTCATGACAATCATATTTATCAACACCTCTAACAATTAGATATCCTCCATCCCTTAATGCATCATATATTTGTTTGGCATCTATTACAGTATTTCTTGCTACAATAATATCATAATAATTCATAGGTACATCCATTTTTAAATTATTCATAACCCTAAATTTTATATTTTTTCTTTTGCTTTTTAATAAATTATGGTTTGCAGTTTTAATCATCTCACTTGAATAATCTGTTCCAACAATCTCTTTTACACAAGGAAAATGCTCTAACAATTGTTCACCACCACCTGTACCAATATCTAATATTTTTGAATTTTCATTTGATAAATTATTCAAGATATCATACATATCCCAATCAGTTAATTTTTCACTTATAATATCAAAATTATTAAAATTCCAATTTTTCTTTTTATCATAATATTTTTTTTCGTTTATTTTCATTTATATTCTCCATTCTTTATTATATTTTTGTAATTGTATAGAAAAAAGAACCTCCTTTCATGAACATACGCAAAAAACAATCACAAATAATTGCTTATGTTTTTTTGCCATTCATGAAGAGATTCTTAAGGCTCATCATTATTCCTTTAAACTATAATTGTTTATTGGTAGTAAAACGCGAATGGTATAATTGAATTACTACACAATACAATTTATCATAAATTATTATTTTCGTCAATTTTTTTACCTTATTTGTAGAAGATTAATAATTATAATTTGATTAACAAACTAATTTTTTTTAAAATAAACTAAGCTGACTTGTTTCAGGCATATCACCAAATATACCCATTAATCTCATTTTATCTATTAAAGTACCTGATACTTTACATCTTATCTGGAATTCCTCAATTGATATAAATGGACCTTTTTCTCTTTCTTCAACTATATTATTAGCAACTGTATCACCAAGTCCTTCAATTGCATTAAATGGAGGAATTACTTCTGTTTCACTAGCTGCTCCAAAAGTAGTCGCAGCACTCTTATATAAATCAACATTTAAGAATTTTATACCTCTAGCTGCTGCTTCTAAACATAAATGAAGTGATTCATATGTACCTAATTCTTTATTAGATGCATCTCTTCCTTTATTAGTTATTTCTGTAAGTTTATCTTTAATAGCGTCATAACCTTTTATCATAGAAATAATATCAACATCTGTTGCTTTACATGAAAGCCAAGATGCATAGTAATATACTGGCATATGAACTTTATACCAAGCAACTCTAAATGCACTTGTTACATATGCTGCGGCATGGGCTTTTGGGAACATGTATTTTATTTTATGACATGATTCAATAAACCAATCTTTTATTCCAGCATCTTTTAATATTTGTTCATATTCAACCCATTGATCATGATCTTTTGGTTTACTTGCTCTACCTTTTCTTACAAACTCCATTATTTTAAATGCAGTAATAGGTTTAAGACCATTATACATTAGATATACCATTATATCATCACGACATCCTATTACTTCAGAGAATGGTACAATATTATTTTTTATTAAATCTTGTGCATTACCTAGCCAAACATCAGTACCATGTGATAAACCAGATATTTTAATTAATTCGGCAAATGTTTTTGGTTTAGTATCTTCAACCATTTGTACTGTAAATTTTGTACCAAATTCTGGTATACCAAGAGTACCTGTATTACACATTATTTGATCTGATGTTACACCAAGTGGCGCAGGTGACAAGAATATTCCCATTGTTTCTTTATCATCTAATGGAACTTCTGTAACATCTGTTCCTGTCATATCTTGTATCATACGAAGTTGTGTTGGATCTGAGTGACCTAATATATCTAATTTTAATACATCATCTTCAATTTTATGATAATCAAAGTGTGTTGTTCTCCATGCAGAATTTGGATCATCTGCTGGAAACTGGAATGGTGTAAAATCAAATACATCCATGTAATCTGGTATAACTACTATTCCACCTGGATGTTGTCCTGTAGTTCTTTTAACACCTGTACATCCTTTTGAAAGTCTTTCTATTTCTATTGATCTTTTTTCTATGCCTTTGTCTTCAAAGAATCCTTTTGTATAACCATATGCAGTTTTTTCTGCGACAGTACCTATTGTTCCTGCTCTATAAACATTATCAACACCAAATAATACCTTTGTATATTCATGGATTGCTGCTTGGTTTAAATCTGAGAAGTTAAGATCTATATCTGGAACTTTATCTGCATTAAATCCAAGGAATGTAGCAAATGGAATATCTTGCCCATCTTTAAGCATCAAAGTACCACATTTTGGACAATTTTTATTGGGTAAATCAAAACCACTTGAATAAGTCGCACCTAATGCTTTTCCATCTTCTTCAAATATACTATGTTTACATTTTGGACATCTATAGTGAGCCGCAAGTGGATTTACTTCTGTTATTCCCATCATTGTTGCGACAAAACTAGATCCAACAGATCCCCTTGAACCAACTAAGAAGCCATCATTATTTGATTTTTTAACTAGTCTTTGTGCAATCAAGTAAATAGGATCGAATCCAGCACCTATTACTCCACCTAGGCTTTTCTTTAGTTTCTTTTCTAGTTCATCACCGGTTAATTCTTCTTCACTAGTATCTACTAAATACTTTCTAACTAATTCTTTAACAGCATCCGAACCTTTTACAATAACATCATGTAATTGTTTAAATGATTCAATTTCTTTTTCTTCATCACTTAAACTTTTATCAAGATAATATTTTACACTTGTTAAAACTATATCACCATAAAGTTCTGTACCTAGTCTTGATTCAATATTATATGGAAGTGGATCACCATACCAATTATTTGCTTTTTCATATACAAGGTCTGTAACTACTCTAGGACAATCAAGATAAGTTTTACCATCATCTGCTTTTACTCTTGGTGAAAAAGGTACTCCTCCTGTTTGAATTATTACATCAAATACTTCTGTCATATCAAGTATTTTATTTGGATTTGTTATTACTAATTCTTTTGCTTTTTCTTTACCTAAGAATTCAAAGTTTTCAAGCATTTCATTTGTTGTTCTGAAATGTTGTGATGGTATTTGTCCACCTTTACTATTTCTAATAAGAGGATGTCTTCCTCTACCTGGAACATTTTGATTTATGATTATTTCTCTATAAATTTTATCTTCTTTCTTTAAGTGGTGTACATCTCCTGTTGCGACAATCATCTTACCTGCTTCTTCAGTAACTCTAACTATTTTTTCTATATTTTGAATAAGTTGTGCTTCATTTTCAAATACAGATGGTACTAAATGACAGTATTCATCTACTGGTTGTACTTCAACATAATCATAAAATTTAATTATATTAGCAAGTTCTTCATCACTTTTTGTACTAGCACTAGTAAATACTTCACTTTGATAGCATCCACTACCTATTAATAAACCTTTTCTATATTTTTCTATTTCACTTCTAAGTATTCTAGGTGTTTTATATAAATATTTAGTATTTGCATAAGAAACGATTGTAAATAGATTTTTTAATCCTTCTCTTGTTAATGTAAGTATATTTATATCATGTGTTTTACCATATTTATGTATTTCATCTTTTGGTACTAAGTTATTTAATTCACTTATTTTTCTAAAGTTTTGATCATACATTTTTTTAAGCATTTTATGAAGTACTAATGCTGTTCCTTCAGCATCATAGTTTGCTCTATGGTGTGCATCTTCATCAAATACAACTCCATATCTTTTTGTAATTGCTGATAAACTATGTCTTGCTTCTGTATTATCAAGTGCACGAGAAAGTTCAAGTGTATCTATTACTGGATTTTTAAATTCACCTAAATCATATTTTTTATATGCCATTTCAATGAATGATACGTCGAATTTTGCATTGTGAGCAACCATAGGAACATTTTCTCCGCCTATCCATTCAATAAATTTCTTTACGCCTTCTTCTTCATTCATTTTACCAACTAGCATATCATCAGTAATATGTGTTACATCAATTATCTTTTGTGGTAATTTTCTTTTTGGATCAATAAGTTCATCAAATGAATCCAGTATTTCACCATTTCTTATTTTAGTCGCACCTATTTCAATAATTGAGTCTGCACCACCGGCATTAAAACCTGTTGTTTCAAGGTCGAATACTACATATGTTGCATCTAATATTCCTTCATCTGTTGGTCTTATTACAATATCAATATTGTCATCAACCATAACAAGTTCGCACCCATATATTACTTTAAAAGGTTCTTCTCCTTCTTTTAAATCTTTATTCATTCCTCTTACTAAGTTAAATGCATTTGGGAATGCTTGTACTCCATCATGGTCTGTAACAGCTATTCCTCTATGTCCCCATTTTTTTGCTTGTTTTATTAAGTCTTCTACTGAAACTACTCCATCCATTTGACTCATAATAGTATGAGCATGTAGTTCTACTCTTTTTTCTTCTTCAGTATCTTTTTCTTCTTTAAATTTGCTTTCAATAGGAACAATATTTCTAGCACTTAACACATAATCATTTGCAAATGTATCAAATGATACTCTACCATTTATTTTATACCAAGAATTTTCACTTAGTTCACCATTTACTCTATTAAAATCTTCTTCATTTCTAAAGAATATTTTTACTAAGATACTATCTGATAAATCTGATACTTTTAAAGTTATAATTTTAAATACACTTTTTGTTGACTCAAATAATTCTTTACCAAATATGTATCCTTCAATTGTTACATCATTCATTTCACCAGTTATAGTTTGTACAGAAACTGGATCACTCATATTTTCAAATCCTATAATCGCACTACTTTCTGGATCTTTCTTAGTAGATACCATCTGCATTCTTTCTCTTGGTTTTTCTTTTGGTTTGTTTAAAAATTCAGTAGCTTCTTTGCTTGCTTCTTTTACTTCTTCTTCTAATTCTTTTTTTATTTCTTCTTTTAATTCATTTCCGCCATCTAATAATTCTATTTTTAAATTTAGACTTCCAAAACCAATTTTATGATATGTATTAATTATTTCATTTAATCTACTATTTATCATATTTTCTTCTGCTTTATTTGACGCTGTTATAACCATTCCATTAGTAGTAGCCTTTATTTCTTTTCCATAAAAAATCATTGAAACTGCTTTACCTAAAGATAGTTTATTAATTATATAGTTAAAATAACTATTTATTAACGACTTATTAACTGTTTTAGATACTATTTCATATGTTACTGTATTTAAATTAGGAAAACCTTTTTTTATGTTTTCATCTAAATATTCTAAAATTTTTATTGGTAATAATTCTTTAGTTTCAATTATAAAATCCCAATTTAATTTATCTTTTGTTGATTTTATTTTTAAAATTTTACCTTCATTAAAATAATTATATTCTTCTTTTGGTAAATTTATTTTATTTAAAAATAATTCTAATTTACTATCCATTATTACCACCCTTACTTCCATATTCATTATATCAATTTTTTTATTTTCTATAAAGAAAAAAGAAAGAAAAATTTTATTTTCTTTCTTAAACTTATAAGAAGTATTTTCTTTTACTCAGTAATTTTACTAATTTCTTCTATAGATAGACCAGTTGCTTTTGATATATCTTCTATAGGCATATTCATTGATAATAAATTTTTAGCAACATTATTTTTTTCTTCAGATATACCTTGAGATATTCCTTGTTTTATCCCTTCAGATATACCTTCATTCTTTGCTTCAGATATTAAACTATTTTGTATTTTTCTTTTGTCCTCTTCTTCACTCATATATTTTTGAAATTCTGGATTATCATTTACTATTGTTACATTTGTTATATACTTATCTACTATCTTATCTCTTTTATCTTTTGGCATAGCTTCTAGCTCCTTTTTATCTAAATTTAACATTATTAGATATATGTTTTTCTTTATTTCTTCTTCATTTTTACTATACCACAGTTTATCAAAATAATCCATATTTATTTCATATATAATGAAATTCTTAACATATTGTTTACCATCCTCACTCATTATCATATACTTTGTTTTTTTACTCTCTTTACTGCCTAGTCCCCATGTTAAATTAACAAGTACAATATCTGTTTTTTCGTCATATAATTCTCCAACTAATGTATGTGATTGATACATATTACAAATATATGCTGTATTTCTTGGTTTTACATAATCCTTATCTTGTGAATTTATTTCTATGTCTATTTTCTTATTACCTGCATATACTACTGCATCTACTCTTTTATCTTTTATATTTACATTACCACTTAATAATTCTGTTTTCTTTATTTCTAAATAATCTATTTTTATTTCAAGAATTAATTCTAATAATGCCTGTAATGGTTCACTATCATTCTTTTTTAAAAATACTTCTTTAAATGCTCTATCACTTTTACAGGTATAAAACTTATCCGAATCCATTTTTCACCTCACTGATTTTTTGATAAGAATACTTTTTTCATTTTTTCCTCCTTTCCTCAGAAAAAAATATTCCCTCATATCTTTTATTCTCTCTTTTTAGTTAAATCTCCCCTAAAAAAAGAAAAAAATTGATATTTCTACCAACTTTCTAATATTATATATTTAATTTTGTATTATATATTTTGATTCTATATTGTTTTTACCTTTTTTCTAACAAGTAATATAAGTTCTTCTGGTGCATTCATTTTATTTAAGAGTATTAAACTAGATTGTAATTTAGTTTTTATATTTACTTCATCTTTTATTCTTTCAGCATTTTCTTTGGCATAATTTATATCTATATCATTTGTATATACAAAATCTTTTATATAGTTTTCAATATCTTTAAGGACATATTCTTTTAAATCATATTCATCCATTTCTCTTACTCCAAAATATGCTTCTACATAAAGATTAAATAAGTTTTCTCTTTCCATAATTCACCTACTTAACAGATTCTAAATATTCATCATAATTCATCATTTTATCAACATATTTTCCATCTTCTTTAAATTCTATAATTCTATTTGCAACTGTCGATAAAAGTTCATGGTCATGTGATGAGAATAAAAGTGCTCCCTTAAAGTTTTCCATACCTTTATTAAGTGATGTTATTGACTCAATATCTAAATGGTTAGTTGGATCATCCATAACAAGAACATTTGCTCCACTAAGCATAAGTTTACTCATCATACATCTTACTTTTTCTCCACCTGATAATACTCTTACTTTCTTTAGTGCCTCATCACCAGAAAATAACATTCTACCTAAGAATCCTCTAATAAATGGTTCTTCTTGTTCTTTTGAATATTGTCTTAACCAATCAATTAAATCATAATTATTATCAAAGAACTTATCATGATTTTTAGGAAAATAATCATATTTTACTGTTGTTCCCCATTTTACTTCACCAGAATCTGGTTCTAATTCACCAGTTATTATTTTAAAAAGTGTTGTTATTGCAAGTTCATTAGTTCCAACAAAACCTACTTTATCATTTGTATTAATAGTTAAGTTCATATTTTTAAGTACTACTTCTCCATCAATAGTTTTGCTTATTCCTTTTAGTTCAAGTACATCTTTTCCAAGAGGTCTTTCTACTTCAAAATTTATATATGGATATCTTCTAGAAGATGCTTTCATTTCTTCTAGTTCAATCTTTTCTAATGATTTTTTTCTACTTGTTGCTTGTTTACTTTTTGATGCATTTGCAGAGAATCTTGCGATAAAGTCTTTTAATTCCTTTATTTTTTCTTCTTTCTTTTTATTTGAATCTTTCATTTGTTTTAATATTAACTGACTTGATTCATACCAAAAGTCATAGTTACCAATAAATAATGTAATCTTACCATAATCTATATCAAGCATATGTGTACATACTTTATTTAAGAAGTGTCTATCATGTGATACTACTATTACTGTATTATCAAAGTTAAGTAAAAATTCTTCAAGCCATACTTTTGCTTCCATATCAAGATAGTTTGTTGGTTCATCAAGTATTAGGATATCAGGATCACCAAAAAGGGCAGATGCTAGTAACACTTTTACTTTTTCTGCACCACTTAAATCTTTCATTAGTTTTTCATGATAACTAACATCTATTCCAAGTCCACTTAAAAGTATAGCGGCATCACTTTCAGCATTCCATCCATCAAGATCTGCAAATTCTGCTTCTAACTCACCTGCTTTTATACCATCAGATTCTGTAAAATCTTCTTTTGAATATAATGCATCTTTTTCTTTCATTATGCTATAAAGTTTTGTATTGCCCATTATTACTGTATCAAGTACTTTATATTCATCATAAGCATTATGATCTTGTTTTAATACTGACATTCTTTCACCTTTAGACATAACAATAGAACCTGTTGTTGATTCTATTTCTCCACTAAGTACTTTTAAGAATGTAGATTTACCCGCACCATTTGCACCTATTACACCATAACAGTTTCCTTTTTCAAATTTTAAATTAACATTTTCAAATAAAACTCTTGTATTAAATTTTAAACTTAAATTATTTACTTGTAACATACTTTTCACCACACTTATTTTTTTACAACACCTCTATTTTACTTTATAATACAAATAAAAGCAAGGAAAAGTTTAATCCATTTACTTAAAAAGACTTTAATTTAAAACTAAAGTCCTTTCATTTACATACTCATCAATTTTTGAATCTGGAACAAAGAATAAATCTTTATTTAGTATATCTTTTTTTATTTTGTTATTTTCATCATAAATAGATATACCTAAACTATTACATAATTTTATTCTTTTGATAATATTTATATCACTATTTAGTACTTCAATATTACTGTTTATACTTACTCCAAGTTCTTTTAAACTATTAATTTTACTCTTTAAATCTTCTTCACCTAAGAAATTATAATTTTTTAAATTTCTTGTTTTAATATTTAATTTTGATTCTTCTATAATAGACAAATTATCTTCTATTAATTTTGTACTTGATACATAAAAATTCATCCCATCAGAATCAAGACCTTTAATATTTATACCTTTATTTAATAGTAAATTCATATTTTTAATTAATAGATTATAAGATACCTCATCTAAATCATTTGATGGCAATAATACATTAATATTCTTTCTTACAAACTCACAATTAATATAATCTTTTTTTATAAATTCTTTTATACTAGATAATATATCATTATTTGTTCCAGCTATAATTAATAAAATTTCATTTTTAAACTCATAACCAATTTTATTAAAAAAAATAATTATTCTTTCTACGAAATCATAACCACGTGACATAATAATTTTCTTTTCTGCATCACTAAATGATCTAAAATCAATATTATTCTTTCCAAATATATTTATAAATTTAGATATTGAATTTTTCTTTAAATTTAAATATTTTCTTTCTAATTTTTCATTATATGTTTTATTATTTTCTTTTATATAAATTAAAATATCATGTCTAAATTCTTCACCCGCATAATCTAATAATTCATCAATATTTGTTATTTCTTCTCCATTTGTATTTTTTTCTAGATTATTTATAAGTTTATTTAACTTTGTTATTTTATCACTATATAATTTATTCAACTTTTTATTTTCTTGTTTTATTTCTTTCTTCTTTGCTTCAATTCTATCAAATAACTCTAAACAATCTTTATATTCATCTAATGTTGAAAAATATTCTATTTTTTGTTTAAAATCCTTTAGCGAATAAGCTATTTTATTAAAAAATTCTTTTATAGCATAAAACGTATATATCGCACATGCATCTGTTTCATCAATATACCTAATTACTTTATATAAATCATTTGAGGTTTTTATTGCCTCATCTGCTTCTTCTTCTGTTAACCTAGATTTTTTCTTAAAATTTTCATTAATTTTATTCATTTCTTCAGAATCAATATCTTCATATGCAGCTTCAAACAACATTCCTAATATTTCTGGTCTAATATTTTTTAAAAATTCTTTGGTTTCATCATCTATATTATTAAAAAATTCTATTCCTTCTTTTTTATCATTTAATATCATACCTGTATATAGAAAATCAATTAAATTAAAATTATTGTCATTATCATCAATATATTCATAAAATGTTAATATTTTATCCAAATATTCTTTTTCTACTATATTATAAGAATTCATTTTTGATTCATATTCCATAATCTTTCTTTTTATTTTAAAAATTAATTCTCTTTTTACCATCATTATCCCCTTCTATCTTCAAGTTTTAGAAAAAGCTTTTTATCAATATCTTTGTTTTCTTCTCTGCTTTCCTTTGAATCTTTTTGAATTAATATCTTTGGTTTCATTGCTCTATATGTAAAACCTCTAGTTTCAAGTGATTTTTTATAACCATTATCATAATCACATTTCTTTACCGCACACATTATTATAATGTAAGTGTTTTCATCTAATTTATCAAATAATACTCTCGTTTTAAATCCTCTTACTTCTGATAATGATGATGTTTTGATATTATTTGAATTTAATCTTTTCGCTCTTTTAAATGTCCCATCTTTAATAGATTTAAACAATTCTTTAAATGATTCATAATATTCTTTTTTTATCTTATCTAAATCATTTAAGCAATAAATATTTCCACTTGTTGTTTTTAAGAAATATAAATTATTTTCTTTTATTTCTTCTTCATTTGTTTCTTTTTCTTTTGCATTTCTTATAAAATTAATTTTTCTTTTATTTAAATCTATTAGTTTTTGAGTTTCTTCTATTATTTCTTCTTCTCCAATAGAATCGGATTTAATTTCTTCATACTCCATTATTTCTTTAAGAATTTCGGCCATCATACGTGATATTATTTTGAAATAATTAGGATTATTTTTACTTGGTAAATTTTCTTTTATAATATGTTCTAATTCTTCTTCACTTATATCTTCACTAATATCATTAATTGGCTCATAATAATATAAATAATCCGAATCTTCATCTTGTTCTTCTTCATATTCATATTCATCTTCTTCAAAATGATGCTTTTCTTTTTTAAATATCATATTTTTGTTTGCCTCATCAAGCTTTTCCATTTTTTTTATTTCTTGTTTCATATTTGATGAAACTTTATTATTATGTTTTAATGCTCTTAATAATTCTTCATCATCTATAATTGTATCTGTATCAATAAATGATTCCATCATTATCAACTCCTTTTAACGCAGGAAGTATATTACCAGATTATTTGTATTTTGTCAAAAAAAGGAACCTTTTTTGGTTCCTATTCAGCAACATAAAGTCCGTATAAACTTCCTTCATTTGTATTTTTCTTAACAATTATAAATGCTTTATCATTATCTTTATTTAATTCAACTGATGATATTTCAAGATTTTTAATTTTCTTTATTTGATTACCTTTAAAGTTAATTACTTTTATATATTTATCAGAACTATTATTTACAAATATTGCATTTCTATATGGACTGATAACACTTCCTGATGCAGCATTTAATTTTTCATTATCTTTTAATTTATATTTATATGTTTTTTCTTTTGTTATATTGTATGTATATAATACATTATCTTTTACATAGACATAATGATCTTTATTTAATGTTATATAATCACTATCAGATACTTTAATAACTTCCTTACCATTAGAATCTAATATGATTGTATTATCACTTGAATCTGTATATTTATAAACTACTTTATCATTAATTTCATCTCTTTTAACTTTTTTATTACTAATCATTTTGTTATTTTTTACAGAATATAATGACATTGAATAACTTGATTCTTTTCCAACAATAAGTTTTTTATCTATTATTGTTATATCATTTTCTGATACTTCCAACTCTTTATTATTTTTATCAAAAACTACATTTTTGCTTCCATATTTGTTACTTTTATCAGAACTAAAATCAATTACCTTATATCCACCTTCATATTCTTTATAATCAGAAACATTGATACCTTCAGATTTATACAATGACTTATTATTTTTCATATCGTATATAACTGTTTTCTTTTCATCACAAGATGATTCTGAACAAGATATTTTTAAAATTGCATTATTTTTATCGTTACTATATATATCTGATACTGTTGAATAAAAATATGTTTTGTTTTGTTTATAAGCATATATCGCTTTGTAATCTTTACTTTTTATATTTAATACACCAAATGATTTTTCATCTGTATTAGTAACTAATACATTCTTTTGATTTTCATCATAAACACTATCTGAGTATAATGTATATTTATTAGTATCAATTTGTTCTTTTATTTTTTTAGCAATTTGATCTGTATCTTTTGCCTTTGTTTGTTTTCCATTTTTTGAAAGTGTATACTTAACATTATTATCATTTTCTTTTTTAGTTATTATTAATTCATAATCATTTTCACCAGTTCTATAACTAATAAAACTATCACCAATTATTTCACCTTTTGAAAAACTATAATAATTATATACATCATCTACTGTATTTTTTACTATTGCATATAATTCCTTATCATTTTCATCAGTTACAACTTTACTAATACTATAGTTTGTTAATACTTTTTCTCCCTTTGAATCAAGAATAGAATATGTCTCATTTATTTTTACAGCAATATATTTACCGTTTAGATATTCATCAATATCCGCTATGTTATTGTAAATTGTTTTTCCTTTTTTATTTAATATACTATAACTATTTTTTTCTTTCATAGCAATTAAATTATCATTAATTATTGAAAGAGGATTACTTGTTTCAAATACTGCTTTTCCTCTTTTATTTTTAATAGAATATTTTGAAACTTTTAGGTTAGTAGCATTAACTGTTGTTGATATATAATAGTCACTTCCAATAGAAACTGGAACCTCAGTTGTTTTATCATCTTTATTATAATTAACTTTATAATTTGCTATTTTTTTACCATCTGAATTATATAAATAAACTTTATATTTACTTAACTTATCTCCATCAATAACAATAAATCCATCACAAGATGAGTTTATGCATGATACACTTGTATATTTTGCACTTAATACTTTCCTTACACCTGAAATATTATCATTTTTAGCAAATTTATTAAATACTGCTCTTACACCTATTAATAGAACAATAACTGCTAAAACAATTATTAATATTTTTTTTAATGAACTATTCTTTGTTATAAAAGAGAATTTTTCACTTATCTTTGTTTTTTCTTCTGTAACTCCTTCTTCCTTTTTATCTTCATTTTTTTCCTTTACTTCATCTGAAGACTTTAAAGTCTCATTAGACTCATTTTCTTTTTCTGTTTTTTCACTAGTTGTTTCATTAACTTCAGTGTTTTCTTCATTTGAAGTATTATCATTTTTTATTACTTCTTCTTTAGAATTATCATCTGAATTAATGTTTTTTTCTTCATTATTATTTACATCTTTTTCTTCCATATTTACACTCCTTCTAAATCAAATTATATTATAATTAATTTTATTTATCAATAAATTTATATTTTATTTACACCAAAATTATACATATTTTAAATATTTTATAACTAAACTTCCTTTTTTAGTTTTATTTATCTCTCCTAAAAATTTATATTTACCATATTTTCTTATGCTAAATATATCATTTTCTTTTAGCATATATGTTGGTTTAGTTAATAATTCATAATTTAAGTATATATCACCATTTTTTATCTTTTTAAGTGCATTACTTCTACTTGAATTAATTATTTTAGAAACAATAACATCTACTCTTGTACTTGGAACGATTATAATGTATTCTTCATACTCTTGTTTATAATCTTTTAAATAATATGGATCCTTTTCTATTAATTCTACTTTGGAATTTCTAATACTCATTAAATTAGATTTTATATAATTATCAATACTAGACAAAATTATAATAAAATATCTGTTATTCCAAATAACAACATCACCAAACATTTCATCAGATATATTAAGTGAATAAAGAGTTCCAAGTATATCTTGATGTCTTAAATCATTACTTGATACAATTTCATATATTTTAATATTTGGCATCTTATTATATAAAATTATTTTTGTCGCACCAATAAATGGTTCATATATATTATATTTAACATTTTTTAGTTCTTTCTTTACCCTATTTAAGTACTTAATTTCAACAAAATTAGTACTATTTGAATATAATACTTTTTCTACTATTTTCTCTACTGTATAAATAATAATCACCTTTTCTTTTTATTGATGAATATTCAACCAATATTATTATCATTTAAATTTGTAAAATATTTTACTATTTCATTTTTATAAAACAATTCAAAATTTTCATATTCATCTTTCTTATAAAATAAATTTTTTATTTGTTCAATATATATATAACCTATACTTTGATGATTTTTTATATTTCTTAACACATAATCAGGTTCCATAATTTTTTCTGAAAAATATACTTGAACAGCCCTGACTACATATTCATTAATGAAAGAATATTTATCATAATAACTATTTTGTAAACCATTACTTTTAGCTTCATTAAATAAATTATCGATATTTACATCTTTAAAATATTTATATCCTAGTGGATTTACATACGAATGAGAAAACTCATGAATACATGTATTAATAACTTTATTTGATATTTCTTTTTCATCATTAACACTATTTAAACTAATCACTAAATCTTTTTTGTTATATCCAAAACTTCCATTTACAAAATTAAATAATTTTATTTCATTTTTGCCCATTGAATATCCATAAAAATCAGATAATATTTTTGAATCATATTCTTTATAATAATTTAAAGATTTACTAAATTTTTCTATTAAAAATTTATAATATTCTTTATTAGAATTATAAAATTCTTCATAATTTGATTTAATAACAAATTCTTTTAATAAATTTTGTAATTTTTCTTTATTAAAATTACTATTATTCTTTTCTATTTTTTTTATATAATTGTCTTCTTCTATACAATAATTATCATTAAGTGATAATGCAATTTCAATAGTTCTATTATATGTATCAAAACCATATTTTTTTATATAAAACAAAAATTCATCAGTTATATTTGCTTTATATAATTTGTAAAATTTTTTATAATAATCTGAATCACTTTTTAAGAAAAAATATTTACCATAATCTTCATTAACATAACCATCTTTATAAGCACAATATAATAATCCAAATATCAATTCTATCCTTTTATCGAAATTTATTTTTATCATATTTTAGTCCCCTTTTTCTAAAGAATTTATATTATCTTACTTGGCATAAACATTTAATCTAGAATCTATGGATGTAACTAACTCTATAATTTTTTTATTTTCTTTTATTATATCTGATGATTTAATAAATTTATATGGATCACTTTTTAATATATCTTTTAATTGTTCAAATAATATTTCATCAATATTTTTTATATTTTTATAATAACTTGAATACTTAAATAAATCATTGTCACTTCCATATATTCCTAAAAAAACTTCTGATATAAAATCACTTTTATTAATTTCATTTTCGACTAACTCTTCCGTCAAATATTTACCATCTAATAATAGCAAAACCATTTTATTTAAATTTGCTAATTCAGATAACTTTGATTTATTTTTTACATATTTAACAAGTTTATAGTTATCTTTTATATTTTCTTTTATTAAATCATAATCCAAATACAATTTATCATTATTTAATATATATTCTTCTATTATTTTTCTATTTTTATTGTTCTTAAATTCACCATTATGTACCAAAAATATATCTTTATATTCTAGTTTATTAATCATTTGTAATAACTCGTCATTTAAACCATTTATAAATATTTCATCTATCTTTCTACTAAATTCATTTAAATTTTCTACTGATTCTGGCAATAATAAATCATCTAAATCATATATATCACTTATTATATTGTCTATTTCATTTATTAATTTAATCATTATTTTCTGATTATCCATAGTGTCACTTCCAAGAATTATTATATCAAAAAAAGTATTAAGGTTCTAGTACTAGCCTTAATACTTTTACTTCTTTTTTAGATTCTACATTTTCTTTTTTCATAAGAAGAAGTTCTCTTTTATACATATACAAATATTTTATTATTTCTTTTCTCATAATTACCTATTTAAAAATTTTGTTATATTAAAATAAGATGATTTTACTTTATTTAATATTGGATATTCATTATAAGAACCTATTGTTAATTTTGATAAATATTCTTTTGTATTAATAATATTTTCAACTTTTTCTTCTATATTAAATTTATTTTTATTTGATAATTCTTTAATATTTCTTGTACCTATTATTATTCTATTATTATTAATTTTTGATGTTTCAAGTAGACCATTTAAAGAATTAATACTTATAAGTGAATCGATATTATCTATTATGTAATTAAAATTGTTATTTGAATTATATAATTGATCTATTAATATATTTGTAAGTCTATTTGTATTTTCATTGCCAATAACAAATATTGCTGTTTTCTCTTTTAAATCATTTAAGTCTAATTCATTTTGACATAATAAGTTCAATAGATTTTCTTTTGATATATATTTATTTAATTCTATTTTTAATACAGATACAATTCCACCTCTTGTTTCAACAGGTGCGAATACAGTACCAGATAAGAATATATATATAGGATTTGTAAATTCTAATGATTTTATATATTCTTTAAATTTATCAAATGTTTCTTTATTGTTTTCTGCTTGTAAAAGCATCATACCTACACTACCTAAATTAATTTCTTCCTCTTTTCCTATTTCAAAAAGTAATAAAGCTAATCCTTTGAAATAATCAGATGCTGAATTTTGCCAAAATGGATCCATTGCTTCATCATTTTTAAATAATTCATTTGCAATATTATTTATTTCATCTATTGCTAGATCTTTATTTCCACTTTTATATAATTTATATGGAACAATTAATGGATTAAAACCATTTGAATTTAATGCATCTTTATAATTTATTAAATATGTCTTATAACCATTTTCTTTTAAAGTTGGCATAAATGTTTTATAGTATTCTTCCTTTGTATCATTTACAATAAAATTTTCTCCTGAATTTATTATTTCTTTTAAATAATCAAATATCATTTTTGTTTTTCCTGAATTAGTTATTCCTACTAAAAGGTTTGTATTTTTCATAATAATCTCCTCTTTTCTTTAACATTATTTTTTTTATTACTTTCTTTTAAAACTATTTTTCCGTTAATAATATGACTTCTTAAATTTTCTATCTCACTAATATTTTCTTTTAATTCGTCTATATTTTTTATTAACTCATCTCTTTTCTTTAACATTATATCATTGTTAAAATTATTCCAATACTTTTTTATTTCTTCTAAAGAAAAACCTACCTTTTTAAGTTTTAGTATTAAATTCAAATCTTCTATTTGATCACTGGAATAATATCTATATCCTGTAAATAAGTCTACTTCTACTGGATTAAATAAGTCAATTTCATTATAATATCTAAGAGTTTTAATAGGTACACCTGTTTTTTTAGAAAAATCTCCTATTTTATATAACATTTTCCCTCCTTCGACATAACTATAACACTACATTTAACTAGAGAGTCAAGTCATTAAATTAATTATATCAAAAAAAGGTACTAAACTAAATATATTTTATCGTACCTTTTACTTACTACATCAAAATCTAATATATAAAATAAATTTCTAACATATTCTTTTTTATCTGTTTTATATTGAAGATAATAAGAATGTTCCCAAACATCTATTACTAAAAGTGGAACAAAATCAATTAGTATTAATTCTTGATGTTTTTCTATTTGAATTATTAAAAGTTTATTTAAGTATCTATCATATCCAAATACTACCCAACCTGGACCTTCTATATTTAAAATAGATGCAGTAAGTTCATCAATAAAAGCATCATAGGAAGTAAAATCCTTTATAATATGTGCTTTTAAATCTTTACTTAATAAAGTTTTATTTGGCATAGGCGTTAAATTTTCAAAAAATAAACTATGTAATATATAAGCATTTGCATTAAAAGATAATGATTTTGATAATTTTTGTATATTAGTAAAATCATCTTTTATTCTATTATCGTTAAAGTCACTCATTAATTTATTTAAGTTATTAGTATATCCTTTATATAGTGTATTATAGTGATAATTAAACATATCACTACTATAGTAAGGTTCTAAGTCTTTATAATTATATTTTAATTTAATCATTTCATACATTTTTTTCACCTATAAAAATATATGAAAAAAGATATCTATAATTCTAAATATCTTTATCATATTCTTCTAAAAATGTATGTTCTTCTCCATCTTTTACATATCTTACAATTTTATCTAAATTAACATTTTCAAATGCTGTAAAAATATTTATATCTATATATTTATTTTGTTTTTTTAATTCTTTTATTATATTTTTTACTTCATATCTTTTTGAATCTCTTTGTCCTAAGCTATATTCTTCTGTCAATTTACACGCACAATTTAAGAATGTTAAATTATGATAATCTCTCCATGTAATTATATCTTTTTCTCTAACTAAATAAAGTGGTCTTATAAGTTCTAGTCCTTCAAAATTTTCACTATGTAATTTTGGCATCATAGATTTAACTGTTGAACCATAAAACATATTTAAAAGAATTGTTTCTATTACATCATCAAAATGATGACCAAGTGCTATTTTGTTGCATCCTAATTCTTTTGCCTTTGTATAAAGTGTACCTCTTCTCATTCTAGCACATAAATAACATGGTCCTTGTCCAATTCTTGATGCTCTTTCTGATGCTTCAAATATATCCGAATTAAATATTTCTATTGGTATATTTAATTTTTTAGCATTTTCTTCTATTAGTTTTCTATTTTCTTCTTTATATCCAGGATCCATACAAATAAATCTACATTCAAATTTAACATTACCATGATTCATAATTTCTTGAAAAAGTTTAGCCATTAAAAATGAATCTTTACCACCTGATATACATACTGCTATTTTATCATTTTCCTTTATAAGTTCATATTTATCAAGTGCTTTTACAAATGGTCTATATAACTCTTTTCTATATTTTTTTATTATATTTCGTTCTACTTCTTTATAAAATTCCATAATTTTTACCTACTTTACTAATTCATTATATATTTCATCAAATACTTCAAAAAATTTAGTTAATTCTTGTTTAGTTGTTAAATGTGAAATACTTACTCTTAAAGTACTTTTTGATAATTCTTCATCTTTTGTAAGTGCATATACAACTTTTGATACATTATTCTTTGATGAACATGCGGACTTTGTACTTATATATATTTCTTTTTCTTCTAATTTTTTAGAAAAAATATCTGAACTAACTCCTCTTACACTAAAATTAATTGTATTATATATACATTTTCCTTTACTATTTATTACTACATTATCATATTTTTGTAAATTTTCTTTTATATATTCATTTAATTCTTTTAAATATTTATTATTATTTTCCATATTTGAAAGTGATATTTCTAATGCTTTTTTAATTGATAAAATTAAAGGAAGAGCTGGCGTTCCACTTCTATAAATTGTTGTACTTTTACCACCTAAAATAAGTGGTTCTAACTTAACATTATCTTTTTTAATTAGTACTCCAATACCATTAATTCCATAAAATTTATGTGGTGAAAAAGTTATTAAATCTACATTTTCAAAATTAGTGTCTAATTTACCAATACTTTGAGTTGCATCTGTATGAAAGAAACAGTTATCATATTTTTTTAATATTTCTCCAATTTTTTCTATATCCATTATTATTCCTGTTTCACTTTCAACACTTGTTATACTCACAAGAGTAGTTCTATCATCTATTAAATTTTCTAGTTCTTCTATATCCATTTTCCCTTCATCATTAACTTCTAGTATATCAACACTAACACCTTTATTAAGTAAATAATTAACCGGTGCAATTATAGATGAATGTTCTATAGAAGTTGTTATTATATGAGCATTTTTATATTTGGCTGCAAAACCCTTTATTACAAGATTATTACTTTCTGATGAACCACTAGTATAAATTACATTTTCATTTTTACATTTAAATACATTTGCAATATAACTTGTTGCTTCATCTATTTTTTCTTTTGCTTCAAGACCTAATCTATGAGTAGAATTTGGATTAGCATAGTATAAAATACTATTCAAATTAAAATCTTCTAATACTTTTTTATCTACTGGACAATTTGCCGCATAGTCTAAATATATCATTTTACCACATTCCTTTTTCTTTATTTATTATACAAAAATTATAATTATTGTACAAGATATCTTTACTAATAAACCCTACTATTCCAGTTACTTGGAAGATCAATAACACTTTTTGGATCAATCATTTCTGAGTTTTCACTATCTAAATGACCTTTATACATTGTTAAGTGTAAATGTACTCCAGTTGCAATACCTGTTTGTCCCATTTTTCCTATAACTGTATTTTGATCTACTTTTTGATTTTTTCTAACATATTTTTCTTCTAAATGGTAATATGCAGATGTATAATTTTGATTATTATATGTGTGATGAATAATTATATAATTACCCATTGATGAATTACTTCCTGTTTTTGCAACAACACCTGGAAGTACTGGATAAATATTTTTATCACTACTAGACATATCAATACCTGAATGAAATTTATTTTCATTTGATACTGGATGAATTCTATTACCATAATAACTTGTTATTGTACCAGAATTTATTGGTCTTTCTGGTTTTATAATTTGTTTACACACACTATATAGCTTAATATCACTATTTATATTAATAGTAGTTTTAGCATCATAACTTTCACCATTACCACTTTTTTTAGTATTCCAAGAACATATATTATTTTCTTTATTTATATCTTCTAACTGAACATTTACTGTATCTTCAAACACTGCTTTTAACTTTTCATCTTTTTTAAATATATAATTTTCTATTGCAGTTTCGTTATTTTCATTTACCCAACCTTTAAATGTTCTTTTTATAAAAACTTCTCTCTCATCATATGTTATCTTATAATTTGATTCTGGTATTTCTAATTTTTTTAATGAATTAAAACTTCCTTTTACTTCTGTTACTTTTCCATTTACTTCTAATTTTAATGTATATGTGTTAGGAATCCATTTAGCATAATATGTATCATCTTCTTTTACTGAATCATTCACTTTTTCTTTTAAGGATAAATCTTTATACCATCCATCAAATGTATAACCTTCTCTTAGAGGTACATCTTTAGTTTCTACTTTTTCATTATAATTTATTTCTTCTTCTTTTGTATTTTCTTCTCCTTCTGAAATACTTAAGTCATATATTTCTAGATAACTATCTTTTGAAATATCTCCTTCTATCTTAAATAAAAATTCATCATAATCTTTATCTTCTGCTTTAAAAGTTTTTGTAAATTTATTAAAGTTTTCATTTACTTTTATCTTTTCTTCTTCTCCATTAAATCCTATCATAAGTTCTTTTTCACTATCAGATTTTAAATATACACTAAAAGTATATATTTTATCTTTTTCTAATTTTATATTTTCTTTATACTTTATAACATTTTCACTTAAATTAAATTTAAATACGTTCTCATTATTAAATATTTCATCAACATTTATAATTTCATAATCTAAATTATATGACTTTTTATCTAATAAGTTTTTATACAAATTATTTTCTAAATAATTATAATCAAATTTTATTATATAACTATTTATTTTATATTTTGCATATAATGTATGATTACCTCTTTCTGTAACAACACTATTTTCATTTATTTTTTTACCTTTTTTATTATACCAACCTATAAATGTATAACCTTCTTTTTTAGCATCAATAAGGTTACCATAATATTCATTGTATGTTACTAGTTTACTCTTTTCATTTATTTCACCACCATTTGAATCAAAAGTAACTATATAACTTTCTTTAGTTTCTACCTTTTCTGCTTGTTCCTCTTTCTTTTCTTCTTTTATTTCTTCTGTTACTTTTTTTACAACCTTTTTAACATTTTCTTCTCCTTTCAAAACTACTTTTTCAGCTACAAAATCCTCATCTTTTTCTTCACTAATATCATTTTCTTTTTTTGCTTCTTCTTTAGTAACATTATCATTATTTTTTGTTATTTGTTTTTCCTTATAGTCACAATAAATATAACCTGTCAAAAGTAAAGTAATAAAAAATAACAAGAATATTATTAAATATTTTTTATTCATAAAAACCTCCTTCAATAGTTATATTCTCTCTTTATAAAGCAAATTCCCCTAAAAAAAATAACTAATCTTAAAAAAATTAGTTATTTTAATCAAAAACGAATGATAATTTACCATCATCTTCTAATTTTAGTCTTGCTTTAAACTCTTTATTATTTTTAGAAATAAAACCTTCTATAACAGGAGATATTTTATTTTTTAGTATTTCACTCGCAACATTTTTATTAATTATTTTTTTGCATATCATAGTACTTATTTTAAAATTACATCCATCTTTATAACCAATACATCCATAGTTATATTTTCCTTTTATTACATCTTTACCACATAATGGACATTTTCCTATTACTTCTCTATAAAAACCTGTATCATTTTCAGTATTTTTACTATTAAATACTTCACTTATTTCCTTTTCTGTTAGAAGTACAACATCATTAATACTTATATTACCTTTATAAACTTGTTTTAATCCTTTGCCAAGTTCACTAGTTTTATATTTATCCATACTTATATTCATTTTTTTAAGTTCTTCAATTAAATATTTACCATCAGGAAGTATAGTATAAACATCTTTTTTAAGAGCAATATATTTACTATTAATTGCATTATTTATAATGCCTGTTCTTGTTGCTTCTGTCCCAAGTTCTAATCCTTCAAATATAGCTTTATAATCTTCTGTATCATCTTTATTTTCATCCATTTCTTCATCTACTTTATTTTTATCTTCTTTAAATGGATTTTTTAAATAATTATTAAGTGTCTCAATTGTATAGTGTTTAGGAGCGGACTTCTTTTTTTCTTTTGGTTTAAAGTTTATATTTACTTCATCACCAATATTTAATGAAGGAAGTACTTTATCATTTTTATTATAATCATCATATTTAGTCCAACCTTTTTCTATTATTACATTACCTTTTAAGGTGAACTCTTCTTTATCACCTAGTTTTATTACTATTTCTGTTTTTTCTATTTTACAGTCTTCAGCTGCAAATACAGAGACAAATCTTCTCATAACAGCAGTATATACTTTTATTTCATCTTCACTCATATTTTGTTTATTAGGTATTTTATAAGTTGGAGTAAGCGCTGAATGGGATTCTATTTTACTATCATCAAATATAGTTTTTTTATCTTTAAATTTTACTTTATAACCTAGTTTTGATACTACTTCTAATATACTTTTTATTTTATCTTTTTCATTGGTTGCTAAATACTCTGAATTTGTTCTAGGATAAGTTAAATAACCTTCTTCATATAATTTTTGTACTATTTTTAATGATTGATCCATAGGCATTTTATATTTTTTACCTAAGTAGTTTTGAAGTTTTGTAAGTGAATATAATTTACCTGGAGCAAGTGTATCTTTTTTTACTGTTTTTTTAGTTACTACTGCTTTTTCTTTATTATATAACTCACATAATTTCTTAGCGTCTTCTAACTTTTCTTTATCAAATTTTTCTTTTGAATTAAGTTCTACTACTTCACCATTTGTTTCTTCATTAGATGCTATTCCATAATATATATCTGGAATAAATTCTTCTATTTGTTTATCTCTATCATATATTGCTTTTACTATTGGAACAATTACTCTTCCTACTCTTAAAAGTGTTCCTGTTTTAAGTGTTGCATATCTTGTTAAATTAACTCCATAAAGCCAGTCAACATAAGTTCTAGCAAATCCTTCATTAGCTAAATTATCATATTCTTTTTCATCTTTCATTTCAGTTAATGCTTTTTTTACAGTTTCTTCTGTTTGATCTGGAAGCCATAATCTTACTAGTTTTTTTTCACTATTAAGTGCATTATTTATACATAATCTTACAATTATTTCTCCTTCTCTATCCGAGTCTCCTGCATTTACTATAGTGTCAATATCTTCTCTATTTACAAGTGCTTTTATTATGTTAAATTGTTTTAATACTCCGTCATCAATATGCTTTCTTTGATCTTTTTTTAAATTAAATTTAAACTCTTTGGGATAAAAAGGAAGATTATCCATTTTCCATCTTCTATCTTCTAAATTATCATAATCTTCTATGTCATATAGGGTAAATAAATGACCAAAAGCCCATGTTACTAAATAATTTTCATTTTCAAAATATCCATCTTTTCTATTCATTTTTCCAATACCAGAAACTATGTTTCTAGCAAGTGATGGTTTCTCTGCAATTATTAAAATCATTTTTTACCCTCCTTCTTTTTAATTGTACTATAATTTTTAATTTTTTTCTATTAAAAAAGGAATTTAATCATTCCTTAATATTGTATTCCCCATATTACATGGTATTTAGCATCTTTACCACAACATACACATTTTTCATCAATTGCTTTTTCATTTACAATACATCTTGATTTACAACCTTTTATTTGTTTTATTTCTTCTTCACATTTAATATCTCCACACCACATTGCATGAATAAATCCTGGTTGTGTATTAAGTATTTTTTCTATTTCTTCTTTATTATGTGCTTCGAATGTTAATTCATTTCTTCTTTTCTTTGCTCTTTCATACATATCTTTTTGAATAGTTTCTAGTAATTTTTTTGTATAACTTACTATATCAATATTAATATTTTCTTCTATCTTTTCTCTTGTATCTCTTCTTGCAAATGTAATTTTATTATTTTCTAAATCTCTTTTACCAAGTTCTATTCTAACAGGAATACCATTTACTTCTGCTTCTGCAAATTTAAATCCTGGTGATTTATCTGTTAAATCTACATAAGCTTCTATTCCTTCTTTATTTAATTTTTCTTTATATTCATTACATAAATTTAATACTTCTTCATCATTTCCAATTGGAATTATTGCGACTTGTTTTGGTGCGATTTTTGGAGGTAATACAAGTCCATAATCATCTGAATGAACCATAATAAGTCCACCAATCATTCTTGTTGTTGTTCCCCATGATGTTTGATATGCATATTCTTCTTTATTTTCTTTATTAGTAAATTTAATACCATATGCTTCAGAAAATTTTTGACCAAAATAGTGTGATGTTCCTGATTGAAGTGCAACTCCATTATACATTAATGCTTCATTTGTAAGTGTATATTCTGCACCTGAGAATTTTTCTTTTTCTGTTTTTCTTCCCATTATTGATGGAATTGCTAGTATTTCATTATGAAACCAATTATATACTTCTATCATTTGATTTGCTTCTTTTTTTGCTTCTTCTTCACTTGAATGAATTGTATGACCTTCTTGCCATAAGAATTCTCTGCTTCTTAAAAATGGTCTTGTTTCTTTTTCCCATCTAAGTACATTACACCACTGATTATATAGCATTGGTAAATCTTTATAACTTTTTACATGTGCCGAATAATAATCTGAAAACATTGTTTCACTTGTTGGTCTTATTGCTAATCTTTCATCTAATTGTTTACTACCACCCATTGTTACCCAAGCAACTTCTGGAGCAAATCCATTTACAAGTTCTCCTTCTTTTTCAAGCATACTTTCTGGTATTAATAGTGGCATTTGTACATTTACATGTCCAAGTTCTTTAAATTTCTTATCTAATATTTCTTTCATTTTTTCCCAAATAGCATATCCATTTGGTTCTATTACCATGCATCCTTTTACACATGAATAATCACATAATTTTGCTGCTCTTACAACATCTGTATACCATTTTGCAAAATCTTTATTTCTTTCTGTTATTGCTTTGTTTCCCATAATATTCACCCTTTCAAAAATAAAAAAGGATAGTACTTCTTAAGGAGTGCATGTGCACGGTACCATCCTTTTATTTACTTAATTTAAATAACGGTATTACCCGGAAATGTTTACATTTCTCTAAGAAAGTAGGAATCAATAAATAATATATTAGTTTCCACCAAACACTAACTCTCTATTTATATTTAATTTAATGACTATGTCTTTCTTAATTGATTTCAAAAATATAATATCATATTATACATTATATGTCAAAGACTTTTCTTTTTCTTTCTTAACAGAATATTTACTTAAATTTTCATAATAATTTTGTGCGCCATCAACTAATTTTTTATTTATATTTTCATCTGTTAAATCAATACCAATAATCTTAAGTACATCAATAAAATTCATATTCTTTATTTCTTCATCATTAATATGATCATTTAACCATACAACTTTATCTTTATTTCCATTTTCTAATAAATAACATGCAAATAATGTTCCAAATAAATATCTATAACCGCTACTAAACAAACTACTAATACATTTTCTATAATCATATAAATTAAATTCTTTATTTTTGAAGTTATATTCATCTTTTTTATAATCAAAATAATTTAATAAAAATTGGCAAGAATTATCAAACTCTTCTTTTGAAAGTGAAACAATATTATATTTTATTAAATCTTTATATGAATTTTCTTTTATATTTCCAAACAAATTGTAATACATTAATACAAAAGAATAATTATCTATTGATTTTGAATCTCTTCCCGTATATTTTATTCTATCAAATATATCAAGTTCACTAGGATTAATACCACTTTCTAATAGATTTTTTCTTGTACACATTTCAAAATATATTGAAAAGAATTCTGTTAATATGTACCTATACTCTCCCATATTTTCTGATGCATTAGTAGAATGAATAAATTCATGAATTAAAATAAGCACATCATTATAATTATATTCTCTTGCTAAATTTATAAAATAATCATTTTTAGTATAATTGCAAGTACTATTATTTCTTGTTTCTTCTTCACTATTTTCTATTTGTGAAAGTTTTTCATAATCATTTCTTTCACTTATAGTTATGTTTTTCTCTTGATTAAAAAAATCAAGACGTCCAGAATCTATTAACTCATCAAATTTTTCTAAATAATTTGGATTAATTTTTTCTATCTCATTTCTAGCAATATTAAATATATCTTCAAATGTTAAATTATTTTCATGGAATTTATGATTTAAATCTATATTTTTTAATTTTTCATAAAGCATAGAATTAAGTATAAATATTGTATGCATATTATAAATTAAAAATCCATCATACTCACTTAAATAAATAAAAGTATCATTTAAATAATCATTTAATTTTTTGTAATCTTCTTCTGTCATTTTTTCACCTACTTTACTAATTTTTTTATATTTAATTTATCTTTTTTCCACGTAGATAATATATCTTTAGGTATATATCCATTATTATTTATACATACTCCCATTTCATTTTTTCTTCCTCTATTACCATGAAAATCACTACCACCAGATATCATCAAATTTCTTTTTTCTGAAAAAGCTTTTATATAATCAATTTGCTTTTTAGTAAAATCATAGTAATAACATTCAATTCCATCTATATCTTTATATTCATCATATAAATTATCTAAAAACTCTTCTGTATTTTTCATTTTATAAACATATGGATGAGCCAAGAATAATATACCTCCATTTTCATGAATAAATGTAATTACTTCATCTAAACTTGGTCTATATTTTGAAAAATTAAACGAAAATACATTATTTGGAATACATACACATTTTCTAAAAAATTCTTTACCATTTAAAGAATATGAATCCCCTAATTTTTTCATTAATTCTTCTTTATCATTAAGTAACAATATATCATCATATAATTTTGATTCAAATTTAGGTATAGTTAAATCTTCTTTATATTTATCAGGATATTTTATATTTAGTTTATCAAATATTTTTAAGGTATGTGCAGCTGATTCTATTGCTACTTTCTTCAAGTTTACACTTTTTCTTTTATTTACAAAAAATTCATTAACAGTTTCTACATTATCAAAATCATAGGCAAGTAACTCTATTTTTTGGCCATGAAAAGATGTTGTTATTTCTATACCTGTTTTTATGTCACCACTAAAATTATTTCTAACATTTTCATCCATTAATTCAATATGTGCCTTGCAGTTATCATGGTCTGTAATAGATATAATTGATAAACCTCTTTCTTCTGCCATTTTTAATAATGTACTTACATCATATACTCCATCAGAATATAATGAATGCATATGTAAATCTATTTTTTCCATATATATCCCTTCTCTAGTTCACATATTCTATCACAAAGATAAAAAAAATACAAAAAATAAATCTATTTTAAAGATTTATTTTTCATAATATATATCTATATCAACAGTGCCATCAATTCCATCTACTTTACCTATTTCTGTTAATTGCCAAAACTTATAATTACCTTCATAACTTGTTTTATCTGTATAATGTGCAAGCCAAATATTATGATTATTAGGTAACCATATTTGTTCTAAATAATTTTTACTTCCATAAAGCATTCCTTTATATCCACTTTTTTCTACTTCTTCTATAAATCCATCTGCCATAGAAGTTAAATTATAAAAGCTTAATTTATATGAATTATAATCACTAAAATCTTCCCAATCGAATGCTACTGGAAGAGTAACATCATATTTTTTTATTTGTTTTAATACCCATTTTGCATCTTTAATAGCTTCTTTTTTACTAGATGCATATGAGAAATAATAAACTCCTACAGGAATTTTATTTTTATTAGCATTTTTAATATTTTGTTTAAATTTACTATCAAGTACTCTTTCTCCATTAGTACCTTTCATGTAACCTACTCTTATAATAACAAACTCTACCCCTGCTTCTTTTAATTTTTTAAAATCTATATCTCCTTGCCATAATGAAATATCAATACCAATTTTTATATTATTATCTTTATATTTATTAACAACATCACTAAAATTAACATATTTTATTTCTTCTTTTGTTTTAGTACTATTATCATTTTTTGTTTGAACTGGTTCATATACTTTTAAAGTAAAATCTTTTTCAGTAATATTATTACTACTATCTGTTGCTTTAAATTTAAGAGTATAATTTCCTTCAGTATTCAAATCATAATCTCCAATTATTTCGCATTTTGGACTATTATCATAATTATCACCACAAAGTATATCATCAAGTAATGTATCTTTGCTTCCTTTTTTTAAAGTATATGTATTACTTAGCCAAACAACAGGAGGAACAGTATCTACAACATTTATATCAAAACTATAATCAAGTTTTATATTATCATCATTTATAAATTTAAAATCTATTGTTTTCTTTCCAAGTTTACTTGAATCAATAGTATAATCATTAACTATTTTTCCATTTATACTTTCTATATAATCTGAAACCTTTTTCTTATCATTAAATTCTAAAGTTAAATCAGGAACTAATTCTACCTCAACTTTCGCATATTTAATTCTTAAATAAGAATATAATTTTATTCCTCCAAATATAAGTAAAATACTTACTAAAATAATTATTGGTATTAATATTTTCTTTTTCATATTTTTCTCCTATATATTTATTATACACTAATTTTAAGACTTATAAAACTTTTATTTAGCTTTCAATTGTTTCTTCTATATCTTTATTGTAATTATAATTAGATAAACCTGTTATTGCACCTAAAAATGACGCAAATAATGATATAGTACCAACAATTAATGTTGGATCAAAGTTATATAATTTCCCAAGTCCAATTATTAATGTAATAGTAGGCGCTACTCCTGTAAATAAAATCCACTTTATTACATTATAAACTTTATCTTTAAATTTAAATTTTTTTATTTTTTCAATCATAATTTCACTCCTTTCTATTTTAATTTATTCTGTATTTTATCTTATTGATTAAGAAAACAACCCTTGTTCTTATATAATTTTATTAAGGTTGTTTTTTAGTCTAAAAAATAAAAAACTTGAAATTATAACAATTCCAAGTTCATTTACAATATTGGTAGCGACGGGGGGATTCGAACCCTCGACCCTTCGGGTATGAACCGAATGCTCTAGCCAACTGAGCTACATCGCCATTTCGAATAAGCAATATGATTATATCAAAATTATTTGATTTTAACAATAGTTTTTTTATATTTTTTATATAACTTACCCAATTATTAACAAATTTATACCCTTTTTTATATTTATTATAATTATAAATAATTATATATCTAATTTTTATTTTATTTTTCTAAATTCATCTTCACTTATAATATTTGGATTATATTTCAGGATTTAATTATTTAACTATTACAATCTTGAAAAAAAATAATATAATAGTAATTAAATTTTTTATGGAGGTAATTCACAAATGTTTAATAAGAAAAATAAAATTGAAATTAAAGAAGAAAAAAGTAAAATTGAAAAAATCGTATAAATTCAAAAAACAGAAGATAAATATATTTTAGACAATTAAAATGCCATTATAGTTATTAAAAATGAACAAAATGGATATATTATGATTCATGAAAGATTAAATGAAAATAAATAGATGTCATATAAAAACATATTATTTTGGTTCTTTAATACATGAAATGGCATCAATAAAAGATTTAAATTTATTTAATATACAAGGTTGTGATGGGAATTTTAATGCAATATATAACTATAAAGAAGGAAAATTCATTGTTCTACAAAATACCTGAAAATTAATGGAATCAGACCAAAATGATATTATTTTAAAAAAATATAATGGATTTCTCGCTTCATTTAAAATTAAATCAGATTATGAAGAAGATGATATATTTTCATACAATAACACTATAACAGGAGAAAAAATAGTTGAATGTTTTGGAATAAGTGACGGAAATTATTTTGCTATATTAAATATTGATGGAACCATTAGGTGAAATAAATTATTTAAGGGAGAATCTTTTTCGGCAATAACAGAAATAATTAATTTAAATGAATATGAATCCTTAGATGAATTCAAAAAAGAAAGAAAACAATATATAAAAAAAAATATTATGAGTTAATAGAATAAAGTTATAATGGAAGTATTTCACCATATTTAGATAATGAAGTTATAAAAGTTTTAAATCTTAAAAATTAATTTTAAAGAAGACTAAATCTAATAATAATTGTCTTTTTTTATACCTTTGTAATATTCAATTTAAAATATCTTCAACTACAGCAGTTCCTATAAACAAATATTCATTTATATTATCCTTTTTTTCACCATTCCAATACATTTTTGCTTGTTTCTTTTTTCTGTTTAAAGAAATGTTTTGTCTTAATATAAAGGAAGCATCGCCTGTGAAAATATTACCAGTTAATTTTAGCTTTACAATTTGAAAATCTTTTTTATTTGTTCTACTAAAAATATTAATCCAATCTTTAATTTCATTTTTAGTTTTACAAACATATAAACATTTTAGTCTTGATGGTAAATTAGGATTTAATTCTTTCCTTACTTCTTCAAACACTAATTCCCTAGTAATCATAGCGCTATCGTTTATTGTTTTAAATACAAGATTTAAAGTATCATTATTCAATAATAAATTTTTCTCTTTTTTCATATCTATTAAATATTGATTAGCATCTTTATTATCTTCTATATGTTCTATATTATAGATTTCATAATAAAAATTGTTAAATCTTTTGCCAATTTCTAAGATATCACCTATTTGTAATTTTTGACCGGTATTAATATGATAATAAATTTCATCAGTTATATTTTTTATCATTTTTACCTCACCTCATATACTAAAATTATAACACAATTAATATAAAGTATGTTTTTATATAACTAAAAAATTATTGTAAAAATAAAAACTAATTTTATACAAAAAATAATTTTTATTATCCATAAAGTTAGAAAGTATCCAACTTCAAAACTGACATTTTTGTCAAAAAAAAGATTGACATTTACAAAACTAACTATTTCTAGTTAGTAATCTATTACTTAAAACTCGAAAGTATCGAGTTTCCTATCAATATGGTGCGAGAAATGGGAATCGAACCCACACGGCCAAAGGCCAAAGGTGTTTGAGACCTTCGCGTCTACCTATTCCGCCACTCTCGCATAAATCAATTATAACATAAAAAAAATAGATTTCAAATAGAAATCTATCAAATTAATGAACATATACTGGGGTACCTATTTCAACCATATTATAAAGTTTAGACACTTCACTTCTTGGCATATTAACACATCCATGACTACCATTATATGTATAAATATTTCCACCAAATCTACTTCTCCATGATGCATCATGAAGTCCATATGAGTTTCCTTTAAATGCAATCCAATAACTTACAAAGCTTGTATAATCAGCACCAGTTAAATTAACATTTCTTGCCTTACTAAGTACTTTATAGTCACCTGTTGGTGTTGGACTTACTCCTCTCATTCCTGTAACTATATTAGTTTCTAATACTAATTTATTTCTCTCATAATAATATAATTTTTGTTCTGCAATACTTACCTTTATATAAGATAAATTATTCTTTTTATCAACAGTTACTTCTATATTTTTTTTAGTTTCATTATTACTAGAATCAGTAACAGAATATGTAATATTATAGTTACCCGCCTTTTTAATATCTATATTAGAATGTACTTTTACTTTACTAGTAATATCACCATCAATATTATCACTTGCATTAAATGTTGGCATTTCAAAATTTTTATTTAAATATAAATATATATGATCATCTGAATTAACATTTAATTCTGGGCTAACTAAATCCTTTACTGAAACCGTTCTAATTAATTCTTTTTTTATAAATAAATATTTATATTCTAAAATATATTTTACAGTATATTCACCAAATTTACTTGTATCTACATCAGATTTTACCTTAACTTTATTCTTAATATTTTTACCATTTAAAACGGCAACAAAACCTGGTTCCTCATAATTTGCATTTAAATCTAAGTTCATTGTTTTTTCGCCATTTAAATAAAATGTTGCATTATTGTAAATATTTCTTACGCTCAAATATATTAGAAAAAGTAAAATAAAAAAAAGAAGTATTATTAAAATCTTGATAACAATAATATTTTTCTTTTCCACTTTTTCCACTTATACCACCTATTAACAATGATAACATATTATAATAAAAAAAAGAATACTAAATATAATTTTTCAACAAATAAAAATTAAAACTAATTTAAAAAAAAGCTTATTCACTTATGGATATATATACTATTAATAATAAAAACTATAGTTTTTTTATTATCTTTAACACATTATTTAATAAAACTTAATTTAACTTATTCTATAATGACCTATAATATCATTACGATATTCTAATATATCTTCTTCATAATATCTTTGATAAGGATTAGTATGATGAATTATAAAAGAAATACCTTTTTTATTTCTCTTATCAGATACTATGCCAATATGATTTTTAAATACAACAATATCTCCGCCTTGCCATTCTTCTATCTTATTGATATCAGTTGTTAAAATAATTGCATTATTATCTAAATATACTTTTAAATTTTGTACTCTTCTAAAATCAATATTTTTATCTATAACATCAATATCATATAAATTTCTATTTGATTTTATATGTTCATTTACTAAATTCATTAAATCATAACCTGCGCCTTTTAATCCAAATGCTATAACATCTGTACATACACCATATTCATCATTTGGATAACCTGTAGCATAATATTTACTTTTATATTTAGGATTTGTTTTTATATAATCCCTTGCGTTATTTAATATATCAGTTTGATCATCTATACCATCATTATCTTTATCAGTTTTACTTATATAAGTCTTAATATTAAAATCTTCATTAGTATATTTTTTATGTGGAATATAATTAAAACGATATAACGCATATAAAACAACAATTAGTAATACTATTAAAAAATTTGTCACAATAATTAATATTTTCTTTTTCATAATTTCTCCATTTCAACAAATTACTATTTATCTATCAAACAATTCTTATTTCAATAAGGAAATAGCATATTTATCATAATTATTAAAATCTGAATGACTTTGTTGTAAAAATTCTTTATAATGTTTTAAATAATCATTTGCAGATTCAAAATCATATTTAAAATTTTTATTTATCTCTTTACATAGTAATGCCTCAATATAACTTTTTAGTCCATTATTAGCATTTGTTTCAATTAAATCTTTAATTGCATATTCAAATGTTTCTTTTGGATGATTTAATAGTTCATTATATTCTTTTTGACTTGTTTTAATATAATCAAACGGATTTGATGATGTATGAGGTCCATTATTAACTATTGAATCTATTATACTAGATACATTAATTCTTGTGTTTTTAGATTTTTCACCTTGTTCAAACTTTATATATTTTGAGTTTACTATATTTTTCTTAAACCATTTTTGTTCTTTTTTACTATTATCAATTAATCCCACAATAACAACCTTATTTTTTTCATCTACATAATTATAACTATAATTATTATATTTTTCTGTACCATTTTTTTGAAAATAATCAATTATTTTATTATTAATATTATTTAACTCTTCAATACTTACATTTGTTTTTGTTTCACATCCTGTTAAACATAAAACCACAATTTCACATAATAAAATAGTTAAAATTATTTTTTTCATAATCATTCCTCCATTTACAATTACTATTTATTCAATAGTTTGATAATTTAATCATAACCTTTTTCAAAAAAGACTATTAACAAATTATACTTTATCAACGGTCTTGACAAGTTTTTCTATTATTTGTCTAATTCTATATTACCATTTACATTTTGATTAATTTTTGATTTTTCATTATCTATTAATTCGGTATCATAATAACTGCATCCTGTTAATTCTAATAATAAAATACAAAATAAAATAATTAAAATTATTTTTTTCATAATTAAAGCCTCCACATCTACCTTCATTTATAGTTATTATAACATAAAAGAAAGCAGTTTCTTATAAAAAATGCTTTCTTATTAATTATCTTCAAGTATTATTTGACCATCCATAATTGGTATATTTGGGAAACTAGCATCCATTAATGTAAAGTTTCTTAAAGGTGCACTTGGATTTTCTATTTCAACAACTTGTGATTCTGTTGTCATAATAGTTGATTTAACTAAAGTATCAAATGTATGTCCTCCATCACCAGATATTTGCTTATAATATATTGTAATATTTCCTGATGCAGAAAATGGAACATTATTAAATACAGCATTACCATCTTGATTAGTTACTATTTCTGATCCTATTACATTTCCTACATTATCAGTTCTAACAAATTTTGCACCAACAATTTGTACACCAGTATCAGGATTCCCAGTATCTGTAACATGAAGTGTTAAAGTTCCTTTAGCACTTATAGTAAATGCATATGTATCAGTACTATCTATAATATCAACACTTGTTGGATTTAAAGTTGAAACATCATAACCTTCTACAACAGCAGTGGCCTTATATGTTCCTGTAACAAGTTCAATACTTCCTTTACCATTTGTTATTGGGATTGTATGTCTTGCCATAATATTATCTTTCCTCCTTCTATTTTCATATTAGGATAATTTTTATCCTTTAATAAAACTGTAATAAGATGTTCTTTTCTTTTATTATTACCAATATTTATACAATAAGTTTTATTACTTTTTGCTATTAAAGGTACTATTATTATTACTAAATTAGAATATATTATTAATCTATAAACCTCATTATCACATATTGGTATTTTTATTTTTCCAAAATTATCAGTCATTCCTTCAAAAACAATCTTATTGCATTTATCCTTTAACTTAACTTTTATATTATTTGACTTTATACTCTCATTACCACATAATTTAATATAAATATAATCCTTTTTCATAACTCACCTCATTACAATATATTTTATGAACTAATTTTATTTTTTGTAAAGGCATTACTCTTCTATACTCCATACTATTAAAGTCGAGTAATCTTCATCCTCAAGTAAATTATTACTTGGTTTTAAAAATAATCCTTTATCAATTGAAAAGGTAACATTACTTACACTTACATTTCCGCCATTATCACTTGCTTCAAATATCATCTCTTTATTTGTTTTTAATAAAATTTCTTTATTATCAAATTTTTTAAAAAATAATGAATCTATCAATATTTTTCCTTCTTTTTCTATCATTGGATTTGTAAAATATAAATATAATTTCCAATTAGAACTATTAACTCTACTATCAACAATAGTTATTACTGTTTTATTTTTTTTAGGTAAAATAATTGGATTCAGAGAAGATGGTATCATATTAAATGGAATATTTTCTGTTACTTTTAAAAGAGTTAATTCTCCCATAAATGGTACTGTAACTTTTCTTTCGTTATAGCAACTATTTAAACAAGATGTTATTTTAACATTTGTATTATCAGGTATAACCGCATCAATACTTGCTTCAAATAAACCATTTTCATCTGCTTTAGCTGTTAGAGTTTTATTACTATATTCTATCTTAACATCCGAATATGGTATAGTATGCCCCGATATAGCATTTATAGAATCATTAATTGGATGAATATTTGTTTTTATAAGTCCTATAGTTAATATCTTTATATTTTGAAATTTAAAACTATTTATATCTGATAATGAACCTAATTCACTTTCTGTAAAATTATGTGATGTTACCGTTGTACTATCTTTACTAAATATACCTGTAATTTGTGCTGGATTATTCTCTTTATACCAATAAAAAGCAGGTGTATCATCAATTGTGCAAGCATCAAGATAATCAAGAGCATATATCCACATATTTATTCTGCTAAATTTAAATATAAAATCAACAGGATTATTTGTATATATAACATTTGCATTTTTTGTATATATATTTATATATTTTGGATTATCTAAGATAAATTTTTGATTTGTACCTTTAAAATAAATATTATAATTATCAGTTGGAGTGCTCATATACGTATTTATTACTGATAAGCTTGCGCCTTCTTTAACTGTAAAATTACCAAATACATTCCACATTGGAACTCTTTGATGACTTTTTTCTATAAATGTAAATTTTGCCATTTCTTCTATTAAAACATTTCTAGCACCATGTGTTGTTGTTATTGCAAATCCATTACCAGTAGTTAAAAGGAATTCTGCTCCATGACCTACTATTAAATCTAATCTATTAGTTCCATTCATAAGTTCTTTATCAGTTGTTATATTAACATTACTATTAGGAATAATTTTAATATAAGATGGTATAACATCATTAAAAAAGAAAACAGTATTTTTATTTGAACTACTTGAAATTGTTGTATTTCCTCCTATTAAAATTCTATTAGAATCACATACTTTTTGTGCTGATACACTATTAGTATCTTTTACATTTATAATAGAATCAATAATTTTAGTTGTTCCATAATAATTACATGAAAGTTCTATTCCATTAAAATTTATATTATTATATTCTACTACCACACTAGAATAATTTGGATGAGATGGAACATATATTACTCCATAACCATGTGAAGATACTATATTCATATTTTTTAATATAATTTTTTTATTAGTAGTACTTACCTTTATAACTTCTGATTCTAAACTCAAATTATTTGTATAAGTATATTTAACATTGTTATAAGTCCCATCAATAATAACTTTGCTTTTTTTATTATTTATAACAAATCCACTTGTTACTGTAATATCATTACCTAAATATACATAATTATAGTTATTTTCTTCACTTAATACTTGTTTCAATTCATCATTATTATTTACTACAACAGTATTATCATTTATTATTTGCATATTATCACTTTCCTTTACTATAAGTTATTCACTAAATAAAACTTAGCATAATTAATTCATAACAAAAAGAGTAGAATTTCTACTCTTAATGTATTTTTATAACACTTAACATTGCATTTGTACTTCCATTAAATGATATATTGACATTCATAGATGATTTTACATTTAATGTAATAAGATCATCTTTATTAAGTGATACAATTGTTGAACTATTTATACAATTAACTATTTGTGCTTGAAATTCACTAGTTGTATTAGTGGCAGGTAAAAGTAAATCATTTGCCTTTACAGACATAGTTAATGAACACTCTTCATTTGTTCCGCCGCATAATGTATAAGAAACAAGATAAACTCCGTTTTCTTTTATTTTAATTGAATTATTATCAGGATATTCAGTAAATAACGCTACTCCCTTTTCTGGTAAAGGAATCACTATATCTGTTGCTTGTGGTAAAGTTATTTGTGTTTCTGTCATTAAATATCGCATTCCATAAGAAGATGTAAATTCTGTTCCAGGTGGACCTGCAGGACCTTGTGGTCCTCTTTCTCCATTATCTCCTTTATCCCCTTTTTCTCCTTTTGGAATAAAAAATGCTAAATGATGAACCCAATTTTCAAAAGTATCCATAACTTCTGCTGGTTCGCCTGGTTCAATAGTTTCTGTTTCATCTATTGCGATATGTTCTGTTCTACCAATTTCACCAGGAAGGCCTCTTGGTCCAGTTTCTCCTTGTTCTCCTCTTGGCAATTTAAAATCTAAAACTACATCTATTGGTGTACCACTGTTTACAACTTCTGCTTCTTCATTTGGTTCAATAGTTTCAACATTACCAATTTGAATAGTTGCTGGACCTTGATCACCTTTTTCTCCTTTTATTCCTTGTGGTCCAATATCTCCTTTTTCTCCTTGCGGTCCTGGAATCCCTTGTGGTCCAATTTTACCTTCTATCCCTTGTTCTCCTCTAGGTATTTTAAAATTCAAAATAACATCTTCATCTGTTCCTACATTTTCTACCTTAGCTTGTTCTTTATTTTCTACTGTTTCTATAATACCAATTTTTATAGTTGAAGGCCCCTGAATTCCTCTTTCGCCTTGAAGACCTTGATCACCTTTTGGTCCTGTTGGTCCTTGTATATAACATTTTTTACATTTTTTATTTTCTTCATCTATTTTTTTCTTTATTTTTTCGAAATCATCATTACAATTATTATACATTTTTACCTCCTTTTTACATTATATTAATTAATTGAACATTTATGATTAACAAAAAAAGTACTTTTTAACTATAAAAAAACTATAAAGTTTTTGAACTTTATAGTTTTATTTTACTAATTCTTCTAATTTTTTAGCAAGCATTTCTCTGCTCATAGCTGGATTTGCTTTACCTCTAGTTTTCTTCATTACTTGTCCTACAAAGAAGTCTAATATTCTAGGATTTTCTGGATCATAAGTTTTTGCTTGATTTAAATTTTCATTAATAACTTCATCAATAACACTTTCAATTTCTGATGAATCTGTTATTTGCATCATACCTTCATCCTTAACCACTTGTTTAGGTGATTTTTTATCTTCTAAACATTTATAGAATACATCTTTACCTTGTTTACTAGATATTGTTTTTGATTCTATTAAATCAATTAATTCTTTTAAATCTTCTTCTGTCATAGAAAAATCTTTAATTGATATTTCGTTTGTATTTAAATATGAAAGTATCATACCATTTATCCAGTTTGCTGCTTGTTTTACATCACAACCAATTTCTACTGCTTTTTCAAAATAATCACTAATTGGTCTTTCTTTAACTAATATATTTGAATCATATTCACTAAGACCATATTCATTCATATATTTTTTCTTTCTGTCATAAGCAAGCATTGGAATACTTTTTCTTATTTCATCAAGCCATTCTTTACTTAATTTAAATTTTGGAATATTTGGTTCAACAAAATACTTATAATCAACAGCATCAACTTTACTTCTCATTGAAATTGTTGTACCTGATTCTTCATCCCATCTTCTTGTTTCTTGAACAACTTTATCATATTCTCCATTATCTTTTAAATGGCTTTGTCTTTTGATTTCATAATTAATTGCATCTCTTACTCCACCAAAAGAGTTAACATTTTTCATTTCAACTTTTGTTCCCCAATTTTTTGGATCATTTTCATCTTTATCTGCATCCATAATAGATACATTTACATCACATCTAAGATGTCCTTTTTTGCTATCTGCTTCAGATATATCTAAGTATTGATATACTCTTCTCATATGTTCTAGAAAAGCAACTGCTTCATCAGCAGAATGAAAATCTGGTTCTGTTACAAGTTCCATTAAAGGAACTGCAGCTCTATTATAATCAATTGTTGATGTATCAAATAAATGATCTAATGATGCAGCATCCTCTTCTAAATGGAAGTTATTAATTCTAACACTTTTTTCTTCACCATTACATTCATATTCTACATGTCCGTAAATACCTACTGGAATTGGTTTTGTTTCTTGAGTAATCTGGTAATTTTTAGGCATATCTGGATAATAGTAATTTTTTCTTTCAAAATACATATATTCAGGTTGTGAACAATTTGTAACCATACTTATTTTCAAGGCCATTTTAACTGCTTCTTTATTTACTACTGGAAGAACTCCAGGAAAAGCCATATCATATGGTCTTATATTAGAGTTAGGTATTTGTGAATATTCATTTTTTGCACTTGAAAATACTTTTGAATTAGTTTCACTAACTTCACAGTGCATCTCTAAACCTATTTTTGCTAAATACTTACTCATTTTTTTCACCTCCTGCGATTTGTCCTTTATAAGGCATTGCGCTTTCTAAAGCATATGCAATATTTAAAACATTAGCGTCATCATAACAATTACCTGTAATATTTACACCTACTGGCATATTACTTACAAATCCATTTGGTATTGTTATAGATGGGAATCCACCAAAATTGCCTATTTGAAGGTGTTCTTCTAATATTTCTGTATCTTTAGTTAAGATATCTTTTGAACCATCTAAGTGTTTTGCTGGACCTGATCCAACTGGAAGAATTACAGCATCATAATCTTTAAATAATTTCTTCCATTCATCTACAACAAGTCTTCTTACTCTTTGTGCATTTCTAAAATATCTTTCTTGATTTTGTGATTGAAGTACATATGAACCAATTACAAATCTTCTTTTTATAAGTGGTGAAAAACCTTGTGTACGATAATTTTTTACCATTTCTATCCAGTTTTTACCTTCTGCTCTAGGTCCAAATATTATACCTGTTAAGTTAGACATATTACTTGTTGCTTCAGCACATGATATAACAACATATACTGCTGGTACAGCACTTAATAATGTTTTATCTACTGATACTTCATCTACTTCAAAACCTAGTTCTTTTGCTTTTTCAATTGTCTTCATGAAATTACTTAAATGTTCTTTTAATTCTTCTGTTGCATTTGGATAATTATTTATATCACATATTTCTTTTACATAACATAATTTTTTACCCTTTACGTTACCAGTTATAGATTTTCTTAAATGAATATCACTTGAATCCCAACTAGTCATATCATTTTTATCTATACCCTTCATTTCATCTACTACTATTGCTGCATCTTTTACACATCTTGTAAGTACTCCAAGATGATCTAAAGATGATGCGAATGGGAATAATCCATATCTACTAATCATTCCATATGTTGGTTTATATCCTACTATACCACAGTAAGCTGCCGGTTTTCTTATTGAATCTCCTGTATCTGACCCTGTTGCATATGGATAGACACCTGCGGCTACTGCTGCTGCAGATCCAGATGAAGATCCTGCACACATTCTTGTTTTATCCCATGGATTAGTTACTACACCAGTATGACATGTTGTTCCTGTTCCACCCATACCAAATTCATCCATGGCTGTTTTATTTATAAGTACAGCTCCTGCATTATTTAACTTTTCTACAGCAGTTGCATTAAAAAATGGTACATAATCTTTAAGTGTATTAGATGATCCAGTTGATAATATTCCTTTTGTAGAATAGTTATCTTTAAGACCATATGGAATACCACTTAATAAATTATCAGTTACTTCTTTTTCTTCAATATTATCTAATATTGTTACAAATGCATTATTTTCTTCTTCTACTTTTTTAGATAATTCTAATGATTCATCTATTAATTCTCTTTCTGTTACTTTACCTTCTTTTAAAAGTTCATGTAATTCTTCAATACTCTTATTCATATATTTCATTTTATTCCACCACCTTTGGAACTTCTACTTCTCTACCATTATGCATATCACAATTTGATAGTAAGTCATCTATTGGTACTGATTCTTCAGCTACATCTTCTCTAAGTTCATAAACGAAATCATCTAAAGTATGTGTCATTGGTTCTACATTTTCAATACCTTCTATTTCATTTATTGTATTTATTGTTTCATCTATTATCTCAAATTCATCTAATACCATTTGGTTTTCTTCTTCTGTTAAACCAATTAGTAATTTATCTGCATAGTCATCTACCATTTCTTTTGTAAATTTTGTACTCATGCTAATCCTCCTTTACAATTTCAATACCTAATTCCTCTAATTGTTCATCATCAAGTACGCTTGGTGAACCCATCATATTATCTGCACCTGATGCACTTGCTGGGAATGCTTGAACTTCTCTTAAGTTTGGTTCATCATTTATAAGCATTAATATTCTATCTATTCCAGGAGCCATACCTCCATGAGGTGGTACACCATATTTAAATGCTGTAAATAAACTATTAAATCTCTTTTCAACATCTTCTTTTGTATATCCTACTACTTCAAATCCTTTTACTAATGAATCTAAATCAGTATTTCTAATTGCTCCTGATGCCATTTCATTACCATTACATACAAAGTCATATTGGTAAGCAAGTATATCATCAATATTTTCTTTCTCATATTCTTTTATACCATTATGTGGAAGTGAGAATGGATTATGACAGAATTCATATTTTTTAGTTTTGTCATCATATTCAAACATAGGAAAATCATTAACAATGCATAATTCTAATTTATTAGGATCAATTAATTCTAATTTTCTTCCTAGTTCATCACGAATAAGTCCAGCAAATTTTCTTGCTACATTAAGTCTCTTATTTGCAATAAAGAACATTACGCTGTTTTCTTTCATATTAAATTCTTTTATTAAGTTTTCTCTTTCTTCTTCACTTAAGAATTTATCAATAGGTCCTTTTAGGCTTCCATCACTCATAAGTGTGATATATCCAATACCAGGCATTCCTATACTACTAGCATAATCAACTATTTCATTAAACCAACTATTTGGTTTTGTTCCTATATCATCTACTACTATTACCTTAATAATACTTCCTTTAAATGGTCCAAAACTAGTATGTTCTAATACTTTACTAGCATCTTTTATTATAAGTGGATTTCTAAGATCTGGTTTGTCTGATCCATATGAATCCATTGCTTCTTTATAAGCTATTCTTCTAAATGGACGAGGTGATACTTCTTTATTAGAAAATTTAGAAAATACATCATAGAATATTTCTTCACCAACTTCTAAAACGTCATCTTCTGTTACATAACTCATTTCCATATCTAATTGATAAAATTCTAGTGTTCTATCTTTTCTACTATCTTCATCTCTAAAACAAGGTGCTACTTGGAAATATTTATCTACTCCACCAACCATTAATAATTCTTTATATATTTGTGGTGCTTGTGGTAACGCATAAAATTTACCTTTAAACTTTCTAGATGGTACTACAAAGTCTCTTGCTCCTTCTGGTGATGATACAGTAAGTATTGGTGTTTGTACTTCTGTAAAACCTAAATCATACATTTTATTTCTTAAATAATGAAGTACATCACTTCTAAGTTTAATATTATTTGATATTTTTTTACTTCTCATATCAAGATAACGATATTTAAGTCTAACTTCTTCATTTACTTCTTGCATTCCATCTATTTCAAATGGTAATGTATGTGCCTTTGGTGATAATACTTCTAAGCTTTCACATTTTATTTCTATTTCACCTGTTAATAGTTTTGTATTAACTGTTTCTTCATCTCTTCTTATTACTTCACCAGTTACTTTTATAACAGTTTCTTTGCTTACTCCTTCTAAAATACTTTCATCATGTACTACAACTTGTGTAATTCCAGCATGATCTCTTAAATCTAAGAACATTACTCCACCATGGTCTCTTATTGTTTGTACAAAACCAGATAAAACTACATTTTTACCTAAGTCACTAATTGTAAGTTCACCACAAGTGTTAGTTCTATACTTATTTACTTTCATTTTCATTCTCCTCCTATAAAATAAAAAAACAGTTATCATCCCTAAAAATTAAAGGGACGAATAACTGTTATATCCGTGGTACCACCCAGTTTATCATATTTCTATGATCACTCATTAAAGAATAACGCATCTTTTTTCTCGCGCTTTTTCCTACTATTATTTCAGAAAAAGAACTCCGAAGTGTTCTTTCATATTAATATCAGTATCCATTCTCACCATCTAGGACTCTCTTTTAAAGTATCTTAATATTACTTTTCTTCATCAAAGTTTTTTTGTTTGCAAATATATATTATCATAAGTAAAAATCATTGTCAATCATATATAGTATATGTATTTACAGAAATTATATTGATTTTTCCATGACATTTTTATAAACATCTATAAACTTAATATAATCATCTATATCAATTGAACCAATCTTGAATAAAATATTTTCTCTAGGTATATTATACAATACATCACACTTTACTATACTATCACATAATAACCCATTTAATTTACTTTTCTTTAATAATTCATTATATTGATATTTAGATAGATTTTTTTGTTTATAAACTCTAGATGATATTATTAATCCAAAATATTCTATAGAAACTAATTCGTTCATTTCTTTATCTATTATTACAAATAAATGACCATTTCCACTAGAACCATCTTTATACTTATACTTTGAAACAAAAACAATATCACCAATTTCATAGTTGTTCTTTTTTATTTTCATATTATTTACAAAAATAATCAGCCTTTCCTTTATGCTTTTCTAATTCTACAGGATTATTTTTAAAAGCATCTGTACACGGTCTTATAATCTTTTTATCTTTTGCTTTTTTAACTATATTTTTTACATCATCTAAAATAGAATCAGATATAATTAAGTTATTTTCTTTATTTTTCATAAAACCTCCTTGTTTACTCAATTATACTATAAATTAACAATAATTTCTACTATTATATATATTCTCCGTTTGAATTAGAAAATCCCCTAATTTTTTGTAAAAAAAGTAAAATAAACAAATTATTTTATCTTTTAAGTGCTAATTCTTTTGTATCCTCTTGTTCATACCAAGAATAATTATTTAAATTAATTTCATCGCTATTTAAATCTAATCTTGATACTATATCATTAATTTTATTTTTAGCAATAATCTTTTTTTCTTCATCATCTATTAATGAATACTCATTATCTATTTTTTTAAATGTTTCCATTAAAAACTTTATATATTCTTCTTTATTTACTGATTTACTTTTCATTTTAAATAAACTTATAAAATCATAATCACTAAATAATAATCCTAATATACTCATTTTTTCTTTATTTTCAGTTACTACCATAAACCCTCCACTATATTACTTCCAGTAACATTATATAATAATATAAAAGAAAAAACAATCTATAAAGATTGTTTTAATTATCAAATGGCGCTCGATGTAGGACTCGAACCTACGACCCAACGGTTAACAGCCGTTTGCTCTACCAACTGAGCTAATCGAGCACTTATCAGTTGACAATAACAATGATATCATTACTATTTGTTTTTGTCAACATGATTTTATTATTTTTTTATTTTTTTTGCATAATGTACTCTATTATATAGTCTGCAGTACCTTCTACACCTAATGAATCAACATTAATCATTAAATCATAATTAGATGGATTATATAATGAAGAACCTGTATAATAACTATAATGTTTATCTCTCATTTTATTTATTTTTTCTATTTCCTTTTTAGCTTTATTTTTAGGAATATTATAGTACTTTATTGCTCTTTTAATTTTATCTTCTTCACTACTATATAAGAATATTTTAACTGTATCTTTATTATCTTTTAATACATATGACGCACATCTACCAACAATTACACATGACTCTTTTGATATATTTTTTATTACTTTTTCTTCTGCAATAAATAATTTGTCATCATTGTTATATTCAAAACTTCCAAGTACTCTATGCTTTTGTTCATTTTCTTTAATAAATTCTTCTGATAAACCTGTTTCTTTATTTACTTCACTAATAAATGCTTTATCATAAAATTTAATACCTAATTTTTTAGAAATTATTTCACCAACATATCTTCCGCCACTACCATATTCTCTTGATATTGCGACTACTACCCTTTTGTTTAGAACTGGTTTTAAATTTTCATTATTATATATTATTTCATTTTTTGTTGTCTTATTTTCTAGTTTTGTAATTTTCTTATATTCTGAAGTAAATACAAATATTACAAATATAAAACATATTGTATCTGCGATTGGACCTGCATATAATGCACCGTAAAGTCCATAAAATTGACATAATATAATCGCAAGTGGAATAAATAATATTATTTGTCTTGCAAAAGAAACCATTGTTGCTTTCTTTACATTACCTAATGATTGAATAGTTATTGATGAACACATTTCAAATGAATTAAGTGCACATACTAATAAGAATATTCTACAAAAATCAATTGCAAACTCCATAAACAATTTATAATCATCTGATGATTTATTTATAAATATCGATACTATCTTTTCTGGAAAAATATAGATACATAAATTGAATATTATGCCTATAATAAATCCAGTAATCATTACTTTTCTTAATGTTTCTTTTACTCTTTTATAGTTACCAGCACCATAGTTAAATCCTATTATTGGTTGCGCACCTATTGCAAGTCCTAATATAAGCGATACATATAAACTATTTATTTTAGATATTACACCATATACAGAAAGTGGAATATCTTTTCCAAATTTACTAGTTAATGCATATTTATTCATTATATTATTCATAACTACAAAAAGCGCAAATACTGTCATTTGAGTTATAAATGAAGATAACCCAAGTGATAATGTTTTTAATGTACATTTTCCTATTTTAAAATCTTCTTTAGATATTTTTACACTTTTTATTTTTGGAATATAGAAGAGTGCTATTACAAATGATACTATTTGTCCTATTACGGTTGCTATAGCACCTCCCGCAACTCCCATATTAAATGTAAATATAAATATTGGATCTAATATAATATTTAAAATTGCTCCTACAAGTAAACAAACCATTGAATATTTTGGTGAACCATCTGCTCTAATTATTTGAGATAATCCTGAATAAATAATCATAAAAAATGAACCAAATACAATTATTCTTCCATATGTAATTGCAGATGAATAAACATTTTTTGTGCATCCAAAAACATATACTAGATTTGGAAGTAATAACTCAAATAGAATTACTACTAATATTGATATTATAAAAAGTAATGTTATAGATGAACCAATACTTTTTTTAGCCTCATCTTTTTTACCTTCTCCTAGTCTTAAACTAAGATTTGCAGCAGCACCATTACCTACTAAACCCGCTAATGCATTACATATTATTACAATAGGAAATATAACATTTGTTGCGGCATTTCCTATTATTCCAACACCTTTACCAATAAATATTTGATCAACTATATTATAAATTGAATTTATAATCATACTTATAATACAAGGTACTGAAAATGCTAAAAGTAATTTTCCTATCTTTTCCTTTCCTAAATCTAATTCTTTTTTCATAAAAACTCCTTCCTTTTTTGAGCAAAAAATAACGTAAATCCAAAAGCCTGGACTTACGTTTTAACTGCTCAGCCGTGAGTAATTATAACACAAAAAATTTTTTTGTGTAAGTTTTTTTGTTAATTTAATAAAATAAATTTATATATTAATTTTTATTTTTATTAATATATATTGTTTTTGTAGGTTTTTGACTATAATAATATACATCACATTTTCCATTATTTTTTTCATATGCATTTTTTATATTTTTTATTAACTCATCTGCATTACTATCTTCATAATAATTTATTTTTACTCTTTCACCATAAATATTAATATAGTATTCATAAAAAAAGTCATCTTTTATGTCTTTACCATATAATTTTGTAATTTCTTTGTTACGTTTATCATATATAACTCTATACATTTCTTCATCTGAGTCTTTACTACAATTTAAAACAGCATATTCTTTATTAGAAGAATCAATAGTATTCATTACAAAAATAAATATATTATACACAATAATAATAATTAATATAATAAGAAAAAATTTTAACAATTTTATTAATATTCCAGATAATCTTTCTACATTATTAAGTTTTGCTTCAACATTATTTTTATCATTTCCTACTAAATAATCTAAACTTACATCATAGAGCTTTGCAATTTCTTTTGCTTGTTCTAACGATGGTGATGTCTCACCTAATTCCCAATTTGATATTGTTTGTCTTGTAACATTAAGTTTATTTGCTAAATCTTCCTGACTTAATTTTTGATTTTTTCTCAAACTTAACATTCTTTCATTTAATTTCATAAAAACACCTCACAATAAAATTATAAATTAATTAATTTTATTTGTATATAAAATTTATTTTGAATTTACGCAAATTTTGTTAACAAAAGAGAAATAATTATTGATTGTTATTTTAATTATAAAATGCATAACCAAATTTTAAGCTATGCATAATTTTTTTATATTAAATTTTATGTAAATATTTATTATAAATTAATCTAAAGGATTTTTATTTTTATATTTATTTTTTAATGATAAAAACTTAAAGTATAGAGATATTAAATTTATTCTAGACATAATCTTTATTTTTCTTTCTAGTTTTTTATCATCTTTTATCAATATTGTAACATTATTTTTTATGAACCTACTTATTTTTTTATTTTCTTGATAATTTGGAAATACTCTAACTAGTTCTTCTAAATAAGCTTTTGATAAAGAAACATTTTCTTTTATTTCATCATTATTTTTTATAGCTTTCGTAAATAGTGTTAAATAAGAATTTTGAAAAAGCATAGCCTCTACATATTTTTTTATATCAATATTAAATTCTTTATATACTTTTTCTACTTTTTCTGCTGCATCTAAAAAATAAGTGTGTTTTTTACCAAATGTATTAACAAGTGAATCTTCTCTTTGATAATAAACATACATTGGTTTATTCATCATAACATAATTTTTAACTCTTGATTTTAAAGTTTGTTCAAATACCAAATCTTCATAAATTCTAAGATTTTCATCAAATAATAAATTGTCTATTAATTCTTTTTTTATAAGTTTACCTTTTATATACATATACATACTAATTATTTTAGGATTTTCTTTTATACTTCCAAGTACTAAGTGTTTTTTTGGCAATTTTGACTCTGTAAACATACATACCTTATTATTTCTTTTAGTATATTTTACAATTTCGTAACTATCCACATAATCTGAATTATATTTAACCGATATATCAATCATTCTTCTAACGGCATCTTTTGTTAATTCATCATCTGAATCTACAAACATTATATATTCACCAGTTGATGCTTTTAAACCAATATTTCTTGAAAAACTAACTCCTTTATTTTCACTAGAATAAAAGGGTCTAATTCTACTATCTTTTTCTGCATATTCTTTAATTATTTGCTTAGTATTATCTTTTGATGCATCATCAATAACTATAATTTCTAAATTTTTATATATTTGATTTATAACGCTATCTAAACATCTTTTAATAAACTTTTCAGAATTATATGCTGGAATAATTATGCTTACTACCATTATATCACCCGATTTCTAAAGAAATTTTATCATAATTACCTTTTTTTGGCAAATTAAAAGTAGTAATGTATACTACTCTTCAAAAAAATTTATCATAATTGCTTTTTTAACTTCTTTTAATGTTTTATTTGCTTTTTCGTTTGCTTTAGTTGTTCCTTCTTTTAAGATATTATATACTTCATCTAAATGTTCTTCATAATATTTTCTTTTTTCTCTTATTAGAGAAAGAATTTCTTCTAAAATATTATATAAAACTTTTTTTATTTTTACGTCTCCAAGTCCACCTTTTTCATATGCTTTTTTCATTTCATCTAAAGTTTTATATTCAGAATATTTACTAATTTGTTCATCACTTGAAAATACATCAAGATAAGTAAATACCATGTTTCCTTCTACTTTACCAGGATCTTCTACCTTTATATGATTTGGATCTGTGTACATACTCATTACTTTTTTATAAATAACATCACTTGGGTCACTTAAATAAATTCCATTATTTAATGATTTACTCATTTTTGCATTTCCATCTAATCCTGGAAGTCTTTGAGCTATTTTATTTTCATTAAGAATTGCCTTACAAGGCACTAATGTTTCACCATAAATTCTATTAAAGCTTGATACTATTTCATTAGTTTGTTCAAGCATTGGAAGTTGATCATTACCTACTGGAATAATATTTGCTTTAAATGCAGTTATATCTGCTGCTTGACTTATAGGATAACAAAAGAATCCTACTGGTATACTTTTTTCAAAACTTTTTTCTTTTATTTCATTTTTAACTGTTGGATTTCTTTGAAGTCTTGATACAGTTACTAAGTTCATATAATAAAATGATAATTCTGTTAAAGCTGGTACTTGTGATTGAATAAATATATTTACCTTTTTTGGATCTATTCCAACTGATAAATAATCAAGTGCAACATTTATTATATTATCTCTTACTTTTTTTGGATTATCAAAATTATCAGTTAATGCTTGTGAATCTGCAATCATTAAATACATTTCATCATAATTACCTTCATTTTGAAGTGCTACTCTATTTTTTAGTGATCCAATATAATGACCTAAATGAAGTTTTCCTGTTGGTCTATCACCTGTTAATATTATATTCATTATAAACTTCTCCCTTTTTCTTCACTATAATCTACTGTTTTTGCTCTCATCATTTGTTTTAAATTTATTTCTTCTTTTAACATATATAATTTATTTTTTATTAAATTTTTATATTCTTTAGTTAAATATTTTGAATAATTACCCATTACTAAAGATGCAAGTCTATCAATTTCACCAAGTACATAATCTGCACCTTCATCATCTGTTTCATCATTTAAAACTATTGCGATTTGTTTAAGTAAAATATTTAATTTTTTATTTATATTTTTTTTCGCTATTGTTTCAATAAATTCTGGTTCAACTAAAACAACTTTACTTATTGATGCTAAATCATCTTTTTCTATTTTATTTTTTGGTTTAAAATCATAACCATCATTAATTTCAATATTTTCTATTTTTTTCTTTGATTTATCATCAATTAATGTATATTTACCAATTTGTTTTCTTTTTGTTTCAGTATTTTCTTTTTCTTCTTCAGTATTAATTAAATCTTCATCTGATTTTTTTTCTTCTTCACTTTCTTTTAACAAATCTGGTCTTTGCTTCTTTGTTTTCTTTATTTGTTCTTCTCTTCGCCATTCATCTATCTTTTTATGATCTCCTGATAAAAGAACATCAGGAACTTTCATTCCTCTATATTCCTTTGGTTTTGTATACTGAGGATAATCAAGTAAATCATTATTAAATGAATCATTTAAATGAGATTCTTCATTGATAACTCCTGGAAGTAATCTCGTTACTGAATCAATTATAGCCATTGCTGGAATTTCTCCACCTGTTAAAACATAATCACCTATACTTATTTTTTCATCAACAACAGTATTTATTCTTTCATCAAAGCCTTCATAATGACCACAAAGTAAAATTATATTTTTTTCTTTAGATAATTCATATGCTTTTTCTTGATTATATTTCACTCCATCAGGACTAAGCATAATTACTTTAGTATTTTTAGTTTTCAAATCATCTATAGCATCAAATACAGGTTCACATTTAATAAGCATTCCTGCTCCTCCACCATAAATTGTATCATCTACTTTATTATGTTTATCTTTGCTATAACTTCTTAAATCAATAACATCTATATTTACTTTTTTATCATCTATTGCTCTTTTAATAATTGATTCATTTAGTATTCCATCAAACATTTTTGGAAATAATGATAATACTTTTATTCTCATTATAATAACCCCCTTACATTTTTAACATATATCTTTTTGTTTTCTTTATCAAGTTTTTCAATAAACTCATCAACATAAGGAATTAATATATTTTCATTTACTCTAATAACATCATTTGCTTTAGCCCAAAATATTTCAGTTATTTTACCAACATTTTTATTATCTATTATTACATCAAAACCTATTAATTTGCTTTTTAGTATTTCATTTTCTTTTAAATTTAAATCTTCTTCATTTACATATACAAAGTCACCTTTTAAGTATTCAACATCATTTATATTATTGAATCCTTCAAAAGTAACCATATCAAAAATTTTATGAAATCTATATGAATTGATAATAAATTCTTTTTTCTTTTTTCCTACATAAACTTTAACACCTTTTTTGAAAACTTTATCTTTAAATTCAAAATCAGATAGTATTCTAAGTTCACCCTTTATTCCATGTGTATTTACAATTTTACCAATTCTAACTAATTCCATATTTTCACCTACTAACTAAATTCATAAAGTATTATTGAAGTTGCAACTCCAACATTTAAACTTTCACAATCATTATTCATCTTTATATATAATTTTTCATCTGAAAGATTTTTAATGTTTTCTCTTACACCATTTCCTTCATTACCCATTATTATAGCATATTTACCATTAACTTTTACATTTTTTATGTTTTTTCCATTTATTACATCTGTAGAATATACAGTATATCCTTTTTCTTTTAAAGCATTTATTTCATGTTCTAAATCTCTTCTTATAATGTTAATATGAAAATTCATACCTTGCGTACTTCTAACTACCTTAGGATTATATAAATCAACCGTATCTTTACTAAGAATTATTGTATCTACATTAAAGGCTACTGCACTTCTAATTATAGTTCCAAGATTTCCAGGATCTTGTAAACCATCAAGTATAAGTACATTCCCATTTATTTCTTTTTCTTCTTTCTTTTTACATACTCCAATAATTTTATATGGTGTATCAAGACTAGATATAGATTTTATCACATTATATGTAACATATGTAGTGTCTACTTTAAAATCTATTTCTTCATTTTCTTCTAAAACTACTTCTTTTAGTAATCCTTCTTTATATGCCTCTTTTACAAGATGAATACCTTCAACTAAAAATTCATTTGTTTCATCTCTATATTTTTTTTGATTTAATTTTCTTATGTTTTTTATTTTTTTGTTATCTACTGAATCTATAGTCATTACTCTCTCATCTCTTTTCTTATTTGTCTATAATTTGGTTCATTTTCTTCTACTAAACTCCAAAAGTTTTTACTATGATCAAAATGTATAAAGTGTGATAATTCATGAACTATTACATAATCTAAATATTTAGTATCCATATATATTAGATTATAATTAAGTGTTACTTTTTGTAATTTTTTATTACATACACCCCATCTTGTTTTCATTTTTCTAATTGTTAGTGATGGATATGGAACTTTTTTAGAAAAATTATTATAAATATTATCTAAATGTTCTTTAAAAATAATTTCACATTTCTTTTTGTACCATTTCTCGATATTTTCTTTACTATTTGAATATAATGTTTGTCCATCAAAGAATGTTTTTTTAGTATCACATATCCTAATTTCTATTTTTTTTCCTAAAAAATAATTTTCACTTTGTTTTATATTATCTTTTTCTCTTTTTTGAATCATTTTTATTATTGAATCTCTATTATTTTCAATTAACGATTTAATCATAATTTTAGGTGTTAAATAAGATGTTGATACATAAATTTTTAAATCTTCTTTAACTCTTATGTAAGTATTTTTATTGTTTTTCTTCTCGATTACTACTTCATATTTTTTATTGTTATATTCAAAATTCATTTTATCACCTATATAATTATCTCATTCTTAATATATATTTGTCTACTTTTTTGTTACCAGTTTTAAAAGTATTAAAATATTTACTTGCTGCATAAGCAAGTGCATACTTATTTTCCTTTATATCCTCATCTTTTTTTATAAATCCACATAGTGGTTTTAATTCTTCAATATCAAGTTCTTTATTATATTCATAGACAAGTATTTGATCATCTAACTTAGATAGTACATCTGAAATTGTCTCTCCTAAATAAAATTCACTTATATAGACATTAACAAGGAATAAAAAGTTTTTTAATTCTTCCATTTTAAATTTATATTCTTCCTCTTCTTTTTCTGTTTTCATATATATCTCCTACTAACTATAATATTATAATTATTTATTTTCTTTTGTAAAGATAAAATCAAAAAAAGAATATAAGCATCCCGCGTTATATTCTTTTTTAACATATTTAACTATCATGTCATTATTATAATGAACAATTTTTAATATTTTTATTCATTATTTTTAAATTTAATATAACAAAAGAGCCCAAATAAATCTTAGGCTCTTTTCAAACTTATGTCATATATTTCATATGACATTTATAATATTCCATTATTTTTTCTTTTTATACGTTTTTTTATTAAATAAATTTAAAACTTTTCCTACTTTAAATGTTATTGCTTCAGAATTTTTAATAGCAGCACTTTTACCTATTGCTTTTCCACCTATTGTAATTGATGCAATTAACGCAGTTACAAATAATACTGTTATAGATGAATTAATATTAAATGATGAAGCTATATTACTTGCGACAAGCATACCAGCACTACCACTTACAACACCACATACATCTCCTATAACATCATTACATATTGAAGCAAGTTTATCTGAATTTTTTAAAAGCATTACCGAATGCTTACTTCCTTTTACTTTTTTTGATGCCATAGAATGAAATGGTGTCTCATTAGCCGCTGTTATAGCAACTCCAATCATATCAAATATTATTCCTATACCTATAAAAATAATTATAATAAGAATTCCAAAAACAATATTTATATTAGGTATAACTGATTCAGATAAACTTGAAAATATTAATGATAATATAAAAGATGTTATCATAACAGTTAATATCCATTTTGTTCTACTTTTTTTCTTTTTTTTATTTTTTTTCATATTTCCTCACATATTTTAAAAGTTAAAAAAAATGCCTGGTACCAGCATAATAAACTTTGCGTCATAGGTCAAGTAGGATTTCCCACGATTTAACCTTTCGTTACCAAAAGGCGGTTCCCCTTTAATAAATGTATATATTGTTTCCAAATATATGACTTGATTACCACTTAGTACGCACTGCAATCTTATGCAGGCAAACAGCCTAGGAGTTTTCCTCAATGTGATATTGATTCGTTACTAGCCTTTTTTGCAAATACAATTTCATATAGCAATAACATATAAATTAATATGGCCACTATTATTTTACATTTTCTATAATCCCAAAATATTCACTCAAGGCAAGCTACGCTACTCAAAGCTTTCGCCTCAAAATAGGTTTAATCTTAATTCGTACTAAAGTCAAGGCTAAAGCACAAGATTAAGTCTCCACGTAATATGGGTTCTGCTTATATGCCGTTATAAGTTTCCCATAAAACTATCCTTTCAGCATCCACCCCAGTCTGGGCGACCAAAGCAAACACAAAAAGTTTCACAGATGTGCTCTTTAACGAATTTTTAGGCTCGTCTTCATAACAAATATATCAACTAGGATACTGCACCATTTGCACGATATAATTTTATTATAAATATTATTTTTTGTCAAATTTTTGAAATATAACTTCAATATATAATATGAAAAAAGTTCTCAAATGAGAACCCTTAACACAATTATTCTTCTAATTTTGCAACTGAAAGTTTTTCTCCATCTTTAACAATTACCATAGTCGCAGATGTTTGAAAATCATTAGATTTTGTGTAATCCCAGCTAATTTTTACTTTATACGCTTCTGGATCTGTTACATTTTTAAAATCATCACTTTTAAGTTCAGTAGAAGGTACAATTTCTTCGATGCTATCGATTGTAACACTCTTTACTTCTGGTAAATCTTGGCTTCTATCATTATCTAAATTACTTTTAACTTGTTTATATATTCCTTCTCTTGCATAATCTACAAAATCAGATTTATAACTTGAATAAACAAATTGTACAGAACCAACGTCATTTATACTAGTTTTATTATTTAATGTATAAAAATCTATTATAAATAATTTACTTACAACACTAGCATATTCTTTATTATCTATTTCTTTCTTAGACAATACATTTTTTAGTTCTTTAAAATTTTCTTTAAATAATTCTGTATCTGTATCAACTACAGAATAATCAAAATTTTTAATTTGATCAACAACAGTTTTTTGTGGTTTTTCTTCACCATTTTTACCAACCTTTAAAGCAGCAAGAACAAGAACTGTCGCAATTAAAAGTACAAGAATAAAAATTATTATTTTTTTCTTTTTTGACATCTTCTTTTTTATTTTTTTATCTTTTTTCTTCATATTATTCCCCTTCTACTTGTTTTAATTTATCCTTTTCTGTTTTTATTAAATCATATTTTATAATATCATTTGATATATTCAATCTCTTTGCAGCATATTCATTATTTTTTTCTATTTCATCATTATTAACTACATAATCTGTATTTAATATCTTATATTGATCTTTTTGACTATTATAATAAATATTATTTGTAAGCCAGTTACCATTTGGGAATACAACAACATTATCTGTTAAATTCATAATATCATTACCTAAATTATATTTTGGACTAACTCCTAACATATTAGCAAGTGTTGGCATTGCATCATACATTCCCATAGCAGTATCTATTTTCTTAGATAGATTACCATCTTTTTCCCAAATTATAAATGGAACTGATCTATTAAGTTCATACCAATAATAATCTATATTTGTATAATCTGGATCATTTTTATCAAGTACATCATCAGTTTCCTTATTATAGTTATACATTCTTACATAATCAGATTTTGCAAGTTTAGCATCATGATCACCATAGAATACTAATATTGTATTATCAAGAAGTCCAGCTTCATCTAATTCAGTTATTAATTCTCCAATTGCAGAATCTGCATAATGCGCTGATTTGAAGTAATTACCAAGTTTTGTTCCTTCCAGGTATGGATATGAAACTGTTTCTTTCACTTCTTCTCCATTTTCATTTGTTTTTGTAACTTCTTCTTTAATATCTACATCAAATTCACCATATTTATCTGTATCATCAAATGGTGTATGATTTGAAAGCATTATTAAAGTTGCATATACTTTATCATGTTCACTAAATTCTTTTTTTAATTTTTCTACTGATTGTTTAAAGAATGATTTATCTGATAAACCAAGTCCTATAACATCATCTATATTATAATCTTGTTTACTATAAAATTTGTCGTATCCAAGTTTTTTATGAAAATTATTTCTATTCCAAAAATCACCAGTATTAGCATGCATACTAACAGTTCTATAACCTTCACCTTTTAGTAATTTTTGAAGTGTTTCATATTCTCTATTCCAATAACTTATAGCAACCGCACCATTAGTTACAGGTAATAATGAAGTTGCAAATGTAAATTCTGAATCACTACTTGTCCCACTACTAGCTTGTGAATAATAATTACTAAAGTACATTCCTTCATTTTTTAATCTATTTAAGTTAGGTGTTACTTCTTGTCCATTAAATGAAGTATTTAATGCAGCATTCTGCATACTTTCTGTATGAATTACTATTACATTTTTACCTTTAAATTTATCTGTATATTCATTAGTTTTATGTTCTTCCTTACTTGAATAAAACTCTCTAAAGTCCTTTGCAGCATTATCATAGCCAAATAAAGTATTAAATTTAGCATCTAAACTTTTAAATAAGTCATTTAATTGATATGTATATACACCAAATTTTTCTACTAAGAATTCTCTATTCCATTGTTTACTTAATCTACTATATTCAACACCTGTTACTGTCATAAAGAATAATGAATAAACCACTATTCCTAAAATAAGTGTTCCTGCAAATCTTTTCTTTTTGTTTTCTTTTTTTGTTACTCTATTATAATGATCTTTCTTTTTTAACTTACTATGTAATATTATTAATAATATTGGTTGCCATAAAAACATAAAATCTTTAAATTGTAATACGTTTTTTACAACTGCATCTCCAACATCTACAACAGTCAAAGATACCGCGATAAGTGAGAATGATGCGAATGACATATAATATGTATAATAAAGTGAATTAATTACACATACTGCCGTAAATATAATAGATAATATCATTAAATATCTAAATCTATTTTTTGGTTTAAATAAATATACAAATGAACCAAGTAATAATATTAACGCTAAATCAGCCATTATAGGTTTTATAGCAAAATAATTATGTACTGTAAAAAATCTAAGAAGCATTCCATTAATAAGTGTTGTTAGTACGAACGTAAAAAATAATTTATTTGTACTTATATAATCTTTATAATCAAATTCCTTTGCTTTTTTTATAATTTTTTTAACTTTTTCTTTCACAAAAATTACCTCCACATTAAATAATTATAACACTATTTATATAATTTTTCTACTACACATTATAACTATTGTCAATTATTCCTGTCTAGTAATATTTGCATTAATACTCATGCCTAAAACAAATATATAACTAATTAAATATATCCAAAGCATTAATACAATTAACTTTGATGCACTTCCATAATATACATTATATGATGATATATTATTTATATAAAATGAATAAATAGATGTAAGTATTGTCCATAAAACAGTTGTAAATATTGCACCTTTATTTACAGATTTTGGATTAATTCTCTTATTTGGGGATATAGTATATATTATTTTAATATTAATATAAATTATAAATATAGATATAGGCCATTTTATTATTCCATAAAGGAAAATTAAATTATCTGAAACCCTTGATATTAAATCTAATTTATTTATTATTGTTAATATTCTAGAACTATATACAGGTATTACTATAATAAATGAAAATAACAAAATAAGTAATATTGACATTATTATAGATTTAATAATTCCCCTTATATTTTTCTTATCTTCTACACCATATATTATTGATGCTACACTCATAATTGATCTTGTACCTTTTGATACTAGAAGTACTGCAGATATAATTAAAAATATCGTACTATAATTTAAAGTTTTTTCTTCTAATAATGGTATTATAAGTGAACTTGTATCTGCAGGAAATCCTGAATTAATTAAATCTACTATGCTTTCAAGTGGCACTGATAAAAGTGGCGCAACTAGTCCAATTATAAGCATCATAGGAATTAATGACAATAACAAAAAGAAAGACAATTGTCCAGGTAAAACTGACATAACTGGCTTTCTCATTAATTCCAATACATCTTTTATAAATTTTCTAAAATTTGTATTTATTTTGCTCATTTAATTCACCTATTTATCTTCTGAGGATTCTTTATTAGTCTTTATTTCAAGTACTGCCTCATTTATAGCATCATCAATTGTTTTTACATCATCAAGTATCATACTATATCCTAAAGAGGCACCAAATTTATATGGTAAATTTTTAAATTCTTTATATAATCTTCTCATATAAGTAATTACTTTAGTTTCTTCATAACCTACCATATATATTAAAAATTCATCACCATTTGTTCTAACGATATCACTTTGTTCTAATTGGTTATTTATAAGTATATTAGCTGCCTTTCTAATAACCATATCTCCTTCTTCATGTCCATAAACATCATTAATATGTCCAACTTTGTTTATATTTATAACAATTATTGCTTGAGGATATATTTTATTTGCTTGCCATTTAACATAATTTTCATTTAGATAATGTCTATTTTTAAGTGATGTTAAATGATCTACATATTTCATTTTATCTTCTTTTTTTATTTTGTTAGATACATTTTTATTTTTGAAATATATCACACTAAATACAATTACGATTATTAAACCTATAAAGAAATATATATAAGATAAATCTATTTTCTTGCTATCGTTATTAAATTTCAATAACGCTCTTGATTTATATAAATCTGTATTAATTGTTGATATATAATATTTAAAGAAACTTACAAATGCTTTATTCTTATTTGAATTTAATAAAATGAAATTAAAATCTGTATCTAATTTTTGTTCATATATAACTTTATAATCATCTAATTTACTATTTTTATAATAATTATAAGTATTATAATCCAATATAACTATATCATCTTTACCTATTGAATTAAATAACGATGATGTCTTTTTATATGTTTTTACATTCATAGATAATTTGTTAGACATATAATTTGCAAGTTTATTATCAAGCATTACCACATTTTTATTTTTTAATGATGTAAGCGATGAAACTGTTGTTGTAACATTTTGATAACTTGTTAAAATAACTATTTTTTCATTATATGCTGAAAAACTATAATCAAAATTATTTGTCAAATTATCAAACTTATAATAGTTAAATGCAACATCTACCTTACCATCATTTAATGCTTTTGTTAAATCTTTTATAGAGTTATATTCTTTGACTTTAAATGTAACTCCTGAAATATTAGCAAAATCATCTAAAATTTCACTATTGTACCCAATAAATTCATCATTAATTTTTGATTCATATGGAACATTTCTTACATATCCATAAACATAATCTTTACTTTTAAAATTAGCCTTTACTATTTCATCATACTCTTTTTTATCAAAATATAATGATGTCAATCTATCATTGTATGCCTTATAAAAATCATCTTTCATCCATCTAGTATAATACTTTTTAAAGATACTGTTTAAAACATTTTCTTCTCCATCTATTCTTAAAACATAATTTGTACATATATCTGTAATATTATACACAACACTAAAATTATTACTAAATATTTTATCAATATTAGTATTTTTTGGAATTATTGCATATTTTATATCATTATTATTAAGCGCAGTAACTATTGCATCTACACTATTATAATTATTATAAATAACATCTTCATTATTTCCTAAATATTCTTTAATAATACTTAAATCTGATTCTAAAACTCCAACTATAGAATTATCTAAATCATCGAAATTTTTTATTTTGTTTGAGTCTTTACTTATCATTACATAGTTATCTTTATATATTAGTTTTTCATTATCAGCAAGTTCTTTTTTTTGATTTATTTCAAAAATATAACCTGTTTGCTTAGAATTTTTGTCTGTATTATATGGGATTTTATTAAACTGAAGTCCCGTATCTTTATTGAAACTATCTAAAAAGTCAAAAAACACTCCATTTCCTTGGTAACCAAATATAGGTATATCATTAGCTATTGAAACATCAATTACAGTAGATTTATTTTTTTCAATCCATCTTTTTTCTAAAACAGAAAAAACTCCATTTGCATCATTATTACTTTTCATTCTGTAAAAAAATATTCCAGCAATTACAAGAACAATAAAAATTATAGATAATACTAATATCTTTTTAAAATTAATTTTATTTTTGTTTTTCATAAGTTACACCTACCAAACTATTTCTTTACTTTTCGAATTTTTATAACCCATTATTGGAAATTCTTTTACCGTTGTAGTTGTTGTTTTACCATTTTCATCAGTTACTTCCTTTTCAGTACCTTTTTCTGAATTCTTTGTTATTATAAATTGAATATCATAAAAGTTCTTTATATCATCTGAAAATTTTGATAACAAATTATTAGATACTTCTTTAGCATTATCTATAGAAGTATTTTCATCAACATCAAAAATTACGTTAATTATTTTTCCGTGAATATTTATTTTTTCATCAAGTACTTTTTCGTCTTTCTCTAGTGAATCCAATATTTCACTTTGTGTTTTTGTTTCAAAAGGAACTTTTTCTATTCCATTTAATCTATTTCCATATTTAGAACCACTATTTGGGAAAAATATTCCCTTCATCAAAAATAAACATATTACAAGTATTATAATAAATATTATCATTACAATAGATTTTTTACTCTTCATTATTTTTTTTAGTTTTTGTTTCATTTTCACACCTCTTTAGCATTCTTAATTATATCATATTTATTTTTATAGTCAATTGCGGTCTAATTATGAAGTTTTATTTAAGCCATTACTGTTATTAAATTTTTCCATCATACTATTTACTTCACTTTGAAGCATATCTAGATTTCTATTCCCAACATAATAAGCATTTTCTGGAATATCTCTTTTTATTTCATATTTTTTACCTGAATTCATAATTGAATCTAAGTTTATTATATTAGAACTACTAACTTCATTAACATCTGTGTTTTTCATATTTTCCTTTTTTTTATCTTTGTCTTTAAAATTATATTTTAAATCTTCAATATCTTTTTCAACTTTAATTAACCTTTTTTCATAATCATCCATACATGTTTTAAAAGATGGATTAGTTATTCCTGCCATTTTAATTCCTCCTTTAATCATTTAATGCTTGATCTATAATTGCATTTCTAACAAGTTCCCACTCGTGTTCATCAGTTATAGCATCAAAAATATATCCGCCATTTTCTTCCCTAAGTCTTGACACATATGTTCTTATATTATCACCATTTTTCTCGTTAAAAGTATAAACTATGTAATCATTATTATTATCTTTTAGGGTAAATGAAGTTATTACATCGGCCTGTATTTGTTGACCACGTGAATTTGTAATTAACACCTTTCCATTCATTTTTGTCCCTCCATATTCTATTATTAAAATTATATCATTAATCAAAGTTAAATACAATAAAAACTGTTCGATTTATATACTTTAACATAAAGAAAAAGTGTAAAAAATTACACTTTTAAAGCATATTATTATATTCTTCTTCTGTTAATACCCTTATTCCAAGTTCATTTGCCTTAGTAAGTTTACTTCCTGCTTTTTCTCCAGCAATAACATAATCTGTTTTTTTAGTAACAGAACCTGTAACATTACCTCCAAGGCCTTCAATTTCCTCTTTTATTTCATCTCTTGGTCTTGATAATGTTCCTGTTATTACAAATGTTTTACCATTTATATTTTCATTACTTGTATTTACTTCTTCACCTAAATATCTCATATTTAGATTTAAATCTTTTAATCTATTTATTAGATTTATATTCTTTTCATCACTAAAATAATCTACTATAGATTTAGCAATAACATCACCAATATCATTAATTGATTTTAATTCATCAAAATCTGCTTTTATTAAATTATCCATAGTTTTATAATATTTTGATAATATTTTTGCAGTCTTTTTTCCTACATATCTAATTCCTAAACCAAACAATAATCTTTCTAAAGAATTTTTCTTACTATTACTAGCAGATTCTAATAACTTTGATATACTTTTTTCTCCAAATCCTTCTAATAGCATAAGTTCATCTTTATATTTATCAAGTGTATAAAAATCATCTATATTTTTTAAATAACCTAGGTTATAAAAATCTTCTACTATGCTTTCTCCAAACCCTTCAATATACATTGCATCTCTTGATGAAAAATGAATTAAACTTTCTATTTTTCTAGATGGACAATGTTCATTTTTGCAATAGTGATTAGCATCTTTTCTAACTAATACAGAATTACACATTGGACAGTTTTCAATCATTTTAAATGGAACACTATCTTCTTTTCTTCTATCTAATTTTACTTCTACTACTTCAGGAATAACATCTCCTGCTTTTCTAATAGAAATAGTATCTCCTACTCTAACATCTTTATCTATGCAGTAATCACTATTATGAAGTGTTGCTTTTGATACTAAGGAACCTGATACATGTACTGGTGAAAAAATGGCATTAGGTGTTATTTTACCTGTTCTACCTACTGTAAATTTTATTTCTTTTAAAGTTGTTAAAACTTCTTTAGCAGGAAATTTATATGCGATTCCCCATCTTGGTACTCTTGATGTAAATCCTAATCTTTTTTCATCTTCAAGATTATCAACTTTAAGTACAACACCATCTATTTCAAATGGAAGATTATCTCTTTTTTCAGACAGTGAATCAATATAATTTGTTATATCTTTAACATTTTTTGCATATCCATTTAATTTATAATTAGTTACAAATCCTAATTTTCTTAAAAATTCTAATGATTCTTTTTGAGTCTTTATGCCATAATCTTCTGGATTTGGTATAAAGTAAGCCATAAAATCTAGATTTCTTTTAGCTGCTACTTTACTATCTAATTGTCTTATAGATCCTGCAGCTGCATTTCTTGGATTAGCAAATTCTTTTTCTCCATTTTTAACTTTTTCTCTATTTGCTTCTAAAAATGATTTCTTACTCATATAGATTTCACCACGAACTTCTATATCAATATCTTCTGTTAATCTAAGTGGTACAGATTTAATAGTTTTAATATTAGTTGTTATATCTTCACCTGTAACTCCATCACCTCTAGTTGCACCTCTTACAAGTACTCCTTTTTTATATATTAATGAACCTGATAATCCATCCATTTTAGGTTCTAATGTATAGTGTGCAGTACTTACTACTTTTTTTATTCTTTCATCAAATAAAATTATTTCTTCTTCATTAAATATATCATCAAAAGAAAGCATTGGATGATCATGAGTTACTTTTTCAAATTTATCTAAAACAGCTCCTCCAACTCTATTTGTTGGGGAATCTTCTCTTTTTAGTTCAGGATACTTTTCCTCTATTGATAAAAGTTCATTATAATAATCATCATATTCTTGGTCTGTTATTGTAGGATTATCTAAAACATAATATTCATAACTAGCTTTATTTATATAATCAATTAATTCATCCATTCTTTCTTTCATATGTTTCACCTCATTATTTCCATAATTTATTTGGATATTCATTTGCTTCAACTAATTTTTTTATAGACTCTACTACTTTTTCTTTGTCTTCTTTATATGTTACACCTATCCATTTAGCAGTAGTTGGTAATACTTTTGTAGAAACAATTCCTTTAATAGTTAATTTTTCAACTACATCTGGAATTAAATATTCTCCTGTTAATAAATCATCTTTATTTTCTTCAAAAAATCTAGGGAATCCTTCTTCTATATATTTAAATATTGATGGTGTAAAACAAAGCATATTCATTGAAACAAATGTATCTTCAGTAACTTCAAATGAATCTTTGCCGTTTAATGGTTTAGCAATTATTTTACCATCTATTTTTTCTACGCTACTTTCTATTAATTCAGTTAAGTTACCATTTTCTAAATTACATACTCCTCTTTTAACTGCTCCATTTTCTGTTAATGTATTAGATACTTTATAACCAACTAAACAATAACTATTATCATTATCTACATTTTTTAAGAAATTACTCGCAACTTTATATGCATCTTTACCATAAAAATCATCTGCATTTATAATTGCGAATGGTTCATGTATATTATCTTTAGCACAATAAATCGCATGTGCTGTTCCAAGTGGTTTTACTCTATCTTTTGGTACAGAATATCCATCTGGTACATTATTTATATCTTGAAATACATATTCGGTTTTAATTTTATCTTCTACTCTTTTACCAATTGTTTCTTTAAATATATCATAATTTTCTTCTTTTATAATAAATACAACTTTATTAAATCCTGCATTTATCGCATCATATATAGAGTAATCTATTAAAAATTCTCCATTTGGACCCATAGGTTCTATTTGTTTTAATCCTCCAAAACGGCTACCCATACCCGCAGCCATTATTAATAATGTTAAATCTTTATTCATTTTGTTTCTCCTTACATTTTGTGTATACTTTTGTGATTTTTCATTAATTTTTTTAATCCATCTCTTTTAAATGATATGGTTGCGATAGAACCATCTATTGTTACTACAACACCAAAACCATATTTATCATGATTAACCATATCACCAGGATGTAAATCATTATCTTCATTCATCATTTTATTTTTATCTATTTTAGGTTTAAATACATTAATATCTTCTTTTTTACCAATTGTTTCAATATATTCATCACTTATTTCATTTATAAATCTACTTGGAACATTACTTGAAACTTTACCATATAAAATTCTACTTCTAGCATTTATTAAATATAGTTTCTTTTTTGCTCTTGTTATTGCAACATAGCAAAGTCTTCTTTCTTCTTCTAGTTCATCATTTGATTCTAGTGAATTACTATGTGGGAATAATCCTTCTTCTACTCCAACTATGAATACATAATCATATTCAAGACCTTTAACCGCATGCATTGTCATAAGTGTTACTTTATCTTCATTATCATTTTTTTGTTCACTTACGTCACTTACAAGTGCAAGTTTATCCAGTAATTCCTCTAATGATACTATACCTTCATTTATTTCCATTGCTTTTGCGATTGACTTAAATTCCTCTAGGTTTTCAAGTCTTATATCTGCCTCTATTGATTTTTCATCTTCTAAAGATTTTTTCATACCTGATTTATCAAGTACCATATCAATTAATTCAGTAAGAGTTAAATGACTTTCTTCTTTTTTTATTTCTTCAATCATATTTTTAAACTCTAATTCTTTTCCTGAATCTATAACTTCATATAATGATTTATCAAGTACATTTGACTTAATTGCTAAATTTTCTATTGCTTTATTTCCAATACCTCTTTTTGGATAGTTAATAACTCTTAAAAGAGATACATCATCTTTATTATTATATATTAATTTTAAATATGCGATTAAATCCTTTATTTCTTTTCTATTATAGAATGCATAAGAACCAACTATATTATAAGAAATATTACTTGTTAAAAATGCTTCTTCAACTGTTCTTGATTGTGCATTTGCTCTATATAAAACACATATATCTTTAGGATTAACTCCTTTTTCAATTAATTTCTTTATTTCATTTACAACATAATTTGATTCATCTTTTTCATCAAATGCTTTGTAATATGTAATCTTACTTCCTTCTTCGTTTTGAGTCCATAAGTTTTTTTCTTTTCTAACTTTATTATTTTTAATGACATTATTCGCAGCATTTAATATTGTTTTTGTTGATCTATAATTTTCTTCAAGTAATACGACTTTAGCATCTTTATAATCTTTTTCAAAATTTAAAATATTTTTATAGTTTGCGCCACGCCATGTAAATATTGCTTGGTCAGCATCACCTACTACAGTAATATTTTTGTATTTTGCACTTATCATTTTTGATAATATATATTGTGGTTCATTTGTATCCTGGTATTCATCTATAAATACATATTTATATTTTTCTTGATATTTTTGAAGAACTCCAGGATTATTATTAAATAACTTTAATGGCAAAATTAGTAAATCATCAAAATCCACTGCATTATTTATTTTTAAACTTTTTTCATATTTTCTATATACTTCTAAAGCAATTTCATCGAAGTCTGTATTTACATATAAAGAATATTTTTCTGGATCAATTATTTCGTTTTTATTATTTGAAATTACATTCTTTATTGCCTTTGGATTATATTTATTCGCATCAATATTTAATTCTTTCATTATTTTTTTAATTATTGATAATGAATCATCTGAATCAAGTATTGTAAAATTCTTTTCATAACCTAATAATTCACAATTTTCTTTTAATATTTTTAAACCAAAAGAGTGAAATGTTGATATTTGGATATAAAATGCGCTATTTCCTTCCAATCTAAAAATTCTCTCTTTCATCTCTTTAGCTGCCTTATTAGTAAATGTTATAGCGAGAATATTATTTGGATCAATATTTTTTTCTTCTATTAAGTACGCTACTTTTGTTGTTAGAACCTTTGTTTTACCTGAACCTGCGCCCGCAAGTATAAGCATTGGCCCATCTGTATTTACAACTGCTTCTTTTTGTCTATCATTTAAACTATCTACTAGGTTCATTCTATCACTCTCCTTATCTATTTTATCATACATTTTTACCTTTTCATACGAACATTAACTAAAAATCCAAAAAAATCTCTATTTCTTAGAGATTTTTTCTATATAACTAATTATGCAATAAAGCATTACAGTAAGTATTACTAAAAGTACTACACCCATTATTACATAATTCATATTAAACACTTGAGATCCATACATTATTAAATAACCTATTCCTTCTTTTGATACTAAAAGTTCTCCCATTATTACACCTACAAAACACATACTTACATTTATTTTAAATGATTCTATAATTTTTAAATAATTATCTCTTAGTACTACATAAGTAAATACTTTTAATTTATTTCCACCCATAGATTTTATTATTTTTATTTTATTTTCATCAGTACTTTTAAATGCATTATAAATATTAATTATACTTATAATTGCGGATATTAAAAGTGACATAATTATAATTGATTTAGTGTTAGCGCCTGCCCAAATTATAATAAGAGGTCCAAGTGCTACTTTTGGTAAACTATTTAATATAGTTAAAAATGGTTCAAATACTCTTGCTAAAAACTTATTAAACCAAAGTATACTTGCGACTAATAGACCAATAACATTACCAAGTATAAAACTTATAATAATTTCATATACCGTTGTAAATATATGGTTCCAAAAATTATTTGCTTTTATAAGATCTACTATAGAAGTAAATACTTTTTTTGGACTTGATACTAAAAATGTATCAACCATATTTTTATCAGCCATTATTTGCCAAAAAACAATAAATATAACAACAATTAATATTTGAGTTAAAAGAACTAGAATATTATTCCTTTTTATTCTTTTTAAATATTTTTTATATTCTTCACTTTTCATCATTAAGATCTTCCCAAATTTTTTCATAATATTCCATAAATTCTTTTGAACTTCTACTCTTTATTGGATTAGTTCTATCAAAATCATAATCAATGTTATAAGTTTTCTTTATTGTTGATGGTCTTTTACTCATTACAATAATTTTATTACACATACTTATTGCTTCTGATATATCATGAGTAACTATAATTAATGTCTTTTTTTCATTCTTAATTATATTACAAACATCATTTGAAACTGATATTCTTGTTTGATAATCAAGTGCTGAAAATGGTTCATCTAATAAAAGTAAATCTGGTTTTAATGCAAGGGTTCTAATAAGTGCGACTCTTTGTCTCATTCCACCTGATAAATCTTTTGGGTAATTATTTAAAAAATCTTTTAGTCCATATGTTGTAAGTAAATTCTTTACATTTTCCATATTTTCTTTTGTACATGTTTTATTTATTTTTAAACCTATTAAGCAATTTTCATATATTGTAAGCCAAGGAAATAAACAATCATCTTGAAGCATATAACCTATTTTTAAGTTATCTTTCTTTTCAATACTTCCTTTTGTAATACTTTCAAGTCCTCCAATTATGGATAATAGTGTTGATTTACCACATCCAGAAGGTCCTACAATACCTAAAAAATCACCTTCATTTATTTCTATATTTACATTTTTTAATGCTTCTATTTCCATCTTTTTAGTATTGTAATTTTTATATAAATTACTTATTTTTAGTATTTTACTCATTTCTACTCACTTTTTGAAAACGAAGTATCTACTAAATCTTTATATGGAACTTTAGTTTTTAGTTCTCCAGCTTCAATCATTATGTCTTGTAAATGATCAAATGATTCTTCTGTAAAGTATGTATTTTTCATCCATGCATCATTATCTTTATATCTTTTTATCATTTTAGATAATTCATTTATAGTTAAATCTGGAAACTGATTTACTATTACTTTCGCAACTGTTTCTTCATCATTATTCCATACAAAGTCAAGACCTTTGTTTATTGCATTAGTAAATTTTTGAATAGTATCTTTATTTTCACTAATATAACTTTTTCTTGCATTATATGCTGTATAAGGTACTGATCCACCATATTCACCAATGTAACCTACTACATATCCATATCCTTTTTGTTCTACTTGTGTAGCACTAGGTTCTCTTAGTGCAAGAATATGAAGTCGCTAATATTGTTCAAAATATAAGAATTTTCCATATAAAATAACTGCGAAAGATGGCATTTGCTGTCTTTTTTTGTTATAATAGTACCAGGAAAACTTAAGTTATCAGGAGGTTTTAATATGAGTCCTATAAAATTATTTAAAAGAAAAACTACAGTTGATGAATTATTAACAATTGATGATTTAAAAAGCAGAAACATAAAGTTAGGATCAATAACTATGAAGGATAAGAAAAATGTTAAGATTCTTTTTGTTGATGATGAAGGATATGATACAGAATTACTTCAAAATTTAGGATATCTTGATATTCAAAAAATGTATAAGTATGATAAAGAGGATAAAATGGATAATTTTGAAAAATATGATATTATTTTTTGTGATATAAATGGTATTGCTAAAGATTTAGATCCAGTTTATCAAGGTGCAGCATTAGCAAAATTGATTAAACAAACATATCCAGAGAAGATTGTTGTTATTTTCAGTGCAAAAGAACAATTCTTGACTTTTAATAAATATTATGATTATGTTGATGATGTAATATTTAAAAATTTACCACCGGCAGAACTAGCTAGTAAAATTGACCAGTATATTAATAAAATGGTTAATCCGATTGATTTTTGGAATAATATTAAAAATCAACTCCTTAAACAAGATATTAGATCTAAAGATGTTTCTAGATTAGAACACTATTACGTTAAGTCTATTATAGATAAAAAACCATATATAAGTAACATAGAAGAAATAGGAAAAGAGGAAATACTTTCAACTGCAACAACAATAATAAATGCTATTACAGCTGCTATTCAATTATATGTGGCGGTGAAAAACTAATATGAGAAGTATAGTAACTTATGATAAGAGTGAAAAAACTATTCACTGTGACAATCCTAAATTAATACCCAACTTTTGTAAGAAGTGTATTAATGACCCTACTAAAAAATGTAAAAAATTTTATGACGAGTTATTAGAGAAAGAACAGGAAGGTTTTTATCAATGTCCATATAAATTTGGAACATATTATGTTAGGAACAATATATATACTTCGCTTATTGTTAAAGATGATAGTTATTCAAAATTGAAAAGAACACTAGAAATCAATGGACAAAAAATAACAGATTTTCCACAATATACAAGAGATGAATTATTTAATTTAATATCTGATTTAGAATCTTTAATAATGGATAATGTTTCTTTAAGGGATTGTATGCACGATTTAAGAAACATTGGAAGTTTTTTTAATGCAATGTCTGAACAAGTAAAAAATAAATATCCTGATTTAGTGGAAAATGATGATGTTGTTAAAGCGTTAACTTCTTTATATGACCTAGTTAACTATAGAATTAATATTTTAAATGGAGTAAGAAATTCTGATAACAAAAGAATTAAACAAAAGATGTATCCTCTAATAAAAAAACTTACGATTATGCTTTCCTATCAAGCTAGAAAAAAAGATTTGAAATTTAAAATAGATTTCACACAAGAAAAATTTGTTGACTTATCTAATAATATATATTTAGCTATGTTTATTTTATTAGAAAATGCTGTAAAACATTCAATTTCCGATAATGAGATAAATATAGATTTTGAAGAAACAGATCAATATTTAGAAGTTATAATAAAAAATACTGGAGCTAAAATAGAAGAAGATGAATTAGATAAACTAATGATTAGAGGATATAGAGGTAAAAATACAACTACTAAAGGAACTGGAATAGGACTTTCACTAGCAAAAGAAATTTTCGAACAACATAATTGTCCATTTGAAATAAAGGTAACTGCTAAAAATATGCAAGAATCTTTGTTTATAGTTTCAATAAAATTTAAATATTCAGAAAAATAAAATTTTTGTATTAATAAAGGAGATAAAATTATGTTAAATGAGAAATTAAAACAATTAGACATGGCTATGTCTAAAATTATAGATAATATTAGAAAAGTAAATGAACCTTGTAAAAAAGATTTAGATATACTTTCATCACTTTATCAAATGACTTTAGAAACTTATAAAAGTAACCATAGTATTAATAAATTAGATATACTTTCTTATACTGATTTAAGTGAAGTTCATAATATTTTAGAACATTATGGATATTTAGAAAAGAAAAAAACACAAAACAAAGTAAGTTTTGAACCAAAAAGTTCTCAACCTACAAATGTTACTACACAACCTAATGTATCAGATAATGCAGAACCAATTACTTATCAAGCAAATAGTGATAGCGAGTTATTAAAAAACGCTGATAAAGACATAGAGGATATATTTGTAGAACAAAAAAATCCATTTAATTCAAATGGACCTGTTTATGCGTTTGCTAATGAAGCACTTAGTCAATATATGAAAAATTATGATTTTAATGGTAAAAGCGTGTTAGCTTCGTTAGGTAGTGGTGATTTTGCACTTAATGCTTATTTAATGGGAGCAAGTCAAGTAGATACTTTCGATATTAATCAATATACATATTATTTTTATCAATTAAAAAAAGCATTAATAATGAAATATGATTTTGAAAATTTCTGTAATTTTATAAAGAATCCACATCTAATTTTTGCTAGATTTGGAGATTATAAACATTTTTTAGATTCTGAAAGTATTGCGTTTTTTGAAAACTTAGTAAAGATATATGGTGGAAATACGACATCTTTATTAAAAAAAGTTTTTATAGATAAAGTCGGAGAAGAAAAAAATCAATGGAATGAAAGTAATACATTTGATAGCACAGAAGAATTATTTTTAATAGCACAATATAAAAATCCATATTTACAATCTGCAGAAAAATATAATCAATTAAAACAACAACTTATGAAAAAAGGCAATGATGAGTTCTACTTTGAAGATTTATATTCATTTGCTCCAGAAAAAAAATATGATATTGTATATTTGAGTAATATTGGAGATTATTCTAAAAGTGAAGAAGAATTTAAAAATTTTGTAATGCAATTAAAAGAACGTGTGTTAAATGAAAATGGTATTATTATAATAGTATCTATTACTAACCATATAATGATGGATTATGATACTTGTGAAAGAACTAAAATGAATTGGGACGAAATGGAACAATTTAATAAAAATAATGAAGGAATTGCCTATTTACCTATTTCAAATTTAGGTATTCAAAATGTTTATACAACATATCCACATCAAACTAAAAAGCATGGATTATAAAAAAATTTAAAAATATTTATTCCTTATAAATAAAGGGCTAGAAGAAGAATTTTTGCATATTTTTCAAAAATGTGCCGTTGCGTGTCCTAAAAAAATGTGTTAAAATGATAATATAGGGTAATTGTAAGAAGGACCAATTTTGAGAGATTTTATCTCTCTTTTTTTGTGTCCTTTTTTAATTACTCTATTAGAAAGGAGCGTGATTAATATGATAATAATTTATCTAAACCGTCGGAGACTATAATGGGTCTTAGGGATTTATCCCTAACAAGAAAAGGGTGTGATAACACCATGCTTGATAGATTGAATTTATATTATATGTCATAAGAATCGAGGTGAAAATCTGAAAGGAAAATGGATGTATAAAATAGATGTTCAAAGAAAATTAGGAGTATCAGAAAAACAATTAAATCGTGCTATAAAGGTAATGAAAAAAATTCATTACTTTGAAAATTGGATTTATTATAAACTAGGTCCAAGTAGCGATTTAATTGGTTTTTTTAATTTAGAATTTGTAGATTGGTTAAAAGAAGTTTATTTTAACAAGCAAGGATTTTATTTAGATAGAGAAATAAACTTTTTAGAAGAACAAATATCAGATATGGAAAACGAACTAAATATTCCACATTTTGAAAAAGTATATCCTTATCTAAATGTTAAAGAACTTCAACAATATTTTAATAAAAGTAATAGTTCTATTCTAAAAGCAATTGAAAGAATGAATAAAGAAGTAAGTTGTAAATGCTATATGGATGGAAGACTTTATATTAAAACTACTGGAGTAAAATGGTTAGATCAAAAATATTATAGAAAATCTTATATTAAAGAATTATTAGATTATAAACAAAAATTAAACAAAAAGGAGAATAAAAATGACTAAAGTAGATAGAAGAAAGAAAATAAATATCATGTTAAATGATGAAGAAAGAAGAATTATTACAGAGAAAGCAATTGAATATGGATTTGGTCCACATTTAGCTGCTTATGTTAGAAGTGCTTGCATTTATAAAACTGTATATAAAGAAAACATTGAAGGTAGAACTGAGATTCTAGCAAAGATAAGTGAGGTTATTAGTACAGTTAATAGAATAAAATATGAACAAGGAAAACTAACAAAAAAACTAATGATTTCTAAAGGCGATATAAAAATGATTGAAGATAACAATAATCTTCTTCATAATGAAATTAAAGATTTAATTAAGACAGTGGAAAACACTTTAAAAATTACTCATATAAAAGAAGTTAAACAGAAACTAGATACTAAGTAGTTTCTGTTTTTTCTTAAAGTATTATTTTGTATTATTTCTCATAGTTTTAAATAAGGGAGAGTGATTATGAATAACAATTATCTTATGGGAAGTAAAGCTGTAAAAAATAAGAATAAAGAAATACTTTTAGAAGTGGCTCTCACTTTAAATAAAGAGTTATTTAATGAAAATAAAATTTCGTATAAAATGTTTAAATATACTGAGGAGAATATTTTAAAAAAATTGAAAAGTCGTAATTTAAGTGGTGCTCATTAAATTTATGAAAAATTATGCTATAATGTTTTTAGAAAGGAGAAGAAGAATTGGATTTATATACTGTTCGAAAGCAGTTAAATATGGGAATGCCACTTACAAGTATAAAACTTAGAGTAACAGATTATGCAAGAGTATCAACAGATCATTTAGAGCAAAAGAAATCTCTTCAAAATCAAGTGGAACATTTTGAACAATATATAAAAGAAAATCCAAATTGGACTTATGTCAAAGGTTATGTAGATGATGGAATAACTGGTACAAGTGATGTTAAAAGAGATAACTTTATGAAAATGATTGAAGATGCTAGAAGTGGTATATTTGATTTAATAATTACCAAAGAAATATCTAGATTTTCAAGAAATACTCTTGATAGTATTAAATATACTAGAGAATTATTATCTTATGGAGTGGCTGTATTATTTGTAAATGATAATATTAATACTGCTATGCCTGATTCAGAACTTAGGTTAACCATAATGGCATCTATGGCACAAGATGAAATTAGACGTTTATCAGAACGTGTTAAATTCGGTATGAATCGTGCGATAGAACGTGGTGAAATACTAGGTAATGATTTACTTTATGGTTATAAAAAAGATAAGGATACTGGAGTATTAAATATCATTGAAGAAGAAGCAAAAGTTGTTAGAAGAATTTATGAACTATATGCAGTTGAAGAATTAACACTTTCTAAAATTGTTAAAACCTTAAATAGCGAAGGTTTAAAAACTTGTCAAGGCAAGAAATGGTGTATATCTACAATTTCACGAATGATAGAAAATCCTAAATATAAAGGATATTATTGTGCAAGAAAATCTGAAATAGTAGATTACATGACTAAAAAGATAAAATACTTTGAAAAAGATGATTGGGTTATTTACGAAGATAAAACAAGAATACCACCAATAATTGATGAGGATTTATGGAATAGAGCTAATAATCGTTTAATATCAAGAAAGAAAGCATTTAGTGAACGAAAAGAAGATAAAAGTATTTATAAAAATAGATACTTATATAGTGCTAAAATATTTTGTGGACAACACAATACTGTTTTCCATAGAAGAGAGTTTAGAAAAAATAAAAAAGACATTACTTGGGTTTGTTCCGAATATTTAAAGAATGGTAAATCAACTTGTGATTCACCTAATATTAGAGAATCTGAACTTGATGCAATTTTTAAAGACTTGATTTCTAAACTTCAAATTGATTCTAACGAAGTAATTGATACTCTTATGAACTATTATAAACATCTAGAAATAGATACTGGTATAGATGAAGAAATAAATATAAGAGAGAAAGAAATAAATAATCTTTATGCTAAAAAAGATAAATTATTAGAACTTAGCTTACAAGGTAGTTTATCAAACACAGAATTTTATGAAAGAAATAATTTATTTAATGAAAAAATTAAAGTTCTTGATAATGAACTTAATAAGTTAAAAAGTCAAAAAGGGGAATTAAAAGGAACGACAGATAAAACTCAAGAACTTGCTGAAATTTTAAAACAAAAAGTTAATTCTAAATCTACAATAGATAAAATAATTAGTTCTTTATTAGAGCGTATTGTTGTATCTAAAATATGTAATGATAAAAATAATATGGAATTAAATATATTTTTAGCTTACAAGGAGAATGATGAAACAAAAAAACTACAACCTATTTCAAGGAGTAGTTATGAATTTAAAAGAGGATACGACACACAAGGAACTAAAAGATATAAGGTTAATTACCAAGTGAATTGTTATTTTTGTCTTTAAAAGGCATATAATTTTTCACTTGGTGACTTCATTCTCTTACACTAAGTTCAAATAATGTTACAAAATCTCCTACTCCACTTATAAATGTTCCTGCCATAGATGCAAAATCAACACTTGTATCTATAGTTAAATCGTTTAAATCTATATTATTTTCTTTTAATGTATATTCAAATGTCATTTCAGGCATACCGCCTTTTCTTCCACCTATTACATATTTTCCTTTTAAATCTTCTAATTTAAAGTTATCTATTTTTTCTCTAGATACTAAGAATGCTCCATCTCTTTTTGTTAGCCCTGCAAAACTTACTATATAATCTTCATTGTCTGAATTATATACATATATTGATGCTTCACTACCACAAAATCCAATATCTACATCTTTTGATAAAACTGCACTTGTTACTTTATCTGCTCCTGGTGTAAGAATAAGATCAATGTCTAACCCCTCGTCTTTAAAATATCCTTTTTCTAAAGCAACATATTGTGGTGCATAAAATATAGTATGCGCTACTTCTGCAACTTTAACTTTTGTTAATTTTGATGTATTATCATTATCCTTTGTAATAAAAGCTATTACTGTACCAAGTATAACAATTACACATGTTATTATACTTATAATTATCTTTTTCATATATCCTCCTTTTCTCATAAACATTATATTCAGTTTTTAAAATTAGGGTTACAAAAAGAAAAAAAGATAATACCATAAAAAGTATTATCTTAATTAATATTATTTTTTAATTTTATTTCTAAAGGTTTAGACTTATTACCACTTTCATCTACTGCTACATACTTTAATATTTGCATATCATCGAAATTTGTAAGTTCCAAATTAAGATTATTACCCAAAGTAAATGTTTGATTACTATTATCTGTTACAACAATTTTACATACTTTATCAAATTCTTCCTTAGTAATATTATCATCGTACATATTAGTACTACATGTATCTAAAGATGAATCAATATTTTTTACCATTACAACTGGTGGCAAATAATCTGTATTTTCTGAAACCAAATCATTAGATAATTCATAATTATACTTTATATTATCATAATCATTTGTTTTGGATATATATATACATCTTCTCTGGTTAATTTTTTTACCATCTGCTGTTTTTATTGAAGTATCTAAAAAATCATATGCAGAAAGTGTAGCAATTGGAAGACAATATTTACCATTACTCGCAGTTATTTTTTTATTTACTAATTCTTCATTATTTGCTACATATATTTTCGCTGCATTTTCAGCCATCAATTTTAAACTATAGTCCGCATTTGAATTTGTTTTTTTAATCATCTTCTCTAGATTAGGATATGCTAAAAAAGATATAATTGAAATTAAAACAATTGTTGCTAAAGCTTCAACTAAAGAAAAACCTTTTGTATTTTTTTTCATAAAAACTCCTTAATTAATTTTATCTGTTGGTTTTATATTAAGTGTTAAATCTGAAAATCTTCCATCTTTATACATATAATATGCAGCTGCTGCAATCATAGTAGCGTTATCAGTACAATATCTTAATTCTGGAACAATTAATTTAACATTTTCTTTATCACATAATTCTTTTAATTTTTCTCTTATACCAGAATTTGCTGATACACCGCCTGCAACTATTACTTCTTTTACATTATATTCTTTGACTGCTCTCATAGTTTTCTTTGTTAATATATCAACAACAACATCTTGGAATGAAGTTGCTAAATCATATACATTTACTTCATTACCTCTTTGTTTTTCATTATGAACTAAATTTATAACAGCACTTTTAATACCACTAAAACTAAAATCATAAGAATCATCATCCATTGGTACTGGTAAATTATATGTATGTTTACCCATTTTTGCATATTTATCTAAAACTGGTCCTCCTGGATATGGAACATTCATTACTCTTGCAACTTTATCATATGTTTCACCTACTGAATCATCTAAAGTTCCACCAATTTTTTTGAATGAGTAATCTTTTTCCATATATACAATTTCAGTATGTCCACCACTAATAACAAGTGCAATTAATGGAAAATTTAATGGACTTACTAATCTATTTGCGTATATATGTCCTGCAATATGATGAACTGCAATTAATGGTTTATGATATATCATCGCAAGTGTTTTAGCGGTTTCTACACCTACTATTAACGAACCTGCAAGACCTGGACCATATGTAACCGCAATCGCATCCATATCTTCAATTTTCATACCTGATTTTGTAATAGCCTCTTCAATTACTATTGTAATATTTTCAACATGTGATCTACTTGCTATTTCAGGTACTACTCCACCAAATTTTTTATGTATATCTATTTGTGATAAAACAACTGTACTAATTTCTTCTTCTCCATTTTTAACAATTGATACACTTGTTTCGTCACAAGATGTTTCTATACCTAATATATAAATATCTTTCATAACTTTCACCTTACTTCTTTTAACATTAAAATCCCATCTGAATCTTTATAATAATTTTTTCTAACTGCAATTTTCTTAAAACCTAATTTTTCATATAAATTAATTGCGTTTTTATTTAGCATACTTACTTCAAGTGTAATGTTATCCACAGTATAATCATTAGTAATTTCATTAATAAGTTTAGATGCTATTCCTTTATTTCTATATTCTTTGAGTACAAAAATATCAACTATTTCACATTTTTCGTACATTACATTAAATAATAGGAATGCTACTACCTTATCATTAGTAACATATGAATATATTTTTAGAAAATCTGAATCTACAAATGAATAATTTTCTTGATACTCATTAAATATATCTTTTAAAGATGATATATCTACATTTTTATTTATCATAGTTTTGCTTCTGCTTCAATTTTCTTAATATAATTTGGTTTTAATAAATGTGGATTTACCTTTTCATTATTTACATCAATATTTTTAAATATATTTAATGCATTTATACTTACCTTTACTGTATCGTATTTTTCATATTCTTTATCTGATAATGAAATCAATAATATTTTACCATCTAATTCTTCTAATTTTTTGTACATATATTCCGTGCTTGAATATGTATCATCAATTACTCTTTTTTTATCTTTATCAAAGATTGAAAAATATAAATTATCTTTCTTTTCTTCTATTATTGGGACATAAAAATCATATCCGTCATTATCATATATTAATTCTTCCAATGAAGAAATCATATATACAGGTATATTAAATGAAAAAGCATATGTTTTAGCAACTGCGATTGATATTCTTGTACCTGTAAATGACCCTGGTCCATTACCAACGATTATTTCATCTAATTCTTTAAAGTCTATATTATTACTTTTAAATGCCTCATCTATTGTAGGTACTAAATAACTTGAATGATCATTTTTTGTATGCAATTCTTTATCAAAAATAATCTTATTATCTTTTATTAAAGATACCTTTAAAAGGTCAGAACTTGTATCGAAAAAAAGACAGATCATAGAACTGCCTCACAAAGTTCTTCATATCTTTGACCATAAGGAATTATTTTTAATAATCTTTTATTTTCATCAATTGCAGTAAATTTAATTTCAAGTCTTTCTTCAGGTAAATATTTTTCAATCATATCTGCCCATTCAATTATTACAACACCATCTTTACCAAAATAATCTGGTAAACCAATTGATTCAACATCTTTTTCAAGTCTATATACATCCATATGATATAAAGGCATTTCACCACTATAATATTCTTTTATTATATTATAAGATGGAGATGTAATTGTTTCATCTATTTCCATAGAAGCAGCAAAACCTTTTGTAAATAAAGTCTTACCTGTTCCTAAATCTCCTTCTAAACAAATAACCATACCTGAAAACTTTTCTGCTTCAAAATTTTCAGCAAGTTCAATTGTATCTCTTTCACTTCTTGAAGTATATTTATATTCCATTTTTATCACCCAATAATATTATACAAATAATAATAATCAAATACAATAAAAAATACAAAAGTTTACAAAAATCTAAAAAAGGGCAAAAAAAAATTAGCGACGTCCTATTTTTGCTAATTACTATTTTCGGCTCTGAA
>JAHZBE010000006.1 GCA_019423565.1 bacterium
TAACAATAGTAAATAATGATCCAGAATTTCAAAAGTATATGAGTGAAGAAGAAGATAAAAAGAAAATACAAAATAGTTTACTTTCTGAGGCCAAAGAAGAAGGTATATCTCAAGGTTACACATCAGGTATTAATGATGGTATTTCTAAAGGAGAAAATAAAAAGTCTATAGAAATTGCCAAAAACATGTTAAAGAAGAATATGTCTATAGAAGATATATCAGATATTACAGGCTTATCAATTGAAGAAATTAATAAATTAACAAAATAAAATGTATTGTAAAGAGTGCTGTAAAGCGTTCTTTTATTTATTTGTTTATTTATTTATTTATCTGTGCTAAACTTAAGATAGTAATAGGAGGAATAAAAATGGAAAAAAATAATAAAGGATTAATTATTCTAGTAGTTATTTTAATTATTATGGTATTATCTCTTGGAGGATATATAATTTATGATAAATTCATAGATAATAATAAAAATAATGTAGTAGATAAAACAGATGATAAAGTAGATAATAGTGAAGCTGGTAATGAAGATGATAATAAGGTAGTTCAAGATACAAAAGAAGAAAGTATTTTAGGTGATTATGTTGGAACAAAATTAATAAATATTGATGGAACAAATATAACAACAGAAGTTAGTATGAGATTAATTGATGAAAATAATGCTATGCTAAAAGTATTTATTCCAGAGGTAGATGTAAGTACATATCTTGGAACATATACTAAAACGGAAGATGGAACACTTAACTTCTCATTTAACAAAATAATTTGGAATTCAGGCGAAGTAACTGCTTTAACTCCAGTAAAAAATATTTCTTTAAAGGAAAATAATAAAGAATATACTTATGAACTAAAAAATAGTTTAACAAGTAGTTCAGATATAGTATTGTTATCAAAAACAACATCTTCAGAAGTAAAAAAAGATTTAGATAATGCATATCAAACTTTAAATAATAATTAGAATATATGAAGCATAAATGCTTCTTTTTTCTTTCTTTATATGTTAAAATTAATAATGTAGGTGAAGAAAATGGATAATATATATTTAATATATGGTGATGAAGAATTTTTAATAGATAAAGAAATAAAAAATATTATTAATAAATTTAATTCAAGCATGGAAAATGTTGCTAGATATAATTTAGATGAAAGCAATGTAAGAGAAGCAATAGAAGATGTATGTACAATAAGTATGTTTGAAACAAATAAAATAGTTATTTGTGAAAAATGTAATTTTTTAACAGGTGAAAATAAAAAAGAAATAAATCATGATATTGATTCACTTATTAAATATATAAATAATCCATTTAGTGATTCAGTACTTATATTTGTTGTTAGAAATCCAAAATTAGATGAAAGAAAAAAGGTAGTAAAAGAATTAAAAAAATGTTCTAAAGTAATAGAATGTAAGACTATAGAAAATTATAATTTAAACAACTATATTTCAAATTATTTTAAAACTAATAATTATGAGATATCACAAAGTGATGTAAAACTTATTATAGATAAAGTAAAATATGATCTTGCTAATATCATTAGTGAATGTGATAAACTTATGATGTATAAAGATGAAAACAAAAAAATAACAACAAAAGATATAGAGGATGTTGTTATTGATAATATAGAAGATAATATATTTTCCCTTACTAATGCTATTATGGATAAAGATATAAAAAGAGTTATTAATATTTATAATGATTTATTACTTATGGGTGAAGAACCTATTAAATTAATTGTTATGATAGCAAATCAGTTTAGACTTATACTTCAAGTAAAATTAATGGTTAAAAATGGCTATAAAGAAAGAGATATGGCTAGTGAAATAGGAGAACATCCATATAGAGTAAAACTTGCATCAAATGCTAGATTTACAATTAAAGAACTAATTACTTATATAAAGAAGTTACAAAAATTAGATTATGATATAAAATCTGGAAATATAGATAAAAACTTTGGACTTGAATTTTTCTTACTAAATATATAAAAAGAGATTAATCACATATAATAATGTTTTTAATCTCTTCTTTTATTAATGATTCATCATATATAGATGTAACTTTAAGCTCATATTCTAAATTTTTATTAAAGTTTGTATATATAGGAATAGTACATTCTTTTTTAATTTTATTAAGATAATTCTTACCATTTTTATTAAATCCAAGTACTCTTATATAATTAATTTCTTTATTTTTTTCTTTATCTTCCTTAGTAAATCCAACTAATATATTTAAAAGTATTCTCTTAATCTTACTATATGTGTATCTTTTAGACTTTATATTCATTATAAGTTCATCATAAGAATTGGATTCATATATTACTTTTTTAATTCTATTTTCTATTCCTTCATTAACGTCATTATATTTATTTAAGTCATTAATTTCACTCATAATTTTATATTTAAGTAGTGGATAATAATCTTCAATAAAGTATTTTTTTTCTTTTAAGCATTTATATGTATCTTTTGGTACATATTTTTTAATACTTCTTTTATTTATATTTTCTCTAATACTTGTTGCACTTGTTATATACTTTGTTAGAGTTTTATCATTATAATTATTAGTTCTTTTAATAGTTATAGGTGTAATTTTGCTATTTAATTTTTTTAATGCCTTAACATAGGATATTCCAAGTAAATCATTAGAACTATCACTTAAATTAATATTAAAATCTTTTAATGCTTTAGATAAAGCAGTAGGATAGTTAATACCATTATCAAGTAATTCTTTTACTTTTTCTTGATATTTTTTATCATCTTCAATATTTACTATATCTTTTATATAATCTATATTATCTGATTCACTACCAAATACAAGATAGTCTACTTTTAAATGATTAAGTATAGCACACGCTCCAAAAGCAAATGTATCCGCAGATTGATTAGTAAAAATAAAAGGAAGTTCTATAACTAAATCGATATTATGATTAAGTGCTATTTTAGTTTTATTCCATTTATTTATAATTGATGCATCACCTCTTTGAGTAAAATTACCGCTCATAACAAGAATGATAACTGAATCAGGGAACATTTCTTTTATTTTATTTATATGATACATATGACCATTATGAAATGGATTATATTCACAGATAATTCCTATACTTTTCATATACTTTCTCCTTTTTTCTTATTTTATCATTTATATTAGTTATAAGCAAGGTAGGTTATAACTAATTCTTATATTGACATCAAAATTATTAATGATATAATATATACTTAGTTAAGGAGTGATCTTATGGTTAATTTTTATATTAAAGGAATGTCAACTACTAATGAAGAACAAGAAAGGATTATTAATAGTTTTAAAGAACAAGGAATAGATGTTATTCCTGTTATTGATGATTATGCAAATTATTCTATTAAGACAATAGAAAAATCAATTGAAAAATTTATAGAAAATAATAATCCAAACAATGAAAAAGTAAATTTAATTTGTCATTCAATGGGATGTAATTTTGGATATTTAATTGAAAGAAGGGGAAATATTAATATTAATAAATTGGTACTTGTTTCTCCAGAATTTATTAGTACAACAAAAAAAGAAAAAGAAGAGATTAAGAAAAGATATAATGGTATTGATTATAATACTAAATCTAATAATGCAAAATTAAATTTGCATAATATAATTTTATATTATAAATCACTTAGAAAAGTAATGGAGCCTTCTATTGATCCTGTATTCTGTAATTTTGACACTTTAATCGTATATTCAAAAGGTGATATATTTGTAAGTCAAAATTGGATAAATTCTGGTTATGCTTTTTTGACAGACAAAGTTGAAGTTAATTCAAATTCTCATAATCCTTTATTAACAAATAAAGAGGTTTATGAAGAAATAACTGAATATATTAAAAAACCACTTACACTAGTAAAATAATTAATTTTATAATATTAAAAAAGAATTAACCTATGGTAAAGGTTAATTTTTGTTTTTATGTTTAAAATTGACATCAAAATTATTAATGATATAATACATACCTAGTTAGGAGTGGTTATATGGTTAATTTAATGTCAAATACTGGAGAAAAACAAATAGAACAGCTAAAACAAGCAAAAAAAAGACTTCAAACAAAACATGAAGAAAAATGGAACAGAAATTACAAATTAGCAAAAGCCTATTATGAACATCATGGAGATTTAGAAATACCACAATCCTTTAAAACAAAAAATGGATATGAGCGTGATGAAAATGGAATAGCGTTAGGAGTCTGGATAGCAACTCAAAGAAATACATATAAAGGTCAAGGTCACGGAAAAATAACAGAAGAACAAATAGAACTATTAAAACAAATAGGAATGAGATTTGAAACAAAAAATATTGAAGAAGAATGGAATAAAAAATATGAACTTGCAAAAGCATATTATAAACATCATGGAAATTTAGAAATATCACAATCCTTTAAAACAATAAACGGATATGAGTATGATGAAAATGGAATAACATTAGGAAGTTGGATATCTCATCAAAGAAATGCATATAAGGGACAAGGTAGAAACAGAATTACAGAAGAACAAATAAAATTATTAAATCAAATAGGAATGAAATGGTTTTCTAAAAATATAAATATAAAACTTCAAAAAGAAGAAATAAACGAAAAAAATATAAATAGAAAAAAGATAGAATTATATAATAGGTTTATAGAATATCTAAGTAAATACAAAAATGATGAACTACCTTCAAAAGAAGAAATAAACTCGAAGTTTATAAAAAAACTAGATAGATTATAAGAAAATAATAGCAGGTGAAATTAATGAAAAAAATTTATGGCAAAATTGAAAAAGTATATGTACCAACAGAAAATAATCAAGATGCAATGTTTTCTAATAAAATAGGTTTTATAATAAAAATAAATGAGAAGCTATATAGATTTGAAACAGAACAAAATGAAGAAAATTCTCAAATTATGAGAGAAGATGAAGTTGTTGCCATTACTCAAACGATTGATAATCATGATTTTTTTGATGTAAGAAAGTTGGAGGATGAATAAAATGAGTAATTATGAAAGACTAGGATTATATGACCATAATATAAGAAGTTATGAAAAAATAAAACAACAATTAAAAAAAGATAATATAGCGGCAATAGTTCATGCGACAGGTACAGGAAAAAGTTTTAATGCATTACAATTAGCGTTAGATAACAAAGATAAAAAGATAATATATGTAGTACCATATGGATCGATAATAGAACATGAAAAAGAATTAATAGAACAAAATGAAAATGTATCTTTAGAAAAAGATTTTCCTAATTTAGAATTTAGAACATATCAAAGTTTTATAAATATGAGTAAAGAAGAAATATCAAAGTTAGAAGTTGATTTGTTAATTCTTGATGAATTTCATCATATAGGAGCGCCTATTTGGGGTCAAAGAATAAATAGTCTTGTTGAAACACATGAGGATTTACAAATATTTGGAATGACGGCATATACAGTTAGAGATAGAGGAACAGTGTATGAAAGAGATATGGTTAATCCTGAAACTGATGAGTTATTTTCTAATAAAGTAGTAAGTAACTATGATTTGCGTGATGCCATGATAGAAGAAGTACTTCCAAAACCAAATTACAAAAGTGGATATGTATTTTTAGAAGAAACTTGTGAATATTTAGAAAATAAAATTAATTCATTAAATCCTAATTCTGAAGATTATAAAGAATTAGAACCATTATTAAGAGATTTAAAGAAGAGAGTTCATGAAGCCCCAGGAGTAAGTGATATCTTTAAAACTAATATTAAATCAAATGGAAAATACATATATTTTTGTCCACTTAATTCAGAAAGTGGAGTAAATGATATGGATAGTATAATGTCTGAAGCAAGAAATTGGATTCATGAAATGGGACTAACAGAAGAAGATTATGAGTTTTATATGACGACAAGTGATATGGGCATTAATGGCAAAAGAAATAGAGAAGTATTTTATAATGATAAAGACTTAAACCAAAATGATACAAGTAATAAACTTAGAATAATGTTTGCCATAAATCAATATAATGAAGGAGTACATGTTCCAGGACTTGACGGAGTAATAATGGCAAGAAGTACAAAATCTGATATTGTTTTTTTTGAGCAACTAGGAAGGGCACTTTCAGCTGGCCATGATACTAAAAAAGAATATGAAGAATATAATTTAAAATCAAGTGAAGAACTAATTGAAGCATGTAAAAGAAGAAAATTGACTTATAACGATTCAATGTCAAAAGAAGAATTGATTGAAATTTTACTTGCACCAATAATAATTGATTTATCAAATAATATTGGATTTATTAAAGAATTAGAAACAAATTTAAAAGATAGAATAAAAGAGTACATAAGTTCAGAAAATAATGGAAAAATAAATGTTCATTTAAAAAATGCATCGTTTGATATAGATATGATAAATGAAGATTTATTTAAGATTCTTGAATATGTACGTGATAGATTAACAATGACATGGATGGATAAATATGCACTCGCGAAAGCCTATTATGAACATCACGGAGATTTAGAAGTACCAGATAATTTTAAAACAATAAATGGGTATGAATATGATGAAAATGGAATAGCGTTAGGAAAATGGATAACAAATCAAAGAAATGCATATAAAGGAATTGGTAATAGAAAGATAACAGAAGACCAAATAGAACTGTTAAAACAAATAGAAATGAGATTTGAAACAAATAAATGGAAAGTGGATTGGAATAAAAAATATGCACTCGCAAAAGCTTATTATGAACATCATGGAGATTTAGAAATGTCAAAATCCTTTAAAACAATAAATGGGTATGAATATGATGAAAATGGAATAGTGTTAGGAACGTGGATAGCAAATCAAAGGCAAGCATATAAAGAAATTGGTAATAGAAAGATAACAGAAGACCAAATAGAACTGTTGAAACAAATAAGAATGAGATTTGAAACAAATAAATTAGAAGAAGAATGGAATAAAAAATATAAACTTGCAAAGGCCTATTATGAACATTATGGAAATTTAGAAGTACCTACTGATTTTAAAACAAAAAATGGATATGAGCGTGATGAAAATGGAATGACGTTAGGAACGTGGATAGCAACTCAAAGGCAAGCATATAAAGAAATTGGTAATAGAAAGATAACAGAAGACCAAATAGAACTGTTAAAACAAATAGGAATGAGATTTGAAACAAAAAATATTAAAGAAGAATGGAATAAAAAATATGTACTCGCGAAAGCTTATTATGAACATCATGGAGATTTAGAAATGTCAAAATCCTTTAAAACAATAAATGGGTATGAATATGATGAAAATGGAATAGTGTTAGGAACGTGGATAGCAAATCAAAGGCAAGCATATAAAGAAATTGGTAATAGAAAGATAACAGAAGACCAAATAGAACTGTTAAAACAAATAGGAATGAGATTTGAAACAAAAAATATTAAAGAAGAATGGAATAAAAAATATGTACTCGCGAAAGCTTATTATGAACATCATGGAGATTTAGAAATGTCAAAATCCTTTAAAACAATAAACGGATATGAGTATGATGAGAATGGAATAACATTAGGAAGTTGGATATCTTATCAAAGAAATGCATATAAGGGACAAGGTAGAAACAGAATTACAGAAAAACAAATAGAACTATTAAATCAAATAAGAATGAAATGGTTTTCTGAAAATATAGATATAAAACTTCAAAAAGAAGAAATAAATGAAAAAAATATAAATAGAAAAAAGATAGAATTATATAATAGGTTTATAGAATATCTAAGTAAATACAAAAATGATGAACTACCTTCAAAAGAAGAAATAAACGCGAAGTTTATAAAAAAACTAGATAGATTATAAGAAAACCGTAATAAATATTTAATAAAATTGACCTGCTTTAAAGCGTGGTTGATTTTTTTTCCATTATAATATATAATTAATATGTTTGGAAGTGATAAATGTGAATATTAACTTAACTAAACTAATTACAAATTTAACAGATGAAATTAAAATTGATGATGAAGTAACTATTGATGACAAACTTTTAGAAAATACAGATATTAAAAAAATTAGTAAAGTGAAAGTAAAGGGTAATATATATCCAGAAGGAAATAATTTTTCTGTAAATTTAAATATAAAATGCATATTGACCCTTGTTTGCAGCATATCACTAAAGGATGTTGAATATAATATTGACATTAATGTTAATGAAATAATTGGAGAAAATGATGATATTTTAGAAGAAAATAATAAAATTATTAACAATTCTATTGATTTAATTCCAATTATATGGCAAAATATTATATTGGAAGTACCTTTGAAAGTTGTAAGCCCTGATATTGAAGTTAAAAATATTAATGGTGACGGATGGAGATTTATAACTGATGAAGAGGTTGTAGAAAAAGAAATTGATCCAAGACTCGAGAAATTAAAAGAATTCTTAGGTGAGTAAAGAGAGGAGTGTAAGAAAATGGCAGTACCATTTAGAAAAATCTCAAAAACTAGAGGTAGAATGAGAAGAACTCATTATAAAATTGAAGCTAATGGAACAGTAAAATGCTCAAATTGTGGTGCAGATATTAGATCACACAGAGTATGTCCAGAATGTGGTTTTTATAAGGGTAAAAATGTAGTAGAAAAAGAAGAAGCAACTAAATAGTTGTTTTTTTTCTTTTTGCTTATTGATAATAATTTTTTTATTTGATAAAATGTATTTACATAAAAAAAGGAGAAAACTATGAAAAAGGGAAAATTATTTGTAATATCTGGACCAAGTGGTGTTGGAAAAGATACTATTGTAAATGAATATTTAAAAGAAAATGATGCACATTTATCAGTAAGTGCAACAACAAGAAATCCAAGAGAAGGAGAAATCCATGGAATTCACTATTACTTTTATACAAATGAAGAATTTGAAGATAGAATAAAAAAAGGTGATTTCTTAGAGTATGCAACTTACAATAATTGTTATTATGGAACACCAAAATCAAAAATAGAAGAAAAATTAAATGAAGGAATAAATGTAATACTTGTAATTGAAGTACAAGGTGCAAAAAAAGTAAAAGAATTAATAAAAGAAAGTGTACTTATATTTATACTTCCACCAAGTATTGAAGAATTAGAGGAAAGATTAAAAGTACGTAATTTAGATAGTGAAGAAATGATTCAAAATAGATTAAAGATTGCAGAAGAAGAAATAAAAGAAGCAGGATTTTATGATTATGTGCTTGTAAATAAAGATGTAAAAGGTGCGGTAAATAAACTTAAAATGATAATAGATGAAGAAAATGAAAAAGATTAAGAAGTAAAACTATTTCTTAATCTTTTTTGCAGTATAATAAAGTTCTTCAAGTTTTTCATAAGTTGGACAAGAAAGTTTACTTTTTAACTCATCAAGTAAATTCTTTGGTTCACCATAATAAAACTCTTTATAATATTTTTTAATATAATCATAAATTATTTCATCCTCATTATTTTTAAGTACTATATTATTTTTTTTCGCATATTCTTTAATATGGTTTATAGATAGTTTATCAACATAACTTTTTAAAATAAAATCATTCAAATTTAACACCTCTAATAAAAAATATGTTATATAAAGAAAATTATGAAGCAAAATAATTATGGAGGATTTTTTATGGAAAACAAAGCACTAAATAATAGATTAATTATAATTTCAATTTTTGTTTTTTTATTTTTTAGTGCGCTTACACTAAAACTTGTAAATGTTCAAATAATAAATAAAGATAAATATAAAAAGAGTTTGGATGATATAAAAGTGGATGAAGTATATAGTACATCAACTCCAAGAGGTAGAATATTTGATAGAAATTATAATTTACTTGTAGATAATGTTGGAGTTAAAACAATATATTATAAAAGAAAACCAGAAACAAGTACTAAAACTCAAATAGAATTAGCGTATAAAATGGCTGATAAAATAGATCTTGATTATAGTAAACTTGCTAAAACTAATTTAAAAGAATTTTATCTTGTAAATAATAAAGACAAAGTTAATAAAAAAATAACAGAAAAAGAAAGAGAATTATTAAAACAAAGAAAAATTACTATATCAGATATAAATAATCTGAAAATGGAAAGAATTACAGATGAAGAACTATCTAATTATGATGAAAAAGATAAAAAGGCCGCTTATATTTATTATTTAATGAATAAGGGCTATTATTATGATGAGAAAATAATTAAAACTTATGCAAGTAATGAAGAGTTCGCATATGTATCAGAACATGTAAAAGAACTAAATGGATTTAATGTTAAACTAGAATGGGAAAGAAAATATTTATATGGTGATACATTTAAAACTATTTTAGGAAGTGTATCAACTAATGAATCAGGTATTCCATTTGAACTTAAAGATAAATACTTATCAGAAGGATATTCACTTAATGATAGAGTAGGAGTATCTTATTTAGAGTATCAGTATGAATCACTTTTAAAAGGTGATAAAGCAACATACTTATTAAATGATGATAATTCATATACAGTTATAAAAGATGGAATAAGAGGGAATGATATTGTTTTAACAATAGATATAAATCTTCAAAAAGAAGTAGAACAAATATTAACTGAAGAAATAGTAAATGCTAAAATGAATAATGCTAATACTACTTATTATAATGGTTCACATGTAATAATAACAGACCCTAAAACAGGTGAAATACTTGCAATGGCAAGTAAACAAGTAGTAGTTAATAATGGTGAATATAAAGTGTATGATAATACTCCAGCACTTTTAACTAATCCAGTAACTCCAGGATCAATTGTAAAAGGTGCATCAATGAGCGTTGGATATAAAACAGGAGCAATAGATATAGGAACAAAAATGCTTGATGAGTGTGTAAAAATAAGAAATACACCAGCAAAATGTTCATGGACAAAAGGTCTTGGCTATTTAGACGATGTAAAAGCACTTGCATATTCATCTAATGCATATCAGTATAAAACAGCAATGAGAGTCGCAGGAGCAAATTATTATTATAATGGTCCACTTACTGTACCAGAATCTGCTTTTGAGACATATAGAAAAGTATTTTTAGAGTATGGACTTGGTGAAAAAACTAATATAGATCTACCAGTTGAGTCATATGGATATAAAGGTACAAGTTATGAATCAGGCCATTTACTTGATATGGCTATAGGACAATATGATACATATACACCAGTTCAAATAGCAAGTTATATAAGTACACTTGCGGCAAATGGTAATAGGTATAAACTTCACTTACTTAAAGAAGTTCATGAAAAAACTAATAATGAGAAAATGGGTAAAGTAATAAGAACCGTTGAACCAGAATTAATAGGTAATGTAGATTTAGAACAAAAATATAAAGACAGAATAAAACTTGGTTTTGAATCTGTTATGAAGAGTTTAGGATATGGTTATATGGGAACAGTTCCAAGTCCAGCAGGCAAAACAGGTACAGCAGAAAGTTTCTATGATTCAGATGGTGATGGAAAGATAGATGTACCAACAATATCAAAAGGATTTATAGGATATGCACCTAGTTATGATCCTAAGTTTGCTATTACTGTTTTATCTCCTAATGTAAGATATAGTACAACATCTGAATATACTTCACCAGTAAACAGTAAAATAAGTTCAAGAGTATCAAATAAAGTATTTGAAATTTTAAAATAATGTGATATAATTAGTTAGTATATGAAAAAAAGGAGGAGTTACTAATGGCAAACGGAAAGAAAAAAGAAGCTAGAGGACATGTAGCTTTAGAATGTACTGAATGTAAAGAAAACAAAGGTTTATCAAAAGAAAATTATTTTGTTTCAAAAAATAGAACAAATACACCAGATCGTTTAGAATTGAATAAGTATTGTCCTACTTGCAAGAAACATACAGTTCACAAAGAAAAGAAAAAATAATAAGAATATATAAAAAGGATTAAAGGGATAATTATGAATAAGGTAGTTGTAGTTGGCACAGGGAATGTTGGAGTTAAATACGCTGCAGCACTTATTAGTACAAACTCTAACATTGATGAGTTAATATTAGTTGATATAAATAAGGAAAAAGCAATGGGTGAAGCAATGGACCTTAGTAATATGCTTTATGCATTAGGTTCAAAAACTAAAATTAAAGCGGGGACTTATTTAGATGCAAAAGATGCTAAAATTGTTGTAATTGCGGCAGGTGCTAATCAAAATAAGAATGAAACTAGACTTGATTTAGTTAAAAAAAATAGTAAGATAATAAAAGATATAACATTAAATATAATTAAATCAGGGTTTAATGGTATATTTTTGGTTGCTTCAAATCCAGTTGATATAATAACTTATTTAGTTAAAAAATATTCTAAATTTCCAGCCGGTAAAGTAATCGGTAGTGGTACTATGCTTGATACTAGTAGACTTGCATATTTAATTTCAAATAAGTTAGAAATAAATATAAGAGATGTTAGTGCATATATATTAGGTGAACACGGAGATAGCAGTTTTGCTGTTTGGTCAAGTGCTAAAGTTGGTTCTGTTTTGATAAAAGAAATATTACCACAAGAAGAACTTGATAAACTTTTAGATAAAGCAAAATATATGGCATATAAGATAATTGAACTAAAGAATGAAACTAGTTATGGTATTGGAATGTGCCTAGTTAATATAACTAATGCTATATTGAATAATGAAAATAAAGTTTTAGTTGTTTCATCTCCATATGATGACATATACTTAGGTATGCCATCAGTAATTAATGAAAGTGGAATTAAAGGTGTTATGAAGGTGGAACTTACAAAAGATGAAGCTAAAAAATTAGAAGATTCCGCAAATGTAATAAGACAAACAATAAAAAGTCTGGAGGAATAATTATGATGATAGATATAAATGATATAAAAAATGGTATGACTGTTATAGTTGAAGGTAATTTATATCAAATAGTTGATTTTTTACATGTTAAACCAGGTAAAGGTGCAGCATTCATGAAAACTAAACTTAAAAATTTAAGAACAGGTGGAACTATAGAAAAAACATTCAATACTAATATAAAAATTGAAAAAGCAAATATTTCTAAAAAAACAATGCAATATTTATATAATACTTCTGATATGTATTATTTTATGGATATGAATACATATGAACAAGTAGAATTAAGTGAAAAACAAATTGAAAATGAAAAGAAATATTTAAAAGAAAATTTAGAAGTTGAACTTGTATATTTTGAATCTGAACTTATAGGTTTAAATTTACCAGAAAAAGTAGAATATAAAGTAACATATACAACAGATGCAGTTAAAGGAAATACTTCAACAAATGCACTTAAAGATGCAACACTTGAAAATGGCCTTGAAGTAAAAGTACCTTTATTTATATGTGAAGGTGATGTAGTAGTTATATCTACAAAAGATGGTAAGTATGTATCTAGAAAATAATAGAGAAATCTGTTATTTTTTTGTACTATAATATAAAAAACTTCATATATTTTATTAGTAGATATATGGAGGAATAGATATGATAAATAGAAAAAGTATTTGGATTTTAACATTATTTAGTTTAATTTTAGTATTAAGTGTGTATTATATAACAATGCCGTCAGAATTTCTAGAAACAGCAAGTAAAAATGTTGATAATAGTAAACAAACTAAAGAAGTAACTAGTACTAAAGAAAATGAAATAATATCTACTTTAAAAATTGAAAATGAAGAAGAAAGAAATACTAAAATAACTGAACTACAAGCAATTTTGACTAAAAAAGATGCAACTAGTGAAGAAAAAAATAATGCATATGAAGAATTAAAAACAATAAATATATTGAAAGGCAAAGAAGAAGAAATTAGTACTAAAATAAAAGATGAGTTAAAACTTGAAAATTTTGTTAAAATAAAAGATGATCAAGTTAGAGTAGTAGTTATAAAAGAAAATCAAGATGCAAAACTTGCAACTGATATAATGAATTTAGTTCAAAGTAACTTTGACTCAAAAATGTATATATCAATTAAATTTCAAAAATAACTTTAATGTTATTTTTTTTAACATAAAAATAATTTTTACATATGATAATATGAGTAATTATATATACACCTCTAAAGAGAAAGTGAGGATAAAAATGAGCAAAGGAATATTAACAAAAAGAGAAAGAGAAGTGTTTGAACTATTAATAAAAAATTATACAACAAAAGAAATAGCTGAGAAACTAGGAATAAGCGAAAAAACTGTTAGAAATCATATTTCTAATGTTATGCAAAAACTAGGTGTCAAAGGAAGAAGCAGTGCTGTTATTGAACTACTCAAATTAAATGAGATTTCTTTATAAGAAAACTCATTTTTTTTAAAATTAAGCATATAATTTTTTAGGTGATATGAAAATGATAAAAAGATTTTCTATGAAAAAAATAAGTAAATATACAATTATTTTATTAGTAGTCTTTTTATTTTATTTGTTTCCTACTAAAGAAAAATATGATTTAGATAAAGAGGTTAGTAAGGAAGTAAATATTAATTATCATGATATTTATTTAATTGATAAAAATAATTATGTTGCTAAAACTAATATTCAGGTTTCATCTTTGAAAAAGGGTTTACTTATAGATGAATTAATAGAGGCAATGAAGATTGATGGAAAATATCAAGATAAAATTCCAAATGGTTTTTGTGCATTACTTCCTAGTGATACAAAACTATTAGAAAAAAAAATAAATAATGATGTAGTAACATTAAATTTTAATTCAAATGTACTTGATGTAAAAAGTGAAAATGAAGAAAAAATAATAGAATCATTAATATATTCTATTACATCAATAGATGGTATTGATAAAATTATTATTAAGATAGATGGTGAAAACTTAAAAAAACTTCCTAAAACAGGAATAATGTTAGATACTGAACTTACAAGAGATTATGGTATAAATAAAACATATGATATTGATAGCATTAAAGGTATTAATAAAGTAACAATTTATTATACTAATAAAACTAATAATAATGATGTTTATTATGTACCAGTAACAAAGTATGTAAATAATGATGAAGAAAAAATAAAAATAATAATCGATGAACTTGCTAGTAAGTTTTCTTTTGAAAGTAATCTTATGAGTTATTTAAACTATAATACTAAACTTCTTGATTATAACTTAAATGAAAATGAGATTGATTTAAATTTTAATGAGTATTTATTTGATAGTAATGAAAATAAAAAAGTATTAGAAGAGGTAATATATAGTATTTCATATTCTGTTATGGATAACTATAATGTAGATAAAGTTAACTTTTTTGTAAATAGTGAGAAAGTGACAAAATAATTAAAGAAAATGGTATTGACAGTGATAAATGAAAGTGTTATAATCTTATTGTCCTTTGATTAAGGATACAAATTTGAGTGCCTCAGTAGCTCAGTTGGATAGAGCAACGCCCTTCTAAGGCGGCGGTCAGGGGTTCGAATCCCTTCTGGGGCACCATAATTGGATAATAAGAAACCAGTCAGTATTGATTGGTTTTTTTCATATATACATATACATTTAATATTTATGTCAAATATCTAAAATTTAAAATTAGTTGTTTATATATTTTTTTAATAGTAATTGAAATGTAATATTTTTTAATGTATAATAACCAATAAATAAAAAAGGAGTAATTTCATGGAAAATTTTGAAAACATATTAAATAGTGCTATAGACAGATGTGATGGTAAAATTATATATGATAAAGCGTTTAATAAAGGTTTTGAAAGAATTTATCCTTTTGCAACAGAAAATATATCAGGTTACATAGATACCTTTAATTTAAAAAATAAAAAATTATTTATTGTGGGTTCTTCTGGTGATCAAGTATTAAATGCTATTTATAGAGATTGTAATGATGTGACTGTATTGGACATAAATCCATATACTAAATTTTATTATTATTTGAAGGCTGCCGCAATTATTGTATTATCAAAAAATGAATTTTATGATTTTTTTAGATATAAAGATTATCCAAAAGTATTTAAAGATAATAATAATGTTTTTAATAAAGAATATTATGAAAAGTTAAAAATTACATTAAGGTTATTAGATTATGAATCATATATATTTTGGGATGAATTGTTTAATACATATTCAGGAAAACAAATAAGAAATAAATTGTTTTCAATGGATGAGGATAGAACATATGTGATAGAAGAAACAAATCTATATTTAAATAATCAAAATTATGAAGAGATAAAAAATAGATTGAAGAGAGTAAATCCAAACTTTATAATTGGAGATATTTTTAAAGAAGAATTACCAGAATCATATGATATTATTTGGTTATCTAATATTGGGACATATTTATCAAGGCATTTTCTTAAAATAATGATTGATAAGATGGATAAAATACTTAAAAATGATGGTACTTTATTAATAAGTTATTTATATCAAACAATTTCAACAACTAAGTACCAGGAAGATTGGAAGCTTATATATGATTTAGAAAAAACATTAATGGTTTTGAAAAAATATAATCCAGAATTTGTTTCATTTAAAGGAGTTAAAGGAATAAAGTTTGATATAGATGATATAAAAGATTCAATATTAGTGTATAAAAAGAGATATTAAAAATATTTAAAATAAAAATATAATAGAAAAAAGAGACATTTTGAATACATTAGTCTCTTTTTAGCGTTTTTATCTTTTCTTTTTCGTCTTTATTTTTCAGATGATTCAAATTCTCAGTAACCTTGAAAATAACTTTTCTTAAATCTTTATTTGCTTCAATTACCTTAACTCTAACATAATCACCAAGTTTATATGTTGTTTTATTATTTCTTGATTTTATTTCATAATCGTGTTCGTCAAAATAAAATCCACCATTTTTAATTGTGTTAATATATGCTAGTCCGTATATATTATTTTCAAGTTTAATAATTAAATGTTTAGGATGAATATCAACTATTTTTCCATTGAAATATTCATTTGTTTTATCTTCCATAAATTCAGCCATTTTATATTTTAATGCTTCGTTTTCAGCATTATCAGCATTTATTTCTGTTTCTGAAATATGATCACACATTTTATATAGATTTTTATTAATTTCTTCAATTTCTTCAGTGTTAAAGTCTTTACCTAAGTAATTTGAAATAATAGTGTGCACAAGTAAGTCATTAAATCTTCTAATAGGAGAAGTAAAGTGGGTATAAGCATTAAATCCTAATCCAAAATGTCCATCATTTTCAGGTGAATAACTTGCTTTTTTTAGTGATTTTAATATATATTGTGATGTAATAGAGTAGTCACCACTTTCATATAATCCTTTTAATACTCCTTGAAGAACCTTTGGGTTATCTATATTATTAATATTAGGAATATTATATCCAATACTTTTTAAATAATTTAATGCAGATTTAATTTTACCAGTATCAGGAGTATCATGTACTCTAAAAGGAAAAGGAATATATTCAAAATTTGTCGCAACTACTTTGTTTGCTAAAAGCATAAAATCTTCAATTATTTTTTCAGCAGCCCTATGTTCTACATTTTTAAATTCATTTCCTTCTTCACCAGTATATTTTATTTCATTATTACCAAATTGTATGTAGCCATGTTCTTTATAGTTTTTATTAAGTGTGAAAGATGCTTCATTAGCAAGTTTTAAATTATCTATAAATTCTTCATATCCAGGTATTATTTCATTATCCATAAGTATTTTATTTACATCAGAATAACTCATTTTCTTTTTAGAATTAATAACACTTTTCTTTATGTCATATTCTACTATATTACCATTTTTATCTATTTCAGCAATACATGAAATTGTAAGTCTATCAACATTTGGATTAAGTGAACATATTCCATTAGATAGTTTGTGCATAAGCATAGGAATAACTGTGTTAAGCATATATAGACTATTTCCTCTTTCTAATGCCTCATTAAATAGTGGAGTATTTGGTTTTATATAATGCGAAACATCTGCAATATGTACACCAATAACATAATTTCCTTTTTCATTAATTTCAATACTAATAGCGTCATCCATATCTTTTGTATGATTATCATCAATAGTATAAATTAATTTATCTCTTAAATCTAATCTACCTTCTAATTCATCTTCTTGAACAGTTTCTTTAATTGAATCTGCTTGTTTAATCGCATCTTTACTAAAATCAATATTAAAATTGTTAGAAATAGCTATTTTTTTAAGTTCTATATCAGGGTCATTCACATGACCTAATATTTCTACTAAATTGCATTTTAAAGTATTTTTATCATATTTTTTAATTCTAAGAAGAATTATATTTCCATCAACAAGTTCTTTTATATTAGAATTTTCTATTTCTACAATATAGTTTTTATTATTATTCATAATAATATATTTTCCATCTTTGACTTCGCATATAATTAAATTTGATTTTCTTTTAACAATACTATTTACTTTACCAGTAAACATATTAACTGTACATAAATCTCCGTTTAATGCACTATTTAAATTTTTTTCTTCGATAACATAAAAATCATCATTAATATGGAAAAATCCATTACCATTTTTATCTATTCTTATGTTAACAAGTTTATAATCTTTTGGAAATAATCTATATTTATTATTTTCCTTTATTAAAAATCCATTAAATTCAAGTTCATTTAATTCTTTTTGAATATCTTCCTTACTCATTGTTTTAATTTTTTTGCATATATCATCTAATTTATATGCTTTGTTTGTTTTAAATATTTCTTTTACTTCTTCATTCATACCCATAAATCCCCCTACATAATACGTTTTTAATATATCATAATTTTTTTTACCTCTTCAATAAAATATAAAAAAATATTGTTAAAACACATTATTTTATAGTATAATTTAGTGGGTGGTAAAATGAAAAAAGTAACAATTTTTGGTGGTGGAACAGGAATGTCCACACTTTTAAAAGGTTTGAAAGAGTTTCCACTTGATATTACAAGCGTAGTATCTGTTTGTGATGATGGTAAAAGTACAGGTAAACTTAGAAAAGAATTTAATATACCTGCGATGGGTGATATTAGAAGAGTTATGATATCATTATCTGAAACAGAACCACTTATGGAAAAACTTTTAAATTATAGATTTAGTAGTAATAGTGAACTTAATGAACATACAGTAGGTAATTTACTTTTAACTGCTGGAACACAAATAACAGGTAATTTATCAGATGGTATAAAATCAATTGGTAAGGTTTTAAATTTAAAAGGTAAAGTAATTCCTTTTTCAGAAGATAATATTGTTCTATCCGCTATTATGGAGGATGGTAGTATAGTAAATGGTGAACATTATATAACAGAATCACCATTAAAAATAAAAAAAGTTTATTATGAAAAAGAACCAGAAATATGTGATGAGGTTTTTGATTCTATTGATGAATCTGATTTAATAATACTTAGTATGGGTAGTTTATTTACTAGTATTATTCCAAATTTATTAAGTAAGAAAATAATAGAAAAATTAGATAAAACATCTGCTAAAATAATGTATGTTTGCAATATGGTTACACAGCCAGGTGAAACAGATGACTTTAAAGTAAGTGATCATTTAAAAGTGTTAAATTCATACTTAGGTACTCATAAAATTGACATAGTAGTTGCAAATACTGGCTCTATAGATAAGAAAGTAGCAGAAAAATATTCTACTTTAGAACAAAAAGATCCTGTTTTATTTGATGAAGAAAATATTGATTGTGATACTATATTAAATAATTATGTAACAATAAATGATGGAGTAATAAGACATAATGTAGAAAAATTATCATTAGATATATATTCATATTTAGTTAATGAATAATATATCTTTTTTTATTGTATAGTTTTATGTTATAATGAATAATAGATGGCGAGAGGTGGTAAAATGAAAGTACAAGATATGACAATATATTGGAATATGTGTAAAGAAATGAAAGATAATTTTGATACAAATAACTGTTGGAGTGGAAATATAATTAAACTTGAAAATGGTTATTTTGAAGGAATTGTTAAATCAAATAAAAAAGATGAACAGGATGTAAAGCATTTTGTTTTTGGCATTATTAATGAAAAAGAAAAAAAGGTCTATAAAATGGACGATAGTAGAAGTACAGTTCACATTTATTGCTTTGATGGGGACTATTTTACATCAGTTTATTTGGATGGACCTTTTATTAAGTCTTCATATGGAAAATATAAACTCGAAATAAGGGATAATGAATATACTAAGGTAGATAATTTAATAGAAGAAATAGAAAATTTTAAAGAGTGTTATTCTAACAGTGAAGATGAAGCGTTTTATAAAAATACATCTAATAATATTAAAAGATATTCTTTAGCAAGTATGGCATAGACTATTGACTTTAAAATAAAAGAAATGTATTATTTTATTAGGTGGTATAAATGGAAAAAACAGAAGTATTTAATAAAGAATATAGTTATATAAAAAGCGATAGATATAAAAAAATAGCAAAGGAATTAGTATCATTACTTCCTGATTATTTTTTTAGAGTAGCAGCATCTTCAACAGGCAAATATCATCCATCATTTTCTTTAGGTGATGGTGGACTTGTAAGACATACTAAAGCCGCTATTAGAATAGCAAAAGAACTTTTGGACAATAATAGTATTGGACATAAATTTACTAGTGATGAAAAGGATTTACTTATTATTTCTATAATGATTCATGATGGACTTAAACATGGAGTAACTGAAGAAAAATATACTAGGTTTGATCATCCTATAATTGTATGTGATTATATAAAAGAAAATAAAGATAAAACATCTTTAACAGATGAAGAACTTGAGTTTATTACAAGAGTTGTTTCATCACATATGGGAGAATGGAATACAAATCCTTATAGTGATGTTGTTCTACCTCTTCCAAATGATAAATATCAAAGATTTGTTCATATGTGTGATTTTTTATCAAGTAGAAAATTTTTAGATATAAAATTTGAAAATAATGATATAGAAGATTAAAAAGGAGAAAGAATATGAATTTTAATAAAAAATGGTTATATGTGGTAGTATTAAGCGCAATACTTATTCCATTAATAATAATTTTTGTATTATTTGTTACAGATACATCTAAGAAACAAGAAGAGGTTAAGATAAATGATGCATCTTATACAACTTCGGATGGTAGAGTAACAGTAACAGCAAAAGAAGATTTTAAACAAAAAAATGTAAGTAATTATGATTTATACCTTACTAAAAATGATAAACAGGTTATTGGATTTTTTACATATGCATTAAATGAATATGAAGAAAATAGTAGTAAAGAAATATTAGACAAGCAAATAGAATATTTTGCGAGTACTAGAAAAGATTTAAAATTATTTAAGAAAGAAAATGTAATAGATATGGATGATAAAACTATTACTAAGGTAGAATATATTGGCACAAACACTGATTCAACTGAATGTATATACGTATTTGCTGTAATCGATTTTAAAGCAGATACTAATTATATATTATATTCAAATTCGGTAATACTTCATAAAGATTATGAAAAAAATATTAGTGAAATGATCGATATACTAAAAAATGTTAAGCTAAATTAGTATAAAATTCATTTAAATTTACATAGACAGTTATAAAACGGTCTATTTTTTTATTATTTTAGCACTCATCTATTGACATTGCTAAAATAAGTGCTATAATTAGATTGTACACTTGGATTAGAGGTGAATATATGCTTACAGAAAGACAAAGTGCTATATTAAAAATTATAGTTGAAGAGTATATAAAAGTACCAAAACCAGTTGGTTCAAAATCTATTTGTGATTCATTAAATGTATCTAGTGCGACAGTTAGAAATGAAATGGCTAACTTAGAAGATTTAGGATACTTAGAAAAAACACATGTATCATCAGGTAGAGTTCCATCTGAGAAAGGCTATAGATATTACGTTGATAACTTAATGAAACCAAAAGAAATGAGTGGTGAAGATGTATTAAAACTTCAAACAATATTTCAAAATAATTCATTAGTATTAAGTGATGCAATAGTAAAAAGCTTAGAGATAATATCTGAAATGACTAATTATACAGCAGTTATATTAAAGGATAATGCTTTAGAAAGTAAACTTAAAAAAGTAGAAGCAATTCCAATTGATGAAAATAATGTAACAGCTATACTTGTAACAGATAAAGGACATGTTGAAAATAAAATAATTAATATAACAGGTTCTAATCTAGAGGAAGTAAATAAAACTGTTGAACTTATTAATAAACTTATTGTTGGTACTCCAATTGATGAAGTTACATCTAAACTAGAATTTGAAATTAAACCAATTATTAATCAATATGTAAAACATCATGAAATACTTTATAATGCGTTTTATAATGCATTTACTAATTTCAAAGATAGTGCAGATATGACTATGAGGGGTAAAAATAATTTACTTGAACTTGATGAATTTTCATCTGATGCTAGAAAAATTAAAGATTTAGTTAATAAGTTTGATAATGACAATATTGTTTCTAAAATTAAAGAAGATGACTCTGGTATAAATGTGTACATAGGTAATGAAAACAACATAGATGATGATTTGACAGTAATAAAAACAAAATATAATGTAAATGGTAGAGAAGGAACACTTGCAATTCTAGGACCTAAAAGAATGGAATATGATAGAGTTGTAAGTTTACTTGAATACTTAAAAGAAGAGATTGAAAAGTAAGGAGGTTTCTTTGTGGAAGAAAACAAAAATGAAGAAATAAAAGAAGAAAAGAAAGCAGAAGAACCTAAAGAACATAAAAAGGAACATAAGAAAGATAAAAAACTAGAAGAACTTCAAAATGAAATTAATACTCTTAAAGATAAAAATATGAGAATTGCAGCAGAAATGGTTAATACTTTAAGAAGAAAAGATGAAGAAACAAATAGACTTCTAAAATATTCAAATGAATCACTTATAACTGAGTTATTACCAGTTATAGATAATTTTGAAAGAGCTCTTAATGTAGATGCTACAAGTAATGATGTTGAAAGTTATCAAAAGGGTATGACAATGATATATAATAGTTTAAAAAATATATTGGAAAAGTTTGAAGTTAAAGAAATAGAAGCTATAGATAAAGAATTTGATCCAAGTTTTCATCAAGCAGTAATGCAAGAAGAAAAAGAAGGAACAAAGGAAAATATAGTAATAGAAGTACTTCAAAAGGGGTATACTTATAAAGATAAAGTTATAAGACCAGCAATGGTAAAGGTTAGTAAATAAAGGAGAGGATATATATGAGTAAAATTATAGGTATTGATTTAGGTACAACAAATAGTTGTTGTGCAGTATTAGAAGGTGGAAATGCAACAGTTATTGCAAATCCAGAAGGAAATAGAACTACACCATCTGTAGTAGCATTTAAAGGTGATGAAATAATCGTTGGTGATGCTGCTAAAAGACAAATGGTAACAAACCCAAATACAATTTATTCAATTAAAAGATTAATGGGTACAGATGAAAAAGTAGAAGCAAATGGTAAAAAATATACACCACAAGAAATTTCAGCAATGATTTTAGGATATATTAAAGATTATGCAGAAAGTTATTTAGGAGAAAAAGTAACTAAAGCAGTTATTACTGTTCCAGCATATTTTAATGATGCACAAAGACAAGCAACTAAAGATGCTGGTAAAATCGCAGGTCTTGAAGTTGAAAGAATTATTAATGAACCTACAGCAGCAGCTTTAGCATATGGTTCTGATAAACAAGATGATTTACATACTATCTTAGTTTATGACCTTGGTGGTGGTACATTCGATGTATCTATTCTAGAACTTGGTGATGGTGTTTACGAAGTTAAATCAACATCAGGTAATAACCATTTAGGTGGAGATGACTTTGATAATAGAGTATCAGATTACTTAGTTGATTTATTCAAAAAAGAAAATGGTATTGATTTAAGTACTGATAAAATGGCTATGCAAAGAATTAAAGATGCTGCTGAAAAAGCTAAGAAAGATTTAAGTGGAGTATCAAGCACTCAAATAAGCTTACCATTTATATCACAAGGAGAAAATGGACCACTTCACTTAGAAACAACATTAACAAGAGCTAAATTTGAAGAATTAATTCGTGATCTTATAGAATCAACTCTAGAACCAGTTAGAAAAGCATTAAAAGATGCTAAACTTACTAAAGATGATATTGATAAAGTTATATTCGTTGGTGGATCTACTAGAATACCAATGGTAACTGATTTAATTAAGAAAGAACTTGGCAAAGAACCATCTAAAGGAGTTAACCCAGACGAAGTTGTTGCTATGGGTGCTGCTATCCAAGGTGGAGTACTTACAGGTGAAGTTAATGATATAGTTCTTCTTGATGTAACACCACTTTCGCTTGGTATTGAAACAATGGGTGGAGTTATGACTGTATTAATTCCAAGAAATACAACAATTCCAACAAGTAAGAGTCAAGTATTTAGTACTGCAGCTGATAATCAACCAGCAGTTGATATACATGTTCTTCAAGGTGAAAGACCAATGGCAAGTGATAACAAGACACTTGGTAACTTCCAATTAAATAATATCCCACCAGCACCTAGAGGAATTCCTCAAATCGAAGTTACATTTGATATAGATGCTAATGGTATAGTTAATGTTAAGGCTAAAGATCTTGGAACTAATAAAGAACAATCTATTACAATTACTGCTTCAACATCACTTTCTGATGAAGAAATAGATAAAATGGTTAAAGAAGCAGAAGCAAATAAAGAAAAAGATGCTAAGAGAAAAGAAGAAGCAGATGTTAAAAATGAACTTGAACAATTAGTATTCGCAACTGAAAAGGCTATTAAAGATTTAGGTGATAAGATTACTGATAAAGAAAAGAGTGAAGCAGAAGATGCTGTTAAAGTAGCTAAAGAAGCAATGGATTCTAATGACTTAGATAAGATGAAAGATGCTAAAGAAAAATTAAATGAAAAAGCTATGGCTCTAGGTTCTAAAGTTTATGAAGAAGCTGCAAAAGCAAATCCAGCAAATGCAGGTGCAACATCTGAAAACACTGATAATGATAAAAAAGATGATTCAGTAGTAGATGCAGATTATGAAGAAAAATAATAAATAGAAGTTTAGAAGTCCAATAGTGGGCTTCTAAATTTGTTTAATAAAAGGAGAACATATGACTGAAATAATTAAAGATAGAAGTATGATTGACGATAAATATAAATGGGATTTAACTAAGATATATAAAACTAATGCTGATTTTGAAAGTGACTGCAAGAAAGTAAAAAATTTAATTACAGAATATAGAAAAAAGTATGAAAATCATACTATGGATAATGCTAAAATATTTTATGATTCTATAGTTGATGAACTAGAAATAGAAAGATTACTTGAAAAATTGTATAGTTATTCAAATCTTAAAAAAGATGAAGATGTAGCAAATACAGAAAATCAAGAACTTAGAAGTAAAGTTGTTAATTTATATGATTATGCATCTAAGAACATGTTTTTTACAAGTACTGAAATGTTAAAAAAAGATTATTCTTTAATAGAAGAATTTTATAAAGAAGAACCAAGACTTTTAGAACATGAAAATAATTTGAAAGATTCATTTAGATATAAAAAATATATGTTATCTGATGAAGAAGAAAAATTATTATCAAATATATCAAAAGCATTTGGTAATGATGAAGAAACATATGGCTATTTAGTTGATTCTGATATGACTTTTGGTGAAATTAAAGATGAAAATGGTAATATGGTAGAACTTACTGATACAAATTATAGTGTTTATATAGAGTCTAAAAATAGAAGTGTTAGAAAAGCTGCTTTTGAATCATTATATAATCATTATAAACAATTTAAAAATACAATTACATCATTATTTAATGGTTCTATTAATGAAAGTGTTAGTATGGCAAAATTAAGAGGATATCCTTCAGCATTTTTGGCATCACTTTATAAAGATGATATGAAAGAAAGTGTTTATAATACTTTAGTAGATACAATTCATAATAATTTAGATGTATATCAAAAATATTATGAATTAAAGAAAGAAGTTCTTAATTTAGATGAATTACATTTATATGATATATATACTCCTATGATAGATGAAAGTGGTAAAAAGTATTCATTTGAAGAAGCCAAAGAAATGGTTTTAAATGCACTTAGTGTATTAGGTGATGATTACATTAATAACTTTAAGAAAATCTTTGATGAAAAATGGGTAGATGTTTATCCAAATAAAAATAAAAGAGGAGGAGCATACTCTGGTGGATGCTATGATACATATCCATATATTCTTTTAAATTATCAAGGAACACTTAATGATGTATCAACACTTGCACATGAAGGTGGACATTCTATGCATACTTACTATACTGTAAATAATCAGCCTATTCAGTATGGTAGTTATCCAATATTTGTGGCTGAAGTAGCAAGTACTGTAAATGAAATATTACTTTCAAAATATTTACTTAAAACAAGTAAAAGTAAAGAAGAAAAATTAATTGTACTTAATAAATTACTTGAATTATTTAAAGGTACAATATATCGTCAAGTTATGTTTTCTGAATTTGAAAAATATGCATATGATTTAATAGAAAATGATGATGTAATTACATCTGATAAATTATGTGATAAATACTATGAACTAAATAAATTATATTTTGGCAAAAACGTAGTAGTAGATGATTTAATTAGATATGAATGGGAAAAAGTTCCTCATTTCTATTATGATTTCTATGTATATAAATATGCGACAGGAATAAGTGCTGCATGTAAAATAGCAGAAGGTATTTTAAATAATGAAGAGGGAGCACTAGATAATTATTTAAAAATGCTTAAAAATGGATGCAGAGAAAATCCTTTAAATACATTAAAAATTGCAGGAGTAGATATGGAAGACAAAGAAGTATACGAAAGTGCGATTAGAATGTTTGATGAAGCAATAGAAGAGTTTAAAACTTTATCATATAAAAAATAGAGGTGAAGTAAATTGGCAAAGAGAGATTATTATGAGGTTTTAGGAGTATCTAAAACTGCGACTGATAAAGAAATAAAAAGTGCTTTTAGACGTTTAGCAAAAGAATACCATCCTGATTTAAATAAAGCACCAGATGCTGCTGAAAAATTTAAAGAAGTACAAGAAGCATATGAAGTATTATCTGATGAAAATAAAAGAAAAATGTATGATCAATATGGTCATGCTGCATTTGATCAAAATGGTAATGCTGGATATGGTGGATTTAATGGTGGATTTAACGGAGGCTTCTCATCTTCATCATTTGGTTTTGATGATATAGATTTATCTGATATATTATCAGGTGTATTTGGCCAAAGTTTTGGCTTTGGTGGTGGAAGCAGAAAGAGTTCTAATAGAGCACAAAAAGGTAAAGATTTATTATTTAATATGAAGTTATCTTTTATGGAAGCAGTTTATGGATGCAAAAAAGATTTTACACTTGATGTATATGAAACTTGTGATAGCTGTAATGGTAAAGGTGGACATGGAGAAAAGAAATGTTCAAGATGTCATGGCTCTGGTACGGTAACAGAAGAACAAAGAACAATGTTCGGATCATTTGTTTCAAAAACAACATGTCCAGAGTGTTCAGGAAGAGGTAAATCATTTGATACTGTATGTTCTGATTGTAAAGGAACAGGTAAAGTAAAAAAGAGAAAAACAATTACAGTTACAGTTCCAGCAGGTATTGATGAAGGCCAACAAATTCGTATAAAAGAAAAAGGTGAAGCTGGAGTCAATGGTGGACCTAATGGTGACGTTTATGTTGAATTTCATATTGAGGACCATCAAATATTTAAAAGAGATGGTAATGATGTTTATATGGAATTGCCTATAAACATAGTAGAAGCAACTTTAGGATGTAAGAAAGATGTTCCTTTAATGAAAGAAAGTATAGTATTAAATATACCAGAAGGAACTCAAAATGGAGATAAGCATAGAATTAAAGGAAAAGGTGTTCCATACATTAATTCATCAAAAGTTGGAGACATGTATATTGTTATAAAAGTTGTTATACCAACTAAACTTGATAAGAATCAAAGAGAATTATTTAATGAATTATCTAAAACTAATTTAGATGATAATAATGATTTCATAACAAGATTTAGGAAATTTTTTAGAAGGTAAAAGAGAAAAATCTCTTTTACTTTTTTTCTTTAAAAAGATTGTATGTAATAAATTTATATGATAAAATATAACTATAGAAAGTAGGGGTATTGATGCTAGGAAAAATAATTTCAATTGAGGGAAATAAAGTTAAAATAGAATTATCTATTGATATTTCAAACAAAATTAATTTATTAAATTTACATGTTGCTTTTGAATGTCAAGATAAAAAAATAATAGGGGAAATAATATCATTAGATTTAAAATATGCAACTGTTATGCTTGTTGGTGAAATTCAAAACAATACATTTATTTCAGGTGTTAATTCAAAACCATCTTTTGCATCGTCAATAAGAGTTATTAACAAAAATGAATTGGAATTAATAACTGATAGTTCAAATTTAGAATATGCAGTTAATTTTGGTAGAATTCCTTTATATTCCAATTATCCATTAAATTTAAATCCAGAAAGCTTTTTTTCTAATCATTCTTGTATAGTGGGTAACTCTGGAAGTGGTAAATCATGTGCAGTTGCTAGATTATTGCAAAATATTTTTTCAAATAAGATTAAACCTAAAACAAATATATTTATATTTGATGTATTTGGTGAATATCATAATGCTTTAGCTAATTATGGAATAATAAATTATAAATCATATACTACTGATAGATCAGATAAGACAAGTGAACTTATAAAAATACCAATATGGCTTTTAAATGTAGAAGATTTAGCATTGTTACTTGAAATAGAAAATTATATACAACTACCAATAATAGAAAAAATGTTAAGAGTTGTTACTATATTTTCAAAAGAGAAAGAAGAACAGGAAAAATGTAAAGATGATATAATTGCAAGAGCAATTCTTGAAATATTGTATAGTGGAAGACAACCTGTACAATTAAGGGATCAAGTTATGGCCATATTGACCAATTTTGGAACTGATACTTTAAATCTTGAAACTAAAGTTATTGTTCCAGGATGGACAAGAACTTTGAAACAGTGTTTGCAACTTGATAAAGATGGAAAAATACAGGAAATTCAATTAGTGTCTGAATTTATTGGTAGATTTGTTTCATCAGATATTGAATTAGATTTACCAAATGGTAATATGTACTATACGCTTGAAAATTTATATGAAGCGTTAGAACTTGCATTTATATCAGAAGGAGCATTAAAAAGTGATGCAATATATGATAAAGTAAATTCAATTAAAGTAAGATTAAAGTCAATAATAGAAGGTGAATTTGGTGATTATTTTAGATATGATCATTTTGTTACCAAAGAAGAATATATAGAATCATTAAATAATAATGGTGAAAATCAAATTGTGAATTTTAATATAAATTCTATAACAGATAGACAAGCTAAAATTATAATTAAAGTTTTATCTAAAATGTTTTTAGAATATTCATTTAGAGTAGAGCCTCGTGCAAGCAAACCAATTCATATTTTTATTGAAGAAGCACATAGATATGTTCAAAATGACAATGATGTAAAGCTTATTGGTTATAATATATTTGAAAAAATTGCAAAAGAAGGAAGAAAATATGGAGTTATTTTGTGTTTAATAACACAAAGACCATCAGAACTTAGCGATACAACTATGTCACAATGTTCAAATTATATAATCTTAAGATTGATTAATCCAAATGATATTTCATATGTTAGAAAAATTGTTCCTAATGTAACAGAAGAAATGCTAGATAAGATTAAATCATTACAACCAGGTTTTTCATTAATGTTTGGTAGTGCATTTAAAGTACCAATTGTTGTTAAATTTGATTTGCCAAATCCAAGACCATATAGTGATAGTATTCATATAAAAGAAACATGGTATAAATAAAAAATGTAGGACTTATAATTAAAGTTCTACATTTTCTTTTTCTAAATATTCTTTAAATATTTCTTTAAATTTAACAATCTCTTTTTGTACTACATCTGAGTATACACTATTACAATTTTTTATTGCTGCATATATATGTCTAAATGTAACTATATCTGAGTTTTCAAATCTAGCATATGTAAAGCATTTTGATAAAAGTGCGAGCGAAACATCTGGATATCTTGAATTATTTTCATAAACCCTTTTATATTCACTTGTCATATCAACTATAAATTTACATACTTGTTCTAATAAATAAGTTGTGTATGGCCATCTAACACCAGTTGATTTTTCGATTTTTTTTGTTGTACCAACAAGAATTTTTACAGTTGTTTCTTGATCTGGTTCTGCAACTTCTATTCTTTCAAAACGTCTTAAGAATGCTTTATCTTTAAGTAAGTTTTCTTCAAATTCTTGAGTAGTAGTCGCACCAATTATTTTTATGTCACCTCTATCAAGACCTGGTTTTAACATATTTAGAAAGTCAACATCACCATTTTTTGATGCTGTAACAAGTGTATGTATTTCATCAATAAATAGAATTATATCTTTTTTACCCATTATTTCATTAATTAAAAGTTGAAGTTTAGAATCTTCGACACCATCATTTGTATATGTTCCAAGTAATGAAGAAGTATTAATTTTATATATTTTTGTATTTAATAGTGCATTAGGTACTTCTTTTCTTTGAATTAAATAATTTAGTCCTTCAACAATAGCAGTTTTACCTATACCTGGTTTACCTGTTAAAACAGCAGATTTTTCAGGGCTAAGTAATACAAGTATTAATTTTTTTATTTCTTCTTCTCTAGCAATAGCGGGATTAGTAACATATTCTTTTTTACTTAAGTCTTCTGCATAAGTATTAAGCATACTAAATCCATTTGAAAATGGGCTAGGATTATATTCCATAAAATCATTATTATCCATATATCATTCTCCTTAACAATATTAGTATACCAAAATATGACATTTTTTACTAGTAAAATTTTGTAAAGAAACATAAATGTTCGTAAAATTCATTGTTTATTATTTTTTTCTAATTTATAATGAAAGTGGTGATAAATATGCAGAGATATTTTGCAGTAGATAAAGATTTAAATATTAGTGATAAAGATAAACATCATATAATAAATGTAATGAGAATGAAAATAAATGACAAAATAGAAATTGTATATGATGAAAAAGTTTATTTGTGTGAGATAAATGATATATCCAAAAAAGATGTAAGTTATAGTGTAAAAGATATTATTGATGTAAATAATGAACTTCCTGTAAAGGTAACAATAGCAGTTTCTTTAGTAAATGAAAAGAAACTTGATTTTATTTTACAAAAGTGTACAGAACTTGGTATATATGATTTTATACTTGTAAGTTCTGATAGAAGTAAAATAAAAATTGACGGAAAAGAAAACAAGAAAATAGAGAGATGGAATACAATTACAAAGGAAGCAGCAGAACAATCCCATAGAAATATTAAGCCTGTTATTAAAGGTATTATGTCTATAAATGAGGTATCAAAATTGGATTATGATTTAAAACTTACATGTTCAACAAAAGAAAATGAAAAAACTATTAAAAATGTGTTACAAAATTCGACAAATTGTGATAAAATTATCATAGTGGTTGGTCCCGAAGGTGGACTTACTAATTATGAGGAAGAAATTTTAAAAGAAAATAATTATATTCCTATTACTTTAGGTAACTTAATTTTAAGGACGGAAACTGTTCCAATGTATATTATGAGTTTAATAAATTATGAGGTGTCACTATGATTAATATTAGTTTTATGTTATATGATTTTTCAGAAATGGATAGAAGTAGTTTAATACTTTTATTTTTAATAATTCTTGTTTTTTTAATGATTGTTAGTATTACTGTCATAAATTTAATAACAAAAAGTAAAAATAAAAAATATGATATAAGTAATAAAAATATAAAAAAATATTCTGAACTTATTAATGATGAAATATTAGTTGATAAAGATAAGGAAATAAGTGAAGAAATAGAGTCTTTAGAACTTGACGAACCAAAAGAAGAAGTCATTGTTACAAAACCAAATAGTATTGAAGAAATATCAAGATTAATTGAAGATACTTTGGAACAAGAACCTATAGATTTAACTAAATTTGAAGAAGAACAAGAAAAAGATGCGATTATAAGTTATGATGAACTTGTTAAAAGAGCAGGCGCTAAGAAGATAATTTATAGAGCAGAAACAAAAGCAGAAGAAAAAAAAGAACCAGTAGTAACCATAAAAGAAGAAAACAATAATGAAAAAAAGATTAATAAAGAATATTCAAGTACCTTTAAAGCATCTCAAATAGTTTCACCAATATATGGTATTAAGAAAACAGAAAATATTGAAGAAAATTTCATTGATTTAGAAGAGTTTAAATTAGATGAAACAAAAAGTGAAGAAGAAAGAGAAAATGAGTTTTTAGGAAACTTAAAAACATTTAGAAATAATCTTGACTAATTAAAAAGTTATGATATCATAAAACAGTAATTATTTACTGTTTTTGTTTTAAGGAGGTATATTATGAAAGTTGGATTTTGTTCATTAGGTTGTAAAGTTAATGCATATGAAACAGAGTACGCAATTAATGAATTTAAAAAAAGAGGTTATGAGATAGTATCTTTTGATGATTATGCAGATGTTTATGTAGTAAATACTTGTTCTGTTACTAATGCAAGTGATCAAAAAAGTAGAAAAATGCTTAGAAGTGCATGTAATAAAAATAAGAATGCTGTTGTTGTTGCGATGGGTTGTTATGCTCAGGTTAATTCAAAAGTAATAGAAGATATAGATGGTGTTTCAATAATTATAGGTAATAAGGATAAAAATAAAATAGTAGACTTAGTAGAAGAATATATAAAAGATAATAAAAAAATAGAAAATATTTATGATTTATTTCATACATCTTTTGAAGATATGTATTTAGATAAATTTGAAAATCATACAAGAGCATTTGTTAAGATTCAAGATGGATGTAATAACTTTTGTTCATATTGTATAATTCCATATACAAGAGGTAATGTAAGAAGTAAGAAAAAAGAAAATGTAATAAGCGAAATAAAAGCACTTGTTAAAAATGGTTATAAAGAAGTTGTATTAACTGGAATACATACAGGTCATTATGGTCAAGATTTAAAAGAATATGATTTTAGTGATTTACTTTTAGAGTTAGAACAAATAGATGGTTTAGAAAGAATTAGAATATCATCAATTGAAATAACAGAATTAACAGATAAATTTATGGATGTACTTAAAACAAGTAAAAAAATAGTTAATCATATTCATATTCCACTTCAAAGTGGTTGTGATAAGATTTTAAAAGCAATGAATAGAAAATATGATATGCAGTATTTTATTAATAAAATAAATCAAATTAGAAGTATTAGAAAAGACATAGCAATAACAAGTGATGTTATAGTAGGTTTTCCAGGTGAAACAGATGAAGATTTTAATATAACAAAAGAAAATATTAAGAAAATTAAATTTACTGAACTTCATGTATTTCCATATTCAAAAAGAGAAGGTACACCAGCTGCGATTATGAAAAATCAAATAGATGGGAATGTTAAAAAGCAAAGAGTAAAAGAATTAATTGAAGTAAGTGAAGAATTAAAAAATGAATATTATAAAAAATTTATAGGTAAATCTTTAGAAGTATTAGTCGAAACATATTCTGATGGATATTTAATTGGTCATTTATCAAACTATGGTAAAGTTAAATTTAAAGGTGATGAAAGTTTTTTACATAGTCTTGTAATGGTTAAATTAAATGATTACATAAATGATGAATTTATGGGTGGACTTGTAAAAGAAGAAATATTAGCTTAAAGGTACTTAAAAAATGTACCTTTTTTTGATATAATTAAGTTTAGTGAGGTTAAGTATGAAAGACTATATAAAAGGAACATTTAAAAAGATTATATTTAAGTCAGATCAAAATTATATAATAGGTTTATTTAAAGTTAGTGATACAAATACTGCTGATTTAGAAGAATATATTGGTTCAACTATAACATTTACTGGGTATTTTCATGAACTTACTATAGACGAAAAATACATGTTTTATGGTGAACTTGTAGATAATCCAAAATATGGACTTCAATATAAAGTAAATGAATATGAAAGAGTTAAACCAGAGGGAAAAGATGCAATTATTGATTTTTTATCAAGTGATTTATTTCCTGGAGTAGGTGAAAAAAGTGCTAAACAAATAGTAAATACTTTAGGTGATGAGACATTAAATTTAATAATGGAAGATTATTCTAACCTTTTACTTGTACCAAATATGAAAGAAGCAAAAGCAAAAAATATACATGATATATTAAGTAAGTATAATGAAAGTTATGATACAATTATATATCTTACTTCAATAGGCTTTTCTATGAAAGATTCAATGCTTATATATAATAATTATAAAGAAATGACAAAATATATAATAGAAGAAGATGTATATTCCATAATAGATGATATTGATGAAATAAATTTTGCCAAAATAGAATTAGTTCGTAAAAATCTTAATATAAGTGATTTAGATGGAAGAAGAATTATGGCACTTGTTATATATGTAATGAACGATTTATGTTTTAAAAATGGAGATACATTTCTTTACTTTGATGAAATATATGATGGAGTTATTAAACTACTTGACTATGAATTTAGTAAAGACGAATTTTATGATATTTTAATAGAAATTGCAAATACGGGTAAAATAAAAATTGAAGAAGACGAATATTATTTAAAAGAATATTTTGATTCAGAAAATAATATAGCAAATACAATTTATCATTTAACTAATAAAAATGATACAAAGTATAAAAAAATCGAAAAAGAAATTGAATCACTTGAAAATTATTTTGATGTTTCTTATAATGAAAAACAAATTTTAGCAATTAAAAATGCTTATGAAAAAAATTTCAGTATAATAACAGGTGGACCAGGAACAGGTAAAACAACTATAATAAAGGCAATTGTAGAACTTTATAGAAGACTACATAAATATAGTTATGATGAGCTTACTAGTAAACTTATATTACTTGCGCCAACTGGAAGAGCAGCTAAAAGAATGAGTGAATCATGTCTTCTTCCAGCATATACAATACATAGATTTTTAAAATGGAATAAAGAATCTAATAAGTTTTTAGTAAATGAAAGTAATAAATCTAATGCAGAATTTGTAATAATAGATGAAGTAAGTATGATTGATGTTAATTTACTTGATAATTTATTTAAAGGACTTAGTAAAAATATAAAAATAGTTATGATAGGTGATTATAATCAGCTTGAAAGTGTTGGACCAGGTAAAGTATTAAAAGATTTAATTGATAGTGATATGATTAATGTAACTTTTTTAAATGAACTTTATAGACAAGATGAAAATTCTTATATAGCAACTCTCGCTTCAGAAATAAAGAAAAATGATTTAAGTGAAGACTTTTTAACTAAAAAAGAAGATTATAGTTTTATAGAGGCAAATGCATCTAATTTAAAAAAATATATTGAAAAAGTATGTTTAATGGCAATAGAAAAAGGATATTCATCTGATGATATACAACTATTAGCGCCAATGTATAAGGGTGAAAATGGTATAGATAATTTAAATAAATTACTTCAAAGTATATTTAATCCTGATAGAGGACAAAATAGTATTGTATCAAAAGATATAATTTATAGAGAAAATGATAAAATTTTACAACTTGAAAATGATCCTGATAATAATGTATTTAATGGTGATATCGGTTATATCATGGATATTACTGGAAGTACAATAACAGTAGATTTTGATGGTAATATTGTAAAGTATACACCAAAAGATTTTATTAAAATTAAACATGGATACGCAATTAGTATTCATAAAGCACAAGGTAGTGAATTTAAACTTGTTATATTACCAATAATCTTTTCATATAGAATTATGCTTTATAAAAAAATAATTTATACAGCAGTAACAAGAGCAAGAAATAATTTAACTATTATTGGTGATCCATCATCTTTTGTCTATGCCGTTAATAATGAAAACGTATATGAAAGAAAAACTAAATTAAAAGATAGATTATTATCATATTTAATGAATATTTAATTCTCTTTAGTAAATAATATAAATGGCATTATTTTTGCCAAAATCAGATTATTAAAGAGGTGAAACAAATGAAAAAAACACTAGGAATGATGGTACTTGGAGCCGGTATGGGTGCAGCATCAGTTTATATGTATGACCAATATAAATCTGGTAACTTAAATAAAATAGCTAAAAAGGTTAGTAAAGCCGGCAGGGATGTATCAAAAATGATAGATGATCTGAACTAAGAAAAAATCAAATGATTTTTTCTTTTTTTATCTGTTTTTTCTTTTTAAAATTTGTTATAATAGTGGCTAGTAGGTGAAGTATATGACAAGAGAAGAAGTAGATAGAAATAAAATAACTCCAATGATGAAACAGTATTTAGAAATAAAGGATGAAAATCTTGATAATATACTATTTTTTAGACTTGGTGACTTTTATGAGATGTTTTTTGATGATGCTGTTACAGCATCAAGAGAGTTAGAACTTACTCTAACAGGCAAATCATGTGGACTAGAAGAAAGAGTTCCAATGTGCGGAATACCTTATCATGCCGCAAATATATATATAGAAAAATTAGTAGATAAGGGTTATAAAGTTGCAATATGTGAACAAACAGAAGATCCTAAAAATGCTAAAGGTATTGTAAAAAGAGATATAGTACAAATTATATCATCAGGAACAAGAATGAATAGTGAATTTCTAGATGAAGGATCAAATAACTTTATAGGAGCAATCCTTGATTTAAAATATTCATATGTAATTAGTTATGCAGATATATCAACAGGTGAAGTTTATTCATTTATAAAAGAAAGAGATAATGATTTATTAATTAATGAAGTACTTGAAAGAAATATAAAAGAAGTAGTTGTTAATACTGATTTTGATAAAATTGTACTTGATACTTTAAAAAGAAATTATAATGTAACTATTTCACTTTATAATAATAAAAATCTAATAAATGATTATAGTAATGTTTATAAAGATATAAAAGATGATAGGATAATAGAAGGAATAAAGTATTTATTATCATACTTAGAGAATACACAAAAAAGAAGTTTATCACATCTTCAAAGTGCAATTATAGTAAAAGAAGATTCTTTCTTAAGAATGAATATACATACTAAAAGAAATCTAGAACTTACTGAAAACATAAGAACAAAAGAAAAGAAATATTCACTTTTATGGTTACTTGATAAAACAAAGACAGCAATGGGTAGTAGAAAACTTAAAAACTATATATTAAATCCAATTATAGATAAAGAAAAGATAGAACATAGATATGATATAATTGATACTTTAATGAAAGAATTTATTTTAAAAGATGAATTAAGAGAATATTTAAATGATGTATATGATCTTGATAGACTTGCAGGTAAAGTAGCATTTGGTTCTGCTAATGCAAGAGATTTATTACAATTAAAAAATTCATTAAAAGTATTACCTAATATAAATGAAATATTAAAGAAAATTAATTATAAAAGTATTAATGAGTTTAGAGATTTATATGATTTACTTGAAAAATCTATATATGAAGATGCTCCTATTACATTAAAAGAAGGATATTTAATAAAAGAAGGATATAATAGTGAACTTGATGAATTAAAATCTTCTAGAAAAGGTAATAAGGATTTTGTATCTAAATTAGAACAAGAAGAAAGAGATAGAACTGGAATAAAAACATTAAAGGTAGGATACAATAGAATATTTGGTTATTATATTGAAGTTAGTAAAGGTGCATGTAAAGATATAAAAGAAGAATATGGTTATGAAAGAAAACAAACACTTGCTAATTGTGAAAGATTTATAACACCTTTATTAAAAGAAAAAGAAGCACTTATTTTAGGTGCAGAAGAAAAAATTATTAATTTAGAATATGATTTATTTATTGAAATAAGAAATATTGTAAAGAGTAAAATACCTTATATACAAGATTTATCACATACTATAAGTGAAATTGATGTATTATCATCTTTAGCAGTTGTTGCAGAAGAAAATAATTATGTAAGACCAAAACTTAATAATGATAATGTAATTAATATAGTTGAAGGTAGACACCCTGTAGTTGAAAAAGTATTAACTGGTGAATTTGTTTCAAATGATGTTAAAATGGATAAAGATGACACGATTCTTTTAATAACAGGACCAAATATGTCAGGTAAATCAACATATATGAGAGAAATGGCTATAATCGCAATAATGGCCCAAATAGGATCTTTTGTACCTGCTAAAGAAGCAAATCTTCCTATATTTGATAAAATATTTACAAGAATAGGAGCCAGTGATGATTTAGTATCTGGTGAATCAACATTTATGGTTGAAATGATGGAAGCAAATAGTGCAATAGAAGGAGCTACTAAAAATAGTTTAATATTATTTGATGAACTAGGTAGAGGTACATCAACTTATGATGGTATGAGTTTAGCTGCTGCTATTATAGAATATATACATGATAAGGTAGGAGCAAAAACGTTCTTTTCAACGCACTATCATGAATTAACTGATTTAGAAAAACATCATAAACATTTAAAAAATGTACATGTATCTGCAAAAGAAGAAAATGGTAATATTACATTCCTTCATAAAATAATGAGTGGACCTGCTGATAAGAGTTATGGTGTACATGTTGCTAAACTTGCTAAATTACCTGATGAACTTATAAAAAGAGCAGAAGAAATTCTTTCTAAATATGAGAAAAATGGTAATAATATTAAAAATACTGAAACAAGTACTCAAATATCATTTGATTTAGAAGAACCAAAAGAAGAAAATAAAGTAGTAGAAGAACTTGAAAAGATTAATCCACTTGAAATGACACCAATTGAAGCAATTAATAAATTATTTGAACTTAAAGGTATGTTAAAAAAATAGTAATAAATTATTAAAAATGTCTAAAAATAGGCATTTTTTTGTAAATAAAATAAATAACAAATTATATTCCTTGAAAAATAACCAAAGAAAATGATACAATAATGTAGAAAGGTAGGAGTAAGAAAATATGAAAAAAGAAAAAGGGTTCACATTAATAGAATTATTAGCAGTAATAGTAATATTAGCAATATTAATGGTAATAGCAGTACCAAAAATATTAAATGTAATAAATAATAGTAAGAAAAGTGCAGCAGAAAGTAGTATTAAACTTTTAAAGGATGCAATAAAAACTCAAGTAACATCAAAAGATATGATGAACAGTAATTTTATAAGTGATGAAAATGGTTGTTATGTATTTGAATTTTCACCAAATAATGATAATGCAAATACATTGAACGTAAAAAACAAAGATAAATTTACAGGCTCAATAAAATATTGTAAAGGAACATTTAGTGATGATACATTAAAATTTAATGATGTTGCATCAAATGGTGGCTCAACAAAAAGTGTATTATGTAAAAGAGCAACTACATTACACACTGAAGAATGTAAATGGTCAAGTGATTATTGTAATTCTTCTGGATATAATCAAGGAGACATTATAACATATGGTAATTTAGGTACAAAAGGTACTCTTGCAAGTGGTGATGCATTTGATTGTGATGTAAATGGTGACGGAACATATGATCCTGTTGCAGAAAGATTTTATTATGTAACTGATATGGATGATACAGCCGCAGTATTAATATATAGTAATAATGTTAGTGGTGGAAATATAAATAATACAACAGGATATTCATATGATAGTTCTGGAAATGTACTTTCTGGTCCAAGAACATTAGCGGAGCAATTACCAACGACAAGTAAATGGACTAATGTGAGACTTATAAATAATACAAAAAGTATTTTACATGAAAATAATAATGGTACATTGAAAAGTGGAGATGCTCTTCCTACAAGTTTTAGTTATGAAGGACATTCTGCAAGGTTGCTTACAATACAAGAATTAATAAAATCATGTTCCCCAAATGAAAGGTTTTGGACAAATACAGTAGGCGGAATAGGAAACAATTGTGTTTATTTATTTGAAAATACAAGGTATGCAGCTTCTGGTAAAAAAGAATATTGGCTTGAAAATCCAGAATATATAAATACCAATTATGCATGGTATGTTCGTGCAGATGCTCATGGTGTATATTCTTTTCCTGTTTCAGGTGAATATGGTGTACGTCCAGTAATAGAAGTATTAAAAACAGATGTAGATTATTAAAAGGAGTATTTATGAAAAAAGAAAAAGGATTTACATTAATAGAATTATTAGCAGTAATAGTAATATTAGCAATTCTTATGGTAATAGCAGTACCAAAAATATTAAATGTAATAAATAATAGTAAGAAAAGTGCAGCAGAAAGTAGTATTAAACTTTTAAAGGATGCAATAAAAACTCAAGTAACATCAAAAGATATGATGAACAGTAATTTTATAAGTGATGAAAATGGTTGTTATGTATTTGAATTTTCACCAAATAATGATAATGCAAATACATTGAACGTAAAAAACAAAGATAAATTTACAGGCTCAATAAAATATTGTAAAGGAACATTTAGTGATGATACATTAAAATTTAATGATGTTGCATCTAATAATACTTCATCTGGAAGTATTGATGTTGATCCTGAACCACCACAAGAAATAACAAAAATTTGTAAAAGAGCAACTACACTTCATACAGAAGAATGTACTCAAACAGATACAAAAAATTACTGTAGTGGTGCAGGTTATACAACAAGTGGAACAAAGGGAACAAGTACAATAACATATGGTAATTTAGGTACAAGTGGAACACTATCTTCAGGAGATGCATTTGATTGTGATGTAAATGGTGATGGTAATTATGATCCTAATACAGAAAGATTTTATTATGTAACAGATTTAAGTACAACAGCTGCAGTACTTGTGTATTATAATAGTGTAAGTAGCGGAAGTGCAAATAATAATGCATCATATGCATATGATAGTGCAGGAACTAATTATAATGGACCTGTAACAGCAGTTACAGCCCTTCCAACTACAGAACAATGGAATAATATTAAATTAGTAAAAGGAAAAAGAAGAATTAAAACAGAAAATAATAAAACATCATCTTCAGGTGGTAAATTACCAAGTTTCGATTACGCTGGATATGCAGCAAGACTACTTACAGTTCAAGAAATTAATAAAAGTTGTAATATAACAATTGGATCGCTGACACAAGGAGAATTGGATGACTGCAATTATTTACTAGAGAATACTAAGTTTTCTTCAGCAAGTGTAAATAATTATGGTTACTGGTTAGAAAATGCTTATGAAGGTTCTTCAAGTTATATTGAAAACATTATGGTAGATTCTAGAAGTGGGCGAAATAATTCTTCATCAAGAAGTAATGGAATGGGTGTACGTCCAGTAATAGAAGTATTAAAAACGGATATAGATTATTAATAAATATAAAGAGTTAGATTTGGATACAAAAATCTTTCTTTTTTTTAATATTTTTATGATATATTTGTTATAATAGTAAAAGGAGGATAAAATGGAAAGAAAAGATATAATTAATAATAAGAAAACAGGTTGGTTAAATCTAACTGAAGTAGAAAAAAAGAATGTATTTGAATTTTCTGAAGGATATATGGATTTTTTAAACAAATCTAAAACTGAAAGAGAATTTGCTAAGAATGCAAAAGAATTACTTGATAATAATGGTTTTATTAATATTGAAGAAAAAAATACTTTAAATATTGGTGATAAAGTATATTATATTAATAGAAATAAATGTGTATATATTGCTGTTATTGGTAAGGAAGTTTTATCTAATGGACTAAATATAGTAGGTTCACATATAGATTCACCAAGACTTGATTTAAAACCTAATCCAATGTATGAAGATGATGGTTTTGCATATTTTAAAACACAATATTATGGTGGAATAAAAAAATACCAATGGACTACAATTCCACTTTCAATTCATGGTGTTATTGTAAAGAAAACAGGTGAAAAAGTAGAAGTTAATATTGGAGAAGATGAAAGTGATCCAATATTTACAATAACTGATTTACTTCCACATTTAGCGAAAGAACAAGAAAAGAAAACTTTAGGTGATGGAATTGAAGGAGAAAACTTAGATTTATTAATTGGAAGTATTCCATTTGATGAAGAAAAGGACAGTATAAAATATAATATTCTTTCATTATTAAATGAAAAATATGGAATAAAAGAAATAGATTTTTTAAGTTCTGAACTTGAAATTGTTCCAGCTTTTAAAGCAAGAAGCTTAGGATTTGATAAATCAATGGTTGCGGCATATGGTCAAGATGACAAGGTATGTTCTTATTGTAATTTAGAGGCAATATTAAATACTCAAAATCCAGAAAAAACATGTATAACAATTTTAGCGGATAAAGAAGAAATAGGAAGTGTTGGAAATACTGGAATGTACTCTGAAACATTTGATATGTTTATAAATGAACTATTAAATAAAAAGGATGAAAATTATCCAGGAGCATTAAATAAAGTATATAATAATTCTAAAATGTTATCTGCTGATGTTGATGCTGGATATGACCCAATATATAAAAGTGCATCAGAAATAAATAATGCATCATTCTTAGGAAGAGGTATTGTTTTAAATAAATACACAGGTTCAAGAGGTAAATCTGGCGCAAGTGATGCGAATGCTGAATATATGGCTTATGTAAGAAATATATTAGAAAAAAATAATATAAAATATCAAGTATCAACACTAGGTAAAATTGATTTAGGTGGTGGAGGAACTATTGCTTATATACTTGCGAATAAAGGAATAGAAGTAGTAGATGCTGGCATTGGAGTACTTTCAATGCATGCACCATATGAGGTAACTAGTAAATTTGATATTTATTCTGCATATAATTTTTATTATAAATTCTTTATGGACTAGATATTTCTAGTCCTTTTGTGTTATTATTGTTATAGTAGGTGGTTATATGAGTAACATAGAAATAAAAGTAATTAAAAAAAAGAAAGAAAGTTTAATATTAAGTGTAGTAATGATTATTTTATGTATAATTTCATTAATATTTTTCTCTTCAGATTATTTAAAGGTTTTAAATAATGAATATGTTAATATAAATAATAGCAAATCACTTGATGATGCGATTAAAAATAAAGAAAGATATGTCAGTGCTGATTTAAGAAAAGCAAAGCCAGAAGTATATTCTTTAGAAAATAAAAATAAAAAAAAATTAAATCTATATACATTAGATTTTGATAATAAAAAAGTAATGATTTTTTTAAGAGATAATACAATTATTACAGATAAAGTATATTTAAATATAGAATCATTTGATGGAAATAAAAAAAGTATTAAAGAACTATTAAATAATAGTGATTATTATGATGCTATTTTATCAAATGAAAATTTTATACTTAATAGAGACATTGATTTAACTAAAATGTATGTAATATATATTCTTATAATATTATCTATAGTTACAATAATACTTGATATATACTACATAAATAATCCTAAAAAGACAAATACTTACAAAAAGTATATGAAAAAACTATATATATGATAGTTTTTTTTATTTTTTTATGATAAAATTAAATAGGTGAAGAAAAATGAATAGAACAGAACTTAGAAAAAAAATAATGACAATTTTATATCAAATATTTTTATATGAATCAAATCATATTGATTATAAGGTAGAAGATGTTATAAAAGAATCTGTACCTGTAGAAAATGATTTTGTAAATGAAATAGTAAATGGTGTACTTGAATATAAAAATGATATTGATAGAATTGCCAATAAACATTTAAAAGATTGGACAATTGATAGACTTGGTAAAACTGATCAAGCTATTTTAAGAATGGGTATTTATGAACTAGTTTATACTGATATTCCAGAAATAGTCGCAATTAATGAAGCAGTAGAACTTGCTAATGAATATTCAGATGAAAAAGTAAAAAGTATGATTAATGCTGTACTTGATAGTATATATCATGGAGAAGATAATGAATAATAATTATATCACTGTTGGTGCTCTAACAAGATATATTAAATATAAAATAGATAATGATGTTAATCTTCAAACTGTTTATATAAAAGGTGAGATATCAAATTTTAAACATCATTCAAGAGGTCACTTTTATTTTACTATTAAAGATGAAGAATCAAGAATTAATGCAATTATGTTTGCAAGTAGTACAAAAAATATAAATTTTGAACCAGTAGATGGAATGAAAGTACTAGTAAAGGGAAGAATAAGTGTATTTGAACAAACTGGTAACTATCAAATATATGTAACAGATATGACAGAAGATGGTGTTGGTAATCTTTATGCATTATATGAAAAATTAAAAAAACAACTTGCCTCTGAAGGATTATTTGATCAAAAATATAAAAAAGAAATACCAAAGATTCCAAAGAGAATAGGTGTTGTAACAGCGCCTACTGGAGCTGCTATTAAAGATATTATTTCAACTATTAATAGAAGATATCCACTTTGTGAAGTAATTTTATTTCCATCTTTAGTTCAAGGTAAAGAAGCAAAAGATGATATAGTAAAAAATATAAAAATAGCAGATACATATAATCTTGATACTTTAATTGTAGGTAGAGGTGGAGGATCACTTGAAGATTTATGGGCTTTTAATGAAGAAATAGTTGCAAGAGCAATATTTGAGTGTAAAACACCAGTAATTAGTGCTGTAGGTCATGAAATTGATTTTACCATAGCTGATTTTGTTGCAGATTATAGAGCAGCAACTCCAACAGGAGCAGCTGAAGTATCAGTTCCATCAAAAGAAGAATTAAAAAAAATTATCAACCAATATAGAATAAGAATGACAAAAAATATAAAAACTAAAATAGAAACTGATAAAAAATATTTAAATAAAATAATGGATAGTTATATTTTAAAAAGTCCTATGAGTATATATGAAGTAAAAGAAGAAAAACTATCTAATTATATAGAAAGAAGTAAAAATGTAATTTTAAATATTATTAATTCAAATAAAATAAAATTAGATTCTATAAAATCAAGTTTTATATTTACAAGTCCAATTAAAATGATTGAGAAAAAATATAATGATTATAATGTTTTAGTTAATAAACTTGAAATATTAAATCCATTAAATACTTTAAAAAGAGGTTATTCAATAACTAAGAAAGATAATAAAGTATTAACAAGCATTAAAAATATTAAAACTAATGAAATGATTGAAGTAAATTTAAGTGATGGAATAATTAATGCTAAAGTAAATGAAATAAAGGAGAATTATAATGAGTAAAGAAGAAAAAAGTTTTGAAGAAAAATTAAGTGAACTTGAAGTAATTGTTAAAGAACTTGAATCAGGCAATGTTGATCTTGATAATGCAATTAATAAGTATACTGAAGCTATGAAAATTGCAGGTGACTGCTCTAAAAAGTTAGATGAAGCAGAAAAAGCAGTTAATAAAATAGTAAATGAAAATGGTACAATGTCTGACTTTAATGTAGAAGAATAGTGAGGTAGATAATGATAAAAGAAGTATTTTTTATAAGGCATTCTAAACCAGGAAAATGTTGCCCTTTATATAAATGGTTTAGTTTGCAAAAACAAAATGAGAAAAAAAGACTAACAAATGAAGGAAAGTTATTGGCAGAAAAAGTATTTCAAAATGAAATGTTTAAAAATATAGAGGAGATTTATTCATCAAATTATTTAAGGACGTATCAAACAGCGAAGATTTTATCTAGAAAATATGGTATAAAAGTAAAGGTGAATAAAAACTTCGGAGAAAGAAAAATAGGAATAAAAGAATGGAATGAGTATCCTAGTGATTTTGAGATACACCAATTTAAAGATAATAATTATAAACTACCAAATGGTGAATCTTTGCATGAAGTAAGAAAAAGAGAATTAAATGCTTTAAATAACATTTTAAAAAACTCAAATGCTAAATGTATTGCAATAATTTCTCATTCAACTGCAATGATGACATTATTTAGTAAATGGTGTGAAACTAGTTATGATTCGTATTATTATTTTAATGGTAAAAAGTTTTTTGATGGTAAATGGAACTATTGTGAAACTTTTAAACTTACTTTTGATGATGATAAATTAGTTGATATTGTAAATGTTAAATTATAATTGAGGTTTTATATGGAAATAAATGGTAAAGAAGTAAAAATAAATAGAAAAGATGCTGTCGTTAGAGATTTTGATAAACAATATTGTGAGTTACTTAAAAAGATACTTGAAGAGGGAGAATTATTTGAAAATAGAACCGGTGTAGATACTTTAAGTATTCCTGGTGGTGGATATGTATTTGATGTAGGTAATGAATTTCCTATCTTAGAAAGTAAAAAAGTAATATTAAGAAAAGCACTTAGTGAATTACTTTGGATTTATCAAGCACAAACTAATGATGTATCTTGGTTAAGAGAAAGAGGAAATGACATTTGGGATAAATGGGCAGTAGATTCAGATGGAATATATAGAGTCTATGAAGCAGATACTGAAAATTATGATGGTGATAAAGAAGTAAATGTAAGAGATGTAGATGGTAATATTATAATTGGAATGAAGGCTAAATCACTTATTGAAGGTAAAAATATAAAAGAAGCAAAATTTTTCGGAAAAGAATATGCTGGTACAATTGCTAGAGGCTATGGTTATCTAATTGGTAAATATAAAAGATTTGATTATGTACGTAATTCTCTTGCTAATTATCCTCATGATAGAAGAATGGTAATAAGCTTATGGCAAGATGCTGATTTAAGAATGGCAGTACTTCCACCTTGTGTATGGAGTAATGAATATAAGGTTTATAAAGGAACACTAAATTGTTTTGTTGATCAAAGAAGTGCAGATGTTCCTGTAGGTCTTCCATTTAATATAAGTCAGTATGCAATTTTAATGTCACTTCTTGCTAAAGAAGCAGGTTTACAACCTGGTAAATTATATTATAATATTGCTGACGCACATATTTATGTTAATCAAATTGATGGAATTAAAAAACAACTTAAAAATTATGAAAAAATGCTTAAATTTGAAAAAATTATTAGCGAAAAAAGTGATGTTTATTTAGAAGAAGTTCATGATGCACTTAAATCTACTAAAGAGAAAAAGGAAGAATACTTAAATAATAATCCTGACAATGAAGAAGCACAAGCAGAATTTAATGATGCAAAAAAAGATCTTCAAATTTTTGAGCTAATGATAACTAAAAAGAAACCAACATTAGAACTTGCAGATAAAAAGAATTTTTATGAGTATAGTAATCAAGTAAATAATGATAAAGAATACTTAAAAGAAAATGTTACAGGAAATGAAGATATAAAAGTATTAAATTATTCTTCAGCACCTTTTATTAAAATGCCAGTTGCTCAGTAGTAAAAAATGCCAAAAAAATTGGTATTTTTTTATTGCTATATTATTTTTTTAAATAATCATAATAATAATGTAATCCGGATTACAAAGGAGCTTAATTATGAAATTTAAAAAATTTTTTTTAACGCTTCTAATTTCATTAATTATTATACCAATAAATGCATATGCTTATTCAGACAAATTGATTGTTGGCGGAAATAATATTGGTATAGAGGTTAAAACTAAAGGAATATTAGTTATTGGTACATACGAAATAAATGGTGAATATATCAATAAAGATTCTAATGTGAAAGCAGGAGATTATATAACCAAAGTAAATAATAATAAAATAGAAAGTATAAATGATTTTACAAGTGAAATTAATAAAGACGATGATAAGACAAAAATAGATATAGAATATAATAGAAATGGTAAGAGTTATACAGGTTCTTTAAAACTAGTAGAATCAAATGGTGAATATAAAACAGGTTTATATGTTAAAGATACAATAAATGGTGTTGGGACACTTACATTTATAGATCCAAACACTAAAATATTTGGAGCATTAGGCCATGAAATTGCTGATAAAAATACAGAAAGTACTTTAAATATAAATGATGGTTCAATATACTATTCATATATTACCGGAATTACTAAAAGTGAAAATGGTAATCCAGGTGAAAAGGAAGCTACTTATGATGATAAGTTAAAATATGGGGTAGTTAAAGAAAATACTAAAAGTGGAATATTTGGTAATTATACAAGTGATATAGATAATAGTAAGTTATATGATGTTGCTAAAAAAGGTGATGTGAAACTAGGTAATGCAAAAATACGAACAGTATTAAATGGAGAAGAAATAACAGAATATAATATTGAAATAGAAAAGATTAATTTAAATGATAAGACTAAAAATATTGTGTTTAAAATAACAGATGAAAATTTACTTAATAAAACTGGTGGTATTGTGCAAGGAATGAGTGGATCACCTATAATTCAAGATAATAAAATAATAGGTGCAGTAACACATGTTATTGTAAATGATTGTACTAAAGGATACGGAATATTTATAACTAATATGCTAGAGGAAGCAGAAAACTAAAAGGAGAAAACTTCTCCTTTTTTTTGATATTTAAAAATAATGTCGATTAAAACTAGTATTAATTTAAGAATTATCCTCGTAATATTTTTTAGGAGGAATAAGAATGAATAATTATTTTAATAGTGGACTAAATGATGAAGAAGTAATTAAATCTAGAAAAAAATATGGTAGTAATAGTATTGCAGAAAAAAAACAAAACAAATTTATAGACTTTTTACTTGATGCACTAGCAGATCCAATAATAAAGATACTACTAATAGCGCTTGCGATAAAACTGGTATTCTTATTTAAAGACTTTGATTTATTTGAAACTCTTGGAATAGTGATTGCTATATTTGTCGCAACATTTATATCATCACTTTCAGAATATGGTTCAGAAAAAGCATTTAATAAAATGCAAGAAGATGCATCTAAAATAAAATGTAAAGTAAAAAGAAATGGTAAAATAATTGAAGAAAAAATAGATGATATAGTTGTAAATGATATTGTTTTTTTAGAACCAGGTGATATGATTCCTGCGGATGGTTATATAATTGACGGAGAAATAAGTGTTGATGAATCATCACTTACTGGTGAAAGTGCTGAAGTATATAAATATAAAGTAGATGGAGATATTACTGATAAAAATAGGGTATTTAGAGGAACAGTTGTATATTCTAAAAGGGCATGCTTTAAAGTAGATAAAGTTGGAGTTAATACTATGTATGGTGAAATAGCAGAAGAATTAAAAGAAAGAGTAGAAGATTCACCTTTAAAATTAAGACTTGCAGCCTTAGCCAAAACAATAAGTAAAATAGGTTATATTAGTTCATTTGTTGCAGCTTTTTCATATCTTTTTGCAGTCTTTGTAATTCAAAATAATTTTGATATAAATTTAATAAGAGAAGATATAGTAAATATTCCATTTTTATTTAAAAACTTATTATATGCTCTTACATTATGTGTAACTATAATAGTAGTCGCAGTTCCTGAAGGACTTCCAATGATGATTACTTTAGTATTATCTACTAATATGAAAAAGATGCTTAAAGATAATGTTTTAGTTAGAAAATTAACAGGAATTGAAACATCTGGATCACTTAATATTTTATTTACTGATAAGACAGGTACACTTACAAAAGGAAAATTAGAAGTAACAAGCGTAATACTTGGCAATTTAAAAGAATATAATGAAGAATTTGAAATGCTAAATAATAAAAAATATCATGATTTATTTTCTCTTAGTGTTGTTTGTAATAATGATAGTAACTATGATTCAGAAAAAGATGAAATATTTGGGGGTAATATAACAGATAGAGCACTTTTATCATTTGTTCAAAATAAAAAAAGTGCTGTAAGAAGAGTAGATAGTATTCCATTTGATAGTAAAAATAAATATGCGGGAGTTAAAATAGATAATAAATATAAAATAAATTTAGTAAAAGGTGCACCAGAAAAATTACTTGATTATTGTAAGTATTATGTTGATGAGTTTGGCGAAAGAAAGGAATTCAAAAATAAGAATAAAGTAAAAGAAAAAATAGAATCATTAACAAGTAAAGGAATAAGAGTTCTAGTTCTTATTGCAAATAATAATTTAGATTTAAAAAACTTTAGAAATTCATCTTTAGTTGGAGTAGTATGCTTAAAAGATGAAATAAGAAAAGAAGCAGTATCAGGCATTAAACTTATGAAAGACGCTTCAATACAAACCGTTATGATAACAGGTGATAATAAAAAAACTGCGATTAATATTGCAAATGAATTATCATTAATTGAAAAAAGTACAGATATTGCACTTACTTCAGATGAATTAAATAGTATGACAGATGAAGAAATAAGAAAGATTTTACCTAATTTAAGAGTGGTTGCAAGAGCACTTCCAAAAGATAAAAGTAAACTTGTAAAAATTGCTAAAATGAATAATTTAGTTGTTGGTATGACAGGGGATGGAGTAAATGATGCTCCAGCACTTAAAAAAGCAGATGTTGGTTTTTCTATGGGAAGTGGAACAGAAGTTGCTAAAGAAGCAAGTGATATTGTAATACTTGATGATAACTTTTTATCAATATCAAAAGCAGTACTTTATGGTAGAACAATATTTAAAAGCATAAGAAAGTTCTTAATTGTACAACTTACAATAAACATGTGTGCTGTTTTTATATCTGTAATATGTCCTTTTATAGGAATAGATACACCAGTAACTGTTATTCAAATGCTTTGGATTAATATGATTATGGATACACTTGCAGGACTTGCATTTGCATTTGAACCACCACTTATTGACTATATGAAAGAAAAACCTAAAAAGAAAAATGAGTCAATAATAAATAGATATATGATTAGTGAAATTGCTGTAACAAGTATTTATTCTAGCTTCTTATGTTTATTTTTCTTAAAATCAGATTTTATAAATTCATTATTTAGAACAAGTGCAAATAATGCATATATAATGAGTGCTTTCTTTGGATTATTTATATTTATAGATATATTTAATAGTTTTTCAGCAAGAACATCAAGAATTAATATTTTTTCAAATATTGAAAAAAATAAAACATTTATACTAATTATGGCATTTATTACAATTGTTCAAATAATTTTAATTTATTTTGGTGGTACTATGTTTAGAACAAAATCACTTACTTTATTTGAATTTTTAGTAATGCTTATACTTGCTATAACTGTTATTCCAGTAGATTCATTTAGAAAATTTATATATAAGAAAAAATATGGTACTGAGAATGTATAAAATATCTTTAAATAATAATAAAAATATTATATAATCATCTTAAAGGTAGGTGATTTATTTGAAAAAAATAAGTAAAAATTATTCAAAAAGAGTAGATACAAGGGACGAGCTTTTAGAAAGGTTAAATTTATATAAAGGAATATTATCTGATCATGTAGTTGAATATTTAAATTCTATAATAGAACTTGATTTTTCTGTTTTAAAAGAATATTTAAGTATCGAAGAAATAAATGCTTTATCTGAACTTGATATATATAAAAGAGCAGCAATGTATAATATATATAATAGAGCATTAGAAATAGTTCAAAAAGATAGTGAAAAGCTTAGAATATATGGTAATGAATATGGGGTTCCAGGTTTAAATATTTTTATACCATTAAAAGAAAAAAATGCTAGAGTGTTTTCATATAATTACGGTGAAAACCCTAAAATAAGAGAAAAAGTACCAGAAGGTTATACTACTAAAAATTTAGGTAATATATCTTTATATCAAGTACTTGAAAATGATAGTTTAAGACAAATAGAACTTGAAAGAATAATGAAAAAACTTGAAAATTTATATGACGAAAGCAAGAATTTATCTTTTTTAGAAAAAAAGAATGCTGCTTATGTATTCGCACTTACTCAAGAAATAGAACGATATGAAAGAATGTTTACAGAATTAGATAGTAGACATGGTTTAACAGATGAAGAAAAAGTTATGATGGAAATAACTAATATAATTCATGATGCATTTTTAGAAGATTATTCATTATCACGTAAGAAATTTGATGATGAAAGTAAAACATATAATAAAAAGTCGGAAAGTAAAATGGAAAAAACACTAGTTAAGAAAATGCCTAACTTAATAGTTAAAGATAATATTAAATATTTATAGAGATTTTTTAATCTCTTTTTCTTTTGTACATTGACAAATGTATATGTTTTGTGTTAAAATTCTATTGTTTGTAAAGCCTCTTGGCTCTACAACCGCACTAATAAGGTTTAAGTAAGCTTAAATTAAGCACCTTAAAGGGCGAGTCTTAGAATATTAAAGAAGGAGGTACTAATATGAAAGCAATAATTGAAACTGGTGGAAAACAATATACTGTTACTGAAGGAACTGAAATTTATGTTGAAAAAGTAACTGGTGAAGCTGGAGATACTGTAACATTTGACAAAGTATTAATGTTAGATGGTAAAGTTGGTATGCCATATGTTGAAAATGCTAAGGTTGTTGGTGAAATTGTTAAACAAGGTAAACAAAAGAAAGTTGTAATTTTCAAATACAATGCTAAGAAAAATTACCATAAAACTCAAGGTCATAGACAACCATATACTAAAATTGTTATTAAATCAATTAAATAGTTAGGTATAAAATGATAAAAGTTGAAATAGAAAATAATAAAATAGAAATAAAAGGACACGCTAATTATGATGATTATGGAAAAGACATCGTTTGTGCATCAGTTAGTTCAATAGTTATAACAACAATAAATGCTATTATAGAATTTGATCCTGAATCTATTTATTATGAAGATTTAAATAATAGAATTTTAATTGAAAAACTAAAAGATGATGATATTACTAATAAACTTATTAATAATATGATAGAACTTTTAGAAGAACTTGAAAAAAGTTATAAAGATAATATAAAAATAATAAGGAGGTAAACTATGTTAAAAATGGTTTTAGATATACAAAGATTTGCCCACGTTAAAGCACAAGGTTCAACTCACAATGGTCGTGATAGTGCTGGTAGAAGATTAGGCGCTAAAGCAGCAGATGGTGAATTTGTTAGTGGTGGATCAATTATTTACCGTCAAAGAGGAACTAAAATTTATCCAGGTCACAATGTAGGAATGGGTGTTGATCATACATTATATGCTAAAGTTGCTGGATATGTTAAATTCGAACGTAAAGGTAGAGATAAAAAACAAGTTAGTGTTTATGAAGAAAAATAATATCATCTTAGGGTGATATTTTTTTAACACTTTATAAAATGGGTTGACTATTAGTTATTATTAAACTATACTATTTATAGTAGAGAGGTAAATATGAAAAATAATAAAGTTAAAAATGTCATTATTTTTGTTTTATCAATTTGTCTTGTTAGTTTGACAATTTTATATGCAGTAATAGCGCAAAAACTAAATGTTGAAAATTATAATTCTATTAAATCAAGTGATTGGAGTATTGGATTTGATAATTTATCTAGTGCAACATATAATGAAGGAGCAAGTATTTTAAATGAACCCGTAATTTCAAGCTCATCAATAACAGGTTTATCTGTACTTTTTTCAAATCCTGGTGATTATGTTTATTATGACTTTGATATCGTAAATGATGGAAATATTGATGCTAAAATATCGGATATATCAACATCAAGTTTTGGTGCTAAATGTGTTAGTTCTTCATCTAATGAAGAAGACGAAAAAAATGTTTGTGATAATATAAGGATGACATTGACATATGCAGAAGCTTCTACTATAGCAGTTTCTGATAAGACAATATCTTTAAATAGTACTTTAGAAAAAGGAAATGTGCTAAATTCAAAGAAGAAAATTAGAGTTAGATTTAAAATTTACTATGCAGAAAATGATAATAACGTTTCTTCATCAGTTTCAGTAACAAATCTTAATGCATATATTTTATATGAACAAAAGTAATAAACAAATTTATATATAGTATAATATATTAGAGGTGTTTATGAGACTATCAGAAATTCAAAATAAAGACGTTATCAGTATAAATACTGGAATTAAAATTGGAAATATAATTGATATAAAAGTAAATAGTGAATCTGGTAAGATTGAATCTTTAATATTGGAAAAGAAGAAATTTAATATATTTAATTCTAATGATGAAATAGAAATATATTGGACACAAATTGATAAAATTGGTGAAGATGTAATTTTAGTAGAAAATTTTAAATAATAATTAAATGAGGGTGATTAATATGAATGAAATAAGAAAAAAACTTTTAGTATCTGTAATTTTAATAATTATATATGATTTAGTATGTTATTTCACTAATTCAATAATAACAAAAAATGCTTTAGAAACATGGTTAAATATAATAACTATATCATTATCTTTTGTTGCATCTATTTATGAGTTGATACTTGTATTTAATACAAAAATTGACTTAAATAAACATAAAAAATTTATTTTAATTTCATCAATTATCTTTTTCTGTGACAATCTTATTTCTGGTATAATTGGTTTTACAATTAATGGTAAATTAGAAAATAAAGAAAAAAAAGAAGATAGAGAACTTCCTTTGATTGAATTAGAAGAGTATACAAATAAATATATATGTTTAATTGCTTTTATAATATGTTTGAGTATTTTATTATTTGGTAATAGTTTTATAAAAGATGGAATAACACTTGTATTAGCTTATGTATTAATATTTTCATTAATGGTTGGTATTTTTTGGAAACAACTTGTACATGATTTTAAGATATTTAAAAAGTATTTTAGAGAATATAGTAAGTTAGTTTTTAAAACATGGGCAAAAGCATTATTATTTCTTGTAATTGCAAGTTTAATGATACAGATAATTACTGGAACAACACAAGCTAATAATCAAATAACTCTTCAGAATTCATTTAATTCAAAACCTGTATTTATTGCAATTTTGGCAATGTTCTATGCACCAATTGCAGAAGAATTAATGTTTAGAGGTGTATTTAGAAAATTTATAAAAAATAAAAAATTATTTATAATTATAAGTGGAGTAGTATTTGGTCTTATGCATGTTATTGATGACTCTAAGACACTTTCTGAATTCTCATATGTATTTGTTTATTCAATACTTGGAATATATCTTGCAGGAATTTATGCTAAAACTAATAATTTATGCACTAATATTTTTATGCATTTCTTACAAAATACACTAAGTGTAATTGGAATGATTATGTTAATGTTTATTTAAAAAAGAACTTCTCAGTTCTTTTTTTAGTATAATTCTTCTTTTAAATTGTCTATATTTTGATTCATAATTGTTATATAATTTTGATTATCATTTTTATTATCTGCTGAAATATTATTTAATGTATCTATTTCTAAAGTTTTAACTTCATATTTTTTCTTTAATTCTTTTAGAATATTTGATTCATTTTCACCTTTTTTCGTAAATATATAAGTTACAGTTTTATTGTTTAGTAGTGCTTTAGCATCAGCTAAATCTTTATCAGTCATATTTGTTTCATCAATGCTAGTTATTTCAAGACCATATTTTGATAATATCTTTAAATCGTTAGAAGCAACTATAATATTTTTATCTTTAGCATTTTCTACCATTGATTTTAATTCTGCATCTATTGTTGATAGACTTAATTTCAATTTTTCATAATTGTCATCAATTTCATCTTCGATAATTGTACTATTAATATATTCTTTTAATCCGTTTCTAGTATTATTTGCAATTGTAAGCATTGTAGATGGATTTATCCAAAGTTCATCCATACTATTTTCATATTCAAGCTTTGCAGTAGCATCAATTATTTTCAATTTTTTATTTTTATTTATCATTTCAGCTATATAATTTTTTTCATCTCCAAGTCCATTATAAACAATTAAATCAGATGAACTATAATCCTTAATTTGTTTTGATGATAACTTGTATTCATATGGATTAACATCTCCTGGATAAAAACTTATAACATCAGCATGATCTTTATACAACTCTTCTGTTACAAATTCGATAGGGTACATACTAGTATAAATAGTAATGTCTTCCATTGAGTCAGTTCCTTCGCATCCGCTTATAAAAACAAGTGCTAGTCCTAAACATAATAATTTAATAAATTTTTTCATTTTTCCTTCTTCCTTTTCTTTTTTTCTGGTACTGGATCATATCCAAATTTTCCAAAAGGTCTACATCTAAATAATCTTCTAATAGTTAAATAACTTCCATAAAAAAAACCATATTTTATATAAGCTTCTTTTGCATAATTTGAACATGTTGGTGTAAATCTGCAAGCATTATGCATACTTAGTGGTAATTTTTGATAAATATTTATTAACATAATCATTAGATGTTTCACTTTTACCTCACCTAATATAATTTTAACATAAATTTTATTAATATAACAGAGTATATTTAAATTTAATTTAATTTATGGTAAAATGGTAATGGTGATTTTATGAAAAGTATAGAAGAATATAACATAGACTTAAATAATGAGTTAATAAAAAGAGCATTTACTCATTCATCTTATGTTAATGAAACAAAAAAAGGTGAAGATTATGAAAGATTAGAATTCTTAGGAGATAAAGTATTAGACTTTTTAGTTAGTGAATATCTTTATGTCAATGAACATTTACATGAAGGTGAAATGACTAAACTTAGAGCAAATTATGTTTGTGAAAATGCCTTATATGAATATTCAAAAGAACTAGGACTTAATAATTATTTAAGACTTGGTAAAGGAGAAGAAGCATCGGGTGGAAGAGACAGAAAAGCAGTAGTTGCGGACATATTTGAAGCTTTTTTAGCAGCAACCTATCTAACATATGGTCTTGAAAAAGCAAAAGAAATTGTATATGATGTTGTTATTAAAGCAATAGAAAATAATGAAAATTATTTCTTACATGATTATAAGTCTGTTTTACAAGAAATGCTTCAAGCAGATAAACAAGGTGCAGAATATGTGGTAGTAAATGAAGAAGGACCATCACATAATAAAACGTTTACAACAGTTGTAAAAATAGATGGAGTTATTCTTGGAGAAGGAACCGCAGGAAGTAAAAAAGAATCTGAACAAGAAGCTGCTAAAGATGCATTAAGCAAAATGGCAAAAGTAGATAAAAAAGAGGAGTGAAAGTAATGAAAAAAAGAGTAATAAGCGCAGTTGTCGCACTTGCTATTATAATTCCATTAATAGCGCTTGGGGGTATATATTTTAAGATAGGTATGGCAATTTTATCAATACTATCAATGTATGAAATATTAAAATTAAGAAAAGAATTACCAATATTTATAAAAGTAATATCATATGTATTAATTACACTTAGTGTGATATTTAGTGATGTATCATTATTGCCAATAATACTAATTACAATGTCTGTTTTACTAGTATTCTTTGATAAAAGTGAATATAATGTTAATGATTTTACATTTGTAACAGCATTCTTAGTATTATTAAGTACTGTATTTACATATTTTATATATATTAGAAATGAAGATGTTAATATATTAATTTATTTACTATTAATAACAATTTTAACAGATACATTTGCACTTTTTGGAGGAAAATTATTTGGTAAACATAAATTAATTGAAAAAGTATCACCTAAAAAGACAATAGAAGGTTCTATAATAGGAAGTGCTTTTGGAACAATTATTCCAAGTATTTATTACATTTATATGGTAGATCCAGGTGCAAATATACTTACTGTAATATTTATGACACTTATTTTATCCATAATTGGACAACTTGGAGATCTTGTATTTAGTAGTATAAAAAGATATTTTAATATAAAAGATTTTTCAAATATTATGCCAGGTCATGGTGGAATATTAGATAGAATTGATAGTATAACAATGGTTGTACTTGCTTATCAAATAATAATTAATATAATTTAAGGGAGAAAAAATAATGACAATAATACTATTTATATTAATTCTTGGGATAATAGTTTTTATCCATGAATTAGGACATTTTATATTTGCTAAAAAAGCAGGGGTTTATGTATATGAATTTTCTTTAGGATTTGGTCCAAAATTATTTTCATTCAAAAGAAAAAATGATGAAACAGAATATATGGTAAGATTAATACCACTTGGTGGATATGTTTCAATGGCTGGTGAAGAAGATTTAGATGAAGATAATAAAGTACCAGATGATCAAAGATTATGTAATAAATCTTGGACTAGACGATTACTTGTAATGGTTGCGGGAGTAATTAATAACTTTATATTAGGATTTGTTTTACTATTTATAATGGGATTAATATATGGTACAACTTCAACAACTAATACTCTTGATAGCATTCCTGAGTCAGGTGCACTTTATAAAGCAGGTGCAAGAAATGGTGATGTTGTAACAAAAATAAATGATAAAAAAGTAAAAAATTATGATGATATACAAACATATTTAGCGCTAGTTAAAGAAGGAGACGCTATCAATATTAATATAAAAAATAAAGATGGAGTAGAAAATACATATAAAGTAAAACCAGAAAAGAATAGTGAAGATGGTAAATATTATTATGGTATATCAATAAAAGTAAAAACTGATAAAGGATTTTTACCAGCACTTAAATACGCTAAAGAGAAATTTGTTTCAATATATAAAATAATGATAATAACAATAAAAAGTTTATTTACTGGTGAACTTGGATTCGATAGTTTATCAGGTCCAGTTGGAATATATAACGTAGTAGATACAGTTAAAGGCTCACTTCAAATGATACTTTATTTAACTGCATATTTATCAATAAATATTGGATTTATGAACTTACTTCCATTCCCAGCATTTGATGGAGGAAGAGCATTCCTTCTTATAATAGAAAAAATAAAAGGATCTAAAGTAAATCCAAAGTTTGAAGCTACTATAAATAGTATAGGATTTGTATTATTAATGGCTTTAATGGTAATTATTACAATAAAAGATATAATTAAGTTATTTTAAGGTGATATAATGGAAAAATTAAATATAGTTTATATGGGGACACCAGATTTTAGTGTTGGCCCTTTAGAAAAATTAATAGAAAAATATAATGTAGTAATGGTTGTAACTCAGCCTGATAAAGAAATAGGTAGAAAAAAAGAAATTAAATTTTCACCTGTAAAAGAATGTGCGATAAAAAATAATATCAAAGTATTTCAGCCAAGTAAAATTAGAGAAAACTATAAAGAAATATTAGATGAAAAGCCTGATATTATAATAACTTGTGCATATGGTCAAATAATTCCAAAAGAATTACTTGATTATCCAAAATATGGATGCATTAATATACATGCATCACTTTTACCTAAATTAAGAGGTGGCGCACCAATACATAAAGCAATCATAAATGGTTATGAAAAAACAGGTGTAACTATAATGTATATGGATGAAAAGATGGATTCAGGTGATATTATATATCAAGAAGAAATCAAAATAGAAGATGATGATAACGCTGGAACACTTTTTGATAAATTAAGCGTTTTAGGATCAGAAATGATAATAAAAGTATTACCAAGTATAATTGATGGTACAAATAAAAGAATAAAACAAAATGAAGAAGAAGTAACATATGCATATAACATTACAAGAGAAGAAGAAAAAGTTGATTTTAATTTAAGTACTAAGGATGTATATAATAAAATTAGAGGATTATATCCTTGGCCTATAGGATATACAAGTCTTGATGGTAAGAAAGTTAAATTACATTTATCAAGAGTAGGAACAAGTAAAAAAGAAGGATCAATAGGAGAAATTATTAATATATATAATGATGCATTAGGCGTTAAAACCTTAGATGGTGAAATACTATTAACTATGATTCAATTTGAAGGAAAAAATAAAATACTAGTAAAAGACTATTTAAATGGTGTTCATGATAAGGAAAGTCTTTTAGGCAAAAAATTTATATAAGAGATATAAAGCGACAATATTTATATATAACTTTTTTTATAATCATAATGGTGATATAAAAATGAAAGTTTATATAGATATTGTTTTTTTTACCAATTTTTTATTTGATTTTATACTCCTTTTATCAGTAAATATTATTCTTAAAAGAAATATGAAAATATATAGAATAATACTTGGAGCGCTTACAGGGACCTTAACACTATTAATGTTATTTATAAGAATGAATTCACTAACGCTTTTTCTTTATAAATTAGTTATAAGCATCATAATGGTTCTTATAACATTTAACTATAAAACAATTAAATACACATTTAAAAATTTATATTTTCTATATATAGTAAGTATTATAATGGGAGGATTTTTATACTTTATAAATAATCAGATAAATGTAAAAAATGAAGGATTAATATTTATAACAAATAACTTTTCACTTAATTTAATTTTAGGAATTATTCTTTCTAGTATTTTTATTTATTTTTATATAAAAGAAACGAAAGACTTAAAAGAAAATTATAATAAATATCACAAATTAACTTTATATATAAATGATGTTACATTAAATGTTAATGCTTTTTTAGATACGGGAAATAAACTAAAAGATCCATATAAAGGTAGACCAATCGTACTCGTTAAAGAAGAATTAATAGATTATAAAGATATTAAATATATTCTAGTGCCGTATAATACAGTTTCAGGAGGAGGATTACTAAAATGCATTAATATTTCTAAAATGGAAGTTGATGGAATAAAATGTAAAAAGAAGTTTTTAATTGGACTAGTACCAAGTATAAATATAGATGGTGTAGATTCAATAATAAATGAAAAGATAATGGAGGGATTATAATGATTAAATTATTAAAAATATTATTAGGCAGGTTATTTAAAAAATACAATGAGTTATTTTTTGTAGGAAGTACTGATATACTTCCAGAACCTTTGTCAAAAGAAGAAGAAGAAAAATATGTTGATATGTTTCAAAATGGAGATTTAAAGGCAAGAGATAAACTTATTGAACATAATCTTAGACTTGTTGTTTATTTATCAAAAAAGTATGAAAATACTAAAGTTGAATTAGAGGATTTAGTATCGATAGGTACAATAGGTTTAATTAAAGGAATTAATACATATAAAAATGATAAAAATATAAAACTTGCGACATACGCATCTAGATGCATTGATAATGAAATACTTATGTATTTAAGAAAAAATAAAAAAAGAAAAGCAGATGTATCTTTAGATGAATCACTTTCATTTGATTCAGAAGGTAATGAACTACATTTAGAAGATATATTAGGTACTGAAAAGGATATTGTAACTAAAGATTTAGAAGAAAATGATATGAGAAAAATAATGCTTAAAGAAATAGGTAAATTAAATGAAAGAGATAAACAAATAATGGTGTTAAGATATGGTCTTAATGATACAAAAGAATATACTCAAAAAGAAGTTGCAGAACTACTTGGTATATCACAAAGTTATATATCTAGAATAGAAAAGAAAGTAATAAGTAAAATTAGTTCAATGATAAAAATATAACTATATTATATAATAGTAAAATTTTGAAAATACAAAAAAATATGTTAAAATAATATGTAAGAGGTTGCAATATGAAGTATGATAAGAATAAAGAAAAAGAAAAATTAGAACAAGTAAATGAAGAATTAATAAAGTTTATGAAGAATTATGAAAAAAATAAACTATCACTTACTGCAATAGGTAATTCGATAAGCGATGGATTTTCTATGTCAGAACCAGGTAAATTATTATTAGATAGAAATCTAGGATTGATAGATTATGGAAAAAATAAAGGATTAGGTGTTCAAACATATCAGTTATCAAGAAGTGAAAATAATAATTCACTAGCAGTATATAATTGGATTATACAAAATTGTTGTGAAAGGGATTCTCATAACTGGAATAAAGTAGATTATAAACGCGCTATAGAAAATGGGAACCCATTACTAACAGATGAAGAAATTAATGAGTTCTTTTCAGGTGGATCCGATAAAAAAATCCAAGATATTATATTTGATTCAAACAAAGATAATGCTAATATAATTATTCTAAATTTAGGAACGGGTTCATTTTTAGATGTTGTAACTAGACATGGTTCTTTGTCTATCCCAAATTTATTCGGTTCTGTTGATAGAGATATATATGGTATAAGTGCAATACTAGAATTAATTCAAAATAATAATAGGAGTAGTGGTTCTAATACACAAATATATTTATGTGGGGCGCCTAAAATAGTTAATACAGCTATAACTGATATATTTATGAATCCAAAAATTAAAAAGATTGGTTCAGTATTTGCTAACGTTACATATGTTCCTTCGTTTCCTAGACAAGCATTTTATAAAACACCAAGTGGAAGCATAGTTCCAGATGTTCATTATAATCAAGCAGAGTATTATCATTTTTTATCTGAAATAGAAAATAAAATAATTGATAATTACTTTATTAGAGATTTAATGATTGATTTAGATAGAATATTATTTCAAATGAGTAATGATAATGACTTAAATGGTACAAATTATTCTAAAAATGATGTAAAAGATATTATTGATGAAGTTGCTAAAAAGTATGAAAGTAAAACAGGTAATTACAATTATTTTATTGATTTTATTAAAACTTATATAAAAGCTAGATATCCATTCGATTTTTTTAGAACTTCACCGGATAACAATATTTCAGAAGATTTAAATTGTATGAAAAGACACAAATAAAAATTGTATAGAATTATACATATTGTTATGAAAAATCATAGATTTGATACATTCAATGTACGTAAAATATTTTATTAAAATATAGTTATGATATGTTATAATGATTTCAAGGAGGTTTTTTATGAAAGCAGAAAAAGTTGATGAGGTATATAGAAAATTAAGCCTTTTCGAAGAAAAACCAAAGGTTGGTGAATATTTTGGAGTTATTGAAGTAGTTAATTACGTTGTCCCATATTATTCTGACAAAAAATCATACACTTATGGTATTGATTTCTTTAAAGAAAATCAAGAATACGACATATTACTATTTAAAAAAATTGGTGAAGAAACTATTATAGAAGTATCAACAGGTATTCCATTTTTACTTAATCCAGATTATCAGGAATATCCTTATATTGGTGCATTAGAACATAATAAATATTTTCAAGAAAAATTTTTAAAATATAAAAAAGTTGGATTATCTATAATTAGTGATGATTATTTAAAAGTTAATGATGAATTTAAACTATTTTATTCTAAAATGATGAATCAAGAATTAAAAGACAAATTAAAAGGCTACGCCAAAATAGCACATGAACAATTTGACAACGCTTTCGTTGATGTTATAAATAAAACACATAATATTGCTTCAGTAGATAATGCAATATATGATATGGAACAAAAGCGTAAAGTTAAAACATTAACAAAACCAAATGATGATCAAAAGTAATCATCATTTTTTTACTGGTTTTTTTAGTAAATTTATGGTAAAATCTTCTTTAGAGGTGAAGTTTATGCGTTATAATGTTGTTAAAAATGCAAATAAGATTATAGATAGTAGTTCATATTTAATTAAGAATCCTGAAAGTTATAAAGGAAAATGGAAAGATGTATTTTCTAATAATAATCCAATTTGTTTAGAATTAGGTATGGGAAGAGGAAGTTTTATAATTGAAATGGCTAAAAAACATCCTAATATTAATTATATAGGGCTAGAATTAGATAGTTCACAAACAGCAACTGCGATTAATAATATAAAAAATCAAAATATAAGCAATCTTAGAATGATATGTGCAGATGCTAGAAATATTATTAATTATTTTGGTAAAGAAATAGATACAATCTATTTAACATTTTCAGAGCCATGGCCAAAAAAACAAGATGCTAAAAAAAGATTTTCAGATGAAAGTTATTTAAGATTATATGATAGAATATTTAAAAAAAATAAGCACATAATCTTAAAGACAGATAATAAAATATTATTTGCATCTGCCTTAGAAAGTTTTAGTAATTACTGGTATACATTTGAAAAGGTTAGTTTAGATTTACATAATGATGAAAGAAAAATAGAAAATGTCATGACTGATTTTGAAAAACAATATTATAAAGAACATAGACCAATATTTTATGTTGATGCATACTTTAAAAATTAATAGAAAGGATATGGTAACATGTTTGTTGATGAGGTTATAATTGAAGTTAAAGCAGGCAATGGTGGAGATGGTTGTACTGCTTTTAGAAGAGAAAAATATATTCCAATGGGTGGACCTTTTGGTGGTAATGGTGGAAAAGGCGCTGATATTATATTCAAAGTAGATATGGGGCTTAGAACATTACTTGATTTAAGATATAATAAACATATTAAAGGTCATAAAGGATCAAATGGTCTTGGTAAGAATATGAATGGTAAAAATGCAGAAAATATTATTATTAAAGTACCACAAGGAACAACTGTAACTGATTTAGATACAGGACTTATTTTAGCAGATTTAACTCATGAAAATGATGAAGTTGTAGTTGCTAAAGGTGGAAGAGGTGGAAGAGGTAATACTGCATTTGCAACTCCCGCAAATCCAGCACCTAACTTTTCTGAAAATGGTGAACCAGGTGAAGAAAGAAGATTAAAAGTAGAATTAAAATTACTTGCGGATGTTGGATTTGTTGGTATGCCAAGCGTTGGTAAAAGTACACTTATAAGTAAAATATCAAAAGCAAAACCAAAAATAGCAGAATATCATTTTACAACTTTATCACCTAATTTAGGTGTTGTTAAAACTATTGATAACAGAGTATTTGTTGCGGCAGATTTACCAGGTTTAATAAAAGGTGCTTCATTAGGTGAAGGTCTTGGAGATAAATTCTTACGTCATGCTTCAAGAACAAAAGTAATTGCGCATATTATTGATATGAGTGCATATGAAGGTAGAGATCCATATGAAGATTATATTACTATTAGAAAAGAACTTGGAGATTTTGATAAAAAATTATTAGATAAACCAGAAGTAATAATCGCAAATAAAATGGATATGGAAAGTGCTAAAGAAAATTTAAAAGAATTTAAGAAAAAAGTAAATAAAGAAGTATTTGAAATAAGTGCTTTAACAGGTGAAGGTATTGATAAAGTTTTAGTAAAAATAGCGGATGAACTTGATAACATTAAAGATGAACCATTATATGAAAATGAACAATTTGAAAAATATGTTTTATATAAATTTAAAGAAGAAAAACCATATAGAATTTATAAAGATAATGATGTTTATGTAGTTAGTGGTGAGGAAATAGAAAAACTTCTTAGAATGACTAAGTTTACTGATGAAGGAGCAAGAAGATTTGCTAAAAAACTTAGAAGAATGGGTGTTGATGAAGAGTTACAAAAAATGGGTATACAAGAAGGAGATACTGTTAGAATACTTGATTTTGAGTTTGAATATAAAGAATAAAAAACACAAAATGTGTTTTTTTATTTACTATACGAAAATATCAAAAATAGTAATTTTGTATTTTGTGAAATACAAAATTGACAAACGAAAATTAATGCAATAACAACATGGATGGTTGATAAAACCGATGTTATTGAAAGAAAATTTGGTATTTACAAATTTGTTGAAGATAATTATACAAAGTATGTTATATCAACTGATACATTTGACTTTTCACAAGATGGAATAATTCATAAAAATATTATTGATTGATTACTATGTAACTAAAAAAATAAAATACAATGTTGAAATAACTACATGTTTAAAGTATAATGTAGATGTAATCTAAGGAGGGATTAAATGACAAAAGAAGAATATTTAAAATTAAAAGAAAAAGTAAATGAATTACAGAAAAAAAGAGTAGAAGTTATTAAAATAGAAGATGAAATAGAAAAATTAAAAGAAACAGAAGAAGTAAAAAGATATCTACAATTAATATCAATATATAAAGATAAAACAACTGGTAGAAATAGCGGCTTTGATAGATTTACAGATAAGAATTTAATATCAATAGCATTAGGTGAAATAAATATAACTCCTTCTGATGAAATATATGTATATATGGGAACATATAAAAATTCGGTTGAGACAGATATTATTCATGGTTCAAGTGATATTCCTATTAATAGATTAAGTCCTGATGCAGATTATGTTATATATAAAAATTTAGAATCTAAATATAATGACTCAATTATTATTCCATATAAAGATGTGGATGAGTTTGAACAAACTCATAAAATTATTATTCCTAAAAGTGCTGCAAATAGAGGAGGTTATTTTTATGAATTACAAATGGAGTATTTTCAAACAATGATTCTAGAGTCACAAGAAGCAGCAACTGAAAAAGTTAATAAATTAGTTAAAAAAAGAATATAAACAAATTTGACTTAAGTGAAAATAATGTATGAAATGTGAAATTATTCAAAAAAAAGATTAAAAAGAACATTAAAAGAACTAAAGTTCTTTTTCTTTTAATAGAATTTTACTTAAATATATGATATAATACATGTATATGAAAGAGGTGAATGTTATGGATTCAAATACTACATTTTTATTTGATGTATCTGAAATAGATAATGTTTTAGTAGATCAAACAATTAAAGATGTTTATGAAGCCCTAGAAGAAAAAGGATATAATCCAATAAACCAAATAGTAGGATATTTAATAAGTGGAGATCCAGGTTATATCTCATCATACAAAGAATCAAGAAAGAAAATTTGTAAGTTAGAACGTACTCAAATAATTGAAGTTTTACTTAGAAATTATTTAAGCAAATAATGAGATATTTAGGACTTGATTTAGGAACAAAAACACTTGGAGTATCATTAAGTGATAGACTTGGACTTATCGCATCAACTTATAAAACTATTAGATTTAATGAAAATGATTATGAATCAGCTTTGAATCAGTTAGAAGAAATAATAAGTGAATTTAAAGTAGAAAAAATAATATTAGGCCTTCCAAAGAATATGAATAATTCTTTAGGCTTTGCATCAGAAAGAAGTATGAATTTTAAAAAGATGATAGAAGAAAAATATAATATTGAGGTAATACTTCAAGATGAAAGACTATCAAGTGTTGAAGCAAATAATATTATGATTAAAAATGATACATCAAGAAAAAAAAGGAAAAAAAGTGTTGACTCACTAGCGGCTAATATAATTCTTCAGAGTTATTTAGATAAAATAAAAAAGGAGTAACAAAAGTATGAATGAACTTACTAAGGGAAGCAAATTTACCTATATAGATTCTAATAATAAAACAAAAGAGTGTGACATATTATGTGACCTTGAAACGAAAGATAAAAACTATATTGTTTATACAGATAATTCAAAATGTGATGATGGAAGTACTAAACTTTATGCTTCATCTTACATATTTAATGAAGATAATAGAGTATTAAATAATATAGAAACAGAAGAAGAATGGAAAATGATTGAGGCTATTTTGTCTTATTTAACAAAAGAAAACTAAAGGAGTTTTAGAGTATTTATGGATGATGTTATAAAAGAAATGGAAAAATACGCAGAAGAAAAAGGCATTCCAATTATGCAAAAAAGAGGGATGAATTTTTTATGTAAGTTTATAGAAAAAAATAATATAAAAAGTATATTAGAAATAGGAACAGCAATAGGATATTCCGCTATTAATATGGCACTTGTAAATGACGATATAACTGTTGTTTCAATAGAAAGAGATCAAGATAGATATATCGAAGCTATTAAAAATATTAAAAAGTGTAAACTAGAAAAAAGAATTACACTTGTTTTAGGTGATGCATTAAATATTGATTTAACAGGTAAATACGATATGTTATTTATAGATGCTGCTAAAGCACAATATATTAAATTCTTTGAAAAATATAAAGAAAATCTTGTAGAAGATGGATTTATAGTAAGTGATAATATAGATTTTCATGGCTTTGTTGAAAATAAGGAAGAAATACAAAGTAGAAACTTAAGACAGCTTGTAACAAAAATACAAAGATATATAGATTTTTTAACAAATAATGAAGAATTTGATACTAAATTTTATAAAGTAGGTGACGGAATTGCTATCACTTATAGAAAAGAGGTAAAAAGTGAATAATATAATAATACCTTTTCCAAATAAAGATAATTTTAATTTCTTTATGCAAAATGAAATTGATGGTTTTGTAATTGGTATTAAAGGATTTAGTGAAAATTTTAATCATTTAGTTAAGAAAACAGAATTAAAATATATATGTGATATGTTAAATGAAAAAAAGAAAAAAATATATATTATGCTTAATAAACTATATTTTAATGATGAAGTAAAAGAATTAAAGAAACTTATAAAATTTATATCTAAGCTTAAAATAAATGGCCTTATTTTTGCAGATTTAGCAATTTTAAACATAGTAAATGAAGAAAAAATAGATGTTAAGTTAATATGGCAATCAAAACTCGCTACAAACTCAAGTACAATGAAATTTTTAGAAAAAAGAGGTGTTTCTGGTTTTATAATTAGTCCAGAAATAACATTAGATGAACAAATAGAAATATCAAAAAAAATTAATTCTGTATGTGTTATAAAATTATTTGGATATAATATAGTTGCAATATCTTCGAGACATCTTTTAACAAATTATTTTGAGTATTGTAATATGGATAGATCAACTAATAAAAAATATTATTTTAAAGAGAAAAACTCTAGTGATTTTTACCAAATCATAGAAAATGGTAATACCACTATATTATCTGGAAAAGTATTAAATGGTCTTTTAGAGTATAAGAGACTTATAAATGAAAAAATAAATTCATTTATTATTCTAGATGATCATTTAATTCCTGAAAATTTATTTTATAATGTTTTAGAAGCTTTTATCGCACTTAAAAATCATCCTAATGATGAAGAATTTGCACATAAATTAAAAGAAGTGGTAGATGCTAATAATTATAATAATACATATAATGGATTTTTAAATAAAAAAACAATTTTTAAGGTGAAAAATAATGAATAAGATAGAATTACTTGCTCCAGCTGGAGATTTAGAAAAATTAAAATGGGCTATTATGTATGGTGCAGATGCAGTATATTTGGGCGGTAAAAAGTTTAGTTTAAGAGCAAATGCAACAAATTTTACAATTGATGAAATAAAAGAAGGCGTTAAATTTGCACATGAACATAATGCAAAAGTTTATGTTACTGTAAATATTCTTTTTCATGAAGAAGATATGACTGGACTTTTAGAGTATTTAAAAGAGTTAGAAGATGCAAAAGTAGATGCAATAATAGTTTCTGATTTATTTATAATAGATTTAGTAAAAGAAAATAATATTAATTTAGAAATCCATATAAGTACACAAGAATGTACATTAAATAGTGAAGATGTAAAGTTTTATAAAGAAGAAGGCGTAAAAAGAGTTGTCCTTGCTAGAGAATCATCAAAAGAAGATATTAAAAATATAATTGATGAAACAAATATGGATATAGAAGTATTTGTTCATGGTGCAATGTGTACATGCTATAGTGGTAGATGTATGCTTTCTAATTATATGACTAATAGAGACTCAAATAGAGGTGGATGTGCGCAGGTTTGTAGATGGGTATTTGACCTTTATGATGAATATAAAACAAAAATATCTGATGTTGCAGAATTTGCAATATCTCCAAAGGATTTATCTCTTTTAAAATATATTCCAGATTTAATTGATATTGGTGTAACATCCCTAAAAATAGAAGGAAGAATGAAATCTATTTATTATATCGCCACTTTAGTAAGTGTTTATAGAAGAGTAATAGATAAATATTTAGAAGATAAAGAAAATTATAAATATAATAAAAAAGATGAAATAGAATTATATAGATGTGCAAATAGAGAAACTCTTCCTCAATATTTTGATAAATTTCCTGGAGTAAATGAACAATATTATATAGGAAGAGAAGAAAACACAAATCAAGATTTTTTAGGTGTTGTACTTGATTATGATGAAGAAAATAAAGAAATAATTATAGAACAAAGAAATTATTTTAGTAAAGGTGATGTTATTAATATATTTGGACCTAAAAAGGAACCTTTTAATATAGTAGTATCATATATTAAAAATAGTGATAATGAATTAGTAGATGCTGCAAGACACCCAAAAGAAATCCTTAGAATTCCATGCGATAAAAAGGTTTCTAAAAATGATTTGTTACGTGTTAATTTTTTAGGTTGACAAAACACTTAAATTGTAGTATCATTTGTTCATGTAAAAATTTATAGAGGTGATAAAAATGAAAGCAACTCAAGAACATTTCATAACTAAAGAAGGACTTAATGATTTAAAAAAAGAATTAGAAAATTTAACTACTGTCGTAAGACCAGAAGTAGTTGCTGATATAAAAGAAGCAAGAGCACAAGGAGATTTATCTGAAAATGCTGAATACCATGCTGCTAGAGAAAAACAAAGTATAGTAGAAGCAAGAATTAAAGAACTTGAATATTTAATAGAACATGTAACAGTAATAGAAGCAGGAGATACATCTGAAGTTAGAGTTGGATCAACTGTTGAAATAGAATATATAGATGATAATGAAACAGAAGAATATTCTATAGTAGGTAGTACTGAAGCAGATCCTTTTGAAAATAAAATATCAAATGAATCTCCAATAGCAAAAGCTATACTAGGTAAAAAAGCTGGAGAAACAGTTTCAGTTGAAAGTCCTAATGGTAGTTATGATGTAAAAATAGTTTCAATTAAATAATCCAAAATGGATTATTTTTTTGTATATAAAAAGTAAATAAAACGATTTATCTATTGATAAAGATTGTAAATTATTATATAATAATATAGATTTTTTTGTAAGGAGGAAGTTTATGAAAAACGTACATGAAATAGAAATAAAAGTAGAAGGAAAAGAATGGGAAGATGCAATTACTAAATCATTTAATAAAAATGTTCAAAATGTAAAAGTAGATGGATTTAGAAAAGGTAAAGTTCCAAGAAATATTTTTGAAAAGAAATATGGTAAAGAAAGGTTATATAATGATGCAATTGATTTTGTATTACAAGAAAAATATGCAACAGTTATTAAAGATAGTAAGTTAATACCTATAATTCAACCTACAATTGATATAAAAGAAATTGATGATAAAAAATTAGTATTAACATTTAGAATTACAACTAAACCAGAAGTAAAGGTTGAAAAATACACTAAATTAGGTGTTAAAAAAGGTGAAGTAAAAGTAACGGAAGAAGAAGTTAAATCAAGAATCAATAGTTTACTTGAACAATATGCAGATATTGTTGTTAAAGATGGTAAAATTGAAAATGGTGATACAGCTGTTATTGATTTTGAAGGATTTAAAGATGGTGTTGCATTTGATGGTGGTAAAGGTGAAAACTATCCATTAGAAATCGGAAGTAATACATTTATACCAGGTTTTGAAGAACAATTAATTGGTCTTAAAGCTGGAGATGAAAAAGATATAAAAGTAACATTCCCAGAAGATTATGCTCAAGAAGACTTAAAAGGACAAGAAGCAATATTTAAAATAAAAGTTCATGAAGTTAAAACTAAAGAATTACCAGAAATTGATGAAGACTTCTTTAAAGATTTAGGTTATGAAGGTGTAGAAAATGAAGAACAATTAAAAGATTTAGTTAAGGCTGATCTTGAAGCTAAACAAGAATATGAACTTGAAAATAAATATGTTGATGATTTACTAGAAGAAGCTGCTAAACATACAGTTGTAGATCTTCCAGAAGAATTAGTTCATGAAGAAATTCATAGAATGATGCATCAATATGAAGAAAACTTAAAAATGCAAGGAATAACACTTGATATGTTCTATCAATTTACAAATTCTACAGCAGAAGATTTAGAAAAACAAATGCATCCAGAAGCAGAAAAAAGAGTTAAATATAGATTTATGCTTGAAGAAATTGCTACTTTAGAAAAGGTTGAAGTAACTGATGAAGAAGCAAATAAAGAAGCAGAAGATTTAGCTAAAAAATATAATACAACTAAAGATGAATTACTTGCACAAATTGGTGGATTAGACGCATTAAAATATGAACTTGAAATGCAAAAAGTAATTGAAATATTGAAAAAATAATTAGTAGTTTTAAAAGAACTACTTTTTTTACCTCAAAAATTATCAATTGACTTATTTTCCCATATGTTTTATACTATTTATGTATAGTAGGTGGACGTATGAAAGATAAAAATAAGGGATTTACATTAGTTGAATTATTAGCAGTAATAGTAATATTAGGTTCGATTTTAGCAATCGCAGTACCAGCTATATTAGATGTAGTAGAAAGAAGTAAAAGAGAAACCTCTATAGAATCTGGTCAACTATATGTAAACGCTGTTAACAAATATATGAATTTAAGTACGATTGATTCAAGTAAATATGAACCATTTATTAAAACAAATCAAACAGTATATTCAATAGATGATATGAAAAACGTTAAAGTTAAAAATAAACCATCTAAAGGAAATGTAAAGATAATATTTAAAAAAGTAATAAAAGCAGATTTATGTATTAATGAATACAATGTAACTTATGATGAAGATGGTAAACCTTCTTGGAATGCAGTAAAAAGTGAAAAATGTGGGTTTAATGGAAATATAGATGATAAATACACATTAAAAGCAGACTCACAAGGTGGAGAAATAAAAGAACTAGATGGATGGACATTATCTAGTGACAAAAAGACAGCTACAAAAAGTTTCAATTATGCAAATACTTATGGTGAACTTCCAATTGCTGAAAAAAATGGTTATGTTTTTGAAGGATGGTATACAGATAAAGATGGTGGAGAAAAAGTTGATAATAATACATATTATGATGTAGCCATTGATCAAACAATTTATGCTCATTATATTTCAGCGCCTGTAATAGAAGGTGGTTCTGATAAATGGGTATCAGAAAAAACAAAAATTAAAGTAAAAGAATTTAGTAAAAGCAATACAGGAGTTGTTAAATATCAATACTATATTTCTTCAAGTAAAGATGAACTAAAAGATGGAAAATGGCTTGATTGTGAAAAGAATAATCAAAAAGAGGCATCTCAAACATTCGATGAAAATATGCAAAAATATATATTTTTTAGAGCAGTAAGTCTAGCAGGTGTTTATAGTAACCCATCAAATTATCAAGAAGTTAAAATAGATAAAGTTACACCTTTTGCAACAATAACAGGATATAAAGCAGGTTCTTCTACTGAGGTAGCATCTGGAACATGGTCTGAAAAAGGATTAAATTTTATATTTAAAGATGAACATATTGCACATGGAGAAAGTAATTATAAAATATATTATTGTGGTGATAGAGATAATTCGTGTAACCCAGATGAAAATACCAATATATATAAAGAAAAAGAAAATGATGATGAAAAAGATTTACAAAACTCAGTAAATTCAGATGGAAAAATTACAAGATTTTCAAGTACAAATGGTACATTTTATATAAGATATAAAATAGTTAGTGAAGCAGGTAAAGAAAGTAATGTAATAACTTATATAGCATATGTAGATAGTATTGTTCCTTCTGCTACTGTTGTTGCGTATAAAACAGGCAATGGTGATGCAGAGGTTAGCTCAGGAGATTGGTCAGATAAATATTTAAACTATATTTTTTATGACAAAATAGGTAGAAGAAATATAACTGCTGGTCCTAGCGGGTATGATATTTATTATTGTATTGATTATGAGGATAAGTGTGAACCTAGTAATGCAAATGTAGTAGGTTCAAATACTTCAATAATAAAATATTCTACAAATCCACCATCACATTCTTATTATTTTAGATATAAAATTGTTAATAAATTAGGTGTATCAAGTAGTATTAAAACATTTGTTGCAAGAGTTGATACAGTTATGCCATCTGCAACTATAACAGCTTATAAAAATGGTAATGGCGATGCTGAAGTAGCATCAGGAAAATGGTCAGATACAAGATTAAATTTCTATTTTAAAGATAGTAATAAAATAACAGGTGCAAGTGATGGTACAATAAAATATTGTTTTGATAGAGAAAATAAATGTACACCAGCATATGAATATTCTAATATGTTTCAAAAAACAGAAGAAGGAATTTACTATATAAGATATAAAATAACGAGTGGTGCAGGTGTATCAAGCAATATAAAAACATATACAGCTAAAGTAGATACAGTCACACCAAAAACAGAACTATTTGCATACCAAGCAGGAACAGATGGAAATGTTCATATTAAATCAGATACTTGGTATAGTAAGGGCTTAAGCTTTAATTTTGATAAAACTAAAACAACATCTGGACCAAGTAACTATACAATTTATTATTGCTTTGATAGAGGTAAAAATGGTGATAATGGTTATGAATGTGTTCCAGGACCTAATACACATAAATATGAAAATAAATCAATAGTAGATTTAAATGATTTAGATGGTATATATTTTGTAAGATATAAAATAATTAGTGGAGCAGGTAAATCATCAACAGGTGTTTATACAGCAAAAATTAGTATACCTGATAGTTCATCTGGTGGCTCTTCAGGTGGAGGCGGTTCTAGTAGTTCAAAGTGCTATAACTATACATCATATTATGGTGGAAAAATTCCAAAGACTTGTACTTCTGTAGCTCCAAGAATATGTGGTAGTCCTGCACCTAGTAATTGCTTTAAATGTGAAGTATCGTGTAATTAAAAATCAAGAAAAATCTTGATTTTTTTGTATACAAAGTGTAAAAAGAAATAATACTTATTGTAAGAATCAAATAAATTATATATAATCATAAACAGTAGGGAGAGTGAAAGAATGAGTAAAAACAAAAAGGGTTTTACATTAATTGAATTATTAGCAGTAATAGTAATACTTGCGATTATAATGGTAATTGCAGTACCAAAAATATTAGATATTATAGAAAGCAGTAGAAAAAAAACAGCAATAGAGTCAGGACAATTATATGTAAGAGCAGTTGACCAATATATGACATTAAATAATTTAAATCAAACAGAGTATCCATCATTTTTAGTGGATAATAAATCATTATATACATTAAATGATTTAACTAGTGTAAAAGTAAAAAATAAACCAACAAGTGGAACAGTAACGATAGAAACAAAAAAAGTTACGAAAGCAGATTTATGTATTAACAAATATAGAGTAACATATGATAAAAAGGGTTCAACACAGTGGAATGCTGTAAAAGATAGTGCATGTGGTGGGTCATCAGACTCAGAAAATGATAATACAAAAAAATTAACGTGTGATGAAAATATATATATAGATAATGGATTAATAAGTGAAGAGCAATATAATAAATCATGTGAAGATTATATCGATGAATCGCTATATAGTACATCTGATAATGCAGATGGAACAGTAAACATAACAGGATTTAAAGATAAAAGTACAATACCAACATTTAAAGATAACATAATGGCGTTACCAACAAAAATTGATGGCAAAACTGTGGTAGCGGTTAGTGATAGTAGTTTTCAAAGAACAGGACAAGAAACAATAACTTCAAAATTAATATTGTCTCCAACAATAACAACTGTTGGAAATGGTAGTTTTGTTTCAACAGAAGTATCAGCACTAGCAGTACCATCTTCACTTGAGACATTTGGTTCAGCAGCATTTAATAATTGCAAAATTACAAAATTAATTTTAACAGATAGTGTTAAATCAATTGGTTCAGCAGCGTTTTATGGAGATCCACTTGAAACATTAGTAACAGGCGGTGGATATAATATAGAACCTGGAATGTTTGGAAATATAGAAAATACTCTAATTGATTTAACAATAGGTAGCGATAATCTTAGTACAACACAAACAATAACACAACCAGTTTTCTCAAATTATAGCAAACTTCAAAAAGTAACTATAAATGCAAACGTAAAAGAAATTAATAGTCAAGCTTTTGATAATGACGCTACATTAACAGATGTAAAAATATCAAATGGAGTAGAGAAGATTGGTGATCGTTCATTTAGAGGCACAGGAATAACATCAATAACATTACCAAATAGCGTAACCTCTGTTGATGAATATGCATTTGCTTCAACACCACTTACATCTATTGATTTGGGAAATAATTTAAAATCAATAGGAGATTTTGCATTTGCCGCAATTGCAACAAATGTTAATTATAGTACAATAGATACATTTACTATACCAGATTCAGTAACAACTATAGGTGGATATATATTTAAAAATAGAACAATTAATACGTTAAAATTAGGTAGTGGTTCATCTACATCATCATCAACAATATCTGCAGTTGCTTTTGATAATGCTACAATCAAAAATACAATAAGATAATATTTAATTTAAGGACTGATTTATTTCAGTTCTTTTTTCTTTTTTTCTTTATAACTCATTGACATTTTCTTTAAATAAATTATAATAAGCATTGTTTATAAAATTACTTGATGAGGAGGCAAATTATGATTAAGACTAAATTACCTGTTATTGTACTTCGTAATCTTATTTTGCTTCCACATGGTGAGATAAAACTTGAAATATCAAATGAAATTGATAAGGATATTATTAAAAATTCAATTAATAATCATGACTCATATGTTATACTTGTTTCTACAGTAAGTTATATGAATGAAAATATTGATATAAGTGAGTTACCTAATACAGGAATTATAGGAAAGATTAATAGTAATTTTGAATTACCTAATAATCATTTAAGAATTACTATATTGGGTGTTAATAGAGCAAATATATTTAATTATATTGAAAGAGAAAAAAATGAGTTAGATGCGCTTATTGGTCCCGTTTCATATCCTAGTGAAGAAACAGATGAAATAGAAGCCAATTTAAGAATGTTGAAAAGAGATTTTTCTGGATATGTATCATTAAATGAAAATATTTCTAATTCTATAATACTTAAATTAAACGAAGAAGATTCACTAGACAAATTAACCGATATAATTGCAAATATATTACCATTAAATTTTGATAAAAAGAATAAATTAATTTATGAAAAAAGTTCTGTTAAAAGAGCAAAAGATTTAATTGTATATATAGAACAAGAAAAGAATATTTGTTATATTGAAAGAAAACTTGATGAAAGTGTTAAGAAAGAGCTTGATAAATCACAAAAAGAATATATATTAAAAGAAAAGCTTAAAATAATAAAGGAAGAATTAGGCGAAACTGATAGTAAAGAAAAAGAAATAGACGAAATAAAAGAAAAAATAAGTTCAATGAATTTACCATCAAATTTTGAAGAAAAACTTAATAGAGAATTAAATAGATATGAATGTGTAAGTAATATTTCACCTGAATCATCAACAATTAAAAATTATATTGATACTGTTTTATCATTACCATTTGATATATATACTAAAGATGTTGATAATCTTTCAAAAATTGAAAAAAGTCTAAATAAAACACATTATGGACTAGAAGATGTTAAAGAAAGAATTTTAGAATATATTGCAGTTAAATCTTTAACAAATAATATTAAAAGTCCTATAATATGTTTAGTTGGTCCACCTGGTACAGGTAAAACATCATTAGCGTATTCAATATCAAATGCACTAAACAGAAATTTTGTAAAAATATCTGTTGGGGGTGTTAGTGATGATGCTGAAATTATTGGGCATAGAAGAACATATATAGGAGCAAAACCTGGTAGAATAATAGAAGCTCTTATAAAGGCAAAATCATCTAATCCTGTATTCCTAATCGATGAAATTGATAAAATGACAAAGGGAATTAATGGTGATCCAGCATCATGTTTACTTGAGGTATTAGATCCAGAACAAAATAGTACATTCTATGACAATTACATAGAAGAAGGATATGATTTATCAAAAGTAATGTTTATATTAACGGCTAATTCAGCATCTGATATACCATATGCCCTTAAAGATAGACTAGAGATAATTAATTTATCAAGTTATACTATTTTTGAGAAAGTTGATATTGTTAAAAATTACATGTTTAAAAAATTATTAGAAGAACATGGTCTTTCTAAAAGCAATATATCTATTGATGATGAGTCAATTAAGTTTATTATTAAATTTTATACTAAAGAAGCAGGTATTCGTGAACTTGAAAGAGTTTTATCATCAATTATGAGAAAAATTGCTAAAGAAGTTGTTAAAAATAATAAAAATAAAAAAATAATATTAACAGAAGAAAATATTATAAGCTATCTAGGAAACGTTAAATACACTGAATATGAAAATGACTTTGATAATAGTGGTATTGTTAATGGGCTTGCATATACTTCTTTTGGAGGAACTATATTACCTATTGAAGTAACACATTATAAAGGAAAAGGAAATATAAATATGACTGGTTCATTAGGCGATGTAATGAAAGAAAGTGCTAAAATCGCATTAGGTTACGTAAAGACCAACTATAATAAATTTGGTTTAAATATGAAAGAATTATTAGATTATGATATTCATATTAATGCACTTCATGCAGGAATACCAAAGGATGGTCCATCTGCGGGTATAACGCTTGTAACAGCAATTATAAGTTCATTTTTAAATAAAAAAGTTGATAGATTAGTTGGCATGACAGGAGAAATAACATTAAATGGTAAGGTACTAGGTATTGGTGGATTAAAAGAAAAAATAATCGCAGCTTATAATGCTGGTATTAAAACTATATTTATCCCTAAAGAAAATGAATCGGAAATATCAATGGTACCGATAGAAATACTAAGTTCATTAGAAATCATATTTATTGATAATTATATACAAATATTTGATAAACTATTTAAATAAAGTTCTATTTTAGAACTTTTTTTAATATTATTTATTAGAAGTGAGGGATAAAATGAAAAAAATTGTGCCTTTTGTAAAGGATATAAAGTTTAATACAAAAATATTTGAAATAACAAGCATTTCATTAGAACATAATTTAACAATAGAAGAAAACAATATTGTATCTGGTGAATTTATCATTAGTGGTGAATACAAAATAACTGATTCATCTTTGAATTCAGAACCATTTATATATGGTATACCATTTGATATTACTTTGGATACTAAATATGATACAGATAGAATTAAGATAGATATTGATGATTTTAAATATGAAATTCTTAATGAAGAAATTTTAAGAGTGAACATAGATGTATTAATTGAGGGTGTAGAATTAGTTGAATTGCCTAAAGAAAAAGATATATCTGAAGAAATAAAACCAGATTTGGTAATTGAATCTAGAAATAGTAGCGAAGAAATAAAAGAAGAAAATAATGATGAAAAAGAAGAGTTAGATGTAAATCAAGAAGAAAATAATGAAAGGATTAATATATTTGAAAAAATAGTAGAGGAGGATAAAAATAAAATGAATGATAACTCTAGTAATTTATTTAAAGAAGTAGATGAAGAAATTAAAGCAGTAGATATGACAGATACTAAGAATGATTTTAATTACGATAATTTTAATTCAATTTTTAGTGGCTTTGATGAAAAAAGTGAAAAATATGTAAGTTATTATGTTCATATTGTAAGAGAAAGTGAAACAGTTGATAGTATATGTATGAAATATTCTATAAATCTAGATAAATTAAAAGAATATAATGATATAGAAAAAATTACTCTAGGAAGTAAAGTAATAATTCCATATACTATAAATGAAACAGTTTAATGATTTATTAGAAAGGAATGACTTAAAGGTTAATAAATATACTATCAAAGGACGTTCTATGATAGTTGATACTCCTTTAGGTCAATTTGCTTTAAAAAAGGGTAATTATAATGAATTATATAAATATTTATTATCTAGAAACTTCGATTATTTTCCAAAAATGATTGATAGTAGTAATAATTGTTCTTTATATGAATATATTGATGATGTTAAATATGATGATGATCAAAGAGCTCTTGATTTAATACATGTAGTTGCGCTTCTTCATAGTAAGACTGCATACTATAAGGATGCTGACTTAGATGAATATAAAGATTTATATGAAAAAATAATGAATAAGATTAATTATATTTATAATTATTATTTAGATACTATAAATGTAATAGAATCAACTATATATATGAGTCCCTCAGATTATTTAATCGCAAGGAACATATCAAAGATTTTTTCTTGTATTTTTTATTGTAAAACAGAGTTAAATAAATGGTATGAAATGGTAAAAAATAAAAAAAGAAAAAGAGTTGTAACCCTTCATAATAATTTAAAACTAGATAATTTAGTTAAAAGTACAAAAATATACTTATTATCATGGCAAAAATCTTGTGTAGATATTCCAATATATGATTTTGTTAATTTTTATAATATGTATGCACTAAACTTTAATTTTGAAGCTCTTTTAAATGAATATGAAAGAATATTTCCCTTTCTTGAAGAAGAAAAAGTGTTATTTAATGTATTAATATCTATACCATCTAAAATTCAAAATTGTAATAGAGAATATGAAAAAGTAAAAAATGTTAGATATGTTTTAGATAAAATATATAAAACTGAGAGTTTATTAACACCTAAAGAAGAAGAAAAAGGAGAAAGTGCATAATAGTAAAAATATTATTAATAGGAGTATTGCGTTAATTGGTGTTGTTATGAATAATAATATAATTATTTGATAAGTTAGTATTATTAAACAAGATATGGCTAATAAGAAAAATATTAGTCTTTTTGTACTTAAAAATAAATTTTGAAAAAAGTTATTCATTAAAATCACCTATATTATAATATTCATTTGTAAATAAAATGTAACTAATCAATTATTAGAATATAAATATGTGAGTTTTATGATACAATATATATAGAGTGTTTAAATAAAGGAGTGAATGGAAGTATTCCAAGGATAATATGAAAAAGAAAATTTTACTTATTCTAATAATAATTTTAATGCCTATAAATGTATTTGCAAGTGAAAAACAAGAAGTTAAATTCTCATCGTGTGTTGATGGAGATACTGCAAGATTTATTATGAATAAAGAAGAAATAAAGGTACGTTTTTTAGCAATTGATACTCCTGAGACAAATCATCCAAAAAAGGGAGAAGAACCATATGGAAGAGAAGCTAAAGAATATACTTGTAATAAGATAACAAATGCAAGCAAAATAGAACTTGAATTTGATGATAATAGTGATAAAAAAGATAAATATAATAGGTATCTTGCATGGGTATTTGTTGATGATAGTTTACTTCAGAGTGAACTTGTATTAAATGGTTATGCACGTGTTGCCTATTTGTATGGAGATTATAAATATACAGATATTTTAAACGAAAATATGGAAAAAGCTAAAAAAGATGAAGTTGGAATATTTTCAAAAGTAGATACATCTTACTATACAACACATAAAAATGATAAAAATAAAAATAGTGAAGTAACCAATAAGGATAACGAAAAAATAAAGAAAAAGATAGAAAAAAAATTAACAAAGAAAATTATTGCTTCAATAGAAAAATTTTTAAAAGATATATTAGATGATTTTCTTTAATTTATTGTTTTAATCTTAACAATAATTTGATATAATACTATGGAAGTGGGTGTGATTATGAAAGAGTTAATAGAAGAAATTAAACTAAACAAAATTGCTTATTTACTTGAAATAATGGAAAGAAAAGACTTTGATTCAAAAGTAAAAGCATTTGATAAAATAAGTAAAATGAAAATTACTCCCAATATAGGTATATATTTAATAGAAAATTCTTATAGAAATTTTGGATTTGATAATAATAATGGTGGATTTAATTCATCTCTTTTAATGTTATGTTTTAAATCATATAATGATTGTTTTGTACCTGTATTAGAAAAAGTTTTTCCAAAGTTAAGACCTAATGTTCAAAATAAGGTTGTTTATTTACTTTCAACTGTTGATGCTGAAGAAGCATTAAGATTATATTCTGATTTAATATTAAAATATTATAAAGATAGTGAATTTATTCCAATAAGTAATTTATTTGAAAGACCACATCTATATAAATATTTATTTCCAAAATTATTTAAAGCATTAAAATTCAAAAATGTTAATAATAATATTTTAATTCTAGTAAATGATTACTTAAATGCTGGAGTTGTTCCTGCAGAGGATTTAAAGAAAAATAAAAAATTAATTAGTGATGCAATAATAAAGATATTTAATATGGCCCTTAAATATAATTTTAAAACTACATTTGAGTATTTAAGCAATCCTGAATATATGAATTTAAGGTTCTTTTTAGAGATATCTATAAATATTGAAAAATATGTTTCAAATAATAAGACAGTAGAAGTACTAGAAAAATTATTAAAGAAGAATGATAATCAACTTAAATTATTTATTTATGACAATTACAATGAACGTAATGGCAAATTTAATCAAAGCATAATAAATAAGATATTAAAAGATAATGCAAGTAGATATCCAGCATATGAAATGTTAGAATTATTTAATAAACAAGAACTTATTAATGATAAATATAAAAATAAAATTATTTTAGCTGAATCAGATTTTTATATAAATTTTTGTATTTATTGTAATTATAGAGAAGAACCTAAAGATATTAAATATATAGATAAAATTGTAGTAAATAATTATGAATATTATATTTTTACATTTACGGTAACATATCCATATAATGGTAGTTCAGAAGTTCTAACAAAATATATGTTTAATATGGTTGGACTTGAAAAGTATGATGGAAAAGAAATAACAAGTAAATTTGTTGGAATAAGTGGCGGATATGATGTTAATTCAGGAAATAATTTAATCACTAACAAATTAACTAAATTACTTTTTGAAAAAATTAATGATGATTCTAATGCCTTTGAAATAGGGAAAAAATTAGTTATAGATGAGGTTGACAAGACAACTAATAATATGATCATTAATGAAAATATAACAAAAGAAAATAATAAAAAAAAGAAAGATATATTTTCTTATATTGTAAGATGTTTATTTTATATATTTATTATAATGCTTGTTTCATCTATGTTTTTCATAATTAATTTTTCAGTATTAGATAATACTCCAAAGTCACCTGCAGTACAAATAAAGGAATCTAAATTAAATAAAGATTGTAAATATAAATATATAGATGGTAATGATATATTTAAACAAAATGAAAAAGAATATTATGTACTACTATATAATAAATCTAAAGATAAGGATAAATACTATACTTATTTAAATCAATATAATAATTATGAAAAAAATTTTTATTTAGTAGATCTAACAAAAGAAAAAAATAAATTTTTATTTGATAATAATGATTTGAATTTTACAATAGAAGATGATACCCTTGTTAAAGTAAAAAATAATGAATATGAATATTATGTTACTGGTAAGACAAATATTTTATCTGAAATGAAAAAAGATATTAATACCATTGAAAAAAATACAAAAAAATAATATTTACGTTTATATTAAATAACATTATGAAGCTAAAAATAATAATTAAAATACAGTAAAAATACTCATTTTATGAGTATTTTTTATATAGAAATTTTTGATATATATTGACTAAAAGATTTTAATAATATATTATATTAAGTCAAGAGGTGGAAATATATGAAAATAGAAATGATGGAGATTTTATCAGATAAGATAGATAATATAAGTTTATTAAAAAAAGTTATAGAAACTTTAGATAATATGCCATCTGATGATAGAATGAAAATTTTTAGAGAGTTAAAGAATAATTGTAATGGATCTATTTGCAATATAGTTATAAATAAAAGTGTATTAAGAGAAAGAACAGTGGAAGACCAAATAAAATTAATGAAAGAATTAAAGAACTGTGATTATAAAGGGTATGCATTTAATATAGCTGTAGATGAAGGTGTATTAAGTAAAAGAACAGCAGAAGACCAAATAAAACTAATAGAAGAATTTAGAAACTGTGATTATAATTATAAGGTATATTTAATGATTCTTTCTAGAAGTGTATTAAGAGAAAGAACAACAGAAGACCAAATAAAACTAATAGAAGAATTAAAGAACTGTGGTTATGATGAATATGCATGTTTTATAGCTAAAGATAAAAATGTATTAAGTGAAAGAACAGCAGAAGACCAAATAAAACTAATAGAAGAATTAAAGAACTGTGATTATAATGAAAAAGTATATAGAATAATTACAAATGAAGATGTATTAAGGGAAAGAACAGCAGAAGACCAAATAAGACTAATAGAAGAATTAAAGAACTATGATTATAATGAAATTGTATATAAAATAATTACAAATGAAGATGTATTAAGAGAAAGAACAACAGAAGAACAAATAAGACTAATAGAAGAATTAAAGAACTGTGATTATAATGAAAATGTATTTATAATAATTACAGATGAATATGTATTAAGTGAAAGAACAGCAGAAGACCAAATAAAACTAATAGAAGAATTAAAGAACTGTGGTTATGATGAATATGCATGTTTTATAGCTAAAGATAAAAATGTATTAAGTGAAAGAACAGCAGAAGACCAAATAAAACTAATAGAAGAATTAAAGAACTGCGATTATAATTACGATGTACACAGAATAGCTACAGCTAGAGACGTATTAAAAATAAGAACAACAGAAGACCAAATAAAACTAATAGAAGAATTTAAGAACTGTGATTATAATGAAAAAGTATATAGAATAATTACAAATGAAGATGTATTAAGGGAAAGAACAGCAGAAGACCAAATAAGACTAATAGAAGAATTAAAGAACTATGATTATAATGAAATTGTATATAAAATAATTACAAATGAAGATGTATTAAGAGAAAGAACAACAGAAGAACAAATAAGACTAATAGAAGAATTAAAGAACTGTGATTATAATGAAAATGTATTTATAATAATTACAGATGAATATGTATTAAGTGAAAGAACAGCAGAAGAACAAATAAAACTAATAGAAGAATTTAAAAAATATGGTTATAATGGCATCGTATATGAAATCGTCATTTCTGAAAAATTACTAAGAAAAATAACAACAGAAGACCAAATAAAGTTAATGGAAGAATTAATAAAATATAATTATAATAGATTTGTATTTGAATTTGTATTTGAAGAGGCTACAAGCAGTGATGAGTTAAGCAAAAAATCATGTGAAGATAAAATAAAGTATATAAAAAAAGTTTATATAGAAGCATTAAAAATGCAACCAATAGTAGTAAATCATAGTGAAAATATGGAAGGAATTTCAGATGTTACAGAATTTAAATCATATCTAAAAGTTTTAAAACAAGAATTAGGAAAAGATGCGGATGTAAGGTCAGATACTACTGTACCTAATTTACTTTTATTAAAAAGAAGTGGGAAGAATTAATTTAATAGTTTGATTTAGTTAAAATATATATTTTCTTTTCATCTATATAAATAATATTTACAATAAATTATAAAAATAGTATAATACATATAGACTTGTTGATAAGAGGAGTAAAATAATATAATTTTCTTAGAGAGTTAGTGTTTGGTGAAAACTAACAAATTATTTATTTGAAGGTTGCTTATCTTATAAAAGTAAAATCGCATATCTGCGTTAAAGATTAAGTGCATAGAAATATCTATGAAGTAAGGTGGTACCGCGAAAAATCGTCCTTACATCATAGATATTTTTTGTTTAGAAAGGATAGATAAATATGTTAGAAATTAAATATGATCATAAAAAAGTAGAAGAAGGAAAATATGAATATTGGCTTAATAATAATTACTTTATGTCAGGAGATAAAACAAAAACACCATTTTCAATGGTACTTCCACCACCTAATATAACAGGTAAATTACATATTGGACATGCACAAGATGTATCAATTCAAGATATAATATGTAGATATAAAAGAATGGATGGATATGATGTATTATGGCTTCCAGGTATGGACCATGCCGCAATTGCAACAGAAGCAAAAGTAGTTGCTAAATTAAAAAAAGAAGGAATAAATAAATACGAATTAGGTAGAGAAAACTTCTTAAAAGAAGCATGGAAATGGAAAGATGAATATGCTGATAATATAAGAAAACAATGGTCTAAAATGGGTATTAGTTTAGATTATTCAAAAGAAAGATTTACTCTTGATGAAGTATCACAAAAAGCAGTTAATTATGCATTTATAAAAATGTATAATGATGGACTTATTTATAGAGGTAAAAAAATAATTAACTGGGATCCAGAAGCAAGAACAGCACTTTCTAATGAAGAAGTTATATATAAAGATGTAGAAGGAGCATTCTATCATTTAAAATACTATATTGAAGGAACAAATGATTATCTTGATGTAGCAACTACAAGACCAGAAACATTATTTGGTGATACAGCTGTTGCAGTTAATCCTAAAGATGAAAGATATAATAAATTAATAGGTAAAAATGTTATTTTACCTATAGTTGGTAAATTAATACCTATCATAGGTGATGAACATGCTGATATGGAAAAAGGTACAGGTGTTGTTAAAATTACTCCTGCACATGATCCAAATGACTTTGAAGTAGGTAATAGACATAACCTAGAGAGAATAGTTGTTATGGATGAAACTGCTCATATGAATGAAAATGCATTAAATTATAAAGGGCTTGATAGATTTGAAGCAAGAGAAAAATTAATAGAAGAATTAAAAGAAAAAGATTTACTTATTAACATTGAAAAAATAACTCATAGTGTTGGACATTCTGAAAGAACAGGTGTAATGGTAGAACCTTATTTATCAGAACAATGGTTTGTTAAGATGAGCGATTTAGCACATAATTTATTAGAAAATCAAAAAACAGATAATAAAGTTAACTTTTATCCAGCAAGATGCGAAAAAGTACTTGAAAATTGGATGAATGATTGTCATGACTGGTGTATATCAAGACAATTATGGTGGGGTATTAGAGTACCAGCATGGTATAAAGATAATGAAGTTAAAGTGCAAGTTGAATCACCAGGTGAAGGATGGATTCAAGATGAAGATGTACTTGATACTTGGTTTAGTAGTGCATTATGGCCATTTAGTACATTAGGATGGCCAGATAATACAGATTTATTTAATAGATATTATCCAACAAATGCACTTGTAACAGGTTATGATATTATATTCTTCTGGGTATCTAGAATGATGTTCCAATCACTAGAATTTACTAAAGAAGTTCCATTTAAAGATTGTATAATACATGGACTTATCCGTGATAAAGATGGAAGAAAAATGAGTAAAAGTTTAGGTAATGGTATTGACCCTATGGATATGATAGAAGAATATGGATGCGATGCACTTAGATATTTCTTAACAACTAATTCAGCACCAGGTCAAGATTTAAGATTTGATGAAGAAAAAATGAAATCTACTTGGAATTTTATAAATAAAATATGGAATGCATCAAGATTTACATTAATGAATATAGAAAATGTAAAAGAATATGATTTTTCTACACTTACATTTAGTGATAAATGGATATTAACAAGACTTAATAAAACAATAAGTGAAGTTAGAAAAAATATGGATAAATATGAATTCCAAAATGTAGGAACAGAACTATACAACTTTATTTGGGATGATTTCTGTGATGGATATATAGAATTTTCTAAATTTAATATGGACAATTCATCAACAAAAAGTACACTTTTATATGTATTAACAAATATCTTAAAATTACTTCATCCATTTATGCCTTTTGTAACTGAAGAAATATATAGTATGCTTCCAGTAAAAGAAACAGAAAGTATTATGATTAGTTCTTATCCAAAAGTAAATGAAGAATTAAACTTTGATGATACTATAAAATTAATGGAAGAAATAAGAAACTTTATTACAAAATCAAGAATTACAAAGAAAGAAAATAATATTCCAAAAGAATTTAAATATAGTTTAGAATGTAATAATTTAAGTGCTGAAAAAATTATTAAAAATATGCTTAAATTAAATAATGAAGTACAAAATAGTGAATATAGTAAAGTAACAATAGAATCAAATACAAATGAATTAAATGTTAAATTAACTTATTATTATGAAGTATCTGAAGAAGAAAATAAAAAACAAAAAGATGCTTTAGAAAAAGAAAAAATGACTTTAGAAAGTAATATTGCAAGAAGAGAAAAATTACTATCTAATCCTGGATATGTTAATAATGCTCCAAAAGCTTTAGTTGAAGAAGAAAAAATAAAACTAGAAAACGAAAAGAAAGAACTTACAATTATACTTGAAAAATTAAAATAGACTTAGAATAAATCTTATTCTAAGTCTTTTTGCAATTATATATTTATGAAATATTCATTAATTAAAAAAGGATTAACACATTAATTAAAAAAGTTGACAAAATGTAAAATTATGGTAATATATTAATAGATTTATTATTTTATTTATTTTGGTATGAATTTTTAAAATTTTGGAGGAGGTATGGGACTTTTTTAGTTTCTTCTTTTTTTATTATAATAATTTAAAAGTTAAAGCAATAGATAATAATAAAGTTAAAAATTAAAAAACAAGGAGATGTTTTATATGAAAAACGTTTTTGATAACCCTAAACTTTTCATAAAACAAATTAATGATAATATAAAGATAAATAAAACAATCAAGTTTAATGGGAAATCTTTTATTTGCGTGTTTTTTACAAAAAAATGTACTGCAGGTTGTAAATTCTGTTTTTTTAAATCAAATAATAGAAAATTAAATGATATCGCGGAATCTTATGAAATGAGTGATTATGGTTTTGAGAGGTTTATAAAATTTGTAAATGAATCTAATAATGGATATTTATTAATTTCAGGTGGTGGAGAACCTTTTGAAAAAAAAGAATACGTTTTTAGGACAATTGAACAGGCAAATTCAGATAAGATTGTTATAGTGTCCAATGGATTATGGGCAAAAAGATATGATAGTGCAAAAAAAATAGTTGATAGGTTATATAAATCGTTGAAAAATAAAAATAAAAATGTAAATACAGATGTAACACTTAGAATTAGTATAGATTCTTTTCATTTAAATCAAGTCGGAAAAGAATCATATGAAAATATAATTAATATTTTTGATAGATATTATAAAAATAAATCTAATTTTCATTTAAAAATTCATACGATTATATCAGACAATGCTGTATATAGTATAGCCAAAAAAAATAATTTTTATGTTTCAGAAAATACAATATATGATAGTTCTGATAATAATGAAATTTTTAAACTTGTGCCAAAAAAATTTGATATTTATACGAAAAATAAATTGAAAATAGAAGTTGGTGCTGCAAAATTATTTTACCCGAATGTACTTCCAAATATGAAAGAAAAAATAAATGAAAATGCTATTAAAGTTTTTGATAAAGATATTATAGATAGTGAAACATGCAATCCCGCAATTGTTAATAATATAAATGGTGAAAAAGGTTTGGATTTTTGGATTAATTATAATGGTAATATTACTACATGGCAAAATGAACAGTTTGATAATATAATGAATATATATAATGATAATTATGCAGATATTGTAAATAAAACATTCAATAATTTATTGAGTTTTTCGTTTATAGAAAAAGGCTATTATCATAGGGAACATATTATTTCAAAAATAAATAAAAAAGCAGTACTTAGGTCAAAACTTAGTAATATGAGAGATTTATCTACAGCAATGTTATTACATGAAAGTAAAACGAGATTATATTATTATATAACAATAATTAGGGAATATTGGAATGAATTAGTTATTGACAAAAATAAATTGTCGAATGAATTGACAAAAGTTCTTAATATGGACGATAATGAAATAAAAATGCTTTATAAAAAATCAGATTATAGTATAATAGATGATTATATTTTAGAAGAGTCTTCTGAACTAGAAATGAACGATTTATTCTATATGATAAAATTGGGTGAGTATGATGTTAACAAAGAAACTATAAAAAGGGGACTAAATTATTTAAATACAAAATATGATAAAAATTATTGCTCGATTGATGATATTTCATGTACAAATAATTTGGTTAAAATAGATAGAATTATAGAAAAATTGACAAGGATGGAATATAAATCTCATGAAAAATGTATGTTTTTAAATGGACTTATTAATAAGAATTACAATTTAATTCAACACGTTTCCAAGAGTGATTTACACGGTCATGCAACTAGAAGTGGAAAAAAAGAATATTTTGAGAAGAAATATAATACAATTATAAATACTCCTAATTCTTTTAAAACAATCAGTGAAATGAATGATTGGTATGATAAAAATATAAAAATATTATTTTCAAATGATATTGAATCTTTTAGAGAACGATTAAAATCTGCATTTATTGCTGCAACAAATGATAATATAAAAAAATTATGTTTAAGTTTCGGTGTTGGAAATATTAAAATTTTTGCTGGAAGTGTTGATAGGTACATAGAAGAAATAGAAAATATAAAAGAAAAATATTATAATGGGCTCTTTATTCCAGAAATATGCTTAGTAAGAGGAATGATAAATCAAACAATTGTAAAAGAAATTTTAGATAAAAACTATTTTAAATCTATAGATTTAGTCGGAGATGAAAGTTTGGGTGTTGATGATGCTATAGAAATATATGAATATTCTAAAAAATATAATATGGTACGACGTTGTCATGTTGGAGAATTTGAAACAGATAAATATGTTAAAGATGCAATTCTTAAACTCGATTTGAATGAGATACAGCATTGTTTATCGGGAATAAAAAATGATCAAGTATTAAATTTAATAAAAGAAAAAAATATAAAGATAAATTTATGCCCTCAAACTAATTTGATATTCGGTGTTACGCATAACTTATACGGGCCATTAAGAAAATTAATTGATAATGATATACAAGTATCAATTAATACAGACGACTTATTGATTTTTGATAAAACAATTAGTCAAATTTTTATTGATTTATATGCTACAAATAAATTTGATTTAGATGAATTGAATAAAATAAGAGTTAATAATTTATAAATTCACAAAAAGGTGATATAATGTAATAGAACAAAAAAAGAAAGGAAATGAAATATGGAATATTTAGATATTGTAGATGAAAATGATGAATTGATTGGAGAAAAAAAGGATAGAGATTATGTTCATGATAATAATTTGTATCATAGACATACTTCATGTTGGATTTTAAATCACAAGGGGGAAATACTTTTGCAGAGAAGAGCATTAACTAAAAAGAAAAAGCCTGGTATTTGGTCAAAAACAGGAGGACATGTTGATGCGGGCGAAACTGTTATAGATGCTATAAAAAGAGAAATTAAAGAAGAAATTGGATTAGAACTAGAAAATAAAGATTTGTTCTTTATGCAAAAATTTAAAAGTACGAACCCTAATTTTTTCTCATATGGCTACATAGCATTGACCGATAAAGATATAAAAGATTATAAATTACAATTAGAAGAAGTCGATAAGGTGAAGTACTATAAAATTGAAGACTTGGAAAATGAAATAAAAAAAGGAAACAAGTTATTTGATTTCTATTATTGGGAAGCAGATGATTTTTTTGGACAAATGAAAAAATTGAAAGATTTCAGAGATGAGAATTTATAAGAATTTTCTAAATAAGGGGGAAAAATAAATTTATGAATAGACCAAGGATAATTTCTGTTTCTGGTATAGATGGTTCAGGGAAAAGTACGCAATTACAGAATTTAAAAGAATATTATGAATTGCAGAATAAAAAGGTTGAAATATTAAAAGTAAAATATACTCCATACCATAAATACAAATGTGATTCATTAAATACTGATTTATTAAGATCAATAATGGCTTTGGAATTTGTAAAGTATTATAATGAAAAATTCCAAGAGCTATGTGATTATGATTATTTACTTTGTGATAGATCTAAAGCGTGTTTACTTGCATATGGTTTAACATATGGCTTGCAAAAAGTTGAAAATATTTATAAAATATTAGAATTAACACCTAATCCTGATATATTATTTTATTTTGATATGGACCCAACTACATCTCTTGAGAGAATAAAAAATGGAAGAGGTAAAGTAGAAGAAGACGAAAATTTGGAAAATTTGAAACAAGATAAAATAAATTATACCAAAATTTTTAGCAAATACAATTTTAATCCAGTATTTATAGATGCTAATAATTCAAAAGATAATGTTTTAAAAAAATTGATTTATTCAATTGATAAAAATTTTAACTAGTTGTTTTTCTCTTGTTAATAACATAAAACTATACTTGAAAAATTAAAATAAAACTTAGATGAAATATGATGTGAACCCCATTTAGTAGACATCAAATAAAAAACTTATGTAAAAAAATCAA
>JAHZBE010000007.1 GCA_019423565.1 bacterium
TCAACTAGGCTTCAAATAATTCTTTTTTAGTGTCTACTTTTTGTTGACAACTTCACGTGCATGTTATCTTTTATTTTAAATTATTAATTTCTTCAATTGATAGACCTGTTGCTTTTGATATGTCTTCAAGTGACATATTCATTGATAATAAGTTTTTAGCAGTTTGTTTTATACCTTTATTTAATCCATGTTCTTCTGCATATTCTATTTCTGCTTGTTTCTTTTCTTCTTCTCTTTCTTTTTCATCATATAGTAATGATAATGCTTCATCTTCTGATAATTTGTCTAATCTTTTATATATTTTATCCATAATTTTATCTCCTTTCGAGATTTCTTTTAATTTTTCTCTATTTGATTCTTTAAACATTAAGAAGATTTTTTCTCTTCTAGTTAACTCATCATTATTATAATATTTATTTTCTATATATTCAAGATCTATCTTATATTTTTCTAGTCCATAATCTTCTACATTTCCATCACTATCTTGAAACATATATTTTCTTATTGACTTTTTTTCTCCTTTTAATTCTTCTCCTTCTTTATAACTTGTAAAACATATTTGAACTGTATTCTTTGGATTATAATGATTTACTATTTTATGTATATATTTATTATTCTTTTTATTTGATCCTGAATAATATCTTCTATCCATTTCTAAATTTATTACATTATCTCCTATACTTATTAATAAATCTGACTTTTTATCTGTTTCAATTATATTCTCTCTTACATATTCACTATTTATTATTACTCCATTTTTCATTACTTCTTCTTTTGATATACCAATTACTAGTTCTATTATTTCTGCGAGTACTTCTTTTTCTTCTGTTAATACTGCTTTAAATACTGCATCAAATGTTCCTGGTATTACCTCTTTTTTTCTTAGTTCTGGATTATTTGTATATCCTTTTATTGTAACCAAAGTTCCTCCTTTATTATTTTTGGTCTTTTTTATTCATTACAATATTTATTGTATTATTATATACACTAATAAGTATATCCGAGTCTTTATATTTTTTTACTTTTTCTGGATTTATTAGATCTTGACTATCTAAAAGAATTCCTCTTTCAATTATATCTTCTTTTGGTATTCCTGTGACACCATTTATTATTTCTGCAAGCATATCTTTATCATTTTCAAATAATGTCTTTAGGTTATGTTCTAAATTTGACAAAATAACATCTAATTTTTCTTCATCCAATACATAATTATCTTTAATTGTAACCATAATATCCTCCCTTATATTTATGATAAGAGTTATTTAATTTTTCCTCCTTTCTATTTTCTAAAAATAACCCTTTCATATGTTATATTCTCCGTTACAATTTACTTTTCCCCTAAATATTTAAAAAAATATGATTTTTTCATCATATTTTTAATTTTCATTATCTACTTTTATAACAAATTGATATAATCCATCAAAATCATATTCTTCTAATTTTGCTTCAAAGCCTAGTCCTTTTACTTCTTCTACTACTTTTTGAATTTTACTAATTACATCATCTATATTGTTTTCTTTTTTAGCAATTGATAAAGATGGAACATTTATTATATCATTATCAAAATCACTAATTACTTCGATATCGTCATCATTTTCATTATATTCTTTTATTGGATTACTACTAAATGTTGGTATTTTTTCTATTTCTTCCTCATTTTTGTAATCATTTGAAATGTTTGGAATATTATTAAAATCAAATGTTTCTTCTATTCCTGTATTAGATAAATTAGGAATGTTAATAAATTCTTCTTCTCCATTTAATTTTCTATTAATTAAATCTTCTGTATCTCTAACATTTAATCTTTTTTCTATTATTTCATCTAATACTTCTTTTTGCTCTTCTTTATTATCTAATTTTAGTAAACTTCTTGCATGTCTTTCTGATATTTTATTATTTAAAAGAGCATCTTGAACTTTTTCATCTAGATTTAAAAGTCTTAACTTATTTGATACTGTTGATTGATTTTTACCCATTCTAGACGCTAATTGATCTTGTGTTAAATATCCTCTATCAAGCAATTTTTTATATGATTTTGCTTCTTCTATTGGTGATAAATCTTTTCTTTGGATATTTTCTACAATTGCTACTTCAGCAGATTCATTATCATTTAAATCAATTATAACTGCTGGAACTTTAGTAAGTCCTGCAATATACGATGCTTTATATCTTCTTTCGCCCGCTATTATTTCATATTTATCGCCAATTTTTCTTAAAACTAGAGGTTGTATTATTCCATGTTGTCTTATTGATTCAGCAAGTTCATTTAATCCTTGTTCATCAAATGAAAGTCTTGGTTGAAATCTATTTGGAATAATATCATCTAATGATATTTCAATTATTTCTCTTTCCCTTTCGTTCATAACTGCTCCCTACCTTTTATTCTTACTTATTATTGTACAATAAAAATCTATATTTTACAATTGCTTTTTAGAAAAAAGTAATAAAATAAAAATAAGAATTTATTTCAAATCTTGAACAAATTCTAATGCACTTTTATCTAAATTTTCAAGTGTTGTGTTAATTATTGTATAATCATATTTATAGTTTTCTACATTTGCATCTGATGAGTTAGTATCTATTATTTTAAGTCCTTCTCTTTTTATTAGTAATGTTTTGGCAGAAAAATTATCTACTACTCTTTGTATTTCTTCTGGTTCTCTTATATGAATAAACATTATTTCATCATCTGAAAAATTAAATTTATTAATAGCTTCTTTTATTGAAACGAAAGACATATCGTTATAGTTTGTTGTTAATTTTTTTAAATCACTTAAAAATTTACGGTCTTTATCAGTTTTTGTACCTGTCCAGCCTATCAATTTTGCGATTTCTTTTACTTTATCTACTGATGAAAAATTATATACTTTAGCATATTTAGAAACATATTCTACAAATGTATCTTTTCCACTTCCTCCTGTACCATTTATAACTATTATTTTCTTATTCATATTAATACTCCCTTTACTATAATAATTATAACAAAAAAATCCATATTATAGTGGATTTTTTTTGATTTTATCAAATACTCTTGGATATTTAATACTTGTCTTGTTTACTTTTTTTATCTTTATTAAGTTTCTAACAGATCCTTCTTTAGGTAAAAGAAATGATATTATTTCTTCTTTTTGCGCTCCTAATTTTTTTATTCCAGACTCTGCTTCTTCTATTTCCCCTTCTATATTTGCTTTCATTGGTATAAAATAACCATTTTCTTTTACAAGAGGAATACATAGTTCATCTAATAAATTTAGTCTAGAAACTGCTCTTGAAGTAACTAAATCAAATTTTTCTCTATTTTCTTTAGCAAAATCTTCTATTCTAGAGTGTACCGTAGTAATATTTTTTAACTCTAACTCTTTTATAACCTCATTTAAAAACATAACTCTTTTATTTAATGCATCTACAAGTGTAATATCAATATTATCAAATACTATCTTTAGAACTATTCCAGGAAATCCTGCACCTGTTCCTGCATCGCAAACCTTAATTTTCTTATTTAAATCATATGCTTTTATTAATGTTAAACTATCATAAAAATGTTTTAAATAAACTTCTTCTTTATCTGTTATTCTAGTTAAATTTATTTTATTATTCCACTCCATTAATAAATCATAATATTTATCTAATTTGTTTAGTTTTTCTTCTGTTATATCTATTCCAAGATTTTTTAGTGCTAAAACAAATTCATTCTTATTCATTAAAATACCTCTTCATATAAACAGATAAAATAGATACATCTGATGGATTTACTCCACTTATTCTAAGTGCTTGTCCAAAACTTTCTGGTCTTACTTCTTTTAGTTTTATTCTTGCTTCACTAGCTAAATTAGGAACTTTATCATAATCAATATCTTTAGGAATTTTTTTGTTCTCTAACTTTTTCATTTTTTCTGCTTCTTTTCTTGTTTTTCTAATATATCCTTCATATTTAATCATGATTTCTGCTTGTTCTAATTCTAGTTCATCATATTCTTTACTTAATTTATCTTTTACATCATTAATTGATACTTCTGTTCTTTTTAAATAATCATATGCAGTAATATTTTTTTCATCTTTTATTTTTATATTCTTTAATTCTTCTATTATTAAATCTATATTCTTTTCTTTTTCTTTTAATCTATTATATTGTTCATCACTAATTAAGCCTACTTCATAACCATGAGTTCTAAGTCTAATATCAGCATTATCATGTCTTAGTAATAAACGATATTCTGCTCTTGAAGTAAGCAATCTATATGGATCTTTTACACCTTTTGTTACTAAATCATCTATAAGTACACCAATGTATGATTCATCTCTTCCTAAGATTAATGGATCTTTTCCTTCTAGTTTTAATCCTGCATTTATTCCCGCGATTAATCCTTGTCCTGCTGCTTCTTCATAACCACTTGTACCATTTATTTGTCCTGCAGTAAATAATCCATCTATTATTTTAGTTTCTAGACTTGGTTTTAAATCTCTTGAGTCTATAGCATCATATTCTATTGCATATGCATATCTAAGTATTTTAGCATGTTCAAGTCCTGGTAAACTATGTACCATTTCTTCTTGTACATCATATGGCATACTTGTTGAAAAACCTTGAAGATATATATCATCATAATATTTACTTTCTGGTTCTAAGAATAATTGGTGTCTTTCTTTATCTGCAAATCTTACTACTTTATCTTCTATAGATGGACAATATCTAGGTCCAGTTCCTAATTTTTCATAGAAACCACCATACATACTAGATTTACCTAAATTATCTCTAATAATTTTATGAGTTTCTTCTGTTGTATAAGTTAAATAACATGGTTCTTGGTTTTCCACAGTATAATAAGGTTTGTTATCAAATGAAAATGTATATAGTTTGTCATCTCCATCTTCTCTTTTAGTCTTTGAGAAATCTATTGTACTTCTATCAATTCTAGGTGGAGTTCCTGTTTTAAGTCTAAGTATTTTAAATCCTAATTTTTCTAGATTTTCACTTAAGTATAAAGAAGGTCTTGTTCCTTTTGGTCCTGAAACTGTTCTTTTATCACCTACTAATATATTTGCCTTCATATAAGTTCCAGTTGTAAGAATTACAGCGTCACACATAATCTCTTTTCCTGTGGATAATCTGACACCTTTTATTTTATTATTTTCTACTATTAAATCTTCTACCAATTCCTCAATTATATCTATATTTTTATGTTCTTCTAATATTCTTAACATTTCTTTTGGATAAGTAATTTTGTCACCTTGCGCTCTAAGTGATCTAACAGCAGGTCCTTTACTACTATTTAAAAGTTTCATTTGAAGTAATGTTTTATCTGCAACTTTACCCATGTATCCACCAAGTGCATCTATTTCTCTTACAACTATTCCTTTTGCAGAACCACCTATTGATGGATTACATGGCATCATCGCAATTGTATCTTTTGAACCTGTAACAAGCAATGTTTTGTGACCTTTATTGGCAGAAGCAAGTGTTGCTTCACATCCGGCATGTCCTCCACCAACTACAATTATTTCATATTTCATTTTAATCAACCTTCTTTTTTGCACTTGTATTATACTACAAGATTAAAAATTTCACAATAAAAAAACAATTACAATATATTCTAATGTAACTGTTTAGTTTTTTATATATCTTCTTTTAGCTTTATAACTTCTTCTAAAGACAAACCTGTTATTTCTGCTACTACATCAATATTCATATTTCTCTCAAGCATATTTTTAGCAGTTTGTTTTATACCTTTATTTAATCCATGCTCTTCTGCATATTCTATTTCTGCTTGTTTTTTTTCTTCTTCTCTTTCTTTTTCATCATATAATAATGATAATGCTTCATCTTCCGATAATTTGTCTAATCTTTTATATATTTTATCCATAATTTTATCTCCTTTCGAGATTTCTTTTAATTTTTCTCTATTTGATTCTTTAAACATTAAGAAGATTTTTTCTCTTCTAGTTAACTCATCATTATTATAATATTTATTTTCTATATATTCAAGATCTATCTTATATTTTTCTAGTCCATAATCTTCTACATTTCCATCACTATCTTGAAACATATATTTTCTTATTGACTTTTTTTCTCCTTTTAATTCTTCTCCTTCTTTATAACTTGTAAAACATATTTGAACTGTATTCTTTGGATTATAATGATTTACTATTTTATGTATATATTTATTATTCTTTTTATTTGATCCTGAATAATATCTTCTATCCATTTCTAAATTTATTACATTATCTCCTATACTTATTAATAAATCTGACTTTTTATCTGTTTCAATTATATTCTCTCTTACATATTCACTATTTATTATTACTCCATTTTTCATTACTTCTTCTTTTGATATACCAATTACTAGTTCTATTATTTCTGCGAGTACTTCTTTTTCTTCTGTTAATACTGCTTTAAATACTGCATCAAATGTTCCTGGTATTACCTCTTTTTTTCTTAGTTCTGGATTATTTGTATATCCTTTTATTGTAACCAAAGTTCCTCCTTTATTATTTTTTGATAAGAGTTATTCAATTTTTCCTCCTCTCATAGAAATAACTCTTTCATATGTTATATTCTCCACATGTTATTACTTTTCCACTAAATATTAAAAATTTTTTAGTAAAAATATTGTTAAAAAAAGATAATTAAGGTATAATTAGTTCAACATCTTATAAAGAGCGATGGAGGGACTAGCCCAATGAAATCGCACCAACCTATTAAATTAGGTGGTAATGCTAGATTCTATAAGATAACTTTTTACACTCAAGAAAGTTATCTTGGGTGTTTTTTTATTAGATGTAAAAAGGAGGAAATATATATGATTGAAAAAGTAAATCCTGGTCATCCAGACAAGGTAGCAGACAGAATTGCAGGTGCAATAGTAGATCTTGCATACAAAAATAATGAAAATCCAAAAATAGCTGTTGAAGTTTTAATTGGTCATAATGAGTGTAATGTCATAATTGAAACTAATGTTGGTATAAAGAAAATTGATATAGTAAATATATTAGAAAGGATTACAGGCAGTAATAAAATTAAATTAAATTTAAAAATAGTACCTCAAGATGAAAAACTTGCTAAAAATCAAAGTGAAAGAATCAAATGTGGAGATAATGGTATTTTCAAAGGTGTACCACTTAATAATCTAGAAAAACAAATAAGTAAACTAGCAAGAAAATTATATGATAATATTCCATATGATGGAAAATATATTCTTACAGAGGATCAATTAATAGTATGTCAATCTAATGCAACGAATGAAAAAATACAAAATATAATAAATGAAGTAATGGACACAACAAATCTAAAAATAATAATTAATCCATTAGGAGAATGGGAAGGTGGCACAAATGTTGATACTGGTGCGACAAATAGAAAACTTGGTTCTGATATGGCTCAATCTGTAACGGGTGGAGGAATTCATGGTAAAGATCTATCAAAAGCAGACGTAAGTATAAATATTTATGCGTTTAAGAAAGCTCAAGAAACAGGTAAAGAAGTAGAACTATTCTGTGCAATTGGGGATGATATGATTGATGGAAAACCTTATAATGAAATTGTTGATGAAGCTAGAGAATATATTAATAACATTGGTGGATTTGAGAAGTTTGCTGAATGGGGTTTATATTAAATAACGTTTAAAAAATACAAAAAAACAGGATATGAAATGCACCCCTTAGGGTAGACATCAATATCCTGTTTTTTTATGAACTTAAATTTATTATATTTGCAAATTCTTTTTCATTTAATGATGATGATCCTACTAATATTGCATTTATTTCATCATTATTAACTATGTCAAATATATTATTCGAATTAATACTTCCTCCATAACCTAATGTTAGATTATTAAATTCTTCATCATATTTTTTACAAATTATATTTTTTATTAATTTTATTTTATCTATTATTTCATTTTTGTCTAATAAATTACCAGTGCCTATTGAGAATACTGGCTCATAAATAAATATTATATTATTTATACTTTCTTTTTTAATATCCTTTAATATCATATTTATTTCATTTTCTAATGACTCATTTGATCCAATGCACACAATAGGTTTTATATTATATTTTAACGCTAATATAAGTTTTTTATTTATTTCTTCTTCTGTCTCATTAAAATATAATCTTCTTTCATAGTGACCAAGTAATACATAATCTGTTTTTATAGATTTTAACATTTTTACTGATATTTCACCTGTATATGCTCCTTCTTCTCTGCTATACATATTTTGAGCACCAACATAAATATTAGTATCATTTACTATATTTGATGCATAAGGAATATCCACATATGAAACACATAATACAATTTCATTATTACTTTTTATATCTTTTTTTAAATTTTCAATATATAAAACTACTTCATTTGGAAGTAAATTCATTTTAAAGTTTCCAATTATTATCTTTTTATTCATAATTACCTCTTTAGTTTAATACTGCGTCTATTATAGATTCTTTATTCTTCTCACTATAAATAATATCATAAAGTGTATTTATTATTTTAGTGTTAATATTATATTTTTGTGATATATCACGTGTTATTTTTAAGGCATCAAGTCCTTCAATAACCATGCCTATTTCTTCTTTTATTTCATCTATTTTTTTACCTTGTGATAAAAGAATTCCACATCTATTATTTCTACTTTCATTACTTAAACAAGTTGTTAATAAGTCTCCAAGACTTGATAAACCATAAAATGTTTCTTCTTTAGCACCCAATTTTAGTCCTATTTCTTTTATTTCTTCTAGTCCCTTTGTAATAAGAATAGCGTTCATATTATTTCCTAAATTAAGACCATTAACTAATCCTGATGCGATTGATATAATATTTTTTAATGTTCCACCTAATTCTGTACCTATTACATCATCACTTAATTCTATTTTAAATTTATCTGTTTCAAAATTATTTTTTATTTCATTGTTATAATCACTATTATTAGATGCGAATACAACCTTTAATCCCATATCATTTATTACTTCTTTTGCTATACTTGGTCCAGAGATTACTCCAATATATTTTAAATCTAACTCTTCTTTTACAATATCTATTAAAAATTTATTAGTTTCTATTTCCATACCCTTTGATGCGATTATTATTTTTTGATTTGTAACATATTTTTTTATATTTTGACATGTGTTTCTAATTACACTTGATGGAGTTACTAAAATTAAATATTCTGAATCAACTATTACATCTTCATAATTTGTATGGCATACTATTCTTTCATCTAGTTTTGAATTATCAATAAACATACATCTATGTTCATTATTTATTACATTTGCTTCTTCCTTTTTAAAGGACCATATTTTTACATTATGATTTTTTATTAATACGTTTGCGAGTGCGCATCCAAAGTTACCACTACCTATTATTCCTATATTCTTCATTATTTCCTACTTTCCTAAACAAAAGTTACTAAATAATGTATCTATTAATTTATCATCATAACTCTCGCCTATTATTTCTCCAAGTATTTCACAAATTTCTTTTATATCTATTTCAAGTAAATCAATTGGTACATCATTATTTAAAGCATCCTCTAAATTTTTCGATATTTCTACTGCTTTCTTTACAAGTGATATTTGTCTTGAATTTGATAAATAAGTAAAATCTCCTAAATTAATTTCTTCTAGATTAAAAATATCATTTATTTCATTTTTTAAGTTTTCAATACCACTATTTTTTAATGCTGAAACTTTTACTATTCTTTCATTTTTTAAATTACTAATATCTAAATTATTTTCTAAATCTATTTTATTTATTACTATTATTCTCTTTTTTTCTTTTGTATATTCAAGTAATTTTTTATCTTCATCAGTTAATTTTTCATTATTATTAAATACAAGTATTATTAAATCTGCATCATTTACTAAACTTAATGATTTTTCTACACCTATTTTTTCTACTATATCTTCTGTTTCTCTTACACCTGCAGTATCTATTATATTAAGTAAAATTCCATTTACTCTTATCTGACCTTCTACTATATCTCTTGTTGTACCCGCAACGCTAGTTACTATTGCTTTATCTTCTTCTATAAGTTTATTTAATATAGAACTTTTACCAACATTTGGTCTACCTAAAATCAATGTATTTATTCCGTCTTTTATAAGTTTTCCATTTTCTGATTCATTTAATAGTTTTGTTAATTCATTATTTATATATTTAGACATTTCCTCTATTTTTTCTTTTGTTACAATTTCAATATCTTCATATTCTGGATAATCTATATTAACTTCAATATTTGCATTTACTTTTACTAAATTGTCTATTATATTTTTTACTAGTTTTGATATTTTTCCTTCCATTCCACTTATTGCTAGTTTTCTAGATGTTTCTGTTTTTGATTCTATTAAATCCATTATACTTTCTGCTTCTACTAAATCAATTCTCCCATTTAAAAAGGCTCTTTTTGTAAATTCTCCTGGTTCTGCGAGTCTTGCACCTTCTAAAAGTAATATTTCTAGTACTTTATTTGTTACAGCAACACCACCATGTGAATTTATTTCAACTATATCCTCTTTTGTAAATGTTTTTGGTGATTTCATTATACTTACCATTACTTCATCTATTATTTCACCATTATAAACTATGTGTCCATAATTTATAGTATGGGATTCTTTTTTAGTTAAATCTTTATCAAATATCTTATTAACAATATCTATTGCTTCATCTCCACTAACTCTTATTATTGAAATTGCTCCTACACCTAACGCTGTTGATATTGCACATATTGTATCGTTCATAAAAAATCACTTCCTTTTTTTATTATAACATAATAAAAACTTCAAATACGAAGTTTTCATTAAAAGTATTCTGGATATACAGATTTATGACATAATGTCATTGCTTTTTTTGCATCTCTAACAACTTTTACATCTTTATCACAATATTCACTAAGCCTTTGTCTTAACATTTCTAAAAATGGTATTATCGATTCTCCATTTTCTGCTTCTTTGTATAACTCACTTAGCTCTTTTGATGTAAACACAAATTTATAAAATCTGTCTTTTACTAAAAATTCTAATAAGCTATAATTAAATAATTTAATATTACCTCTATATAATTTTTTACTATCTTTATCAACAAATTCATAATCACAAGTATCAATTATATGAAATACTCCATTTTTATATAAAATATTAAATAATATGTCATAAGTTAATATTCCTTTGTCAGACAATTTATGTGTATCTTTTTCTACTACCTCTGAACCACCTATTAATTTATCAAATCTTATAGTATCTCTTGGAACTTCAATAAGATTTTTACCACTTGAATATCTTGTTATATATCCCATTATTTCATTATTTATATACAATATTTTATATGGAAATAGATACGTTTTATTTTTTATATCTTTAAACATTAATATTTGTTCTTCGTTTAAACTTACATATGGTCCATCTAAATATTTCATAGTTTCTTTATTATTTAGTCTTTTACACGTACCCTCAGATGATCCTCCTAAATATTCTAATTTATTCCATAATTTATTAAATTCTTCTTTAGTAAAATAAATGTTATCCATAAATACTTCCCCCTTTTGAGCGAATATATTAACATTTTTAATATGTATTGTCAAAAAAAGAAACCTATTTAGATGGTTTAATAACAACACATCTATTAGGTTCTTCTCCTTCACTTTCAGTTTTTACATCTTTATAATTACTTAAAATATCGTGAACTAAATGTCTTTCATATGAATTCATTGAATCCATTTTAATTTCTATTCCTGTTTGAACTACTTCTTTAGCAAGTTTTTTTGCCATATATTCAATGCTTTTTTGTTTTTTTTCTTTATAGTTTGATGCATCTAATAAAATATTTACATGAATGCCAGTTTTAGCATATATTGATTGATGAAGTATATTTTGAATTGACATTAATGTTCTTCCATTTTTACCTATCAATATTGGATTATTATCTGAATATAATTTAATTAGTATATTATTCTCTCCTCTTTTTGTTTCAAGTTTAACATCTAATCCCATAGCATTTAATAAATCTGTAACAAATTTCTTTGAATATTCTAAAACATCAGTTTTAAGAATTGCTTTAATTGTTACTTTTTTCTTTTTTAATAATCCTACTGTTTCTTCCTTTGTTACATATAAGATTTCATCTTCTTTAACACCTAGTTCATTAAGCATTTTAAGTATTAATTCTTCTTCATTTTTTCCTTCATATAAATATTCTTTCATATTACTTTACCTCTTTCTTTTTACTTGTTTTAATAACTATTAAGTTTTGAACAATAGTAAATAATGTTGATGCAATCCAATATAATGATAATGCTACTGAGAAATTAAGTGACATTATTACAATCATTACAAGCATGAAATTCATCATTGTATTTGGATTAATATCATTTGTTTGAGGTGTTGGCGCTGTTGTATTTAATTTTTGAGAAATAAATGTTGTCGCACCAATTAATATAACTATTATTGCATATTCAATATGACCTGATGTAATTGCTTTAAATGGTGTTGTTCCAAGTATAAGACCAAATAAGTTTTCTTCAAATATAACTGGTACTCTATTTATTGCTTCTAAGAAACCAAATAATAATGGTATTTGAATAAATGCAAATAAACAACTTGAGAATGGATTTATATCATATTTCTTATATAATGCCATTGTCTCCATTGATTTTTTAGTCATTGAATCTTGATCTGTTTTATTTTCATATTTTTTATTTATTCTATCCATTTCTGGTTGCATCTTCTTCATATTTTCTGATTGCACAGCAGTTTTTTTAGTAAATGGCGCAAGTATTAATCTTATTATTATTGATAAAATTATAAGTGCGATACCATAACTTTTTACTAAACTACCAATTTTTAATGTTAACCAAGCAAGTGGTTTAACTACTAAAGTTTCCCATAAATTATTGTAATTTGCATCACTTGGTTTAAATTTATCACAATCTGGTAACTTAGATATATCAATTTGTTTTTTATATTTATTATATTCTTTTACTAATCCCTCATTTGTTGGTTTACATAATATATTTTCATTTAAAGTTATTTTAACTTTTTCATCTTCATAATTTACAACCTTTTTAGTTTTTGGATCTTTTAGTGTTGTTGTACAACCAGTTATTATAAATATTGATAGTACTACAACTAATATTTTCATTATCTTGCTTTTTTTCATAAGTTTCTCCTAATCTGTTACTTTCTTTAATAGATCCATTAAATTTTTCTTAATTTCACTATATTTTATTTCATTAATTTCTTTCTTTATTATTATAACATAATCAGTATTAGAATTAAATACTAAATTGCTTTTATCTATAACATCTTTTACTTGTCTTTTTACTTTATTTCTAGTTACAGCATTTCCTATTTTTTTAGATACACATACAGCGAATCTATATTTTCCAACATTATTTTCATTAAAATAAACATTAAAATATCTATTTCTATAGCTTTTTTTTGAATCTAATACTTTACTTATATCAAAATTTTTCTTTATTATATTAGTTTTTTTCATTTTTTTCACCTACTTACAAAAAAAACCACTAATAAAAAGTGGAATTATTTAGATAAAGTTTTGCGTCCTTTTTTTCTTCTATTATTTAATACCTTACCTTTTACTCTAGAAAAAAATCCATGTTTTTTTGCTTTTTTTCTATTATTAGGTTGAAAAGTTCTTTTCATTTTTGCACCTCCAAGTTCATAAAACATTACAATTATATACATTTTTTCTTATAAAGTCAAACATTTTTTCTCTTTTTGTAATTTTTTTATGAATATTTTAACTCTTTTATAAGTTCATCAGTTATTGTATCACATACTTTTTCTTCTTTTAATATTATTTCTTTTGCCCTTCCAATAGTACATAAATCACTAAAAAATAAAAAATCTTCTTCATCAGTAATACGATATAAACTTGAATCAATATAATTTCTTAAATAACCTAATCTATCATATCTTTTATTTATATTTCCATTTATATCATAAAAACTATTACCAACTTTTACTATAGCATGAGCCCCATTTAAATGTGTAGTATATATTTGAGCCTGTTCTTTTAGTATTTCTTCTACTAATTGCTTTAATACTAAAGCAAAATAATAACAAAATCCCTCTGTAAATGTTTCGGAAGCAGTTCCACCAGTCATTTCTTCAAATTTATCCACAAAAACTGTTATTATTTTTTCAACATTTTGATTTAACTTTTGGCTTTTATTTTCTTCTTTAAAATTTATACATTTTTTCATTTCTATAATTATATCTTCAATTTTATTATTTGATTCACCATTTTTAATTCTATTTATCTCATCTTTTAAGCTTTTATATTTTTCTAGATTAAGTATAACCATTTTCCCACTTCCCTGTATAATTTTAACATATTTTATTTATTTTTTTACATTTTTTATATAACTTTTTAATATAAATCGTTATTAATTTTAAATCGTTATGATATAATTAATTAGAGGTGATTTGATGATAGAACTTAAAACTGATTCTAGAAAGGTTAAGCCTGGAGATACATTTATTGCGATTAAAAATGTAAATACTGATGGGCATGATTTTATTGAAAGCGCTATTAAAAATGGTGCCTCTAAAATTATATGTGAAAAGGGTAGTTATAGTGTTGAAACTGTTGTTGTACCAAATACAAAAGAATATTTAAATAATTATCTTTATGAAAATTATTATCCTAAAATTAAAGATATGAAATTAATTGGAGTAACTGGTACTAATGGTAAAACTACAATTTGTTACTTAGTATATCAATTATTAACATTACTTGGTAAAAAATGTGCATATATTGGTACGATTGGTTTTTATTACGGAAATACTAAAAGATTATTGAATAATACAACTCCTGACACTGATTTACTTTATGATATGCTTCTAGAAGCAAAAGAATATGGTTGTGAATATGTTATTATGGAAGTAAGTAGTCACGCACTTGATAAAAATAGAGTATTTGGTCTTGAATTTGATGAAGTTGCATTTACAAACCTTACACAAGATCATTTAGATTATCATAAAACCTTAGAAAATTACGCAAACGCTAAAAGAAAGTTATTTGAAAAAACTAGGGGAGAGAAAGTCGCTATCATAAATAAAGATGACCCTCATCATGAAAAATTCATGTTAAATGAAAACAAAAATATAACTATTGGTAAAAATGATGCTGATGTTTTAATAAAAGATTATTCTTTATCACATTTGCACACAAAAATAGAATTTAGTTATGAAGATAAAATATATAATACACAAATAAATATGGTAGGTAGTTATAATGTGTATAACTATTTAACTGCGCTTATGCTTGTACATAAATTAGGATTTAGTATTGATAGTATTATTGATATTACCAAAAATTTAATGGCACCTGCTGGACGTATGGAAATGATTAAATATAATACAAATAGTGTATTTGTTGATTACGCTCATACACCTGATGCAGTTATAAATGTTTTAAAGAGCGCTAATGAATATAAAAAGGGAAGAATTATAACTATTATTGGTTGTGGTGGAGATAGAGATAGAACAAAAAGACCAATAATGGGAAGAGCAGCAGAAGAAAATTCTGATTATGTAATATTTACTGACGATAATCCAAGAACTGAAGATGAAAAACAAATTATGAATGATATAGTTATTGGATTAAATAAAGATAATCATGAAATAATTTTTGATAGAAAAGAAGCTATTATAAAAGGAATGAGCATGTTAAAAGATAATGACATATTAATGATACTTGGAAAAGGTCATGAAGATTATCAAATAATTGGTACTGAAAAGCATCATTTTAGTGATCAAGAAATAGTTAGAGATTTTGTAAAAAATAATTAAAATTTTGGAGGATTTTTCCTCCTTTTATATAATAAGGATAGAGTAGGTGATATATTTGAAAGAAATATTAGTAAAAGATATTATAAGAGAATGTAATGCAAGTCTTATAATGGGGGATGAAAATCTAAAAATAGAGAATTTTTCTAAAGATACTAGAGAAATTAATGAAAATGATTGTTATATAGGAATTAAAGGTGAAACTTTTGATGGTAATTTATTTTATGAAGATGCTTTTAAAAAGGGTGCAAGTGCTTGCATACTAGAAAAAGAATCTGTCAAAGATATAGATTTTAAAGATTACAATGGTAAAACAATTATTCTTGTGGATAATTCTATTAAAGTTCTTCAGAAATTAGCAGCATATAAAAGATCATTATATGATATACCTGTTATCGCAGTTACAGGTAGTGTAGGTAAAACAAGTACTAAAGAAATAATATCAAGTGTATTAAGTACTAAATATAATGTTTTAAAAACAGAAGGAAACTATAATAATCATATAGGTCTTCCTTTAACTATATTAAAATTAAAAGACCATAATGCTATGGTTCTTGAAATGGGTATGAATCATTTAAATGAAATAACTTTGTTAAGTAAAATAGCTAAACCAACTATCGCAGTTATTACTAATATAGGTACTGCTCATATTGGAAATCTTGGTTCTAGAGAAAATATATTAAAGGCTAAACTTGAAATTATCGATGGACTTAAAGAAAATGGTACTCTTATTATAAATAATGATAATGATATGCTCCATAATAATTTAGATAAAATTAATGCTAATATAAAAACAATTGGTATAAATAATAAAAGTGATTATATGGCAACAAATATAGTTGATGAAATTTTTAGTAGTAAATTTAAAATAAAAGATACTGATTTCGAGGTTAATGCACCTGGCGAAGCATTTATTTATAACAGTTTAGTTGCATATGCTGTAGGAAAAGAACTTAATATAAGTGATGAAAATATTAAAAAGGGTATAGAAACCTTCAAATTACCTAGTAATAGACTTGAAAAAATAGTAAATAAAACTGGTACTATAATAATCAATGATACATATAACTGCAGTTATGATTCATTAATTAATTCTATAGATATGATTTCTAAATCCAATTATAATAGAAAACTATTAATGATAGGTGACATTTTAGAACTTGGGGATTATTCAGAAGATATACACAGGAAAATAGGTAATTATATATTAAATAAGGATATTGATGGTGTAATACTAGTAGGTAATGAAGTAAAATTTATAAAAGACGAACTTATTAAAAATAACTTTAATAAACATATAAATATATTTAATAATGAAAGCGATTCACATGAATTTCTTAAAAATTACCTAAAAAACGATGATATTATCCTTTTAAAGGGCTCAAATGGTATGAAATTATTTAATACTGCTGAATACTTAAGACAGATTTAAACATCTGTTTTTTTAATATTTTGACATTTTTTTACTTTTTAACAGTTTTTTGTGGAAAATTATTTATTTTTTTTTTATAATATATAGTCAAATAAAGTTATCAACATTTTCCACAATAATGTGGAAAAATAATGACTGTTTAAAAAGTACCTGTTAATTGTAAATTTGTGGAAAATGTGGAAAAGTATTGTAATCCCTTATTTTATATAAAGTAATTTCCACATTTTATGTTGATAAGTGTTGTTTACTAATTTTTAGCCTTGAAAATGAATAAAAATGAGTTATAATAAGTTTATAACTTTACTATCTAATCAGGGGGAGGTGATAGTTCATGAACATTGATAATATATGGAATAAATTTCTAAGTATAATGAAGACTAAATTAAATAGTTTATCGTATGATACTTGGTTTAGCACTTCAAAACTTGTTGAATTAAATGAAGAACACGCTGTAATCATTGTTCCAACTATCGCTCATAAAAAACATTTATCTGAATCTTACATTGATATAATCAGTGATATTTTCAACAGTATAACAGGAACTAACTTTAATTTTGAATTTGTACTTGAAAATGAATACAATAATAAAAAGATTACTGTAAAAAAAGAGGAAGAAGAAGAACTTGGTGTACCTTATAATAGTTCAGAAAAGGCAAATTTAAATCCTGATTATGTTTTTGAAAATTTTATAGTAGGTGAGAGTAATAGATTTGCACAGGCAACAGCGCTTGCTGTAGCTGAAAATCCAGGTAAAATGTATAATCCTTTGTTTATATATGGTAATAGTGGTCTTGGTAAGACACATTTAATGCAGGCAATTGGTAATTATATTGTAAAAAATACAAATAAAAGGGTATTATATGTTACTAGTGATCAATTTATTAATGATTTTTTAGGATTAAATAAGAAAGATAAAGACGGAACTAATTTTGATTATGTAGATTTATTTAAAGATAAATACAGGAATATTGATGTACTTATAATTGATGATATACAATTTTTAGGAAATGCTCCTAAAACACAAAATGAGTTTTTCCATACATTCAATACATTATATGATGATAAAAAGCAAATTATTATATCATCAGATAGTTCTCCAGATGATTTAAAACATTTAGAGGATAGACTAAGAACAAGATTTAACTGGGGATTAAAAGTAAATATTTTTCCACCGGATAATGATTTAAGAAAAGAAATTTTAAGAAAAAAAATTGATAATATGGACTTTACTATGAATATAAGTGAAGATGCAATTGACTATATAGCTAATATGTGTTCATCAGATGTAAGAAGTTTGGAAGGGGCTTTAACAAGAGTTTGTGCTTATTCTACAATATTTTTTCAAGAAGAAATAACACTTGATTTAACTATTGAAGCATTAAAAGGTACTATAACACCTATGACGAACTTTAAAAATGATATACAAAAAATACAAAGAGTAGTTGCAGAACACTATAATGTATCGGTTGAAGACCTAAAATCAAAGAAAAGGGTCGCAACTATTGCTTTTCCAAGGCAAATAGCAATTTATTTGTCAAGACAACTAACGGATGAATCATTTCCTAAAATTGGTATAGAATTTGGCGGAAGAGATCATTCAACAGTTATGCATTCATGTGATAAGATTGAAAAAGAAAGAAAAGAGAACAAACAACTAGATAATATTATTAATGAAATTATTTCAAAATTAGAATAATACACAGGGAAATAAAAAAATGCACATGTTTTATCAACAGTTATACACAGGATAAAAATTCGTAAACCTTTATAAAATAAATAAATATAAAGTTTTCAACTTTTTCAACAGTAATAATAAAAATAACATATTTAAATAATAAATAATATGATATAATCAGTTTAGGAGGGTTAATATGAAATTTAGTATTAAAAAAGAAATATTATTAGAAAATTTAAATAACGTATCAAAAGCAGTATCTACTAAAAATGTAATACCTGTACTTGGAGGAATTAAATTTAATTTAACAAATGAAGGATTATTTTTAACAGCTACTAATAATGATATAGATATAGAATGTTTTATTGATAAGAAATATATAGATAATATAGTTTCCACAGGAACAATTATTATTCAAGGTAAATATTTACTTGAAATAATTAGAAAATTACCTGATGGTCTTATTAATATAGAAATAATAGATGGATTAAAGATATTAATTTATACACAAAATTCTAACTTTAACTTAAATGGTATTGATTCAAGTGAATTTCCAAATATAAGTTTAGATATATCAACAAATCCTATTATATTAAGTAAAAAAGTTATTAAAAATATAGTAAATCAAACATTATTTGCAACTTCTATGCAAGAATCAAGACCAATACTTACAGGTATCAACTTAAAAATAGAAGGAAATAAGATGGAATGCATCGCAACTGATTCTTATAGACTAGCTAAAAAAATAGTTGAATTAGATAGTGCTGTGGAAAACTTAATTAATATAGTTATACCTGGTAAAAATATTGGGGAACTTGCTAAAATATTGAATGATAATGACGAAAATGTAGAAATTCATATTTTCTCTAATAAAATTTTATTTAAGTTTGATAATATTTTATTCCAATCTAGACTTTTAAATGGTACATTCCCAGATACATCTAGATTAATTCCAGATACTTTTGAACTTGAAATTAAAACAGACTTAGATGAATTATATAGTGTAATCGATAGAGCAGCGCTTTTAACAAGTGAAAAGGAAAAGAATGTAATAAAGTTCGAAACTAATGAAAACGAGGCTATAGTAAGCTCAAATACTCCTGAAATAGGACGTGTTGAAGAAAGACTTGCTATAACTAAAAATAATGATAAAGAAATTAAAATTGCATTTTCTTCTAAGTTTATGATGGAAGCTTTAAAAACAATAAATAGTAAAGATATTAGAATATTATTAAATTCTGATATAAAACCAATAATTCTTAAAACTGATGAAGATGAAAACTTAATTCAATTATTATTACCAATAAAAACATACTAAAAAAGAAAGAAATTTCTTTTTTTTTGTAAAATTCGTTTACATTTTGATAATTAATACATTGTATATAGTGATTATTTTTGTTAGAATTAAGGTGTATTATAGGAGGATAATATGGATAATAGTGAAAATGAAGTTTTAAAATTACAAAAAGAGAAAAAAGGAAAAAATATTGTAATAATAATATTAGTATTTATAGTTGCGTTATTATTAGGAATTATATTAGGTCAATATATTCCAAATAATAAAAACGACAAAAAGACAGAAAATATAGCAAAAGATGAAATAAAGAAAAATAACAATTCAACAACAAAAGAAGATGAAAAACAAAATACAAGTACAAATACTAATACTAATACTAATAATACTAGTACAAGTACTAGTTCAAGTGATAACTCAAATACTAATACAGTACAAAAATCTGATTCAGATATCGTAAAAGAATTATTTATTCAAAATTTAAAGAATATATATGGTGATAATTTAGTTGAATATAGAATAGATAATATTAAAATTTATACAGGTTCTGAAAGAGAAGAACTTGCACAAATGTATGAAAATAATTCTAATATTGAAATATTTTCTTTAGTAAATTATTCAATAAGATTAAAAGATATTTCTAAAGATGCTGGAAATGGTACAGAATCTGGAGATTGGGTTTACGATAAAACTGCGTGCGTAACAATAATGAAAGATGCAAATGGTAATAGATCTATTAATGCAGGAACAGGTTGGTAAAATTATATATATAACATAGAGTATTGAAAATTCAATGCTTTTTTTATTAAATTTTTCTTTATATTCCTTATTTCGACAAGATTTTTAAAAAAAGTTGCTATTAATAGAAGAAATTATTTTCGAAAGAGGAAGGAAAATAATAAATTTAGGGGGATTATTATGAAAAATTATGAAATTAATAACAGAACACTAGCAATAGTACCAGTAGGTGAAAATCTTACAAATGTATTAGAAGAAGACAATGAATTTATGATAAATATGAATTCTATGAAAATAATTGAAAAAAGTTGTGAATTTTTTGGAAGTTCTTATATGGGAAGAAGAACAGGAACAAAGGTTTTAACAGGTATTAGTCATAAATCACCAATTATAATTGAGGAAAGTACAAATATGATTTATTTTCCAACTACGTCACCAAGATTAATTGGGTGTATTTGGATAGCATTAGATAAGATAAAAGAATATAGAGAAGTTAATGGAAAAATATTAGTTTTTTTCAAAAATGGAAGGAAGATTTTTATAAATATTTCGTATGGATCTTTTGATAATCAATACCTTCGTGCAACTAAACTTGAGTATATATTAAGAAGCAGAAAAAAGTTAGAAAATTAGTCTGTTTTTTTCTAAAAATCCTATAAAAAATACCTTTTTTGTGGTATAATTAATATGTATGTATAGGAGCATTATTTATGAGTCAAAATGAAGTAAAGGGCATAAAAATAGGTTTAAAATGTTTTTAAAGAAAATTTCTTTAGTAAATTTCAGAAATTATTCACAAATTAGTATAGATTTTGACAAAAAGATAAATATTTTTATTGGAAATAATGCTCAAGGTAAAACAAATATCCTAGAAAGTATATATGTTTTATCTATTACAAAATCCCATAGATGTAGTAAAGATTCATTTTTAATTAAACAAGGTGAATTATTTACTAAAATAACTGGTGAAATTGTACATGAAAATTCATTAAAAAAGTCTTATGAAGTTTTAATTAATTCAAAAGGTAAAAAAGTAAGTATTAATGATATTCCACTTAGAAAAATGAGTGAATATTTATCAAATATCAATACTATTATGTTTTGTCCGGATGATCTTGAAATATTAAAAGGTCCACCACAGGGTAGAAGATACTTTTTAAATGTTGAAATAGGTCAATTTTATAATAATTATTTGAAGTATATTAATGATTATAATAAAGTTTTAAAAAATAGAAATGAGTATCTGAAAACAAGTAATAAAATAGATAAAGTATATTTTGATGTACTTACTAATGAATTAATAAGATTAAATATTGAAATTCTTAATTTTAGAAAGAACTATATCGATAAGATAAATTATCATATTAAGAAGATTTATAAAGATTTAACTAAAAAAGAAGATATTTTGGTTAAATATGAATCTTTTGTTGATATGAATAGTAAAGATTTATATGGTTTAATAAAAGAAAAATATGATAAAGTATATTATCAAGAATTACAACAAAAGACTACTTTAATTGGAGTACATAGGGATGATTTTTCTATATATTTAGATAATGTTAAAATTAATAATTTTGGTTCACAAGGTCAACATAGAATAGCAATTCTTTGTTTTAAATTATCAGAAATAGAAATGATGAGGGAAAACAAGTATGTTAAACCAATATTACTTCTTGATGATATTTTTAGTGAATTAGATAAAGAAAAGAAAGAAAATATTATTAAATATATAGATAATGATTTACAAGTTTTTATAACATCTACGGATATAAATAATATAGATACAAAATTGATAGAAAAAGCAGACGTTTTTTATGTAGAAAATGCAAAAGTATATGAACGAGGTGAAAAAGATGGCAGAGAATAATTATGATGCTTCAGCGATACAAGTACTTGAAGGACTAGAAGCAGTAAGAAAAAGACCAGGTATGTATATTGGAACAACAGATGTTAAAGGATTACATCATTTAGTTTGGGAAATAGTAGATAACTCAATAGATGAGGCTTTAGCAGGTTTTTGTAATCATATTGAAATAACAATAAATAAAGATAATTCAGTAACAGTTGTTGATAATGGTAGAGGTATACCAGTTGGTATTCATCCAAAAACAGGAATATCCACAGTAGAAACTGTTTATACAGTACTTCATGCAGGTGGAAAATTTGGTGGAGGAGGATACAAGGTATCTGGTGGACTTCATGGTGTTGGAGCATCTGTTGTAAACGCTTTATCAAGCTGGGTTATAGTAACAGTTTATAAAGAAGAAAAAGTATATGAGGTAAAGTTTGCTAATGGTGGAAAAACAGTACAACCATTAACTGTAATTGGTGCTTGTGAAGAAGATAAATCAGGAACAACAGTTACATTTAAGCCAGATGCAGATATATTTGATACTGATATATATGATTATGAAACTTTAAAAGTTAGAACAAGAGAACTTGCATTCTTAAATAAAGGTTTAAGATTAACATTAACTGACAAAAGATCAGGAGAAGAAAAACAAGAAACTTTCCATTATGAAGGTGGTATTAGTGAATATGTTAAGTTCTTAAATAAGAATAAAACACCAATTCATGAAGAAATAATTCATTTACAAGGCGAAGAAGCAGGAATTATGTTTGAAGTTGCTATGCAATATAATTCAGGATATACAGACAATATTTATTCATTTGTAAATAATATAAATACACATGATGGTGGTACACATGAAGAAGGTGTTAGAAGAGCCTTAACTAGAATTATTAATAATTATGCTAGAAAAAATAACTTCTTAAAGGATAAAGATGCAGCTTTAACAGGTGATGATGTTAAAGAAGGATTAACAATGATAATATCTTGTAAACATCCAAATCCACAATTTGAAGGTCAAACAAAAGGTAGACTTGGTAATTCAGAAGTTAGAAAAATAGCAGATAATGTTTTTGCAGAAGGTTTCGAAAGATTTTTAATGGAAAATCCAGAAGAAGCAAAGATAATTGTTGATAAAACAATGACTGCTGCAAGAGCTAGAGTAGCTGCTAAAAAAGCAAGGGAATTAACTCGTAGAAAAAGTGATTTAGATGTAGTTAATTTCGGTGGAAAACTTGTTGATTGTAAAGAAAAAGATCCATCTGTTTGTGAAATCTTCCTAGTAGAGGGGGATTCTGCTGGAGGATCTGCCATTAAAGGTAGAAATTCAATGACACAAGCAATACTTCCACTTAGAGGTAAAATATTAAATGTTGAAAAAGCAAGATTAGATAGAGCTTTATCAAATGAAGAAATTAGAACAATAATAACTGCATTTGGTACTGGTATTGGTGAAGAATTTGATTTAAGTAAATTAAGATACCATAAAATAATAATAATGACTGATGCCGATGTTGATGGATCACATATCAGAGTATTATTATTAACATTATTCTATCGTTTCTTTAGACCAATTGTAGAGGCAGGACATGTATATGCTGCTCAACCTCCATTATTTTGTATTAAACATGGCAAAACAATTAAATATGTTCTAGATCCTGAAGAAAGAGATGCATATTTAGCAACATTAAATCCTAATACAAAGTACGAAATTACACGTATGAAAGGTTTAGGAGAAATGGATGCAGAAGAATTAAATGAAACAACAATGGATATAAATCACAGAATACTTAGAAAAATAACAGTTGACGATACAATAGAAGCAGATGCTGCATTTTCTAAATTAATGGGTGAAGAAGTAGAGCCTAGAAGACAATTTATAGAAAATAATGCAACATATACGCAGAATTTGGATATATAGGAGGTAAATCATGGATCATAATAGAGATAGATTAGAAGAAAATGATATTGTTAAGGAAATTGAATCTTCATTTATTGATTATTCAATGAGTGTTATTGTATCACGTGCATTACCTGACCTTAGAGATGGTTTAAAGCCAGTTCACAGAAGAATTTTATGGTCAATGTATGAATCAGGTTATACACCAGATAAACCTCATAAAAAATCGGCACGTATTGTCGGTGATGTTATGGGTAAATATCATCCACATGGAGATTCAAGTATATATGAAGCAATGGTTCGTATGGCACAAGATTTTAGTTATAGAAATATGCTTGTTGATGGACATGGTAACTTTGGTAATATAGAAGGTTATGGTGCAGCAGCAATGCGTTATACTGAATCAAGACTTTCAAAGATTTCACTAGAATTATTAAGAGATATTAATAAAGATACAGTTGATTTTATACCAAACTTTGATGAAACAGAAAAAGAACCTAAAATATTACCTTCAAGATTTCCAAATATTCTTGTAAATGGTACTATGGGTATTGCTGTTGGTATGGCAACAAATATTCCACCACATAACTTAGGTGAAGTAATTGATGGATGTATTGCTTATATAGATAATCCTGAAATTGATACACTTGGATTAATGGAACATATTAAAGGGCCAGATTTTCCAACAGGTGGTATTATTTTAGGAAATAGTGGTATTAAAAAGGCTTATGAAACTGGTAGAGGAACCATTACTATAAGAAGTAGGGCAAGAATTGAAGAAGAAAATGGTAAACATTATATAATTATTGATGAAGTTCCTTATGGTGTTAATACAATGGAACTTAAAAATAAGGTTGCAGAACTTGTCCACAATAAAACTATAGAAGGTATAGCAGATTATCATACAGATTTAAAAAATGGTGTAAAAATAACTATTACACTTAAAAAAGATGCAAATGCACAAGTTGTGTTAAACAATTTATATAAACATACACAATTTCAAACTAATTTCGGAATAATATTCTTAATGCTAGATAAAGGTGTTCCAAAAACACTAGGATTAAAAGATATTATTTCAAAATATATTGAATATCAAAAAGAAGTAATTATAAGAAGAACAAAATTTGATCTAGATAAAGCAGAAAAAAGAGTTCATATATTAGAAGGTTTAAAAATTGCACTCGATCATATTGATGAAGTAATTAAATTAATTAGAGGCTCTAAATCAGATGAGGAAGCAAAAGCTGGTTTAATGAGCAAATTTGGTTTAAGTGAAATTCAATCAGATGCGATTCTAGAAATGAAGTTAAGAAGATTAACAGGATTAGAAAGAGATAAAATTGAGAACGAATTAAATGATTTATTAGAAAAAATTAAAGATTTTAAAGCAATTTTAGCATCAGACGAACGAATTTTCGGTATAATTAAATCAGAATTATTAGAAATTAAAGATAAATATGCTGACGAAAGAAGAACAAGTATTGATATGACAGCTATTGATTATATAGAAGATGAATCATTAATACCTGTAGAAGATATAATTGTTACATTAACGAACAAAGGTTACATAAAAAGACTTACTACAGACACTTATAAAGTACAAAATAAAGGTGGTGTAGGAGTTAAAGGTATGTCTACTAATGAAGAAGATTTCGTAGAAAAAATGGTAACAGTTAAGACTCATGATTATATATTATTCTTCTCAAATAAAGGAAAAGTATATAAAATAAAGGGCTATGAGATACCAGAATTTAGTAGACAAGCAAAGGGATTACCAATAATTAACTTATTACCAATTGAAAAAGATGAAAAAATTAATTCAATATTAAGTATTTCGAAAGATGATAATAGTGATTATATTACATTTGTTACTAGAAAAGGATTAGTAAAGAGAACAAAAATTGAAGAATTTGATTCAATTAGAAAAAGCGGTAAAATCGCAATTACATTAAAAGAAGATGATGAACTATTGTTCGTTACAAAAACTGATGGTAATAATGAAATAGTTATTGGTTCATCAAATGGAAGATTAGTTAGATTTAATGAAAATGAAATAAGAGTTATGGGTAGAACTGCAAGTGGTGTTAAAGGTATTGAAATACCAGAAGATGCTATTTGTGTAAGTGCTGAAAAGGTTGATCCAACAAGCGATATATTAATTATTACAGAAAATGGTTACGGAAAACGTACAAATATTGAAGAATATCGTTTAACTCATAGAGGTAGTAAAGGTGTTAAAGCATTAAATGTTACAGAAAAGAATGGTAATTTAGCTGCTGTTAAGAACGTAAATGATGATGAAGAGTTAATGATTATTACAAATAGCGGAATTATTATTAAAATACCTATGAATCAAGTATCTAAAATGAGTAGGGTAACACAAGGTGTTAGATTAATTAACTTAAAAGAAAATCAAAAAGTTACAACAATTGCTACTACAAAAGAAGAAAATGAGGAAGAAAATACTGAAGAAACTGTTGAATAACGGTTTCTTTTTATATTTTAACGTACAAAAAGCGAACAAAATATTTCCCGGGAAATATTTTCGAACAAATTACAAACATATTTAACTAGTATAATAGACTTGACAAATATAGAAAAATATTATATATTTTAATTGCACAACGGAAATATTGGAACCAGGTCAGGATAGAAATATAGCAGCCTTAACATTCCCTTTTCGTGTGTGCATTTTTTTATACATTAATTTATGTAAGAAAAATACATACACGAATGTATGTACGCTTATTATGGAGAAGTTATGGAAATAAATAAAATTGAACAAGAATTATTAAAACTTATTACTAAAGCAAACGATAAGAATGAAGTTCCTATTGCAGCATTAATAGTAAAAAATGATAAAATAATATCGAAATCTTATAATAAAGTTAATAAATCTAACAATATATTAGATCATGCTGAAATACTGGTTATAAAAAAGGCATCTAAAAAGCTTCATAATTGGAGATTAGATGATTGTGATTTATATGTTACATTAGAACCATGTTCAATGTGTAAAGAGGTTATAAGAAAATCAAGAATAAAAAATACTTATTATTTTATAAATCAGAATGAACATTTAACAGAAAAAGAACCTAATTTTATTAAAATAGAAGATAAAATAAATTTTTCTAATAAATTAACTCAATTTTTTAAAAATAAAAGATAATGTTTCACGTGAAACATTATCTTTTTATATTAATTTATATAATAAAATTTAAAATCGCGTTTTATAATATTTAATTAACCTATATTTATCAAAGTAGAATATATATTATAGAATGTTTCACGTGAAACATTCTAAAGAAAATAATTTAAAACATTAAAAATGATTCTAAATTAATAATCAAATTATGTATAACGATTTATTAAATCATATTTTATGATGTTCATAGATTAAATTTAATTAATATAGATAATGTTTCACGTGAAACATTATCTAGTTAGTATTTTTTTAAAATATAAATAAAATCTATTATATATGTGACAATAATTTTAATGAAAAAATGTATTTTTTAACTATATATGTATAAAGTCTGTATATTTTTGATAGATTATGAATAATTATATAATTACTTATACAATGTTTCACGTGAAACGTTGTATTATTATAAAACAAAATAATTTAAAATGATAATTGAATTATTAATAATAAAAAACATATTAATAATTTTAATAAAGTGCTATTAATAATAGCGTTATTTGACTTAAAATAATAAAAATAATCGGTATATTGATTCTTTTAATTAATAAATAATGTTTCACGTGAAACATTATTATATTTGTATACATATTTTAAATACAAAAGATTATATTATGATTATCTAAATATAAAATAAATTAGTTAAGTTTATTTAAAAAAGGTAATTAAAAACAATATTTATATATCAATAAATTAATGCAATATATTTTTTAATAATCTATATAAATATATATTAAAAAGTATATATATTGTTACTATTAATGAACTCTTATTTTGATTACATATATATAAAATTATGCAATGTTTCACGTGAAACATTAATATATAATTAATAGATATTTATTGATAAAATATAGTGATAAATGTTACTAATTTTTAATTAAATATGCTATAATTAAATAGATTTATAAAGGAGGTTTTATGAAATATCAAGCACTATATAGAAAGTATAGACCAAAGACATTTGATGATGTATATGGCCAACAAATAGTGGTACAAACATTAAAAAATGTAATTAAAAATAATAAACTTACGCATGCATATCTATTTGTAGGACCTCGTGGAACGGGTAAAACAAGTATTGCAAAAATATTTGCTAAAACAATAAATTGCTTACATCCAGAAGATGGTTTATCATGTGAAAAATGTGATATATGTATAAGTAATAATTCAAATGAAAATGTTGATATTATTGAAATGGATGCTGCATCAAATAATGGGGTAGATGAAATACGCGAAATTAGAAATCATATTACATTACTTCCAACAGTATCAAAATATAAAATATATATAATTGATGAAGTTCATATGTTAACAACAGGAGCATTTAATGCATTATTAAAAACATTAGAAGAACCACCTGAACATATTATATTTATACTTGCAACTACAGAACCACATAAAATACCTTTAACAATTATGTCTAGATGTCAGTCATTTGAATTTAAACCAATACCAGTTGCAACAATTAAAGAAAGATTAAAATATATTTGTGCACAGGAAAACATAAATATAGATGATAAATCATTAAATTTAATTGCAGAAGAATCAAACGGTGGATTAAGAGATGCAGTTAGTATGCTAGATCAATTAAATGCTTATGCAGATGGAAATATTAAATACGAAGATGTATTACTATTAAATGGTAGAATTAATGATAATGAAATAGAAAAGTTTATGACTGAAATGGTAAATGATGATTTAAATAGTGTATTTACTAAAATAGAATCATGGCAAGAAGAAGGTAAAAACTTTATATATATATGTGAAGATTTTATTAGATTTTTAAGAAATGAATTAATAAAATTTAAACTAGAAAATAACTCAAATATAGTAAATTTAATTGGTGAAAATAAGACAATAGAAGTAATAATGATTTTAAATAAAATATCTAATGATATGAAGATATCGAAAGATAAAAAAGTATTATTTGATGTAACTATAATAAATATAACAAATATATTAAAAAACAAACAAATGTTTGAAAATAATACTTATACATCAAAAAATATAAAGATAGAAAACAAAACTCCTGAAAAGGTAGAAATAAAAGAAGAAAAACCACAAACTGTGGAAGTACCAATTAAAGAAACAAAAAATTATACACTATATGATGAACTTATGAACATTAGATTAAATAATACACTAGGCATTGCTGATAAAAAATCAAAAATAGAATATGAAAATGCTGTGGAAAACTTAAAAAATGATATATCAGATTTAAATAAATTAAAAATTATTAATTTACTTGATGATACAAAAATAACTGCTGGATCAAAAGATGGAATAATCTTAACGACAGACAGTGACAACATATTACATGATTTATATGATAATATGGAGTTATTAGAAGAAAGTTTGGAAAGTCTTCTTGGTAAAAAGGTAAAAGTATGTATTTTGTTAGATGAGTTATGGAATAAAAAGAGAATAATTTATGTAGAAAAAATAAAAAACAAAGAAAAAATTGATATAATAGATGAGGAAAACATATTAAATAAAATAAAATCATTAAATACAGGAGAAAAAAGTGAATTTGATGATTTACTAGAAATTGGAGGAGAATAGTATGAATATAAATATGTTAATGCAACAAGCAAAGAAAATGCAAAATGATATGGAAAAGGCAAAAGAAGAGGTTAGTAAAAAAACATTTACTGCTAAACAACCTTTAGTTGAAGTAGAAGTAAATGGAGATACAGAAATAACTAAAATAAGTATATCTAAAGATATAGAAAAAGAAGATATAGAAGTATTAGAAGATATGATTTTAATTGCTACAAATGAAGCAATTAGTGCTGCAAAAAAAGAAATGGAAGAAAAACTAGGTAAAATAGGACAAGGACTTCCAAATATATTCTAATGAAATATCCTAATAGTTTACAAGAATTAATAGAATATTTTAAGTTGTTACCTGGTATAGGAGAAAAAAATGCTGAAAGATTAGCATTTGCAGTATTAAAATTTAGTGATGAACAAGTCGAGGGATTTTCTGAATCATTAAAAAATGTAAAAACCAAAATTAAAAAATGTGAAATTTGTAATAATTTAACTGAAAATGATAAATGTGACATTTGTTTAGATCAAAGTAGAAGTAGTGATGTATTATGCGTTGTTGAAAATACCAAAAATTTAATTCTATTTGAAAAAGCAAATGTATTTAATGGAAAATATCATGTACTTGAAGGATTAATTTCACCTCTTGAAGGTGTTAATCCAGAAGATATAAAAATAAATCAGTTAATAAATAGAATAAAAGATGAAAAAATAAAAGAAGTAATATTAGCCTTAACACCAAATATTGAAGGAGAAACAACTTCAGGATATATATTAAAAATGCTTGAAGGGTATGATGTAGCAGTTACTAAAATAGCCGCAGGTATACCGGTTGGAGCGGATATGGAGTATTTGGATCCTCTTACAATACAAATGGCAATGCAAGGAAGAAATAAACTTTCATAAAATTAAATCCACCACATATTATGTATTAGATGAGGTGGACAAGTATGCTAAAAAAATTACTAAAAATAATAGTAAAAATAATCGTTAGTATAGTAGTTTTATATGGATATAATATAATAATGCAATCATTTAACCTATATATTCCAATAAATATATATACTGTTTTAATAATAGCGTTATTTGACGGTTCTGGATTTTTAGGATTAGTTGCATTTTATTTATTAAATTTTAGATAGAAGTAGGTGGTGATAAATATGCTTGAAAAATATATGGAAGAACAAAATTTAGTAACAACTGTATTAAAAAAGAGTTTAAAAAATGATAAACTTGTACAGGCATATTTATTCTCATCAGATGACATTGATTATATATATAAATATGCTAAGGATTTTTCAAAGGATATTATTAGTTTAAGTGGTTTACCAAGTGAAACACTTGAAAATATATATAAAAGAATAGATAAAGATGAATATACTGAATTAAAGGTAGTAGAGCCAGATGGAAATACTATAAAGAAAAGTCAATTAATTGAGTTACAAAATAGTGTTTCAACAAAACCAGTTGAAGCAAATAAAATAATTTATATAATTAAAAATTGTGAAAAATTAAATTCTTCATCTGCTAACTGTATACTAAAGTTTTTAGAGGAACCAGAAGATGATATAATCGCAATATTATTAACAGATAATATAAATATGGTTCTTCCAACAATAAAATCTAGATGTCAAATTTTAAATTTTAAGAATAATAACTCAAATAAAATGAAAAACATTTTATTTTTTGTGGGTTTAGACATAACTGATGAAGATAAAGAAAAATTTATACATAATTCAATAGATTTCTTAATGAGTATAGAAAATTACAAAATAAATACAATGATAAAGGTTAAAAAACTTGCTTATGATGTATATAAAACATCCGATGATTTTTTAATACTTTGTAATATTCTTTTATATATGTATGATGATTGTATTCATTATAAGGTAAAAAATGAAATAAATTATATGAATGATTATAAAGAAGTAATAGATGAAATATGTTCATTAAATAATATAGAATCGTTAGGTAAAAAAATAAAGATAGTAGAAAATGTAAAAAATGAACTAGGATTAAATGCAAATATGAAATTATTATTTGATAAACTAATTATAGAATTAAGTGAGGTATAAAGATGAATGATGAATACGTAAATGTTGTAGGAATAACATTTAAAAAATATGGTAAAAAGTATTATTTTGATTGTCATAATCTAAATTTAAGAAAAAATCTTACTGTTATTGTTGAAACAGAAAGAGGATTACAATTTGGAACGGTAATAACAGATATAATAAAAATGGATAAAAAGAATATTCATTATCCATTAAAAAGCGTTATTAGAGTATCAACTAAAAAAGATTATACAAATCATTTAAATAATATAAAAGATGCTAAAAATGCATATAAAAAATGTAGTGAACTTATAAAAAAATATAATTTAGATATGAAGTTGGTTGATGTAAATTATACATTTGAAAGAACACAACTATTTTTTACATTTATTGCTAATGATAGAGTGGATTTTAGAGATTTAGCCAAAGACCTTGCTAAAATATATAAAACAAGAATTGAATTAAGACAAATTGGACCAAGAGATAAAGCAAAAGAAGTAGGTGGACTTGGACCTTGTGGAAGACCACTTTGTTGTTCATCATATTTATATACTTTTGATAATATAACTATAAATATGGCAAAAAATCAAAATATTGCATTAAATCCAAACAAAATTAATGGAGCATGTGGTAGACTATTATGTTGTCTTTCATATGAAGATGATACATATTCTGAATTAAAGAAAGATTTACCAAAAGTAGGAGATATTATAAATAAAGATGGAATAAGTGGAAAAGTTATATCAGTTGATGTAATAAAAAAAACATACAGAATTGAAACAAAAGATAAGGAAATAATTGAGTTATCATAGTATGGAAGTTGTAAATAGATTATTAAATTATAAAGATTTAAATATTGTACAAAATACTGATTGGTTTAATTTTTCCTTAGATTCTGTATTACTTGCAAATTTTGCACTTCAAAATAAATCGTACAAAAATATAATGGACTTTTGCACAGGAAATGCACCAGTACCATTAATATTATCTAGAAAAGTCAACTGTAATATAATAGGTGTTGAAATTCAAAAAGAAGTGTATGATTTAGCAACAAAAACACTAGAGATAAATAATCTTACGGATAGAATTAAAATATTAAATATGGATGTAAAAGATTTACCAAAGGTATATGAAACTGATACATTTGATTTAATAACATGTAATCCTCCATTTTTTAGGGTAAATGAAAATTCGAAGTTAAATGAAAGTGTTATAAAAACAAATGCTAGACATGAAACTTTAATAAATTTGGAAGATATATTTTCAGTTTCTAAGAAAATACTTAAAAATAATGGTACAATTTCACTTGTTCATAGACCTGATAGATTAATAGATATAATTTTCTGTATGAAAAAATATAATATTGAACCTAAAAGACTACAATTAGTTTATCCAAGATATGGTTCAGAATGTAATATGATTTTAATAGAGGGTGCAAAAAATGGTAATTCATCCTTAAAAATATTGCCACCATTATATGTTCATGATAAAGATGGTAATTACTTAGAAGAAATAAAAAATATGTTTCAGTAGGTGATAAAATGAGTCAAAAAAGTTATGATAATAAACCAAGTCTATATTTAATACCAACACCAATTGGTAATATGGAAGATATAACATTAAGAGCAATTAATATTTTAAAACAAGTTGATGTTGTATTTTCAGAAGATACTAGAGAAACAGCAAAATTACTTAATTATCTAGAAATAAATAAAAAATTAATATCATGTCATAAATTTAATGAAGATAAAGTGTATGATAAAGTACTTGAATATTTATCAAACGGAATAAGTGTTGGACTTGTATCAGATAGAGGCACACCTGCGATAAGTGATCCAGGGTACGTTGCAGCTTATCATGCAATAAAAGAAGGATATAATGTTATAGGGCTTCCAGGTGCGACAGCATTCGTGCCAGCCTTAATTATGTCAGGAATAAATCCAAATAAATTTTTATTTTATGGCTTTTTAGATAGTAAAAAATCTTCTAAAAAGAAAGAACTTGAAGAATTAAAGCAAGAAAAATATACATTAATTTTCTATGAATCACCATATAGAGTTCGTGAAACATTAGAACTTATATATGAAATATTTGGTGATAGAAGTGTGAGCGTATCAAGAGAAATAAGTAAGAAATATGAAGAAGTTTATAGAGGAAAAATTAATGAAGTATTAGAAGAATTAATCGAACCAAAAGGTGAATTTGTAATAATAGTAGAAGGAAATACTAAAAAAGAAACATATGATGATATAGATATTTTAAGTCATGTAAAAAAATTGATAGATGAAGGATTAAGTGAAAAAGATGCAATAAAAAAAGTTGCGAAACTTCATAATTTAGAAAAAAATATTGTTTATATGGAGTATCATGGAGGTAAATAATGAAACTAATAGTAGGATTAGGTAATCCGGGTAAAGAATATAAAAATACAAGACATAATGTTGGTTTTGATGTTGTAGATGAGTATTTAAAAAAACATAATCAAAATGTTAATAAATCAAAATTTGAAGGAATGTATTCAGAGCTAATAATAAATGGTGAAAAAGTAATATTTTTGGAACCACAAAAATATATGAATTTATCTGGAGAAGTAGTTAGAAAATATGTAGATTACTTTAAAATAAATATAGAAGATATATTAGTTATTCAAGATGATTTAGATCAAGAACTTGGTAAAATAAAACTTAAACAAAATAGTTCATCAGGTGGACATAATGGAATAAAAAATATAGAAATGCATCTTGGAACAAAGAATTATAAGAGACTAAAAATAGGCATAAGTAACAATAAAAAAATAGATACTAAAGACTATGTTTTAGGTAAATTAAATAGTGATGATAGAAAAGTATTAGATGAAGCAATAAAAAAAAGCGTAAATATAATTGATGATTATTTTAATATGAATTTTGATAAATTAATGAATAAATATAATTAAAAGAGATGATGATATGAATTTTTTAAATGACAAAATTTTAATAAATCAAATAGATAATGTTGCTATTTCAGGGTTAACTACTCAGTTAATCTCTTTTTGCGTTAATGATATATATAAAAGAAACAATAAAAATATATTAATAGTAACAAATTCATTATATGAAGCAAATATATATTATTCATCAATATCAAAATTAAATAATAATGTATATTTGTTTCCTATGGATGACTTTTTAACAAGTGAATCACTTGCAATATCTCCAGAATTAAAATCAATAAGAGTAAATACATTAAATGAACTTAGTGAAAATGATCATAATATTGTAATAACAAACCTTATGGGATTTTTAAGATATTTACCTAGTAAAAAATTATGGATGGATAGTAAAATAATTTTGAAAAAAGATACAGAGGTTAATAAAGATGAATTATTTAGAAAACTTTTATCAATAGGATATGTAAGTGATACAATTGTAAATAAAACCGGAGAAATATCAAATAGAGGATATATTTTAGATGTATTTTCTTCAAATAATGATAATCCTATAAGAATTGAATTTTGGGGAGATACAATTGATTCTATAAGATATTTTGACGTAGAATCACAAAGATCTTTAGAAGAAATAAATGAATGTGAAATAAGACCATATTCAGAGTTTATAAATGAAAAAATGATAGAGGACATTCCTGATTATCAAAAATATTTACCATATGTAGTAAATGAAGTATCAAGTTTATTATCATATGTAGATGCCCCATTAATGATATATAAAGATTATAATCAAATAAAAAAATCATATAAAAGATTAAGAGAAGAAATATTTGAATATAGTTCTTCAAAAGAAGAAGAATATAAAACAGAATATATGCATGATTTTTCATCATTAGAACAGAACAATAATAACATATATTTAATGACTATTGATAATGTAATTGATATAAAATCAATTAATAAAACATATAACTATTCATCAAGACTTCCAGAAAAATTTGAGTCTAATTTTAAATATTTAAATGAATACTTAGAAAAACAATTATATTCAAATAAAATAGTTATAATTGCTTTATCAGATGAAAGTAAATTAAAAAATATAGAAAAATATCTAACAGTTAGTACTATTTTAACTAATGAAAATGATTTATCTAAAGGTAAAGTAAATATTATTAATTCTAATTTAGATGAAGGATTTGAGTTTGATAATTATGTTGTTTTAACAGAAAACGAATTATTTAAAAATAGAGATAAGAAAACAAATTATAAAAATAAATTTAAATATGGAAGTAAAATTAAAGATATTGATAATTTAAAAGTAGGAGATTATGTTGTACATTTAAATCATGGTATTGGAATGTATACAGGAATTAAAACATTAACTAAAAATGGTAATAAAAAAGACTATATAGAAGTATCCTATAAAGATAATGATAAATTATATATTCCTGTGGAAAAGATAGATTTAATAACAAAATATTCATCTAATGAAGGTGTTGTTCCAAGATTAAATAAACTTGGTGGATCAGAATGGCAAAAAACAAAATTAAGAGTAAAAAATAAGGTAAAAGATATTGCGGATAAGTTAATTAAAATATCAGCAGAAAGAAAGTTACAAAAAGGTTTCGCTTTTAAAAAAGACGATGAATTATCTAAAGAGTTTGATTCAGAGTTTAAATATGAACCTACTGTAGATCAATATATTGCGATTGAAAGAATAAAATCTGCGATGGAAAAAGAGTATCCAATGGATATGCTTTTATGTGGAGATGTGGGCTATGGTAAAACTGAAGTTGCATTTCGTGCGATGTTTAAAGCAGTAAATTCAGGGAAACAAGTTGCTTACTTATGTCCAACAACAATACTTTCTTCTCAGCAGTATAAAAGTGCTTTAGAAAGATTTGTAAACTATGGAATAAATATTGCATTACTAAATAGATTTACAAGTGTAAAAGAAGCAAATGAAATAAAGGATAAACTAGTAAATGGAAAAATAGATATAATTTTTGGTACACATAAACTATTAAATAATTCTATAAAATATAAAGATTTGGGATTACTTGTAATAGATGAAGAACAAAGATTTGGTGTTACTCATAAAGAAAAAATAAAAGAAATGAAAAGTTCAATTGATGTACTTACTTTAAGTGCAACACCAATACCTAGAACTCTTCAAATGTCACTTGTAGGTATAAGAGATTTATCTTTAATAGAAACTCCACCAGTAAATAGATATCCAGTTCAAACATATGTTACAGAAGAAAATCAATCGATTATTAGGGAAGCAATATATAAAGAAATGTCTAGAAATGGACAAATATTCATTTTATATAATAGTGTAGAACATATTGACGAAAAACTTTCTGAACTTAAAAAATTAATACCAGAAGCAGATATTAGAATTGCTCATGGACAAATGAATAAGGGGCAAATAGAAGATACTATGATTAGTTTTACAAATAATGAATTTGATATTTTACTTTGTACAACAATAATAGAAACAGGTATAGATATACCAAATGTTAATACACTAATAATATATAATGCTGATAGATTTGGTTTAAGTCAGTTATATCAAATTAGAGGTAGAGTAGGAAGAAGCAATAAAATCGCATATGCATATTTGCTTTATACTCCAAATAAAACATTAAGTGATAATGCAGTTAAAAGATTAAATGCAATAAAAGAATTTACAGAACTTGGTTCAGGTTTTCAAATTGCTATGAGAGATTTATCTATAAGAGGTGCGGGTGATATACTTGGTACTGAACAAGCAGGATTTATAGATTCTGTTGGATATGAATTATATGTAAAAATATTAAATGATGAAGTTGATAGATTAAAAGGTATTAAAACAAAAGAAGAAATAAAAGAAGAAGAAAAACCTTTAATTGAAGTAGAAAATCATATAAAGGATGAATATACTTCTGATGAATCATTAAAAATTGAATTACATAAAAAGATTAATGAAATAGATAGTTATGAAAAATTAGATGAAGTAAGAAGAGAAATAGAAGATAGATTTGGTAAGATAGATTCTGAAATGGATGTATATATGTATAGTGAATTATTCGAAAAACAGGCAAAAGAATTAAATATAAATACAGTAAATCAAACAAATCTATATGTTGAATTAGTACTTGAAAACGAACTTATAAACAAAATTCCTGTGGATAAGTTATTTATGGAAGCAAATGATATATCAACTAGATTTAAATTTGAGTATAAAAATGACAGATTATATATTAAGTTAATGACAAATGGTCTTGATAAACACTTTGTATATTATTTAACTGAATTATTATCAAAAATTAAAGATATGATAGTATAAAAATTCCAACAATTCCCAAAATATAAATGCAAGGGAAGGATTGATAAATTTGAAATCAACAGGAATTACAAGAAGAATTGATGATCTTGGAAGAATAGTAATACCAAAGGAAATAAGAAAAAACTTAAAAATAAAAGAAAATGAAGTATTAGAAATATTTATTAATAATGATGAAATAATTTTAAAAAAGTTTTCTCATTTTAATGATTCAGAAAAAGTATTATCAGATTATATAAAAGTAATTAATGATATGACAGGTAATGATGTAATAATAACTGATAGAGATAAAGTAATATTATCGTCAAAAAGATTAGAAGAGAGACTTTTAAATAAAAAATTAAGTGAATATGTAAATGATTTAATAGAAAACAGAAGTATATTTTTGTCAAATGACATGAAAGGTATAGAAGTAATAGATAATGAAAAAATTAAACAAAACTATTACTTTATTCCTTTTATAATAGATAGTGATGTTGTAGGAAGTATAATAATGTTTTCTGTTAAGGAAATTGATGAAAATAGTAAATCACTACTATTAATCGCATCAAAATTACTTGTTAATTATATTGAATAATTAAATTGAAAAAGAGTCTAACATGTGGTATTATATAGTCATGTGTTAGTTTTTTTTATGAGGAGGTAAAGTATGAGAAAGTTTGAAAAAATTAGTAAAGAACAATATGAAAAAGATTTAAAAGGTAAGTGTGAATATGAAGATATCAGTTTACCAATTAGATCAACAAAACATTCTGCAGGATATGACTTTAAAAGTCCAATCGAATTTGAACTTAATCCTGGAGAAATAATTAAAGTTCCAACAGGAATAAAAGCACAAATGGAAGATGATGAATATTTAATGCTTTTAGTAAGAAGTAGTATGGGATTTAAGTATAATGTAAGATTATGTAATCAAGTTGGAATTGTTGATTCAGATTATTATAATAATCCTGATAATGAAGGACATATGTTTATTAAAATTCAAAATGAAGGTAAAGAAGTATTAAAAATAAATAAAGGAGATAGATTTGCACAAGGTATTTTTAATAAATTTTATTTAGTAGATGATGATTGTGCAGATAAAGATAGAACTGGAGGATTCGGTTCAACTGGAAAGGGTGAATAACTTTGAAAAAAACATTTTATATAACAACACCAATATATTATCCTAGTGGTAAGTTCCATATAGGTACAGCATATTGTACAACTTTAGTTGATTCTATAAAGAGATATAAAGAATTAAGAGGCTATGATGCATATATGCTTACAGGACTTGATGAACATGGTCAAAAAATTCAAACAAAGGCAGAAGAAAATAATGTTTCACCGCAAGAATTTGTAGATGACATGGCTAAGAAAGCAAAAGATTTATGGAAATTAATGGATATTAGTTATGATGATTTTATAAGAACAACAGATGAAAGACATGTAAAATCAGTTACTAAAATTGTTGAAAAATTCTTAGAAAATGGTGATATTTACAAGGGAATGTATGAAGATTGGTATTGTATGCCTTGTGAAAATTATTTTACTGAAACACAACTTGTAGATGGTAAATGTCCTGATTGTGGTAGAGAAGTTAAAAAGATGAAAGAAGAATCATATTTCTTTAATATGAAAAAATATCAAAAATGGATTGAAGAATTTTATAAAGAAAATCCTGATTTTATTGAGCCAGAATCTAGAAAAAATGAAATATTTAAAAACTTTATAAATCCAGGACTGGAAGATTTATGTATAAGTCGTGCGACATTTGATTGGGGAATACCATTACCTAATGATCCTAAACATGTACTTTATGTTTGGCTTGATGCACTTACAAATTATATAACTGCTTTAGGCTATATGTCAGATGATGATACTTTGTTTAAAAAATATTGGCCAGCTGACTTACATGTTGTTGGTAAAGAAATTATTAGATTCCACGGTATATACTGGCCTATATTCTTACATGCACTAGGACTTGAAATGCCAAAGAAGATATATGCACATAGCTGGATTGTAATGAAAGATGGTAAGATGAGTAAATCAGTTGGAAATGTAATATATCCAGAAACACTTATTAATAGATATGGGTTAGACGCAACAAAATATTATTTATTAAGACTAATGAGTTTTGATAAAGATTCTATGTTTACACCAGATGATTTTGTAGAAAGATATAATTCTGATTTAGCAAATGATTTAGGTAATTTATTAAATAGAACAATTGGAATGATGAATAAATATTTTGATGGTTATATTCCAAATATAACTAAACATACAGAGTTTGATGTATCGTTTGAAGAATATGTTAATGATAAAATAAATAATTTTGCAGAATGTATGGATACATATCATGTAAGCAATGCATTAATAGAATTATGGAATATAATATCTAGAACAAATAAGTATATTGATGAAACTGCACCTTGGGTACTTTCAAAAGAAGGGAATACTGATGAACTTAAAACAGTTATGTATTATTTAGCAGAATCATTAAGAAAAATTGCAATATTATTAAAACCATTTATGAAAAACACATCAGAAAGTATATTATCTCAGTTAAATATTAATGATATTGATAATTCTTGGGATACACTTTTAAATTACAATGACTTTAAAGAAGGAACAAAAGTAATAGAAAAAGGTAAACCATTATTCGTTAGACTAGATAAAGAAGAGGAAATAGAATATATTAAAGAACAAATGAAAAAATGATTTTGGAAGGTGTTAGAATGGAAGAATTAATACATGAAATGTTCAAAGAATTTAATAAATTGAGGTATCCACATTGTTCAAATATATATGAATTTATTTTGATACATTCTAGTATAAAGGAAAAAAATTCTGATATTACTGAAGTCGAAGTTAGAAAAATTAGTACCATTAAATTGCAAGAATTATTACAAGAAATTTTAGAAAAAATAAATAAGTTAAAAGAAATGAATGTAAAATCGACTGAATTAAATTCAATGATAAAAATTTCAAAAATTGGAATTCAAATTTTTTCGAAAGAAGAGTATCGTGAATTATATAATAAAATAGAAGAAGAAAAAAAGTTGTTTTCTTTAAAAAATAAAGCGAAAATTCAAACTAAAAATAATACAAAGATTTGCAGAAGTGGTAAAAGATTTGTAACAAACGAAGATTTAATTAAGTTTTTATATAATGTTAAAGGTGATTACTCAAAAAGAAAAACAAATATAGATGAAGATGTAAAAATATCTCCAAAATTATAAAAAGATTATACTAAATATGGTATAATCTTTTTAGGTGATTTTAATGATTATTGATACACATTGTCATATTTATTACAGTGAAGTAGAAAATGCTGAAGAAATAATTAAAGAATGCAAAAAAAATAATATCGTTATGATATTAAATGGAATAGATAAAAAAAGTAATTTAGAAGTACTTGAATTATCTAAAAAATATGATAATGTATATGCAGCAATTGGTTATGATCATTCTGTGGTAAATGAAATTACAGATGAAGATTTAAAATTATTAGAGAACCAATTAAAAAATGAAAAAGTCGTTGCGATAGGTGAAATAGGTCTTGATTATTATTGGGTAAAAGATAATAAAGAGAAACAAAAAAAATTATTTATTAAAGAATTAGAACTTGCAGAAAAATATAATTTACCAGTAATTATCCACAGTAGAGATGCAGTTCAAGATGTATATAATATATTAAAAACAAGAAATTTAAGAGGTAGTATACATTGTTATTCCGGAAGTACAGAAATGGCAAAAGAATTTATAAAAATAGGATTTAATATAGGAATTGATGGACCAATAACATTTAAAAATAATAAAAAACAAAGAGAAATGGTAAAAAACATAGATATTAATCATATTTTAGTTGAAACAGATTCACCATATTTATCACCAGAACCAAATAGAGGTAAAGTAAATACATCACTTAATTTAGTTTATATATTAAAACAAATTGCGATTGAACTTGATATGGAATATGAAGAAATAAAAGAAATAACTACAAATAATGCTAGAAACTTATTTAAAATATAGGAGTATATATGAAAGATTTAATAGAAAAATATAATTTTAATTTTAAGAAAAAATTTGGACAAAACTTTTTAAAAGATAAAAATATTTTAGAAAATATTGCATTAAAAAGTGATATAGATAAAGATACATTAGTTATTGAAATTGGAGTAGGAGCAGCTGCACTTACAAATGTAACTAGTAATTATGCTAAAAATGTAATTGGTTACGAAATAGATGAAACATTAAAACCAATTATAAATGAAGTACTAGGAGATAAAGATAATGTAGAAATAATATTCACTGATTTTTTAAAAAGAAATGTAAAAGAAGATATAAAAAAATATAAATATAAAAAATTATATGTAGTTGCGAATTTACCATATTATATAACAACTCCTATAATTGAAAAGATAATAGAAGATGATTTAGGCGTTGATAAAATAGTTATTATGGTTCAAAAAGAAGTTGGAGATAGATTTAATGCAAAAGTTGGAACAAAAGACTATAATTCATTAACTGTATTTTTAAATTATTATTTTGATATAAAAAAATTAATGAATGTATCTAGAAATTCATTTGTACCCGCACCTAATGTTGATAGCGTTATTATAGAAATGGATAAAAAGAAAAATAATTATACTGTGGAAAATGAAAAATTATTCTTTAACATTATAAGGGACTCATTTAAATTTAAAAGAAAGAACTTAAGAAATAATTTAAAGGGTTATAATTTAGATAAAATATTAGAAGTATTAAAAGAATATGATTTAGATTTAACAGTGCGTGCTGAAAATTTAACAATTGAACAATTTATAGAAATATCAAATAAATTAAATGAAGAATAAGTAACTTCATTTTTTTTAATGCATAAAATATAGTGATGTAAATGAAGGTGAACATAATGAATGATATTATAAAAGTTGGAGATATTGTATCTAGAAATAAATACAATAATGATATGTATTTTAAAGTAGATAAAATAGAAAATGAAGTATATTATTTAGTTGGTATAGATATTAGATTATGTGCAGATAGTGAATTATCTGATTTAAAAAAAGAAGATATTGTTTTAGATGAAAAGGATGCAGAGGATGAAAGATTTTTAGAAACAATAGATTTTATGCCAGAAGATAGAGATGATTTTTTTTATATACCGGGGAAGATACTTCATATTGATGGGGATAATGAGTACCTTAAAAGATGTTTAAAATTTTATAAAAATGCTGGACTTACTGCTTTTGGAGTTTATGAAAAGGAAGAGAATCTATATAAAAATATAAGAAAATATTTAGAAGATATAAGACCAGATATTGTAATAATTACAGGACATGATGCATATAATTCAAAGAAAGGTGAGGATCACACATACAAAAATAGTGATAATTTTGCAAAAGCAATTAGAGTTGCTAGAAATTATGAAAAATCATATGATAAATTAAAAATAATTGCTGGTGCTTGTCAATCTAATTATGAAGAATTAATAAGAGCGGGTGCAAATTTTGCATCAAGTCCCAAAAGAATTAATATTCATGCATTAGATCCTGCTATTATCGCTATATCAATATCAAAAACAGAAAATACTAAAGAATTAAATGTAATAGAGTTATTAAATAAAACAAAATGCGGTAAAGATGGAATAGGTGGAATAAAATCATATGGAAGTATGTATGTAGGTTATCCAAGATAATTTTAATGAATAAAGAACAAATAATTAATGAATTATTAAAACTAAAGGATAAGGAAGTAATAGCTATTATTGATGAAGGTAGAGCAAGAAAAAGAGAAGAAAGAGGAATTATAAGAGGAATATATGATAGAGTATTTACTATAGAAATAAATAATGTTTTAACATCTTTTAGTTATTCTGATTTAATTTGTAAAACAATTATACTAAAAACGGTATAATTGTTTTTTTTATATTATATATATTTATAGATATATTTCATTAATATTTACTAGCATAATCAATAAAAGTAGTGTATAATTAAAACAGAAAATAAGGTGGATAAAATATGAAAAAAGGATTTACTTTGGTAGAATTGTTAGTAACAATTGCTCTTATAGGTGTATTATCGTCGTTTATTATAGTTGATATTAATAAAAAGAGTAAAGATTATTCAAAAGAAGCAAATAATGAGCTTATTGAACTTATTAAAAGTTCAACATATTCTTATATCATGTCAAATGAACAGATAGAACAAAAGGTAAAATCAAGTGATTCTGGTTATACAATAAAACTTGAAGAACTAATTAATAATGGTTATTTGGATGAAAAAAATTTAAAAAACTTTGAAACAAAAAAAACTTTAAATTACAAAGATATAAATGTTGTGATAAGCTATGGTCTAAATGATGAGGGTACAGCGTATGAATATCAGTATCAAATTAATGGAATTAAGTAATTTTTTGTTGCTAAATCAAAAATAATAATATATAATTATTATAGAATACATCAGAAGGAGATGATAGGTGATGAAAGTAACATCAGTAAAGGTTAAAAAAATCGAAAAAGAAAATTCAAGAATGAAAGGAATAGCTGAAATATTATTAGATGACATGATTGCAATTCATGATATTAGAATTATTTCAGGAGATAATGGTCTATTTGTAGCAATGCCAAGTAGAAAAACTCCAACAGGTGATTATAGAGATATAGTTCATCCAATTTCTCAAGAAGCAAGAGATATAATTGAAAAGGCTATTGTTGAAGAATATAATAAAGCAGAATAACTCTTAATAAAAGAGTTTTTTTGTTCTATAAATGTTTTATCCTCATATTATTTAATATAAAGGAGGATAATATGGAAATGGTAAAAGATGTAAGTACAAATTTAAGTCATTCTTTTTCGGTATCTGAAAGAAAAAATATAATAATATCTGGAGTTGTAAAAATAGATAGTTTTGATAGTGAAGAATTTTTACTTGAGACTGTTCAGGGATATATGAATATTAAGGGCGAAAATTTAGAAGTAGTTAAACTAGATACATATCAAGGTAATGTAACAATAAAAGGTAGGATAGATGCAATAAGTTATATAGATGAAAATGCAAAAAAGGAATCCTCCGTTTTTACTAAATTATTTAAATGACATTAATTTTGCAGATTAAGTCGTTAGCTTTTTCTTTTTTATATGGTGTGTTTTTTGCATTTACTTATAAATATAACTATAAATTTTTAACAAGTAAGAATTTGATATTCAAAATTATTATAAGTTTTTTCTTTGTACTTGATCATATACTTTTGTATTTTGTTTTAATATCTATTATAAATACTGGAAGATTACATTTATATTTTTTATTTACATTTATACTTGGAATAGTATTCTTTACATATTTATTTGACAATAAGAAGCTAAATAAAATTGACTAACATAAGCGGTAATGATATACTAAAAGTTGTAAGGTGGGGATCTAATGAAACAAAAACAATTGAGAAGAAAAACAATTATAGTTACATTAGTATTTCTCGCAGTAGGAGGAATACTATTTAAGAGTATATTTACAACTTCTATGCAAATTTATGAAAAGAAAAAAGAACAAAAAGAGTATACAGTTAAATTAGAAAAATTAAAAGATAAAGAAGATGAACTTAATAATACAATAACAAAACTTCAAGACCCTGATTATGTAGCAAGATATGCTAGAGAAAAATATTTATATTCAAAAGATGGTGAAATAATCATAAGAATACCAGATTAATGGTATTTTTATTTTGATTTTTTTTAAAAATGTGTTATTATATGGCTATATGAGAGGGATAAAAGTGAATATAGAGAGCACAAATAGTTTGGTTTTAGCTTATTTAGGAGATAGTGTATATGAACTTTTAATAAGAGAATACTTTATTAAACAAAATATTAGTAAAGTAAATACTCTTCAAAGTAAGGTAACTAAATATGTATCTGCTAAAGGACAAGCCAAAATAATTAATTATTTAATTGACAATGAATATTTAAAGGAAGATGAACTTATAGAAGTAAAAAGAGGAAGAAATGCAAAAGTGTATTCTCATCCAAAAAATACCGATATAGTGACTTATAAATGGGCAACTGCTTTTGAGTGTTTATTTGGATATTTGTATTTAAAGGAAGATAAAACAAGAATAGATGAATTAATGAAAATAATAATAGGAGAAGAGATATGTTAGTATTTGGTAAGAATGTAGCAACTGAAGTTATAAACAGTAAAACAAAAATTAAAAAAGTTTTTGTAACAAAGAATTTTGATAATAAATATATTTTAGATTATTTAAGAAACAATAATATTAAAATTATTAATATGGATAAAAGAGAAATGGACGAAAAATATGGTAAAGGTGCACAAGGTATAGTACTTGATATTGAAGACTATGAATACCATGAATTAAATGAAGTATTTGATAGTAACTTTGTTGTTATTTTAGACCATTTAGAAGATCCTCATAATTTTGGAGCAATTATAAGAACTTCTGAAGCTGCAGGTGTTGATTACATAATTATTCCAAAAAACAGAAGTGTTGAAGTTAATTCTACAGTTATGAAAGTTAGTGCAGGTGCATTAAACAATATTAAAATAGTAGAAGTTAACAATTTAGTTTCCGCAATGGAAAAATTAAAAGATAATGGTTTTTGGATATATGCAACAGACATGGATGGAGAAGAATATACAAAAGTAGAATATGCTGAAAAAACTGCATTAGTAATTGGTGCTGAAGGAACAGGAGTAAGCAAAAGAGTTGGAGATAATAGTGATTTTATAATAAGTATTCCAATGTTTGGAAAAATAAATAGTTTAAATGCATCAGTGGCCGCAGGTATTGCAATATATGAGGTTGTAAGACAAAGAAAGCAGGGATAATATGTATAATGATGAAAATGATTATGAATTATTATATTTAATTTCTGAATCGAATGAAGAAGCAAAAGAAGTATTTTTTGAAAAATATAAACCAACAGTACAGAGTTATGTACTTAAATATTTTCCTTTTATAAAGAATAAAGGCTATGAAATGAATGATTTATATCAAGAGGGTATGCTTGGACTAAATAGAGCAATACATGATTTTAAAGAGCAAAAAAATGTCCAATTTAATACATTCGCAGCTATTTGTATTGAAAGACAAATATTATCTTTTATAAGGAATGTATCAAGAGATAAACATAGAGTATTAAATGAATCTATATCAATTGATTCAGCAATAGATAGTTCTGGTAGAACTTTTGTTGAACTTTTCTCTGATGGAGATATTGCAAATCCAGAAAATTCCTTTATTAATATAGAAGAAGCAGAATCAATTTTAAAAGAAATTAAAACTGTACTTACTGATAAAGAATATGAAGTTTATACTTTAAGAGCAAAAGGATTTACTTATCAAGAAATAGCAAGTCTTTTAAATACAACTACAAAATCAGTAGATGGTGCGCTTAGTAGGATAAAAACTAAGATAAATAATATAAAAAGGATTGACTAATCCTTTTTTTTATGGTAATATCGGGGTAGATGCACGAAAGTGTTTTTTATTTTGATTTGAGGAAGGTATATATGAGTAAAATTAAGAAATTTATATCTGATATGAAAAAAGAATTGGATAAGATAAGATGGTGTAAAGGAAAGAATTTATTAAAGAATGTAATAGTTACTATATTATTTATTATATTTTTTGCAATATTCTTTGTATTAATTGAATATATTGTATCATTAATTAAAATGATAGATTTTAGTAGCTTAATTGAAAAAATAAATGATTTAATATAGAGGTGTGAAGATGGAAGAAAAGCAATGGTATGTAGTAAATACTTATTCTGGACATGAAACTAAAGTTAAAGAAAAACTAGAAATGAGAATTCAATCTATGGGAATGCAAAATTACATTTTTAGAGTAATTGTTCCAGAAACTACAGAAATAGAAATAAAAGATGGAAAACAAAAAGAAAAAACAAAAAAGATGTTCCCAGGTTATGTTTTAGTAGAAATGATTATGACTGATGAAGCTTGGTATGTTGTTCGTAATACACCAGGTGTTACAGGTTTCTTAGGATCATCTGGTAAAGGTGCTAAACCATTCCCTTTATTTCCACATGAAATAGAGAAAATACTAAATAGTATGGGAATGAGTACTAAAGAAGTAATTGTTGACTTAAAAGTTGGAGATAGAGTTAAAATTACAGATGGACCATTCAAATTAATGGTTGGTAAAGTATTTGAAATAGATAAAGAAAATAGTAAAGCAAAAGTTAATATAGATCTATTTGGTCAAGAAACTGCTGTTGAAGTAGACTTAACTCAAATAGAACATGATAATTAATCACTTGATTTTTATAAAGAAAAGTGATAATATAATAACCGGCTATGTATTTTTATATATATAGATTTAAGTTGGGAGGCAAATAGTCCGTTTGACCACTCACGAAAAAAAATAATAGGAGGTGTTTTTCGTGGCAAAAGAAATAGTAAAAAAGATCAAACTTCAAATTCCTGCTGGTAAAGCAACAGCAGCACCACCAGTTGGTACAGCGTTAGGACCTGCAGGTATCGCATTACCAGATTTTTGTAACAGATTTAATGACGCTACAAAAGATAAAATGGGAGATGTATTACCAGTTGAGGTATTCGTTTATGACGATAGATCATTTGATTTCAAAGTAAAAACTCCACCAGCAGCATTCTTAATTAAGAAAGCAGCAGGAGTAAAATCAGCATCAAGTAAAGGTGCTAACGAAATCGTTGGTTCTATTACTAAAGCTCAATTACGTGAAATAGCTGAAACTAAATTACCAGATTTAAATGCTTATACAGTTGAACAAGCAGAAAAAATAATTGCTGGTACAGCACGTAATATGGGAATCGAAATAACTGAGTAGGAATTTTATCATATAGGTTAAACCTATGTGGGAGGAATATCCGCTAAAACCACAAAGGAGGAAAGTAAAATGGCAAAGAAAAGTAAAAAATATATTGAAGCTTTAAACCAAATAGAAAAAGGTAAAGCATATACAAAAGAAGAAGCTGTAGAACTAGTTAAAAAAGTTAGCACAAGTAAATTTGATGGTTCAGTTGAAGTAGCTATGAAATTAAATCTAGATACTAGAAAATCTGATCAACAATTAAGAGGTGCAATCGTATTACCAAATGGAACAGGTAAAACAAAAAGAATTTTAGTTTTATCTAAAACAAATCAAGCACAAATCGCTAAGGAAGCAGGAGCTGACTTTGTTGGAGATGCTGATTTAGTTGAAAAAATCGAAAAAGAAAACTGGTTAGATTTTGATGTAATCATTGCTACACCAGAAATGATGCCAATGCTTGGTAAATTAGGTAAGGTTTTAGGACCTAGAGGTCTTATGCCAAATCCAAAAACTGGAACAGTTACTACAGATGTTAAAAAAGCTATTGATGATATTAAAAAAGGACGTGTTGAATACAGAACAGATTCATATGGTAACGTTCATGCTATTATTGGTAAAGTATCATTCGATGCTGATAAGTTAGTTGAAAACTTAGATGCTTTTGTAAATGTTATAATTAAATCAAAACCATCTACAGTTAAAGGTCAATACTTAAAGAATATTTCAGTAGCACCTACAATGGGTCCTGGAATTAAAATCGATTTAAGTTCATTTGACAAATAATAAAAATAATTATATAATTAGTTTATCAAAAAGTTTTTCTGTACCTAAGACAGTAAGAGCGAAAGCTTAATATTTCTTACCGAGGACAATTACTTAATACTTATTTTAAGTCTTTGTCTTTAGTACAAAGACTTTTTTGATATAAATTTGATAGGAGGAAGAATATGGCTAGTCAAAAAATAGTAGAAGCAAAAGCAACAGTTGTTGATGAAATAACAGAAGTAGCTAAAAATAACGCTTCATTCATATTATTTGATTATCGTGGTCTTACAGCTGAAGAAACTTCTGAACTTAGAAAAATACTTCGTGAAAGCGATTCAAAGTACAAAGTTTGGAAAAATACTTTAACTAAAAGAGCACTTGATAGTCTAAACTATAATCTTGACGATTGCCTAGCAGGTCCAAGTGCAATTGCTTATTCAAGCGATGCTATTGCTCCAATCAAAGCATTAAGTACATTTGCTAAAGATCATCCAGCTTTAGAAATTAAAGGTGGTATAGTTGATGGCAATGTAACATCTCTAGATGAAATCAAAGCATTATCTACAATTCCATCAAGAGAAGGACTACTTACTATGCTTGCTGGTGGCCTAATAGGAACTGTCAAAGATTTATCAATCGCTTTAAATTTACTTAGCGAACAAAAAAGTGAATAATAAAAAATAAGAAATTAGGAGGAATTTAAAATGGCTAAATTAACAAGAGAAGATTTTATCGCTTCATTAAAAGAAATGACAATTTTAGAAATTAAAGACTTAGTAGATGCTATGAAAGAAGAATTTGGAGTAGATCCAAGTGCAGTTGCAGTTGCAGCAGCTCCTGCAGCAGCAGTAGATGAAGGACCAACAGAAGTTACTGTTACATTAACTAGTGCTGGTGCTACTAAAATCCCAGTTATCAAAGTTATAAGAGATATCACAGGTTTAGGATTAAAAGAAGCTAAAGATATCGCTGATAATGGTGGAGCTGTAAAAGAAAAAATTTCTAAAGAAGAAGCAGAAGAAATCAAAGCTAAATTAGAAGAAGCTGGAGCTTCAGTAGAAATAGCTTAAGTTTAAAGCATAGAGAAATCTATGCTTTTTTCTTTATTTATGATAGAATATATTTGGTGAAGAAAAATGGAACATTATTTTACTAATAATAAGAATTTAAAAGAAAACATTAATGAAATAAATGCAAAAGTAAAAGATACTGAATTTGTTTTTTATACGGATAACGGTGTTTTTAATAAGAAAGGTCTTGATTATGGAACAAGAGTTTTACTAGAAAATATAGATTTAAGTGATAAATTATCTTTTTTAGATGTAGGATGTGGATGTGGACCTATTGGAATATATATTTCAAAACAAAATAAAAATTATACTGTGGATATGATTGATGTTAATGAAAAGGCAGTTAATTTAGTAAAAAAATCATTGCTAAAAAACAAAATAGATAATGCAAATGTATTTATTAGTGATGTATATGAAAATATAAAAAATAATTATGATATGATAATTACAAATCCACCAATACATGCAGGAAAAACAAAAGTATATGAAATAATAAGAGGTGCATCTAATTATTTAAATGAAAAAGGCGAACTTTGGATAGTAATAAGAAAAGATCAAGGTGCAAAATCACTTATAAAAGATATGAGTGATATATATAATTTTGAAATTGTAAAAAGAGATAATGGTTTTTATATATTAAGAGCAAATAAGATATAAAGTATTAAAATAGACTGATAAAATTACCAGTCTATTTTTTTAAAATTTATGAATATAATTATATTATAAAGAACATATTAATAATACTTTTCAATTAAAAGGTTTGAAAAATTTGACAAATATTAACTTGTATGATAGTATACTAAGCCAATCAGGGGGTATATATTTATGATAAAAGTATATGAAGAAAATGGTACATATGATATTGATGTGTACGCAAATGAAGAAGAAGAGGAAAGAAATAGTTCAATAATGGGTCTTACAGTTGATACTAAAAGGCATATGTATTATGTTATATTACCAAAAGAACCATCAAGAAATGAACATGAAAAATTCATATCAGATTTTTTAAAAATGGATATGTTAAATAAAAAATATATTTCTAAAATAGCAAAAGATCCAAAAAATGTTTCATTATCTGGTGAAACTAAAGTTTATGAAAAAGAAATTTTAAAAAATATATTTAAAGCACAAGGAATAATTCCTGTAACATATGCGGAAAGAGATCAAATTGCTAGTGATTTAGAAGATATTAAAGCATATAATTTAGGTATAAAATCAGAAAATGATATACTTAGAATGAGATAATGAAAATTATCTTTTTTCTTTATTAAAAATTTCTAAAACTTTTTAATATAAATTTTTCAATATTTATTGACAAAACAAACCTTTTCTGGTAACATTTTAAATTGGTACTATGTTTCTTTTTTTAGCCTGGAAACATGTTCTTTGAATATTATTGTTAGGGGTGAAAGCACGTGGCTTATAAAGTAAAAAAAGTATGTAAAGATCGTGAAAGAAGAGATTTTTCACGCAGTGAGAATTCACTAGAACTTAAGGATTTGCTTGAAATCCAAAAAAGTTCGTATAAGGACTTTATCGAAGTTGGAATACGTGAAGTATTAGATGAATTATTTCCAGTAGATAATTTTTCTGGTTCTTTATCACTAGAAATTGGTGATTATTCATTCGATGAACCTAGATTAAGTATAAAAGAATGTAAAGAGAGAAAATCAACGTATGCTGCTCCACTAAAAGTTCAAGCTCGTTTATTCAACAACGAAACTGGTGAAGTAAAAGAGCAAGAATTATTTTTTGGTGATATGCCAATAATGACTGACAGCGGTACATTTGTTATTAATGGTGCTGAAAGGGTTATTGTATCACAATTAGTTCGTTCACCAAGTGTATACTATGGTATGGAAATGGATAAAAATGGTAGAAATATTTTTACGTCTCAAATTATACCAAATAGAGGAACTTGGCTTGAATACAAACTAAATAGTAAAGACTGTATTGATGTTAGAATTGATAGAAACAGAAAAGTAACTGTTGCTACTTTCTTACGTGCATTTGGTTTATCAAGTAATGAACAAATTATAAGTTTATTCGGTGAGGATGAATATCTTTTAAATACAATTGAAAAGGATTCTACATCTAATACAGATGAAGCTTTAATTGAAATTTATGAAAAGTTAAAACCAGGTGAACCAGCTACTATCGATAGTGCTAAGAATCACATTATTACAAGATTCTTTGATGCATTTAGATATGATTTATCTAAGGTTGGTAGATACAAATTCAATAAGAAGTTAGATGTTTGTGATAGGTTATTTGGACAAACTTTAGCAGAAGATATTATAGTAGATGGACAAGTTAAATATCCAAAAGGTACTGTAATAAATAGAGAAGTATTAAATGAATTAAAACCATTATTTAAAGAAGGTTTAAATTTAAAAGAAGTAGATATTAATGAAGACCTTGATACTTATAATAAGGTTCAAGTTGTTAAAATCTATGCACCAAATAATCAAGATAAAATATTAACTATAGTAGGTAATGACCCAACTATAACTGAAAAGAGATTAACAATTTCTGATATTTATGCATCAGTTTCATACTATATAAACCTTTTATCAGGTGTTGGTAGTATAGATGAAATTGACCATTTATCAAATAGACGTGTAAAACAAGTTGGAGAACTAGTTCAAAATCAATTTAGAATTGGTGTTACTAGAATGGAAAAAGTTATTCGTGAAAGAATGACAACATTAGATGAAGCAGAAGCTACTCCAAAAGCATTAATTAACATTAGACCAATAACTGCTGTTATTAAAGAATTCTTCGGAAGCAGTCAGTTATCACAATTCATGGACCAAGTAAATCCAATGTCTGAGTTAACTAATAAGAGACGTTTATCTGCTTTAGGACCAGGTGGATTATCTAGAGATAGAGCTGCTATGGAAGTTCGTGACGTTAATGAATCACACTATGGTAGAATTTGTCCTATTGAATCACCAGAAGGTGCTAACATAGGTCTTATTACATCTCTTGCAAGTTATGCAAAAGTTAATGAATATGGATTTATAATGACTCCATATAGAAGAGTTAAAGATGGTATTTTACAAGATGAAATAGATTATTTAACTGCTGATGAAGAGTTAGATTATGTTATTTCACAAGCAAGAATAAATATTAAAGATAAAAAAATAGTAGATGATGAAATTACAGCAAGATTCCGTGGTGAAAATATAATTGTAAAAGCAAATGAAGTTAATTATATAGATGTATCTCCACAACAAATTATATCTGTAACAGCATCATGTATTCCATTCCTAGATCACGATATGGCACACCGCGCCCTAATGGGATCAAACATGCAACGTCAAGCATTACCACTTTTAAAAGCAGAAGCTCCATATGTTGGAACTGGTATAGAATATATTGCTGCTAGAGACAGTGGTGCAACAATAGTTGCTAAAGCAGATGGTATTGTAGAATACGCAGATGGTAAAAAGATAATTGTAAAAACTAAGGGTGGTAAAGACGTTTATACACTAATGAACTTTGAAGGATCAAACGGTGGAACTTGTTATCATCAACGTCCAATAGTTAAAGCTGGAGACAAAGTTGAAAGAAATATGATTATTGCTGATGGACCAAGTACAGATAAAGGTGAACTTGCTCTTGGTAAAAACCTAACAGTAGCATTTATGACATTTAATGGTTATAACTATGAAGATGCTGTTATATTAAATGAAAGATTAGTAAAAGATGATGCATTTACATCAATTCATATAGAAAGTTATTCAATCCAATGTCGTGATACAAAACTTGGACCAGAAGAAATAACTAGAGATATTCCTAATATATCTGAAGATGCAAGAAAGAATCTTGATGCTGAAGGTATTGTAAGAATAGGTACAGAAGTAAAAGAAAATGATATTTTAGTTGGTAAAGTTACTCCAAAAGGAATGGTAGAACTTACAGCTGAAGAAAAATTATTACATGCAATATTTGGAGAAAAAACAAGAGAAGTTCGTGACACATCACTTCGTGTTCCACATGGTGGAGATGGTATCGTTCATGATATTAAAGTATACACTAAGAAAGATAACGACGAACTTGCAAGTGGAGTATCTAAAGAAATAAGAGTATATATTGCTCAAAAGAGAAAAATCCAAGTAGGAGATAAAGTTGCTGGACGTCATGGTAACAAGGGTGTTGTTTCACTAGTATTACCACAAGAAGATATGCCATTTATGCCAGATGGTAGACCAGTAGATATCATACTTAACCCACTTGGTGTTCCATCTCGTATGAACCTAGGACAAGTACTTGAACTTCACTTAGGTATGGCTGCTAAGAAACTTGGAGTATATTGCTCAACACCAGTATTTGATGGTGCAAGTATGCAAGATATTGCTGAAATGATGGAAGAAGCTGGACTTGATAAAGATGGTAAGACAGTACTTTATGATGGTAGAACAGGTTTACCATTTGATAGTAGAGTCAGTGTTGGTGTAATGTACATGATTAAACTAGATCACATGGTTGATGATAAGTTACATGCTCGTGCTACAGGACCTTATTCATTAGTTACACAACAACCTTTAGGTGGTAAAGCACAAATGGGTGGTCAAAGATTCGGTGAAATGGAAGTTTGGGCACTAGAAGCTTATGGTGCAGCTAATATCTTACAAGAAATAATGACATTTAAATCAGATGATGTTGTAGGAAGAGTTAAAGCTTACGAATCTATCGTAAAAGGAAATAAAATAGAAGCTGCTGGAGTTCCAGAAAGTTTCAGAGTTCTAGTTAAAGAACTTCAAGCATTAGGTCTTGATGTATCAATGATAGATGAAGATGGTAAAGAAGTTGGAATTACAGAACTTGAAAAAGAAGAAAATAATGAAAATACAGCATTATCTATTGATGAAATAGAAATAAAAGATATAAAGAAAAACAACTTAGAAGATGTATTAAAAACTGAAGAAAATAATGAAGAAGAATATGAAGAATTACCTTCGGAAGAAGAATTCGAAAATGACGAAGAAGAGGAGGATGAAGAATAATGGATGTTAGTAGATTTGAAGGATTAAAAATATCTATTGCTTCTCCTGAAAAGATTCGTGAATGGTCTCATGGTGAAGTAAAAAAACCAGAAACAATAAATTATCGTACATTAAAGCCAGAGAGAGATGGTCTTTTCTGTGAAAAGATTTTTGGACCTACTAAAGACTATGAATGTTCTTGTGGTAAGTACAAAAGATTAAGATATAAAGATATAGTATGTGATAGATGTGGTGTTGAAGTTACAAAGGCTAAAGTTCGTCGTGAACGTATGGGTCATATTGAACTTGCAACTCCAGTCTCACATATCTGGTTCTTTAAAGGTGTTCCATCAAGAATGGGACTTGTACTAGATATGTCACCAAGAGATTTGGAAGAAGTACTATATTTCGTAAGTTATGTAGTAATTAATCCAGGTAATGCACCTCTTGAAAAGAAACAAACATTATCAGATAAAGAATATAGAATATATTATGAAAAATATGGTAATGGTTTCGAAGTAGGTATGGGTGCAGAAGCTATTAAAAAACTTTTGCAAGAAGTAAATATTGATGAAGAAATTGATAAAATAGAAAAAGAATTAGAAGGAGCTCAAGAACAAAAGAGAACTAGACTTTTAAAAAGACTAGAAATTCTTGACTCATTTAGAGAATCAGGAAATAAGCCTGAATGGATGATACTAGATTGTATTCCAGTTATTCCACCAGAACTTAGACCAATGATTCAATTAGATGGTGGAAGATTTGCAACTAGTGACTTAAATGATTTATATAGACGTGTTATTAACCGTAACAATCGTTTAAAGAAATTATTAGAGTTAGGTGCGCCTTCAATCATTGTTCAAAATGAAAAACGTATGCTACAAGAAGCAGTTGATGCTTTATTCGATAATGGTAGACGTGGTAGAAATGTTACTGGTCCATCTAATAGAGCATTAAAATCATTATCAAGTATGCTTAAAGGTAAGCAAGGTAGATTTAGACAAAACTTACTTGGTAAACGTGTTGACTATTCAGGACGTTCAGTTATCGTAGTTGGTCCATCTCTTAAGATGTATGAATGCGGTATACCAAAAGAAATGGCACTTGAATTATTTAAACCACATGTTATTCGTGGACTTGTAGAAAAAGAAATAGTTCATAATATTAAATCTGCTAAAAAGATGATTGAAAATCAAGATGATAGAGTATGGGATGTTGTTGAAGAAGTTATTAAAGAACATCCAGTATTATTAAACCGTGCTCCAACACTTCATAGATTAGGTATTCAAGCATTTGAACCTAAGTTAATAGATGGTAAAGCTATAAGACTTCATCCATTAGTTTGTGCTGCATTTAATGCTGACTTCGATGGAGACCAAATGGCTGTCCACGTACCACTTTCTGAAGAAGCTCAAGCAGAAGCAAGAATTCTTATGTTAGGTGCTAATAACATACTAAAACCATCTGATGGTAAACCTATAGTTACACCATCACAAGATATGGTACTTGGTAACTACTACTTAACAATGGAACAAGAAAGTGAAGATGAAGGTAGAGTATTTAAAAGCCCAGATGCAGCATTAATGGCTTATGATAGAAGAGAAATTGATTTACATACAAGATTAGTTGTACCAGTTAAATCATTCAAACATAAGATATTTGCTGATAGTCAAAAGGATAAATACTTAATTACAACAGTTGGTAAAATTAAGTTAAATGAAATTTTACCAGATGCATATCAATACATAAATGATGGAAGTAAAGAAAATATAAATACAATTACTCCAAGTAAATATTTCGCACCAATGGGAACTGATTTAAAAGAATTTATTAAAAATCTTCCAATTAGTGAACCACTTGGTAAAAAAAGTTTACAAAGTATAATTGCTCAAGTATTTAAAAGATATAAAACAACAGAAACATCTACAATGCTTGATAAATTAAAGAATCTAGGATTCGAATATTCAACATATTCAGGAATTACAATGTCAGCATTTGATATTATTGCTGATAGCAATAAGGAACAAATTATTTCTGATGGTAAAAAGAAAGTTGATCAAATTGGTAAACAATATAAGAGAGGTTTAATTACTGAACAAGAAAGATATGAAAGAGTAATTGAAGTTTGGAATAATGCAAATGAACAAATTAAAAATGACTTAAGTAAACTTGCTGAAGAAAATCCAAATAACCCAATATTCATCATGATGAAATCTGGTGCTCGTGGTAGTTTGGAACAGTTTAGACAGGTTGCTGGTATGATTGGTCTAGTTGCTAAGCCAAATGGTATGACAGTTGAAATTCCAATCACATCAAACTATACTGATGGTCTAACAGTGGCAGAATACTTCATGTCATCACATGGTTCAAGAAAAGGTAACGTTGATACTGCCTTAAAAACAGCAAACTCTGGTTACTTAACTAGACGTTTAGTAGATGTTGTACAAGATGTTATAGTTAAAGAACATGATTGTGGAACAATACAAGGTGTTGTTGTTGAAGCATTTATTAATGAAAAAGATGGAAGTGTAATTGAATCACTTGCAGAACGTATTACTGGTAGATATACAAATAAGAAAGTAATTAATCCTGAAACAAAAGAAGTTATCGTAGATAAGGGTGTTTACATTACTGAACAACTTGCAGATAAGATAACTAAAGCAGGAGTAACATCTGTTGAAATAAGAACAACACTTACATGTAAAACTGAAAACGGTGTTTGTCAAATGTGTTATGGACGTAACCTTGCAACAAGTAACCCTGTTGAAATTGGTGAAGCAGTTGGTATTATGGCTGCACAATCAATTGGTGAACCAGGTACTCAGCTTACAATGCGTACATTCCACACAGGTGGTGTTGCTAGTGGTGACGATATCACTCAAGGTCTTCCTCGTGTTGAAGAATTGTTTGAAGCTCGTAATCCAAAAGTTAAAGCTTCTGTTGCAGAAATCGCAGGAGAAATCACTAATATTGAAAATCAAAATGGTAAATATAAAATCAGTATTACAAATGATAAAGAAACAAGAGAACAAACTACTAACTATGGTGTTAAGTTACGTGTAGAAGTAGGAGATAAAGTAAAACCAGGAGATAGATTAAACGAAGGTGCTGTAAATCCAAAAGAATTACTTGCAGTTACTGACCCAATTACTGTACAAAATTATATTGTACAAGAAGTACAAAAAGTTTATCGTTCTCAGGGTGTTGATATATCTGATAAACATATTGAAATTATCGTTCGTAAGATGATTTCAAGAATGAGAATAGTAGATGCTGGAGATACTAACTTATTAGTTGGTAAGGTTGTATCAGTTAATAAATTTACTGATGAAAACAAGAAAGTTATCTTACAAGGTAAGAAACCAGCAACAGCAAGACCATTAATGCTTGGTATAACTAAGGCATCACTTGAAACAGATTCATTCTTATCAGCTGCATCATTCCAAGAAACAACTAGAATATTAACTGATGCTGCAATTAAAGGTAAAGTTGATAAACTAGAAGGATTAAAAGAAAATGTTATAATTGGTAAGTTAATCCCAGCTGGAACAGGTGTTAAGAAATATAGAAATACTGAATTTACATTAGAGAAAGAGTTCTTTGATGAAGAACCACTTGATGTTTTAGAAGAAGAATTGTTATAATTCTTCTTTTTTTGTGTTATAAAAAAACAGATATTTCTTTATATCTGTTTATATTCCTTCAAATAATTTAGAAATTGGTATATCAAGAGCTAACGAAATCTTATAGATCGTATCTATTGAAAATGTCTTTCTTCCTTTAGTTGATTCAATTCGTCTTATAAATTCATGTGAAACACCAACTCGCTCTGCAAGAACTGCTTGGGTTATACCTGCTTCTTTTCTATATTTTTTTATATTTAATGCTATTTTTTCATATAAATCGTTTTGACCATAAATACTACTCATATTGATCACCTATATATATTATGTCAAAAAAAATAAAAAATATATGTAAACAAGGACTTTACATTATGTCGAATAAAGTATATAATAGTCTAAAAGGAGGATAAGGATGAGTAAAATATGTAAAAATTGTAAAAATGAAATTAATTCTGATGCTAAATATTGTCCAATTTGTAAGAAAAAGCAAGGTGGACTTCCTAAATGGGCAATAGTATTAATAGTTATTTTTGCAATAATTGTATTAGCAATGGCTTTTGGTGATGATACAGATGATTCTAGTTCAAGTGAGAATAATTCAACAAATAATTCTATTAATAATCAATCAAATCAAACACCTGAAAATATTGAATATGAAAAGGTTTCAAAAGATGATTTAGATGATGCGCTAGATAATAATGCTGCTGCGGCTAAAGATACGTATGTTAATAAGTATGTTGAAATAACTGGAAGACTTGGAACAATTGATTCTGATTTAAAATACATATCACTAGATTCACCAACTGATGATTATGATTTAAGAGGAATTCATTGTAGAATTAAAAATCAAAGTCAAAAAGATGTTGTTAAAACATTAAGTTCTAATCAAGAAATAACCGTTAAAGGTAAAATTACTGATGTTGGTGAAATTTTAGGATACAATTTGGATATTACAGAAATTTATGCTAATTAGTATTAGTTTAAAGATTGATTAAATTCAATCTTTTTTTGTAATTTGAAATGTGTTATAATATATGACAAGGTGATTTATGTGAAAGAATCTATTGATTTTATTAAAAATTATGTGACAGAAGATGATTATGTTGTTTGTGCTACTTCTGGTGGTGTTGATTCTATGACACTTTTATATTTATTAACGATTATAAGAAAAAGTATTAATATAAATATAATATGTGCTCATATAAATCATAACTTAAGAGAAGAAAGTAAAGAAGAATTTGAATTTGTTAAAGATTATTGTGCTAAGAACAATATAATATTTGAAGGAAAAATATTTGAAAAAAATATATCAGGTAATTTAGAGTCTGAATTTAGAAAAAGAAGATATAAATTTTTTGATGAGATTGTTAATAAATATAATGCAAAGTGTTTATTTACAGCACATCATGGTGATGATTTAATAGAAACAGTATTAATGAGAATAGTAAGAGGTTCATCAATAGATGGTTATTCTGGATTTGAAAAAGTAACAAAAAGAAATAATTATTATATACTAAGACCACTTATTTTTTATACTAAACAAGATATATATAGTTTTGCACAGGAAAAAGGTATTGAATATAGAGAAGATAAAACAAATGAAAGTGATAATTATACAAGAAATAGATATAGAAAATATATTTTACCTAAATTAAAGGATGAAAATAAACTTGTCCACAAGAAATTTATAAAATTTAGTGAAGAATTAGATGGTGCAAGTAATTTTATAAACAAATATGTGGATAACTTATTAAATAAATACTATAGTAATTATGTACTTGATATAACATATTTAATTAATGAAGAAGATTATATATTAAAAAAAGTTATATATAGTGTACTTTATAAAGTTTATAAGGAAAACATTAACGAGATTAATGATCAAAATATAACTAGTATTATGAAAATAATTAGATCAAAAAAACCTAACCTAAGTATTGATTTAAAAAATAATATAATTGCAGTAAAAAAATACAATAGTTTAGAAATCAAAAATAAAATAGAAGAAACAGATTATAAAATTAAATTAGATAGTACTATTAAAACTAGATTTGGTAATATTAGCATAATTCCTAGTTCAAATTTAACTAATAATTATATTTGCTATTTAAATAGTAATGAAATAAAATTACCTTTATATATTAGAAATAGAAAACAAGGAGATTTTATTGAAGTTCTAGGACTTAATGGTAAGAAAAAAGTTAAAGATATTTTTATAGACGAGAAAATAAATAAGGAAGATAGAAACAGTTATCCTATACTTGTTGACAGTAATGATACAATTTTATGGATTCCTGGAATAAAAAAATCCAAATATGATAGATTAAAGATGGGAAAGTATGATATAATAGTATGGTGTACAAAGGAGGAAAACAATGAATAAAAATATACGAAGAAATTTAAGCCCATATATAGCATTAGCATTTATAATGATAGTGGTATATCTTGTTACGGGTGGATTTGGTACTAGTTCTAAAAATATAACTTATTCACAATTCCAAAAATATTTAAAAGATGATAAAGTTGAAAAAATGGTAATAGCACCAAGTAAAGAAGGGTCAACATATAACATTGAAGGTAAATTGAAAAAATCAAAGAAAAATGAATCTTTCTATGTTGTAGCACCTTTAAGTGATGATACATTAAATTACATTAATTCTATGAAAGAACAAAGTAGCTTTGATATGACTGTATCTGCAGATCCAGCATCAAGTTTATTTGTTAAATTCTTGAATTGGTTACCATATTTATTATTAATAGGAGCAGCTGCTTTCATTTTAATGAAACAGTTAAATGGTATTGCTAGTAGTAATAATAAATCTATGGACTTTGGAAAAAGTAGAGCAAAACTTCAAGAAGATAAAGATAAAGTAACATTTAAAGATGTTGCAGGTTTATCAGAAGAAAAAGAAGAATTAGAAGAATTAATTGAATTTCTAAAAGAACCTAAAAAATTTACAAAAATGGGAGCAAGAATTCCAAAAGGTGTACTTTTAGTAGGCCCTCCAGGAACAGGTAAAACATTACTTGCTAAAGCCGTTGCTGGTGAAGCAAATGCACCATTTTATTTTATAAGTGGTTCAGATTTCGTTGAATTATTTGTAGGTATTGGTGCATCAAGAGTTCGTGATATGTTTAGACAAGCAAAACAAACAGCACCATGTTTAATATTCATAGATGAAATAGATGCTGTTGGTAGACAAAGAGGAGCAGGTGTTGGTGGAGGACATGATGAAAGAGAACAAACATTAAACCAATTACTAACTGAAATGGATGGTTTTGGAAGAAATGAAGGAATCATAATCATTGCTGCTACTAATAGACCTGATGTTCTTGATCCAGCATTATTAAGACCAGGAAGATTTGATAGACAAATTACTGTTTCACTTCCAGATGCAAAAGGAAGAGAAGAAATACTTGAAGTACATGCCAAAGATAAAATACTTGCTAGTGATGTTAATTTAGCAAACATTGCAAAAAGAACTGTAGGTTTCTCAGGTGCAGACTTAGAAAACTTACTTAATGAAGCCGCACTTCTTGCTGTAAGAAGAAATAAAGATTCAATTACTATGGCAGAAATAGATGAAGCACATGATAGAGTAATTGCAGGACCAGCTAAAAAATCTCATAAATATACTGAACATGAAAAGAAGGTAGTAGCATTCCATGAAGCAGGACACGCTGTTGTTGGTATTAAACTAGATGGAGCAAACGATGTTCAAAAAATAACAATCATACCTCGTGGTATGGCTGGTGGATATAACTTAATGCTTCCTAAAGAAGAAACATATATGTCTACTAAGAAAGAATTACTTGAAACAATTAGTGGATTCTTAGGTGGAAGAGTTGCAGAAGAAATTGTATTCAATGAAGTTACAACAGGTGCACATAACGATTTTGAAAAAGCAACAAAAATAGCTAGATCAATGGTAACAGAATATGGAATGAGTTCACTTGGACCTGTTCAATTAGAACATCAAGAATCAAGTGTATTCCTAGGTAGAGATTATAATAAGAGTAAGAACTTCTCAGATGCAGTAGCACTTGAAATAGACCAAGAAGTTAGAAAAATAATTTCTGAACAATATGAAGTTACTAAAAAGATTATTTCTGAAAATATGGATTTACTTAATCTAATTGCAAACGCCTTATTAGAACATGAAACAATTACTAAAGAACAAATTGATTATTTAGTAAAATATGGTAAAATGCCAGAAGAAGATTCTAAAGAAACAGATGCAACTTTAAAAGAATTAAAAGAAGAAGCAAAAGAACTTGGAATTAAAGGTTATAGCAAATTAAATAAAGAAGAATTAGAAAAAGAAATAAATGATAAAAAGGAAGAAATGTAATCTTCCTTTTCTCATATAATTAAAAGAGCAAATAATGCAATTGGTATTGACATTTTTATGTAAAAAGTGTTATATTATTAATGCTATTAATTAGAGTTTTGTATTATTTACAAAACTTTAATTTAAAACAAATTTGATACACCAGGTTGTGTGTAAAAGAAAGGAGTAGTAAAATGGCTACAATTAATCAATTAGTAAGAAAAAATCGTACTAAAAAGACTAGAAAGAGTAAATCACCAGTTTTAGGTGTAAGATTAAATAGTTTAACTAAAAAATCTACTGAAACTGCATCACCTCAAAAAAGAGGAGTTTGTACTCGTGTTGGAACTAAGACTCCAAAGAAACCAAACTCAGCTTTACGTAAGTATGCTCGTGTAAGATTATCAAACGGTAAAGAAATCGATGCATATATCCCAGGTGAAGGACATAATTTACAAGAACATAGTGTTGTTTTAGTTCGTGGAGGACGTGTTAAGGACCTTATCGGTGTTCGTTATCACATTATCCGTGGTACTTTAGATACAGCAGGTGTTACTGATAGAAAACAAGGTCGTTCAAAATACGGTGCTAAAAAACCAAAAGCAAAGAAATAATAAATAAATAGAAAGGAGAACACAATGAGAAAAAGACGTGCAGTAAAAAGAGATGTTTTAGCAGATCCAATTTATAACTCAAAAGTTATAACAAAACTTATCAATCAAATTATGCTTGATGGTAAGAGAGGAAAAGCTCAAACAATCGTATATAAAGCATTTGATATGATCCAAGAAAGAACAAATGAAAATCCTATGGACGTATTTAATAAAGCTTTAGAAAATATTACTCCAGTTCTAGAAGTTAAATCAAGAAGAGTTGGTGGTGCTAACTACTCTGTTCCAGTTGAAGTTAGAGCAGATAGAGCACAAGCTTTAGCACTTCGTTGGTTAGTTAATGCTTCAAGAAGTAGAAGTGGTAAATCAATGGCTGAAAAATTAGCTAGTGAAATAATTGATGCTTCAAATCAAACAGGAGCAGCATATAAGAAAAAAGATGATACTCATAGAATGGCAGAAGCTAATAAAGCATTTGCTCATTATAGATGGTAGGAAAGGAATAGAATATGGCTCGTGAATATTCGTTAGAAAAAACAAGAAACTTTGGAATAATGGCTCACATTGATGCTGGTAAAACAACAACAACTGAACGTATATTATTCCATACTCACAAAATCCATAAAATTGGTGAAACTCATGATGGTGCTTCACAAATGGACTGGATGGAACAAGAACAAGAACGTGGTATAACTATTACTTCAGCTGCTACAACAGCATACTGGAAAGGATATAGATATAACATAATAGATACTCCAGGTCACGTTGACTTTACAGTTGAAGTATCTAGATCACTTCGTGTATTAGATGGTGCTGTTGCACTTATTGATGCACAAGCAGGTGTTGAACCACAAACAGAAACAGTTTGGAGACAAGCAACTGAATTTAAAGTTCCTCGTATTATTTTTGCAAATAAGATGGATAAAACAGGTGCAGACTTCGAATATAGTTTAAAAACAATTAAGGATAGACTTGGTGTACTTGCTAAACCTATTGAATGGCCAATAGGAGCAGGTGATGAGCTAACTGGTATTATTGATATAATTACAAGAACAGCTTATAAATATGATGAAAAACCTGAAGAAAATCCAGAAATAATCGAAATTCCAGCTGAATTAAAAGATTTAGTTGAAGAAAGACGTGCTGATTTAATTGATACAGTTGTTGAATTTGATGAAGCAATAATGGAAAAATATCTTGAAGGTGAAGAACCAACTGTTGAAGAAATTAAAGCTTGTATTAGAAAAGGTACACTTGCTGCTGAATTCTTCCCAGTTATGTGCGGATCTGCATATAAAAATACAGGTGTTAAATTATTACTTGATGCTGTTATTGATTACTTACCAGCACCAACTGATATAGCATCTATAAAAGGAACTGATATGGACGGAGAAGAAATCGTTAGACATCCATCTGATTCAGAACCATTCTCAGCATTAGCATTTAAAGTTATGACTGACCCATTCGTTGGTAAATTAACATTCTTCAGAGTATACTCTGGGCACTTATCAAGTGGTTCATATGTACTTAACTCAACTAAGAATGTAAAAGAAAGAGTTGGACGTATATTACAAATGCATGCTAACAACAGACAAGAAATTACAGATGTATACACAGGTGATATAGCTGCAGCAGTAGGACTTAAGAATACTACTACAGGTAACACTTTATGTGATGAAAAACATGCTTGTATTCTTGAATCTATGGAATTCCCAGAACCAGTTATTGAATTAACTGTTGAACCAAAGTCAAAAGCTGACCAAGAAAAAATGGGAATTGCACTTCAAAAATTAGCAGAAGAAGATCCAACATTTAGAGCTTCTACAAACCCAGAAACAGGTCAAACTATAATTGCTGGTATGGGTGAACTTCATCTAGATATAATCGTTGATAGAATGAAGAGAGAATTTAACGTTGAAGCAGCTGTTGGTGCTCCACAAGTTGCTTACCGTGAAACAATAACTCAAGCTGCTGATTGTGAAGGTAAATTTATCAAACAATCTGGTGGTCGTGGACAATATGGTCACGTATGGGTTAAATTTGAACCAAATCCAGGTAAAGGATATGAATTCGTTGATGCAGTTGTTGGTGGTGTAGTTCCAAGAGAATATATTCCAGTAACTGATAAAGGATTACAAGAAGCTATGGAATCTGGTATTTTAGCAGGATTCCCAATGATAGATGTTAAAGCAACATTATTTGATGGATCTTACCATGATGTTGACTCAAACGAAATGGCATTTAAAGTTGCAGCTTCACTTGCTTTAAAAGAAGCTAGAAATAAATGTAAACCAGTTCTTCTAGAACCAATAATGAACGTTCAAATAATCGTTCCAGAAGAATATTTAGGTAACGTAATGGGTGACGTTACAGCAAGAAGAGGACGTCCTATGGGACAAGAAGCTAGAGGAAATGCTCTTGCTATTGAAGCAATGGTTCCACTTGCTGAAATGTTTGGTTATGTTACAACATTAAGATCAAATACACAAGGTAGAGGAAACTTTACAATGACATTTGATCACTATGAAGAAGTTCCTAAGAATATTACTGAAGAAATTATTAAAAAAATGGGTAAAAATTAGGATTTAAATAAGAATAATACTTGATATTTTTTCAAGAATTAGATACAATAGTTTTGTACATTAAAAAAGGAGGAAATTTAAATGGCAAAAGAAAAATTTAATCGTGGAAAACCACATGTTAACATTGGTACAATTGGACACGTAGACCATGGTAAAACTACTTTGACTGCTGCTATTACTAAAAGACAAGCAGATAAAGGATTAGCTAAATTTGAAGCTTATGCTGATATAGATAAAGCTCCAGAAGAAAGAGAACGTGGTATTACAATCAATACAGCACACGTTGAATATGAAACAGATAAACGTCATTATGCACACGTTGACTGTCCAGGTCACGCTGATTACGTTAAAAACATGATCACTGGTGCTGCACAAATGGATGGTGCTATCCTAGTTATAGCTGCTACAGACGGAGCTATGGCTCAAACAAGAGAACATATCTTACTTGCTCGTCAAGTTGGTGTTCCAAGAATCGTTGTATTCATCAATAAATGCGATATGGTTGATGATCCAGAAATGCTTGAATTAGTAGAAATGGATGTTAGAGACCTATTAACTCAATATGGATTTGATGGAGACAATACTCCATTTATCTTCGGTTCAGCTTTAAAAGCTCTTGAAGGAGATCCTAAATATGAAGCAAAGATTGATGAATTATTAGACGCTGTTGACGAATATATTCCAACTCCAGAAAGAGATACTGACAAACCATTCTTAATGAGTATTGAAGATGTATTCACTATCACTGGACGTGGAACAGTTGTTACAGGACGTGTTGAAAGAGGTCAATTAAAACTTAACGACGAAGTTGAAATCGTTGGTTTACATGATACTAAGAAAACAGTTGTTACAGGAATCGAAATGTTCCGTAAACAATTAGACTATGCTGAAGCAGGAGATAACGCTGGTGTATTACTACGTGGTATCTCAAGAGAAGAAGTACAAAGAGGACAAGTACTTGCTAAACCAGGTTCAGTTACTCCACATACTACTTTCGAATGCGAAGTATACGTATTAAGTAAAGAAGAAGGTGGAAGACATACTCCATTCTTCACAAATTATCGTCCACAATTCTATTTCAGAACTACTGACGTAACAGGTGTTGTTACATTACCAGAAGGAACTGAAATGGTTATGCCAGGTGACAATGTTAAAATGCACATTGAATTAATTGCTCCTATCGCTCTTGAAGAAGGAACTAAGTTCTCTATTCGTGAAGGTGGTAGAACAGTTGGTGCTGGTATTGTTACTAAGATTGATAAATAATAAATAAAAAGTTCTTGAAAAAGAACTTTTTTTGTGCATAAAAAAACCTTAGTTCTTTTTGAACAAAGGTTCATTTAGCCAATCAACTACTTTAGATGCATTTTGATAATTTTTATATTTACCTTTATTTATTACCAAAGTAAATTCTCCGATATATTCTTCTATTTCTGCAGCAAATCCAAGCTTAAATCTTGTTAATCCATAAAATGCACTACTTTTATTAAAGTCACCAGAAATTCCATTTAAATGCATTCTAGTATATCCTTCTTTTCTATAAAAATCCATAATTTGATATTTTAAATAATGGTTTGGACAGTATCTTTTAAATTCTTGTTTATATCCATCAATTAAGAAGAATATTTCTTTGTTATATTTTATTATAGCGCTTGCGCCTACTATAACTCCTGATGGATAACTTTTATATAGATTAGTTGCATTTATTACATTTTGTTTACAATTGTTTAATAATATGTCAGAAGCCATTTTTCTTTTAATGATATTTGTTGTATTATTACTATTAATATTTTCTTCTAATTCTTGATTTATATCATTATTTCTTTTTTCTTCTAGTTCATATAATGTTTTACTTTTTTCAATATATTTTGCTGTATCTAGTTTAGCAAAATATAAATTAATCATATTTTTTTTACCTAATATTTCCATCATATCTAGATAATAATTTAATTTTCTTGAATGTTTTTTATCAATTAATGAATAAAATTGTTTTACACTAGATGCATCACCCTCTAGTATTTCAATACCCATTTTATCTGCTTTTCTTATTTTGTTTCTAATTTCTTTATTAAATCTTGAAAATAAATTTTCAGTACTATTTGTTGTTGTTACTGCATTCCATCTTGGTTTTAAGTTTTCAAAATTTAAATTAAAACCTGTATGTTCATAACCAATTTTTAGTAGTTTATCAATAATTTTTGAATTATCTATTCCAGGAATAATATTTCCCATTTTATCTCTAGATTTGTGTATTATATACGGATCTATTTTTACAAACATGAAATTTCTTTTTTTCAAAAACTGAGTAAGTAGTTTAGTAAATGTTTCAAGTAAATCAAAATCATTAAAATCAATTAAATATCCTCTTGGACAATATCCCCATTTATAACCTAAAACTTCTTTTTTTATTAAAATTAATGTAGCTGCTACTATCTGTTCTGATTCATTTTTCATGGCTAAATAATAATCATCAAAAGAATGTCTATCCATAAGTTCGCCATATGTACCAGTTTGATAAAAATTTTTATATTTATTATTTTCTACATAGTTATCAAATTCTTCTTTAGTTAGCTGGATTATTTTCATAAGTTATACTCCTTTACTTTTATATTATATCATAAATAATATTAATATTATACTTATATTTTACAACAAAACATATAAATTTTATGCCATAACTAAAACTTTGAGGTATAATAAATAATGGAGGATGATATTATGAGTAAAATAATAGATGTAAAAGCAAGAGAAATTTTAGATTCAAGAGGTAATCCTACTGTAGAAGTAGATGTACTTACAGAAAATGGTGCGTTTGGACGCGCAAGTGTACCAAGTGGAGCATCAACTGGTAGTAATGAAGCATTAGAATTAAGAGATAATGATAGTAGATTTATGGGTAAAGGTGTTTTAAAAGCAGTTAATAACGTTAGAACAAAAATTACACCTCTAATACTAGGAATGGAAGTAAAAAATCAAAAAGAAATAGATAATAAAATGATTATGTTAGATGGAACAAAATCAAAAAGTAATTTAGGTGCAAACGCTATGCTTGCAGTTTCGTTAGCATGTCTTAAAGCAGCTGCAAATGAAGAAAATGTAGAATTATATGAGTATGTTGGAGATGGGAAAGAATTACCATATCCTATGATGAATATTTTAAATGGTGGAGCTCATGCGGATAACTTACTTGACTTCCAAGAATTTATGATATTACCACAAAATAAAGATTTTAGAGAAAGAATTAGATGTGGAGCAGAAGTATTCCATAACTTAAAAAAAGTATTAAAAGAAAAAGGATATAATACTTCAGTAGGTGATGAAGGTGGATTTGCACCTAACTTAAGTTCAAATGAAGAAGCTTTAGAATATATAGTTGACGCTATTAAAAAAGCAGGTTATACTCCTGGTGTAGATGTTAAACTTGGACTTGATGTTGCTGCTTCAGAATTTTATGATGAAGATACTAATTTATATGTATTCTCTGGAACTGGTGAAAAGAAAACAAAAGAAGAAATGGTTAGATATTATGAAGATTTAATAAGCAAATATCCTATTGTTTCAATAGAAGATCCATTAGATGAAAGTGATTTTGAAGGATTTAGATTATTAACTAAAAAAATTGGTGATAGAGTTCAAATAGTAGGTGATGATTTATTTGTTACTAATAAAGAATTACTTGCTCGTGGTATAAAAGAAAAAGCTGCAAATGCAATACTTATTAAATTTAATCAAATAGGTACAGTAACAGAAGCTTTAGAAACTATTGATATGGCTAAAAAAGCAGGATATAAAACAATTATTTCGCATAGAAGTGGTGAAACAGAAGATACATTTATTGCTGATTTAGCTGTTGGACTTTCTTTAGGTCAAATAAAAACAGGTTCTTTATCTAGAACAGATAGAGTATGTAAATATAATAGATTACTTAGAATTTATGAACAAATTGAAGAAAACGAATAGTTTTCTTTTTTTTATTTTAATGATATAATGTCTTTAAGGTAGGATGATATGATGAAAAAAGTTATATTTAAAACTTGTTCTATATTTTTACTATTATTTTCTTTAGTACTGTTTTCATGTTCAATGTATTATATTTATTCTTGGCATCATCAAAACAAGCTCATTGATTATCAGTTGGATAAAATAAATGATGTAATTAAAATAAATAAAACAAAAAATGTGGTAATAGAAAGTGGTTCGTCGGATACAAAACAAACTGAATTAATAGATGTTGATTTTTCTGAATTAAAAAAAATGAATGAAGATGTAGTTGGATTTATTGACGTAAAAGGTACAAATATATATTATCCTTTTGTGCAAGGAAGTGACAATTCCTTTTACTTAAATCATTCTTTTGACAAGAGTTTAAATGACGCAGGGTGGGTATTTCAAGATTATAGAAATGATAGTTTTAATGATAAAAATATTATAATTTATGCTCATTCAAGACTTGATAAAACAATGTTCGGTAGTCTTAAGAATACTTTAAAAAAAGAATGGTTTAATAATAAAGATAATCATTTGATTAGATTATCAACTGAGAATGTAAATACAATATGGGAAGTTTTTAGTATATATCATATACCAACTACAGATGATTATTTAAAAGTAAAATTTACAAGTGATAATGATTTTAGTGAATATATAAAAATGGTAAAAAATAGAAGTATATATGAATTTAATACTAATGTATTGGATAATGATAAAATACTTACATTATCAACTTGTTACAGAAATAATGAAAAATTAGTTTTACATGCGAAATTAGTTAAGATGCAATTAAAACAATAAAAACTCAGAAATTTATTTTTTCTGAGTTTTAGTTTTTATTGATATTATTGATGTAATAATTCCTACAATCGATACTATTAGACAAATAATATATTTATAAATATTATCTAAAGTTTTAGGATTTATAATTTTTTTATTAAATGATACTATTATTTCTTTATTTTCAGTTACTTTCTTAAAATATGGAATAGTCATTTTTTCATTGTCTGTTATTTCAAAATCTTTTCCATTTATTGTTATTTTATTAATTTCGTAACCTTCTTTTGCTTTTATTTTTATTTTGTCAACGGTTGAATTTTCTCTGTATTTTACAGTTTCATCACCCTCAATAGTACCGCCATCACCATCAACTTTAGTTGTTATTTTGAATTTTAATTTTTCGTATTCGTAATTAAATTCCTGAGGTTGTTCTTTATATATTTGATAATTCGTTTTTGGTTTATTTACTAACTTATATCCCTCAAAAATTTTTTCTTCTGTTATAAATTCATTGCCTATTAAATCTGTTTTTTCTATATCTTTAGTTAACTTTTCTTTTGTTTCAATATCATAATAATGAACAATAATTTTTCCAGGTATTTTTATGTCTGTATTAAAATCTTTTATGATAGTATTATTTTTATTATCAAGTTTTATTTGTGATTCTATTATATTTGTCATAATTCTATCTGTATCCTTTATTCCAATATATACTAGAGTTATATTTTTTGTAAATGTAATTTCTTTTTCTATGTTAATTTCATCATAGTTTATTATCCATGTTATTGTTTTTTCTTTATTATTATATATTCCATTAGATAAATCTGATTTCTTTTCATCTATTTCATAAGGCAATTTGTCTATAATTGTTAATGTTGCTTGACCTATATAATCTTTTATTTTTCCTTTATAACTTAAATTATATTTTACTTTATCGTTTTTCTTAGTTATTATTGTTGTTCCTGTTTTTTCTAGATTTTCATCTATTGTTGGGTCTTTTTTCTTATAATAGAATATTATTTCGATATAATTAGTATCTACAATTCCAGAAAGTAATTTTGTAGAACTTTCATATCTAACTAATTCATAATTTCCAGGTATAGCTGCTTGATTTCTTATTTCTGTAGCATTATATTTTTCGTCATATTTGATTGTACTAGAATATTCATTACTCAATATTTTATTTGTTTCATTTTCTAGATATTTTACTATAATTTTAGCACTTTTAAGTTTGTAATAATAATTTATGGTAATTAAATCTTGATTAACAGTACCACTTAAAGGATATTCGGTACTAGATTTTGAATAAATGTATTTGTTAGGTATATTTTTATTATCTTTGTAATCAGTAACATCGTATTGCTTTCCATATTTAGTTTGTATATTTGTTGAATCTGCAATCTTTGTATTTGTACCTTCTATTAAATAGTTAATTAAAATTTTAGCATCTTTTAATTTGTAATAGTAATTTATTATTATTTCGTTTTTATTTACTACTCCTGTTAACTCATTATTTGTACTACTTGTAAATTTTGAAAATACATAATCAGATAAAATATTACTATTATTTTTGTAACCAGTTACATCGTAGTTATCATCATATTTTTTATCTAGTAGCGTAGAAGTAGCTAATTCATTATTAGTTTCTTCATCAAGATAATTAATTATAATTTTAGCACTTTTAAGTTTGTAATAATAATTTATGGTAATTAAATCTTGATTAACAGTACCACTTAAAGGATATTCGGTACTAGATTTTGAATAAATGTATTTGTTAGGTATATTTTTATTATCTTTATACTCAGTAACGTCATATTTTTCATTATATGTAGTGTTTATTATTGTTTGATCTGAAAGTGTATTATTTGTATTTTCATCGATATAATTTATAACTATTTTAGCATTTCTTTTATAATAATAATTAATTGTTATATTTTTAGTTACATTCATTTGAAGTTTTTGATCATCTGTTGATGTATATTTTGTGAACACATAATTATCGATATTCTTTTTATCACCAGAAAATAATTCATTATAATCTACATTGGTTATTTTAGTATCCAATATTTTTTCATTTGTATTTTCATTAATGTAGTTTTCTGTAACAGTATAATATACTTTAACTTCTGTATCATTTGATGAAAGATTGAGATTATTATTATCTGTGTTGTCTATAAAACTAGATGTAGAAATATTATTTATTTTTTCTTTATTTATTTTTTCTTTAGTAGTTACAGGAATTACTAATGTGTAAACATGATTATAAAAGTTTTTTGTATGTGTATTAAATTCAGATGAGGAATTATTATTTATTGTTGCTTTAATAATTGTTTTATTTGTTTGTTTATCTATATCTGTAGATATAGTAAAATAATTAGTTACATCTTCATTTTCTTGTACTTCTCGTGATAACACATTTTCATTTAAATTCATATCAGAATATATTTTTATATATTTTTTATCTATAATTAAATTTTCATCAAGTTCATCAGATATCTGCATTTCATCATATAGTGTATTATTTAAAAAATTTAATTTTGTACTGTAATAATTATTTGGTACGTATTGAGATACCATGTAATTATAATTTTCAGAGCCAGTTACCTTAGTTACAGATACATTTTTAATTGGATTTGGATATTTATATTGGAATGGTGAAACGAAAGAAAAATTTATACCAACTGTATGTGCTGCACTATATTCAAAATTAAATGAATTTTCATTACTTATATCAGTGGTAATATAAGCAGATGTTTGTGGATGTATGTTGTTAATGTTGAATGATGAATTTGTACATACATATATTCCAGAATTCCCATCATTACATAACTTTGATACATAAATTTTTCCTTCAGGACTTGGGCCTTTAACTCCTGTTTTGTCATAATATATGGTTTTGTTCTTGTTTTCAAAATTAATTCCTTCATTACCATTAAATTTAACTGATGTTGTATTAGTACTATTATATACATCTATGTCTGATAAAAATCCGTTTACATAATTTATATCTGCTTTTTCAGGATTGCCATTTTCATAAGAACCAGCTTTTAAATATTTAAGTGATGCTTTTACACTTCCCAACTTATGCTGTAAACCAAAATTTAGTGGTGAACCTATTGTAAGAGTATCACTAGTACATTTATCTTCAATGGCCGTATTATTTATACAATAATATGGAATAATTTCTAAACTTGATTCTGCTTTTAAACCAGTTCTTTTTAAAAATAAAATATCGTTTATACTAAAAAGTGCATCTACAAATTCTCCTTTACTATTGGTAACACTATTTTTTATTAAAAGGTTAAAATTATTTCCACTAATTTTTTTGTCGGATGATAATACGTCTGTTCCTAAATCAACTGTTATTGATCTTGGAAAACAAAAATCTTCGTTATCTATAGTGTATTTATTCCATTTGATTGTAAAATTATATTTATTTTTGGTAGATAATCCTGATTCAGATTCTATATATTCAGTACTATTTGAAAAATTAGAAAAGTCACAAGAATATTTTTTGTTATCCCTATATACAATAAATTCTGTTTTGTTAGATAGATATATTGTAGAATTTGAATATTCTGAATTTAATAGGTTATTATTTCCATCCTCCCAATCTTTAAATATTGTTTGATTATTTGTATTTGAAATATCAGCATTAATTTTATCTTTCAATAAGCCATCTTTATTTATTAAAAAGATTGTAAAAATTACTGATAGAAGAATAATACTAAAAGATATTAAAAAGATAGATTTCTTTTTTTTCATGAACAACACCTCAACTTATTATTACTATTATATATAAGTATATATTATCATTATTTTTACTTTTTGTAAATTATACATAAAGTATTATTTTTAGATAATATAAATATTTTGTCTAATTTATTAATATACTTCATTAGAGGGTGATAATTTGGACGGAATATTTTTTTTATTACTAGCTTTTTGTACAATATATATGAGTATAAAACTATCATATTATGGGGATGTTCTATCGAAACAATCTAAAGTAGGAGCTGCTTTTATTGGTGGACTTTTAATTGCATCAATAACTAGTCTCCCAGAATTTGTTACAAGTGTATCTGCGGTTGTTTTAGATAATGCATCATTATCTTTTGGCGACATTGTTGGAAGTAATATGTTTAATATATTTGTTTTAGCAGTCTACAACATATATTTTTTTAAATCTAATTTATTTAGAAATACATCTAACAAATATATATTTGAATGTTTAATATTAGTCTCAGATTACATATTTATCATATTAGGTTGCCATAATATAATAGTAAATATTGTGTCTTTATTATTATTTTTTGCATATCTAGTTTATATGTATTCAGTATTTAAAAATGACAAAAAAGAGGAAGAAGAAATAAAAGAAAAACAGAAATTTATTTTGTTAAAATTCATATTAACTGGAATTGTTATGGTAGTTTTAAGTGTACTTTTAACATATCAAGCTGATAAAATAGCCCATATGTATCCAAAATTTTCATCTAGTTCTATAGGTGCGATTCTTTTAGGAATTACAACAAGTCTTCCAGAAGTAGTCACAACATTTGCATTATTAAAATTAAATAATTATAACATGGCCATATCAAATATGCTTGGAAGTAATATATTTAATTTTTTAGTACTTGCGATATCCGACTTATTTATTAAAGATAATTATATATATAGTTATGCAGATAAATATAGTATGTTTTATATATTTGGTGGAATATTTATAACAATTTTATTTGCAATTTCAATATTACTTAAATCAGAAAAGAAATTTATATATATATTTATTTCAATAATTATGATTATTATATATTTTTCCGTATGGTATTTGCAATTTATATAAAATATGATAAAATAATATTAGCTTTAAATGAGGAGGAATCAAGATGGAAGTAGCATTATTAGTAATATCAGTCCTTTTAATAACAGTTGTTTTATTACAAAGTGGGAAAGCAGAAAGTGCTAGTAATATAATGATGGGTGCAAGTGCTGAACTTTTTGCCCAAAGAAAAGAAAGAGGATCAGAACTATTTTTAAGTAGAATGACACTAATATTAGGATTATTATTTTTTGTAATATGTTTAGTAATGTCATTGATGTAAAAGACATATTCATGTCTTTTTGTTTTATATGGAGGAAATATGAGAGAAGAAATTATAGAACTATTAGGAAAAGAAAAAAGAGCGTTATCCGCAACCGAAATATGTGATAAGTTAAATCTTAATACTGCAGGAGAATTAAAAAAATTATTAGATAACCTTAGAATATTAGAAGAAGGTTATACTGTTTATAGATCAAATAAAGATAAATATATGTTATTTGAAAATAGTCATTTACTAAAAGGAAGATTAAGTGTAAATAAAAAAGGATTTGGTTTTGTAATAGTAGATGGCAGAGATGAAGATATTTATATAGATGCTAAAAACATGAATGGTGCCTTAAATAATGATTTAGTTGTAGTTGAAGAACTAAAAGGACAAAACGGTAAGAAAACAGAAGGAAGAGTTGTAAAAGTATTAAAGAAAGAAAATAACTTAATCGTTGGTGAATACAAAATAATTGATGGTAATCCTCATTTCATTCCAGATGATAAAAAATTAAGGATGGAAATAATTTTAGATAATAAAGATTTAGATGATTTAGTAGATGGACACAAAATTCAAGTAAGTATAGTAAAAGAAATGGGTAAATATAAATACTTAGGAGAAGTAGTTAAAATAATTGGTCATAAAAATGATCCTGGTGTTGATATTTTATCTATTATATATGATCATGGAATAAATGATGTATTTACTGATGAGGTTATGGAAGAAGTTAATGCACTTCCTAGTGAAGTCCTTGATAGTGATAGAAAAGGTAGAAAAGATTTAACTGACATGACGATATTCACAATTGATGGTGATGATACAAAAGATATAGATGATGCAATATCAATCAGTAAAAAAGGTGAAAATTATATTTTAGGAGTACATATTGCAGATGTATCTTATTATGTAAAAGAAGGTACAGCATTATATAAAGAAGCATATTCTAGAGGAACAAGTGTATATTTAGTTGATAGAGTTGTACCAATGCTTCCTCATAAATTATCTAATGGAATATGTTCACTTAATCCAAATGTTGATAGGCTTGCAATATCTTGTATAATGGAAATAACTCCTAATGGTAAAATAGTATCACATGATATATTTGAAAGTGTTATAAGATCAAGAATCCAAATGACTTATAAAAAAGTTAATAAAATATTAAATGATGAAGAAACTCCTGAAGGATATGAACCATTTAAAGATGATTTAAAATTAATGTGGGAACTTGCTAAAATTCTTAGAAAAGAAAAACTTTCAAGAGGATACTTAGACTTTGATGTTGATGAGCCTAAAATATTGGTTGATGAAAATTGTAAGCCTTATGATGTTGTTTTAAGAGAACATGGTAAAGGTGAAAATATGATTGAAGACTTTATGATTGCAGCTAACGAAACAGTCGCAGAACATGTTTTCTATATGGGACTTCCTTTTGTATATAGAGTACACGAAGTACCAGATAATGAAAAGGTTGAGCAATTCTTAAATTCAATTAGTATGCTAGGTTACCATGTTGTTGGTGATAGAAACTTTGTTTATCCAAAATCAATGAAAAAAATACTTGATCAATTGAGAGACAAAGAAGGTTTTGCAATTTTATCTACATTATTATTAAGATGTATGAAAAAAGCTGTTTATAAACCTGAAAATCTAGGTCACTATGGACTAGCTTCAAAATGTTATACACATTTTACATCACCTATTAGAAGATTCCCAGATACAACTGTACATAATTTACTTAGAAAATATATATTTAATGAGCCAAATGATAAAGAATTAAATAGACTTATAGAGTATTGGGAAGAAAATTTACCTGCACTTTGTGATCATGCATCAGAAAAAGAAAGAGATTCTATTGACTGTGAAAGAGATGTAGAATCAATGAAAATGGCAGAGTATATGGAAAGTCATATTGGTGAAGAATATGATGGAACTATTTCTTCAGTTATGAATTTTGGCTTATTTGTACAATTAGATAATATGATTGAAGGTCTTGTACATATATCTGAAATTAAAGGTGATTATTATACATTTGATGAAACTACTCATACATTAAGAGGAGAAAAGAAAGGTAAAATGTATAAACTAGGACAAAAAGTAAGAGTTGTTGTAACTAATGCTTCAAAAGAAAACAGTACTATTGATTTTAATTTAGTAGAAGGTAATAAAAGTGGAAATAATAAACAGAAAAGCTAAGTTTGAATATGAAATATTAGATAAATTTGAAGCAGGAATAGTGCTTACTGGAACTGAAATTAAATCGGTTAGAAATGGTAATGCTAATATAAAAGATAGTTATGCAATAATAAAAAATGGTGAAGTATTTTTACTAAATATGTTTATATCAGAATATAAAGAAGGTAATATATTTAATCATGAAGAAACTAGAACTAGAAAACTTTTACTTCATAAAAATGAAATAAGAAAAATTAATGATAAAATTAAAATAAAAGGATTAACTATTGTACCTTTAAAAGTATATTTTGTAAGAGGAAAAGCAAAAGTAGAAATAGGAATTGCAAGAGGTAAACATACTTATGATAAAAAAGAAACTATAAAACAAAGAGATATAGATAGAGAAATGAAAAAGTCATTAAAAGAAAGATTCTAATTTTGACTTTTTCTTTATTTTATACTATAATTCTGTTATGGGCCTGTATATGGTTTCGACAGAAATGTTTAAAATTAAGTGGCAAGTCGGAGGCACCCGTTAGTGTGCAAACAAAAAATAAACGGAAACAAAATTAAAGATGCATTTGCATCACTATTCAGAAGCAATAGTGTAGCCGTAGCTGCGTAAGTCAGAAATGCGTGTTTTCTATTATCTTTTCTTGCGTAGATTATAGAAAATTCGAACTTTAGCAAGATATATTATTATTTAGCCTAGAAGTAATAATGAATAATTATAGGCTTACTAATTTGTAGGTTGTTAGTTTCTTTTATAAATTAGGAAAAACAAAAAACTAACTAAACTTGTAGAAGCTTTCTGGTATGCATTTTTGGACAGGAGTTCGACTCTCCTCAGGTCCACCATATTGATTGATACTCGGACAATCCCTGAGTTTAAGTAATAGATTACTAACTAGAAATAGTTAGTTTTTTTCTGTTTAAAACGAAATGATGAGTGATGATTATGTTTGAGATAGAAACTAAAAATTTGAAAATAAGTGATGAACTT
>JAHZBE010000008.1 GCA_019423565.1 bacterium
AAAAACATGACGTTTTACTCAGTTTTCAAAGATCATTTACTCTGCAACGCCTTATTTTCTAAGGTCTCTTTGTCACAGCGCACATTAATAGTACCATAACTAAATTGGTGTGTCAACAATTTTTTTAAAATTTTTGTCGATTTTTGTAATTTTATTATTTTTAATGTATTTTATGGCATTTTTTGGTACTTTTTTATGTGCTTCAATATAATTTATTCAAAAAAATAAAAATAATTCACATTATCTTTATTTTTTCTTCATTATTTTAATTTTTTATATAAATCGTAATATTTTTTTATAGTTTCTTCATTAAATGGATCTTCTCTTCTTTTATATTTTTCAATTAACCTATTTAATTCATATTTCACTATTTTGTCTATTTCATCTGGATAATTCATAATTTTTTTATGATATTCATATTCCAACTTATCTAATATTTTATATGCTCCATCTGGAAACACCCTAAGATCATAGTCATAATCAATATATTTTATTGTATTGTTTTCAATTATTACTGGCGATGAAATATTACAATAATAATATATTCCTGTATTTTTTAATTGAGCAATTATATTAAACCAACTTTTCTTATAATAAAATGTAATTGCTGGTTCTTTAGTTCTCCAACTTCTTCCATCTATCTCAGTAACTTTAATTTTATTATTTGCAAAAACATAATAATCATCTGTTTGCGCTAAAAAAATTGTTTCATCCCATACTTTATATAAATCTCCATTATGTTTATAACCATGTATATTATATTTTTCTCCAAACTTCATATTTATTCCTCTTTCTATTACATTATAACATAAATATCCAAAATAAAAATAGTCTATTATTAAGACTATTTTAATAAATCTAATGCCTTTTGAAGTTGTGCATCATTTTCTTTAGTAGGATTATTCTTATATGAATCTCCTAATTCTACTTCATAATCTGGTTTAATTCCTTCTTTATCTATATTTTTACCACTTGGAGTTAACCATTTTTCAATAGTATATTTTATCATTGATCCATTTGATAAATTCTTAGTTGTTTGTACTGTACCTTTACCATATGTTGTTTGACCAACAAGTGTTGCACCATAAACTTCTTTCATAGCAGCTGACATAATTTCTGATGCTGAAGCACTTCCACCATCTATTAATACAACTATTTTATATTTTCTTTCAGAAGCTTTAACAGTTTTATATTGTTTTACACCTGAACTACTTTGAATTTGATATATAACATTTCCTTTATCTATGAATTCCTCAAGCATATTAGTTACAGTAGATAAATATCCACCTGTATTACCCCTTAAATCTATAATTAAAGAATCCATATCTTGTTTTTCTAATTTTGTTAATGCATCCTTAAATTGAGAATATGTTTTTTGGCCAAAAATACTTACACTTAAATATCCAACATTCCTGCCATTATTATTAAGCATTTCAGAACTAACTGAGAATAAAGTAATATTTTCCTTAGTTACTTTAAATGTTAATTCTTTTTCATTTCTTCTTATAACTATTGTTGATGTTTTTACTGAATCACTTTTTAACATATTGGCTACTTCTGTTGCACTTTTTCCTTTAACAGAAGTTCCGTCAACACTAACAAAAACATCTTCTTCTTTTAATCCTGCTTTTTTAGCTGGGGAATCATCAAACACTTTAGTTATTTTTATTGTCTCATCACTTGTAAGTTGTATTTGTGCACCTATTCCATAATAATTTCCTGAAAGTTCTGAATCAAACTCTTCTTTACTCTTTTTATCAAAATACATAGTATGTTCATCATCTAATGATTCAAGCATACCGTTTATTGCACCCTCTATTAACTTATCACTATCAACATCTTTATAATATTCACTCATTATTGTGTCATAAGTTTCATATAAAGAATCAAAACCTTTTTTTGTTTTGCTATAACTTACTTCTGTTTTATTTGTATTAACTTTTGCTACATCAAAATCTTTTATAGCAATAGTTATAACAGAACCAATGATCATCGATACAACTGCTAAAATTGCTAATTTGATGCATTTTTTTGCGTTATTTGCCATGAAATTTCATCTTCTTTCTAATTATTCTTAAAGTAATCTTTTATAGAATCTTCTCCTTCAATATATTCAGATACCTTCTTATTATTTATTTTAATAAGTGTTGGGCTTTTTACTTTTAAATCTGAATATGAACTAGGATTTGTATTACTATTATCATCTGTTAAATAATTTGCATTAAATTTACTTTTAGAATCTACTTTGTATATTGTTGCTTTACTATTATTCCTTGTAAATACTTGCATCCAAGTAGGTATTATTGATTTATCATCATTAACATCATAAACAAGAACATAATATTCATCTTCTGCTTGATCAAAAATTTGACCCAAAGTTATTGTTGAATTATCAATAGTAACATCTTCTTTTGTATCTTTTTTGTTATCACTCTTAAAGTCTATTTCTTTAGTATAAAATACACCAATTAGGAAATATACTAATATACCTAATAGTACTAGTACAACAAGTGTTGTGATAAATTTAAAAAATACATCTTTCTCCCCTTTTGATTTATTATCCTTTGTATTCTTTTCTATATTTTTTAAAATTTGTTTCTTCTTCATATATCCTCACCGTAATAATTATAACATATTTGAAAACAAATGAATAGATATTTTTTCTTCTTTATCATTAGTATGCATAATAACTGAATTTTTATAAAAAATAAAAAAGTAATCACATTGATATGAACCTCATTTTTTTAAATTTATAAATGAGGTCCACACAATTTTAATGATTACCTTATTATTTCATATTAGGAAGTGTACTTATAGATTCTGCTACTTGTAATATTTGTTGTTTTGTTAAACTTTCAGATGCTATATAATATTCTATTCCATTTGATATAAAGTTAACTGATGAATCTGATAATGCAGCAACTGAATCAAGAATTATAGTTGGTTCTCCATATACTGGTATTACTTCCATTTCATCTGATTTACTAACTGCTTCTTCAACAAGTATAAATGGAGATTCTCCAGCAAATGTTAATATTACTCTATTTCCATCATCTTTTGATACTGATTCTTCATCACTTAAATATGTTCCACTAGGTAAATACATAGGATATACAGATTCTTCAAGTATTGATGTAGTAGAATTTTTACTTGAGCTATTTGCTGAATTTTTACTTGAACTACTAGTTGATTCTTGTGATTTTCTATCTAGTTCTTCATCATTTGAACTACTTTCTATTTTGCTATTTTTTTCATTTGATTTTATATTAGCTTCTTCTGATGAGTTATTATTTCTAATTTCATCTTTATTATCAGCATTAATTTCTTCTTTAGTATTAGTGCTTCCATTACTTGACTCATTTGAATTTATATTTGCATTAGCATTTTCACTAGCACTAGTTTTCATATTTTCACTTGTTGAAAAATATTTATTGTTAAATGTTGCTTTTGTATCTATAGAATCAAAAACCATTTTTATTTGTTTATTACCTGATTCGTCAAATACTTCTATTTTTGTAAAATTAAGTTTTTTATCTAAATAGATTTTTTGTGATGATAAATTTTTATTATTAGAATGATTTACTTTAGCAGTTAATATATAATTTCCATCTTTTTCTTCTAGTTTTATATTTTTATCTTCATTTATATCTACAAGAACAGATTGAATTATATATACTTGTGAATTATTTTCTGGCCAATTGCTTTGAAATTTAAAACTTTTATTAAGCGATGGTGTAAGCACATATACTCCATCTGAATTTCTAAGTATTATTTGTTCATGATTATTTGCCTTATTAATTAAACTAACTCTATAGTTATCATTTTCATATGAAGATGTTACATCATATTTATATGCATCATCACCATTATAAATCTCCATACTTCCTTGAACATGATATCCAGTTATAGCATTAATTTTTTTATTTAAATCTTTTACTATAGTTTTCTCCGTATATTTACCACATCCTGTTAAAAAAAATAAACTTATTATTAAGCCTACAAAAAATATTTTTTTCAAACTTTCACCTCTTCTTCATATTTCACTTAATTATATTAGTTAAAAATATCAAATATTCATGAATAATTTTAAAATTTTTGTTTAATATAATTAATGAAATTAGTACAAAAGGAGGATAATAATGAAAACATTAAATGTTATTGCATTAACACTTACTATTATTGGTGCAATAAACTGGGGATTAATTGGTTTATTTGATTTTAACTTAGTTGCATTAATATTTGGTGGCGCTGATAGTTTATTTACTAAAATTATTTACATAATAGTAGGTATTTGTGGTGTCATTAATATAAAGCTACTTGTTGACATAATTCAGGATAATGACTAAAAAATATAGATTAACAAAAATCTATATTTTTTTAATATTCAACATTATTTAAATAAAGTCCTTCAGAATTTGCAACCTTTTTATAATTTTTATTATAAGTGCCATCTATTATTAATGGTATATCATCCACATCTATTTTGCCTTTTCCTACTTCAATTAACACACCAACCATTACTCTAACCATATATCTTAAAAAACCATTACCACAAAAAGTAAAAATTAGTTTATCTTTTTCTTTTTTTATTTTTGCATTATATATAGTTTTAATAGTACTTTTTTCTTTTATTTCATTTGATGATAAATTTTGAAAATCATGAGTTCCTTCCATATATTTTATTGCCTCTTTCATTTTATCTACATCTAGTTTTTTACAATATTGATACTCATAATTTCTTTTTATTGGATCATATTCACCCATATTTAATATATAAACATATTCTTTTCTTTTTACCATAAATCTTGCATGAAAGTCATCTTGTACTATTTTTGCATTTTTTACATATATATCATTTGGAATTAAACTGTTTAACGCTCTTTTTAGTTTTTCCTCTGTAATATTTACAGAAATATCTACATGGGCTTTTTGATTATTAGCGTGAACAAAAGCATCAGTTCTACCTGATGAAACAAGTTTTGTATCTTTTCCGTTATTAATATATTTTAGTGCTTCTTCCATACAACCTTGAATAGTATTTAAACCATGTTGTTTTTGATATCCATTATAATTTGTACCATCATAGGAAAATGTTATTAAAAATCTATTCACTTTTTATCACCTTATTTCTCTATAAATTGCCTTTATTAATTCATTAACACTATCAACTTTACCAATATCTATATTTTTATTTTCAAGTATTTTATCTCTTAAAGTTAACGTTATTGGATTATTAATTATATCACAAGGAAATACATCATATTTATTTCCATTAATTATAGTGTCACTTACTATAATTAAATTATCTACAAATTCAAATATATTATCAATATTTATATCTGAAATAAGAATAGTTTTATTCTGAAATTTTTTTAATTTAATTATTAATTTGTATAATCTAGTTCTTGATGATGAATCTAAACAAGGTAAAATATTATCAAAATATATTACTTCATAGTTTTTTAATAAAGCATTAACTATTAATAATTTAATTTTTTCACTTGTACTTAATTCACAAATATTTTTGCTTAATATCTTACTATTTATATTTAATGTTTTTAAAGCATCTGGTAACTTGTCTTCATTTTTTTTAGTATTCAAAAAATCTTCTACTATTCCTTCATTCATATTTTGAACATTAAAATATGAAATAATATATACTTCATTACCTAAATTTTCATTAAATTTTATAATATTACTTACACTATTACTTACTATTCCTGTTATTTTTTTATCTATTATATCAATACTTTTTTCTTTATATTTTATCTGCATATTTCATCCACCATTTCATCAATTATGCTAACATTATCACTAATTAAGTTATATAACTTTAATTTGTCTTTTAATTCATAGAATACAGGAATATTTATATGATTATCTTTTATAATTTTACCTGTAAATAAATCTTCCATTGATATCAAACTTATCTTTTTATTATTTATAATATATACACTATCAGAAAATAATATATCTTCTAAATTAACGGTTGTATAAATAATTGTTAAATTAAGTTCTAATTGATATTTTTTTATCATACTAAATATTTTTAATTTTTCATGTTTATTTAAAAATGAAAATATTGAATCAATTAATATCAATTTAGGATTTTTAAGTATACATTTTATTATATTTAATTTTTGATTATCAAAATAACTTAAACTTTGGGTAGACTTATTTACATCATCATATAAATCAAAATCTTTAAGTATTTTTTTTATTTTAACTATATCATTTGTGATTAATAAAAGTTCATCTAATATTGTTTTAGAATATGATTCTGTAAATGGTGTTAATAAGCATATATTTTCCTTTATAATGCTAATTTCTTTATTATCTACAGTTATTGTGCCATTATAGTTTAAAAGTCCTTTAATAAGCCTTAAAAAGGTTGTTTTACCTGAACTATTTGAAGATAAAATAGAAATAAAGTCTCCTTTTCTTATCTGCATATTAACATTACTAAATATTTTTTTATCATCATAACTAAATGATAAGTTTTCAATATTAACATAGTTCATTTTTACCACCCATAAACTTTCTTTCACAAATTAGATTTTATTATATACTAAATTCAAAAAAAAGAAAATTAATATTATTAATTTTCTATTATTTTTTTCTTTTGTTCATCCAAAATATCTTTAAATCTTGATTTTAAACTTGTTAATTCTTTATCATCTGTTATTTCAACAAAATATTCTTCGCCATTATCTAAAATCATTTTAACAATTTTAATTTCTTTGTCGTCAACAAGATTTAATAATAACATATAATTTATATTATTATCTATCAAAGTTTCTAATACAAAATATTCTTTGTTATTTTCTAACTTTACTATTTTATTCTTTAATGAGTCCATCATAATAATATACCTCCATTACTTATAATATTATTACCTAAATAACTATAAACATTAGGCATTACTGTACTTGAAGAAAGTATTTCTTTAACTGCTACATCTGGTACATCCTTTGAAAAAATAACTTTAACTCTTTTTTCTTCTACTTTTGGCATTTCTATTTTATCTGTTTCTACATTAGTTAATTTAGGCATAACTATTTCATCATTACTTGATAATATAGAATCTAAACCAATCATAGAATCTTCTTTTACTTGATCTTCAGTATTTTGAATTGCATTTTCTTCATTTACAACTGGTATATCTATTTCTGGTTCTATTTTTGGAATTTCAAGATTATTTGTTTCTGGTTCATTTATTATTGGTTCATCTAATACATTTATTTCTGTATTTGTAATAGGATTAACATTATCTACTTTTTCTTCTTTAACTTCTTCTTTTGGTTCAACAGATTCTATAGCTGGATTTAATGCTGTTTTAAGCTCATTATTTCTGCTTTCTTGTAAAGACGCTAGCTTTCTTTTTTTTTCCTTTTTTACATCTTCTAAAACTTGTTTTAGACTTGGATTATCACAAACAGCAATTGCATCTTCTATTTTAGAAATTTGATTTTGATAATCTGAATTAGCATCTGACAAATTCTTTATGTATTCTTTTTTTGTTTCTTCAACATTATTTTTTGTTTCTTCTAATTCTTTTCTTTCATTTTCTAATTTTTCAATATTAGCATTTATCTCACTTAATTCACTTTGTGCTGATTTAATTTTTCCAGCAATTTCTATAAGTTCATCAGGAGATGCATCCATACTTATTTTTTCCCTACTTGATTCTTCTAACTCTCTTATTTCTTCTTCTTTTGCATTTAGTTTTTCAGTTTCAGAATCTATTTCACCAATCTTATCTTCAAGAAGTTTTGATACTTCTTCATCTTTCGACATAAAACCTTTTAAGTTTTCATCAATAACTTCACTTTTATTCTCTTTTAATTCCTCTAAATCTAAAATTTCCATTGACTCCACTCGTCAACACCTCTCTATTCTATAAATAAGTATACCAATTTATGTAAATGATGTCAATTTAACTAAGGTAAAAAAAAGCAAAAAAAAAGGACGCATCCTTAGGTTATACTAATTCTAGTACAACCATTAATGCATCGTCCCCTTTTCTTTCTTGAAATTTAACTATTCTAGTGTATCCACCATTTCTTCCTTCATAACGTTTTGCTAAATCGTTAAATACTTTTTCAACGCAAGCTTTATCATTATGTAAAAATGCGTATGCTTTTCTTCTAGAAACTAAATCACCTTTTTTACCATATGTAATCATTTTATCTACAAATTTTCTTACTTCTTTAGCACGAGTTTCTGTAGTTTCAATAGATTCATTCATGATAACTGCTTTTGTTAAATTAGCAAGCATAGCACGTCTATGTTTATTGTCTCTACCTAATTTTCTATAAGCCATGTTTTCCTCCTATTAATATTAATCATCATCTCTAAAAGATAATCCCATTTCTTTAACTTTATCTAATACTTCTTTTAGGGATTTCTTTCCAAGATTTCTAATTTTCATCATATCGCTTTCTTTTCTGTTTACTAAATCTTGCATTGTATTAATACCTGATCTTTTTAAACAGTTATAAGCTCTAACTGAAAATTCCATATCATCTATTGATGTTTCAAGTGCTTTAACCTTTGGATCTTCATCTTGCTCAGTCATTAATCCTTTTATATCAGCTATACTATTAAGTTCAGTTAATATTTCAAAGTGTTCAATAATGATTCTAGATGCAAGTGCGATTGCTTCTTCTGGTTTCATAGCTCCATTAGTCCAAACTTCTAATATTAATTTATCATAGTTAGTTGCTTGACCAACACGAGCATCTTCAACAGCTATATTTACTCTTTCAATTGGAGAATAATTTGAATCTATAGCTATTACGCCTACTTTTGTATCTCCCATTAATTTTTTATTAGCTTCTGCTCTTACAAATCCACGACCGTTTGATACAGTCATTTCCATATTTAAGCTTCCACCTTTTACAATTGTAGCGATTTCTTGATCTTTATTAATTATTTCAACATCAGAAGGGCATTCAATATCACCAGCTGTAACAACACCTTCTTTGTCAGTAATTAATCTAATAACAGCATCTTCTTCTGTATGATTCTTAACTACTACATTTTTAAGATTCAAAACTATAGAAGTTACATCTTCCATAATTCCATCTATTGTTTGAAATTCATGCATAACCCCTTCAATTTTTACAGAAGTTATTGCTGATCCTGGTAAACTAGATAACATTACTCTTCTTAGTGCATTTCCTATTGTTGTACCAAATCCTCTTTCTAGAGGTTCTATTTCAAATTTACCGTAACTATTACTTTCAACATATTCTGTTACTTTGTATTGTGGTTTTTCAAATTTTATCATAAACACACTCCTTATCTATTATTATCCTCTTGGACGTTTTGGTGGACGACAACCATTATGTGGTACTGGTGTTACATCAGTAATTGATTGTATTTCTAACCCTTCAGTTGCTAGTGCACGAATTGCTGTTTCACGTCCTGGTCCTAAACCTTTAACTAATACGTCAACTTTTCTCATACCAGCATCATAAGCTTTTTTAGCTGCTGATTCTGAAGCCATTTGAGCTGCAAATGGAGTTGATTTTTTACTACCTTTATAACCAATAGCACCTGCTGATGCCCAGCTTACTGCGTTACCTGCTTCGTCTGAAATAGTAACGATTGTATTATTAAAAGTTGCTTGGATATGAACACAACCTGTTGGTATATTCTTCTTAACTTTACGTTTTCTTGCCTTATAAGCCATCTAAATAACCTCCTTATTATCTATTATTTCTTCTTATTAGCTACTGTTTTACCTTTACCTTTACGAGTTCTTGCATTACTTCTAGTGCTTTGTCCTCTAACTGGTAAACCTTTTTTATGACGGATTCCTTGATAAGATCCAATTTCCATTTTAGTTTTGATATTAAGACTAACTTCACGTCTTAAATCACCTTCTAGAACATGTTTATCTAATTGTTCACGAATTCTTGCTTGTTCATCTTCTGTTAAATCTTTAACTTTTGTGTCAACATTTACATTAGCTTCTTTTAATATAGTCTTTGATAAATTTCTACCAATACCATATATATAAGTTAATGCTATTTCAACTCTTTTATTATTTGGAATATCTATACCCTTAAAACGTGCCATTTAATACACCTCCTATTAACCTTGTTTTTGTTTATGTTTTGGATTACTACAAATAACTCTCAAAACACCTTTTCTCTTAATTACTTTGCATTTATCGCAAATCGGTTTTACTGAAGCTCTAACTTTCATAATTTACCTCCATTATCTTTTATTCCATGTTATACGCCCATGTGTTATATCTGCTGGGGATAATTCTAGGACAACTGTATCACCTGGTAAGATGCGAATATTGTTCATTCGTATTTTACCAGAAACATGAGCTTCTACAATGTGTCCATTTGCAAGTTCAACCTTGAATTTACCTCCAGGTAATACGTCGATTACTTTTCCATCTACCTCGATTACATCATTTTTTGCCATTTTTACACTCTCCTAATTGCCCATAATATTATCTATCTGTGATTTCATTTCATCAAACGTTCCATTATTTGAAACAGTATAAATGTCATATTTATCACTTAAATATTCTACAACAGGCATAGTTTTTTCTTTAAATAATTTATATCTATTTTCGTATGTTTCAACTTTATCATCGTCTCTTGTATATAAAGAGCCACCACATACTTTGCACTTATTATTTTCTAGATTATCAACATATTTATTATAAATTTCATTACAGTTCTTACACATTAATCTTCCTGTAACTCTTTTTAATGCAATATCTTTATCTATATCTATAAATATTATTTTATCTAAAATGATGTCATGCTCACTCAAAATATCCAAAAATGGTTTAACTTGTTCCATAAGTCTTGGAAAACCTTCAAATATAAAAGATGAACCTTTATTATCTTCTAAGAATTTAGAAAATAAACTGTATACTATATTATTATCGATAAACTCACCATTAGCAAGTTTTTCTTTTAATGATGTATTCTTTTTTGATTCTTCTCTTAGAAGATTTCCAATTGACATATGAACCATATTATACTTTTCTTTTAAATACTCTGATGTTACTCCTTTACCTGCGCCTGGCGCAGATATTAAAAGTATATTACTCATTAAAATCGCCTCTTATATTCTTTTTGTGTTAATACACTTTCAATCTGTTTATAAGTTTCAAGTGCAACACCTACAACAATTAATATTCCTGTACCACCAAGTGTTATATTTGCATTTTGAACATTTGAATAGTTTGAGAATAAAATTGGTAAAGCAGCAATTACTACTAAGAATAATGAACCAAATGTTGTTATTTTAATAAGTACTGATTTAATATAATTTTTAGTTTCAACACCAGGTCTTATTCCTGGAATATATCCACCATTCTTTTGTAAGTTTTCTGAAATATCTGCTGGTCTAAATTGTAATAAAGTATAAATGTATGAAAATAATACTATTAATACTAAATATATTATTAAACCAACAACTGTATTATAGTTTAGGTAATTATTAACAAATTTAATATAACCTTCACTTTTAATAAAATTTGCAAGTGTTTGTGGAATCGCGATTATTGCTGATGCAAATATTACAGGCATAACTCCTGCAGCATTAACTCTAAATGGTATATAAGTTTGTTTAGCACCATATGCACTTGATGTTTTATTTGAATACTGAATTGGAATTCTTCTTTCAGATTCTTGAATAAATACAACACCAATTACTATTGCAAAATAAATTGCTACATAAATAATGAATGAAACAATTCCAATAAATAAATTATCATTATCTAAAACGAATGTTTTAAATGCTTCAGTCATCATATATGGAAGTTGTGCAACTATACCAGCCATAATTATTAAAGATAATCCATTTCCTACACCTTTTTGTGTAATTTGATCTCCTATCCATAATAAGAATGCAGTACCTGCAGTTAATATAACTGCAACTTTTATATAACTCATAGCATCAGAACCTGATCCTACTATACCAAGTGATAAGATAATACCTTGGATAAATGCTATTGCAATTCCTAAATATCTTGTGATTGTGTTTAATTTTCTTCTACCAGAATATCCTTCTTTTGCAAGTTCTGTAAAATAAGGAATAATATTCATAGTAAATAATTGAATAATTATTGATGCACTAATATAAGGCATTACACCTAGACCAAAAATTGATCCTCTTTTTAGTGCACCACCACCTATAGAGTTTAGTAATTCTAAGAATCCTAAATCTCCACTTAGCTTATTCGTATTTGGAATACTTATAGTTGTTCCAATAATAAATATTGCTAAACAACCTAAAGTAAATAATATTCTTTTTCTTAATTCTTTATTTCTAGGTGTAAAAATTTGTTTGAATGTTGCAAACAACTTAAATCACCTCTGCTTTTCCACCATTCTTTTCAATTTTCTCTTTAGCTGTCTTAGAGAACATTGATGCTTTAACTGTTAATTTTTTAGTTAGTTCTCCGTTACCTAGAACTTTGATACCATCTAATTGTTTTTTTACTAATCCCATATCTTTTAATAATTCTGGAGTTATTTCTGTTCCATCTTCAAATTTATTTAAATCACTTACATTAATTACTGCATATTTAACTTTGAAATTATAATTGTTAAATCCTCTTTTTGGTACTTTTCTGAATAATGGATTTTGTCCACCTTCAAAGCCAAGTCTTACTCCACCACCACTACGTGAGTTTTGTCCTTTTTGACCTCTTCCAGAAGTTTTACCATTACCACTACTTGTACCTCTTCCAACTCTGTTAGCATTTTTAACAGAACCATCATTATACTTTAATTCGTGTAATTTCATTATCCTAAAATCTCCTCTACTGTTTTTCCTCTTAATTTAGCAACATGTGCTACTGATTTTTGAGCAAGTAATGCATTCATTGTTGCTCTTGAAGTATTAATTTTAGTGTTTGATCCAAGTGATTTTGATACAACATCTTTAATTCCAGCAAGTTCTAATACTGTTCTAACTGGACCACCAGCAATAATACCAGTACCAGCTTTAGCAGGTTTAATTAAAACTCTTGCTGCTCCACTAACTCCTATCATTTCATGAGATATAGTTCTATTATCAACAATTTCAATTTTATGAATATTTTTAACAGCTTGCATTCTAGCTTTTTTGATGGCTTCTACTACTTCTCCAGCTTTTCCTGATCCAATACCAATACTACCTTTTTCGTCTCCTACTGCTACTGTTGCAGAAAAGTGTAAAGTACGACCACCCTTTGTTACTTTTGTAACACGACGAATATCAATAACTTCGTCTCTATAATCATCTTTACGTGGGTTGTTAAACTTTTTTTCCATCATTACCCTCCTTAGAATTCTAATCCATTTTCACGTGCTGAATCAGCAAATGCTTGTACTCTTCCATGATATTGGTATCCACCTCTATCGAAAACTACCTTAGTTATTCCAGCTTTAACAGCTTTTTTAGCAATTGCTTCTCCTACTTTTTTAGCAGCTTCAACATTACCACCATTTTCGATTTTTAAATCTTTATCCATAGAAGATGCACTTACTAATGTATTTCCAGCTTCATCATCTATGATTTGAGCAGTAATATGTTTAGCTGATCTAAACACGTTTAATCTTGGAACTTCATTTGTACCACTTATATTTTTTCTAATACGTTCATGTCTAGCTTGACGAGCTTCATTACGAGATACTTTTTTCATCATATATAAGACTCTCCTTTTCTACTATTTAGAAGCTTTCTTTCCTTCTTTACGACGGATATACTCACCTTTATAACGAATACCTTTACCCTTATATGGTTCTGGTTTTCTTATTTTTCTAATATTAGCTGAAAATTCTCCAACTAATTCTTTATTTATACCTTTAACAACTATTTCTGTATTACTAACTGATTCAACTTCAATTCCATTTGGAATTTCAACTTCAACAGGATGAGAATAACCAGCATTTACTACTAAAGTATTTCCTTTTAATGTAAAACGGTAACCTACACCTATAATTTCAAGTCCTTTAGAGAATCCATTACTAACACCTTCAATCATATTAGTTATAATTGCGTTAGTTGTTCCATGCATTGATTTTGTTTGTTTATCTTCTTTAGTTCTTTCAACAGTTACTGTACCTTCACCTACATTAACTTTTAAATTTTCGTTAATATCAAATGATAATTCACCTTTAGGTCCTTTTACTGTAACAACGTTATCATTAACTGTTACTGTAACTGAAGCAGGTACTTTAATTTCTCTATTACCAATACGACTCATACTTAAAGCCTCCTTACTATTTTTTATTACCAAACGTATGCTAAAACTTCTCCACCAACATTTTCTTTACGAGCTTCTTTATCAGTCATAACTCCTTTAGATGTTGATATTATTGCAATTCCAAGACCATTTAATACTCTAGGAATATTTTCAGCTTTTGCATAAACTCTTAATCCTGGTTTAGAAATACATTTTAAACCAGAAATAACTCTTTCTTTCTTTTCTCCATATTTTAAAGTTAATACAAGTTCATCTTGAACATCTTTTTTAACAACTTTAAAATCTTTTATAAAACCTTCGCTTTTTAATATGCTAGCAATTTCAACCTTCATTTTTGATGTAGGCATTGAAACTTCTTCATAACGCATTTGGTTTGCATTACGAATTCTTGTAAGCATATCTGCGATTGGACATGATACTACCATAATATCCTCCCTTCATTCTACCAACTAGATTTTTTTACACCTGGTATTTGGCCATTATATGCTAATTCTCTAAAGCAAATACGACAAATACCATATTTTTTAAGTACTGAATGTGGTCTTCCACATCTTTGACAACGTGTATATTCACGTACTTTATATTTTTGTTTTTTTTGTGATTTTACAATCATACTTTTTTTTGCCATTTTACTTTCCTCCTATTACTTTCTAAAAGGAATTCCGATTCCATTTAATAAGTCAAATGCTTCTTCATTTGTCTTTGCTGATGTAACAAATACAATATCCATTCCACGACTTTTAACAATGTTATCGTATTCAATTTCTGTAAAAATCATTTGTTCCTTAATACCTAATGTATAATTACCTCTACCATCAAATGCTTTTGGTGAGACACCTCTAAAGTCACGAACACGTGGAAGTGAAATTCTTATTAATTTTTCTAAGAATGTATACATTTTTTCTCCACGAAGTGTAACTTTACATCCAATTGCTTGACCTTCTCTTAATTTAAATCCAGCAATTGATTTTTTAGCTTTTGTAACAACTGGTTTAGCACCTGTTATTAATTCAAGTTCATTAACAGCAGCATCTAATAATTTGCTGTTTGTTGTTGCATCACCAACACCAATATTAATTACAATTTTTTCTAATTTTGGTGCTTGCATTACTGAAGTATAGTTATATTTTTGCATTAAACTAGGAACGATTTCATTTACATATTTTTCTTTTAGGCGGTTCATAAATACCCTCCTTTCGCTTAATTAAGTCTCTCTTTAGATTTTACTGAAATTCTATGTTTCTTTCCATTTTCATCAATTTCATGAGCTATTCTGGTTCTTTTTTTAGTTTTTGGATCTAATATCATAACATTAGATGCATGAATTGGAGCTTCAACTTTAATGATTCCTCCATTTTCGTTTTGTGCTGATGGTTTAACATGTTTTGTAACCATATTGATTCCTTCAACTACAACTTTGTTATCATTTTTCAATGTTTTGATTATTTTTCCTTCTTTACCTTTATCTTTACCAGCGATAACCACTACTTTATCTCCAACTTTAAAGTTCATGTTTATCCTCCTTTAAAATTCTATAGCACTTCTTTAGCAAGTGAAACGATTTTCATAAATCCTTCATCACGAAGTTCGCGTGCTACTGGGCCAAGTACACGTGTTCCTTGTGGACTCTTATCATCCTTAATAAGTACACATGCATTATCATCAAATCTGATATAAGAACCATCTTCTCTTCTTGAAGCTGCTTTAGTTCTTATTACTACGGCCTTTACTACTTTACCTTTTTTTACAGTTCCATTAGGAGTAGCCTTCTTAACTGTTCCAACTACTATATCTCCTAATCCACCAAATTTTTTGTTTCCACCAAGAACTCTTATTACTAATAATTCCTTTGCACCAGAATTATCAGCCACTTTTAATCTACTTTCTTGTTGAATCATGATTAATCCTCCTTCTAAGCATAGAGATTATAGAATTATTGCTTCTTCAACGATTTCAACTAGTTCATATCTTTTTGTTTTAGATAATGGTCTAGTTTCAACAATACGTACTTTATCTCCTACTTTAGCTTTATTTAATTCATCGTGTGCAGTGTATTTCTTTGAACTCTTAACACGTTTGTTATATAGTGGATGTTTACGATATGTTTCTACTTTTACTGTTATTGTTTTATCATTTTTATCACTAATAACGATACCAACAATTTCTTTACGTTTATTTTCCATACCTTTTCCTCCTACTTATTATTTATTTCGCGTTCACGAATAACCATTTTTATTCTAGCGATTGTCTTTCTTATTTCTTTTATTCTTGAAGGTTTTTCTAAGTTACCTGTTGCATTAGCAAAACGTAAATTAAATAACTCTTCTTTTAATTCTTCTATTTTATTTAATAGTTCTTCAGTGGTTAATTCTCTTATTTCCTTAATTTTCATTTACGTCACCACTTTCTTCTCTTTTTACAAATTTACATTTAACTGGTAATTTGTGCATTGCAAGTCTTAATGCTTCTCTAGCTACTTCTTCAGGTACACCTGCAATTTCAAACATTATTTTTCCTTCTTTAACTACTGCTACCCATAGTTCTGGATTACCTTTACCTTTACCTTGACGAGTTTCAGCAGGTTTTCTTGTTAATGATAAGTGAGGGAATATGTTTACCCAAACCTTTCCTCCACGTTTCATGTAACGAGTCATAGCAACACGGGCTGCTTCAATTTGTTGAGTAGTTATCCATGCACCTTCTTTTGCTTGAAGACCATAATCACCAAATTGAAGTTCTGTATTACCTTTAGCTTTACCATCATGATAAAGTCTATGAGGTTTTCTATATTTAGTTCTTTTTGGCATTAGTGGCATGTCTACTACCTCCTTTTACATTTTTCTTAGGAAGTACTTCACCTTTGTATATCCATACTTTTATTCCTATTTTACCAAATGTTGTATCAGCTTCAGCTGTAGCATAATCAATGTCTGCTCTTAAAGTATGTAGAGGAACTGTTCCTTCGCTATATACTTCGCTTCTAGCTATATCTACACCATTTAAACGACCTGAAGCTAAGATTTTAATACCTTTAGCACCAGCCTTCATTGTGTTTCTTATTGCTCTTTTTTGAGCCATTCTGTAAGAACCACGATTTTCAATTTGTTTAGCGACATTATTAGCAACTAATTGTGCAACCATGTCTGGGTTTTTAATTTCAAATATTGAAACAACAATATTTTCACCTGTTAATTTACATAATTCTTTCTTTAATTTTTCAATTTCTTCTCCACCGTGTCCGATTACAACACCAGGTTTAGCAGTATAAATAACGATTTCAGTTTTCTTATTATCTCTTTGAATATTGATATTTGAAACAGATGCATCTTTAAGTCTTTTATCAAGATATTTTCTGATTTTTAAATCGTTTCCAAGATATTTAGAAAAATCTTTGTTATTTGAATACCATTTTGCTTGCCAATCCTTGATGATTCCAACTCTCATTCCATGTGGATTAACTTTTTGTCCCATAAATTAACCTCCTTTACTAGTTTCTTTCAGCCACAACGATAGTTATATGACTTGTTTTTTTATCGTGTCTATCAATATGTGATCTTGAACCAATTCTTCTTCTTTTCATTATTGGTCCATCATTTATGTAAGCTTCTTTAACATATAGATTATTTTTATCCATTTTGAAATTATTTTCAGCGTTAGCTACAGCTGACACTAAAACTTTCTTAGTTAAACGAGCTGACTTTTTATTTAAGTTATTTAAAATTGCCATTGCATCACTAACATCTTTACCACGAACTAGATTAACAACTAAACGTGCTTTTCTAGGAGCGATAAGGACTGTTCTAGCAGTTGCTTTTGCTTCCATTTTCTAATTCTCCCTTCTCTTAAGGTTCAAACTATTTCTTCTTATTTTCGCCATGACCACCATTTTTACGAGTTAATGCGAACTCTCCTAATTTATGACCTACCATATCTTCAGTAACATAAACTGGAATATGTTCTTTACCATTATGAACTGCAAAAGTGTGTCCAATAAAATCAGGAAAAATAGTTGAACGACGTGACCATGTTTTAATTACTTCTTTTTTTCCACTTTTATTCATTTCTTGAACCTTTTTCATTAAGTGTTCATCTACAAAAGGTCCCTTTTTTAAACTTCTAGCCATTATAATTCATCCTTTCCTTATTTACTGTTACGACGAGTAACTATTAATTTATTTGAACTCTTCTTGTTCTTACGAGTTTTATATCCAAGAGCTGGTTTACCCCATGGAGTCATTGGTTGTTTACGTCCAACTGGAGCTCTACCTTCACCACCACCATGTGGATGGTCATTAGGGTTCATAACAGAACCACGAACTGTTGGTCTTATACCCATATGTCTTGTTCTACCTGCTTTTCCAAGTCTAACAAGTGAATAATCTTCATTACCAACTTCACCAATTGTTGCCATACAAGTACCTAATATTTTTCTTGTTTCGCCTGAAGATAATCTAACAAGTACATATCTTTCTTCACGACCAAGTATTTGAGCACTTTGTCCAGCACTTCTTGCGATTTGAGCACCTTTACCAGGTCTCATTTCTATATTGTGGATAACTGTACCAACAGGTATGTTCATGATTGGAAGTGCATTACCAACTTTTATATCAACATTTTCGCCTGATACAATTTTCATTCCTACTTTTAAACCTTTAGGAGCGATTATATATCTTTTTTCACCATCTACATAGTTAATTAAAGCTATATTTGCGCTTCTATTTGGATCGTATTCTATTGAAGCAACTGTTCCTTCAACATCATGTTTATTTCTTTTGAAATCAATTACACGATATTTTTGTTTAGCTCCTCCACCTTGGTGTCTTACTGTAATTCTACCTTGGTTATTACGACCACTTTTTTTGTTTTTTGCTTTAAGTAAACTTTTTTCAGGAGCTGTTTTAGTTAGCTCTTCATTTACTAAAGTACTTTTCTTTCTTTGCCCAGGTGTAACTGGATTAAAATGTCTTATAGCCATATCTAAAACCTCCTATTATAATTCTATTTGACTACCTTCAGCAAGTGTTACAATTGCTTTTTTGTAACGACTAGTAGTCCCTGCATAACGTCCAACTCTTTTATATTTTGGTTTAACGTTAATTGTATTTACTCTTAATACTTTTACTCCAAATATTTTTTCAACTGCTTGTTTTATTTGGACTTTATTAGCATCGTTTTTAACTTTGAAAACGATTTTATTACCCTTTTCTGCTATTTTTGCACTTTTTTCAGTAATAACAGGGGCAATTATTACATCTCTATAATTTCCTATCATTATCTAAGTACCTCCTCAAGCATTTTAACTGCTTCTTCAGTAATAACTACATTATTATAGTTTAATACATCATAAGTGTTGATTTCATGAGATTCGATTACTTTAACATTACTTAAATTACGAGAAGCTAAAATTAAGTTATCAGTTAATTCTTTAACAATAATTAAAGTTTTTCCTGTTACTTTTAAATCTTCTAATAATTTGATGAAATCTTTTGTTTTATTGCTTGAAAGTTCAATATTTTCAACAACAACGATTCCATTTTCTCTAGCTTTATAAGTTAAAGCTGATTTTAAAGCTAATCTTCTTTCTTTTCTATTTTGTTTTTTTGTATAATTTCTTTCTGTTGTAGGTCCAAATACTACTCCACCACCAACAAAGTGAGGTGCACGGATAGATCCTTGACGAGCATTACCTGTTCCTTTTTGTCTCCATGGTTTTCTTCCACCACCAGAAACTTCACTTCTTGTTTTAACTTTGTGAGTTCCTTGTCTCATAGATGCTTGTTTTAAAACAACTGCATCATATATTGTTTGATTATTTGGTTCAATTCCAAATACTTCATCGCTTAGTTTAATGTCTTTAATCTTTTCACCTTTTACATTTAAAAGAGCTATTTTAGGCATATTTCTTCCTCCTTTCATCACAATAAATTTTTATATAATGTTTAATTTAATTATTCAGTTACTTCTTGTGATGATTCTTCTTTTACTTCTTCAGTTTCAGTAGTTTCTTCTACTTCTTCAATAGCTTTTGGTTCTTCAAATGAAACTAATTCTAAAGTTTCTTTGATTTTACCTTCATTTTTAATAGCTGATTTGATTATAACTAAAGACTTTTTAGGACCTGGAACATTACCTTTAACTAAGATAACATTGTTTTCTAAGTCAACCATAACAATTTCTAAGTTTTGAACTGTTACTGTATTTGCTCCCATATGTCCTGGTAATTTCTTACCTTTTAAAACACGCATTGGTCTCATTGTTCCTAGTGAACCAACACCTCTATGGTATTGTGAACCATGTCCCATAGGACCTCTGCTTTGATTAAAGCGTTTGATAACACCTTGGTAACCTTTACCTTTGCTTACACCAGTTACATCTACCATTTCACCTTCTGCAAAGATATCAACTTTAATTTCTTGACCTAAAGTATAGTTACTTGCGTCTACATTTCTGATTTCTTTTAAGAAGCGCTTAGGTGATGTATTTGATTTTCTAAGATGTCCCATCTCAGGTTTGTTACTTAATTTTTCTCTCTTTGTTTCGAATGCTAATTGAATTGCATCATAACCGTTAGTTTCAGTTGTTTTAATTTGTGAAACAATATTAGGTTCAACTGAGATAACAGTTACAGGAATTAATTTACCATTCTTAGCAAAAACTTGAGTCATTCCAACCTTGCGGCCTAAGATTCCTTTTCTCATTTTTTCCTCCTATAATTATTTAATATTTATTTCAACACCACTAGGTAAATCCAATCTAGTCATAGCCTCGATTGTGTCTTTACTAGGATTATTGATAACAATTAGTCTTTTATGTGTTCTCATTTCGAATTGTTCACGAGAATCTTTATACTTGTGAACAGCTCTTAAGATTGTAACTTTTTCAACTTTTGTTGGTAATGGTACTGGTCCACTAACTTCTCCGCCAGTTCTTTTAATAGTTTCAACAATCTTACTTGCAGCTTGATCGATAGTTCTTGGATCATATGCTTTTAAATTAACTTGAATTCTATTAGACATATTGTATCCTCCTTTCGTCTATATCTTGTATAGGCATACTCCGTGTAAGTTACCTGACATTTAAGGTTTGTCTTTATTTTATAAAAGCAACTTAACCTGGTGTGTCAGCAATCTCCCACATCTACGCAGTCACACATAGGACAATTATATCAACAATTCAAAATAAATGCAAGTATTTTTGAATATTTTTTCAAAATAAATTCATAATATTATTTTAATTAAAAAAAGAGCTTTTCTGCCCTTTAATTTAACACATATGGATTTAACTGCGTTCCATTACCACCTGTTACAATAATGTTATTATTAAGTTTTATAGTAATATACGTTTTAGCATAATCACTGTTTACTATTTCTTTATTCATTCCAATTGTAATATATTCGTTATTATCTTTAATCCAATCATTATTATCCATATTTATATATGAAATGTTATTAATAAAAGTTTGATTATATAAATCTGTAGAAATAACTGATGCTTTACCATATATTTTTTTGGTAGCATTTTCATCAAAATTGTCATTTATAAAATTATTTTCATAATTCAAAAGTTCATTCTTATATAGTTTTTTACTAGACTCTTTAATCAAATAAACACGGCGATATTTATCAACTTTCATAATTCTATAAATTTCACCATTAAATATTGCGTAATTTTCTAATACATAACCTTTAAAAATCAATTCGTTATTTATTCTATATACATTTGATTTTTCATCTTTGTTACTTACATAATCATAAATTGTTTTTCCCTCTACAAAGTCATAATTTACATTTCCATTTTCATTAGTTATAAGTACTTTAGTATCATTATCAAAATCATCATTTGTTAATGGATTTTTAGCACCATTCTTTACATAACCAGTATCTATTAATTCTTTAATAGAATATTCTGTTACTGAAGAAGATGAAGTAACATCTGCTAAATATTTTAATTTGGCACTATCAACAATATTACTTTTTGAAACATTGTATGCCGTTAACCTAGAAGCACCTATTACATCAATTATTTTAGGATATGCAATTGCACTCACAATTGATAATATTGCAATTACCGCAAGAAGTTCAATTAAAGTAAATCCTTTCTTCATTTTATCATCCCCCTATAGTGTATATTAATTTTCCATCATAATTATAATAATTACCATTTATTATCATATAATTATCATAAACTTCAACATCACCATTAACTTTTACATTTATATCTTTAAAAGTTTCTAGATTTATTATAATTATTTCATTATTATATATTCCCTCAACAATTGGATATTTTGTGGTAATTACATCAAAGCCATCATAAATTGGTTTTATAACTATATTACCTTTTGAATCAAGTATACCATATTTGTCATTTTGTTTTACAATAAATAATTCTTTTTTCGTATTATTTTTTATAGTGTTAAATAATACATCATCCATTAAAATAGTTTCATCATATTTAAGAGGAATTATTTCTTCTCCTTTAGAATTAATTACTCCAAATGAGTTATCATTTGATACTATAGCATATCCATTTTTATCAAAATCTGATGCATAATCATATTCTTTTTTTGTTATTATCTTGCCTTTTTTGTTAATAAAAATATATTTGTCATTTTCAGTTTTAACTTTCATATAATCATTTTTATATTTTGTATCATTAAGCTTTATATCACTAATTTTTCCTAAAGTTTTATTTGGTGTATAAATTGTATATATTTCTTTTTTTAACTCAAAATCATATTTTTTATATACAATAACCCCATCTGAATAACTATATTCTATATCATCATCAGTATTAATTATCTCACCATTTGTTAAATTAATATAATCAATTTTTGTATTTTCTTTAATTCCAAGTGCAATATTAGAATCCAAATCTTCTATTCTAAGTCTTTTATAATTTGTTGTTTCATAAATTACTTTATCATTATTTATAACAAAATAGTTATTATTACCATTTTCTTGTTTTATGTAAAAAACATTATTATCTAAAACATTTATATCACTTAATGTATACCTAAATACTTCCTTACCTGTTTCAATATTTATAATAGTAGATGACGAATTAACTTTGATTTTAGCATATTTATTTTTTCCATTGTCAACATTTGATATCTCTATAGATATATCATGTTCATCAACCTCATCAACTTTATAAGTATAAATTTCCTTACCATCATTATTCATAATTCCCATTGTATCATCTCTAGTAAATATAAATATACCACCAGCCGAATATGTTATATTATCGTACTTAAATCTAGTAAGTTCTTCAATGCTACTAGTCATAAGTCCCATTTTTAAACCTTCACTTGTAAACTTACTAACAACATATCTATTTCCAAATAAGGTTGCTGAAAAGACATTACCAAATGCTATTTTATTTTTTCCTCTACTGTCTATAATACCATATAAATTATTGTAATTTTTTACAACAGCATAGCCTTTATAAAAGTCATCACCATATAAATACTTTGGCTTTACAATTAATTCACCTTCACTATCTATATAACCAGTTTTAGAATTTTCCTCTATTTTTATTAAGTTTACTACAGAGGCCTTTGCATTATTAATAAACACATATATTCCTATTGAAAAAACAAAAACAAACGCTACTATAGGTAAAATTCTATTAAGTTTTTCTAAAGTAAAAGTTCTACTTTTTTCTTGTCTTTGATTTATACCTTCATTTGCTTGAATAGGAACTATAGAGTCCGGTAAAACTTCTACTTCTGTATTATCAATATTATTTGTTTTTTCCTCATCATCACTAGAAAAAATATTAATATCAAACATTTCGTTATCTTCTAGATTATTATTTAGCGTATTTTCCTCTTTATTATGTTCTTCATTTTTAACTATTAAATCATCCGCAGGAGAAAATGGTAAGTCTAAATCGTCATCATATTCTTTTTTATCCATACTATTATCCTCCTACTCTTTTCTATTAATATAATAACATATCTTTGAAATAAATTAAAGAAAAAATAAAAAAGATTGGAATACAATCTTTATTCATTTGATGTTGCTTTAACAACTATTCTTGATTTACCACCATTTTCACAAGTAACTATAGTCAAATGGTAGCCATCATAATGACTTAAATAACTTGTATCATTTGGACTAACATATCTACTTACAGAATCAACCAAATATTTTCTTTTGTCACCTTTTACATCATATATGTATATAGGATCACCTTGTTTTAGATTCAAAACTGGATAAAAGAAAGGAGTTCTTCCTCTAAAATTATGTGCGGATATTACAAAACCTCCAGGTTCATTAAGATCAACTCCATAAGTTTTAATAGCACCAATGTTCATGGCAGCATATGTTTGTTCTTTTAATATTACAGTGTTTATACCCACTTTTGGAATTTCAATTCTTCCCAAAATAGTATAGCCATTATAATTTACAGTATGTATTTGATTTTTCTGTATTTCTTTTTTTTCTATTTTATTTTCAAATAGTTCTAGAGCATATTTTTCTTGATTATCTAATTTTCTTTCTCGAAAATTATCATATATCATCATGAATGTTATAAAATATAAAGAAAATATAAGCAAAAATATAAGTATATTGATAAATTTCTTCATATGCCCTCTCCTACTCTTTTTATAATTGTAACATATTTTTTATTTCATTTCATCAGGTAAATTTAAATTCATGTAATTAAGTACAAAAGGTGCGATATCAGATAACTTATTTACATTATCTATATTTAAATTTTTATCAGTTACAATAAATGGTACTAAATTAGTTGTATGACTTGTTACTACATTACCATTTTCATCTATCATTTCTTCAGCATTACCATGATCAGCAGTTATTATAAATAAATATTCATCTTCAACGCATTTCTTATATAACTTACCTATCATTTCATCTATAGTTTCAATTGCTTTTTTAGTCATATCATAGTTCCCAGTATGACCAACCATATCACCATTCGCAAAATTTAAAAATATGAAATCATAATTATTATCCATTCTCTCTAATAAATTTGAAGTTATTTCTCTAGCACTCATTTCTGGTTTTAAGTCATAAGTTGCTACTTTAGGTGATGGAATTAAAACTCTATCACAAAGATTTAAATCTAAATCTCTTCCTCCATCAAAGAAATATGTAACATGTGCATATTTTTCTGTTTCTGCTATTCTAAGTTGTTTTTTCCCTAATTTAGATAAATATATTCCAAGTGTATTATCTATTATTTCTTTTTTAAATGCTATATCTGATTTAACATCATCTGATACATACATCATAGTTGTTAAATATAAATTATTAAAGATTTTTCTATCAAATCCATCAAAGTTAGGATCAACTAAACTTCTTAATATTTGTATTGCTCTATCTGGTCTAAAATTAGCCCAAATTATACTATCATTTTCTTCTATTTTACCTGATTCATCTATTATAACAGGTTCAATAAATTCATCTGTTATACCTTTTTCATAACTATCAGTTATATATTTTTTATAGTCATCACACTTATTTCCAGTATTATTAACAATAACATCATAACATTTTTTTAATCTATCCCATCTTTTATCTCTATCCATTGCATAATATCTACCTGAGATAGTACAAATTTTACCTATTCCCAATTCATTTATTTCATTATTTAAATCATCAATATACGAAATACTTGATTCTTTAAATGTATCTCTTCCATCTGTAAATATATGAAAATATACATTAGAAAAATCTTCTTTCTTACATAATTTTAATAGTGCTTTTATATGATTGATATGGCTATGAACACCTCCATCACTTAAAAGTCCCATTATATGTAATTTTGAATTATTTTCTTTTGCATGTCTAATTGCATTTAAGAATGATTCATTAGAATAAAAACTCTCATCTTTTATTGCTCTATTAATAAGTTCTAGTGATTGATATATTATTCTTCCAGCACCTATTGTTAAATGTCCAACTTCACTATTTCCCATTTGTCCATCTGGAAGTCCAACAAATGTTCCTGATGCATTTATTCCTTTATTAGGATATTCTTTCATTAAATAATCTATATTTGGTTTATTTGCATTAATAAGTGCATTTCCATCTTTTATTTTACTTAATCCTACTCCATCTAAAACACATAATAATACTTTTTTCATTTTCTTTTTCCTCCTTAAACAACTTAAAAAAGGTTAAACTAATAACCTAAATCTTTTAATACTTTGTTTAATTCTTTTTTATCTTTTTTAGCCGAATTTGCAGTAACTATTATATTATCCACTCTATATAATTTAAAGTATGTCCCTTTTGTACTTTTAACAAATGTATTTTCATCATTATTTTTTATTTTATACTTTTTATCATTTTCATACAAATCTTCTACGTATTTTTTTGCATCTTTACTATCAGCATACTCTATAAAAAATACTTGAACATTTCCATTACCAGCTTCATAATATCTTATTATTGAAGAATCATAAAATGATGTTTTATCATTAATAGTATACCCTTCTTTTGATTCAAAATAACTATTGTAATCACTAAAAGATAACTTATTATAATTTTTTCCACATCCAGTAAGTATTATAGCTATAAAAGAAACAATACAAATTTTAATTAACTTTTTCACGTTCGCCCCTCCATTCTATAAATAGAATAACATAAATTTAATATTTTATCAATCTTTATATGCTTCTAATCTATTAATTTTTATTCCTTTTTCATTAAATTTTCTTTCATACTCTGTCATTACATTATTTTCAAAATCACTATTATGTAAGTCTAATGAAATATTTTTTAATTTATAACCAAATTCACTTAAAGATTCTATAGAAAATTCAAATAAAGCTGTATTATCTGTTTTCATAAATATAGTCTTTTTACCTTTAAATATATTTTCGTATCTATTTAAAAATCTTTCATGTGTAAGTCTTTTTTTTGCAGCACGTGATTTTGGCCATGGATCTGAAAAATTTAAATAAATTAAATCTATTTCTTTATCAAACACATCTTCTATAAGTCTTGCATCCATTCTTATTAATTTTAAATTATCTAACTTTTCACTTTCTAATTTTTGTACTGCTTTTACAATAACACTATCATACATCTCAATACCAATAAAATTAATATTTGGATTATTCTTTGCCATACCTATTATAAAATCACCTTTACCCATTCCTATTTCTATATGAATAGGTTTATCATTACCAAATACATTTTTCCATTTACCTTTGTTTTTTTCTGAATTTAAAACAATGTATTTTGAACTTTCTATTATTTCTTTTGAACCTTTTACATTTCTAAGTCTCATAAATTTCACCCAAATTAATTATACTATATGGTTCACAAAAAATAAATATATGAATATACTAAAATTGAAAGAAAATAAGGAGGATAACCTATGAATAATTATGATAAAACTTTCGTTTACGATGAAAGACCATCATTTGAATCTTATAATAGTATGAATATGCAGTACCCTAGTATGCCTATGATGCCTGTATATCCAGGTAATATGATGATGCCAAATATGAATAATAACTCTAATAGTTATAATAATTTAGAATCAAGAGTTTCAACTTTAGAAAAGAAAGTTCAAAATCTTGAAAATAAACTTCAAAAATTAGAAAATAATCTATACCCAAAAGCAGTTGATTATACTGAAATGAGTAGTGATTATATAAATGCATCTTATCAAAATTCAATGAATATAATGTAAAAGGCACCAAATGGTGCCCTTTATTTATACATAATCATAGCGGAAAAACAATATATTTGTTCTTCTGAAAACATTGCAATACTTACCTGAAACTTTATATCTACAATATCAGTATGTTCAGATAAAAATTCATTTACTCTTTCTTCTAAATCTGCCTCATGACTCTCATCAAAAATTTTAACCTTCATATTCTTCACCTAACTATATTATAAAACTAATATAGTTATTTTTTTGTCACATAATAGGCTGTTATCTTTTTATTTTCATATTCATACTTTATTAATACTTTTACTGTTATTTCATTTTTTAAATCATCAATACTACCAGTATATGGTATATATCCCGCTAAAACTACACCCTCTGGTTTTTCACCTTCAGTAAGTGTTACAGTATCATCAAAAATTCCTACACTTGGAAAAACATCATCTGTTTGTTTATCATGAATCGCAAGCGCTGTTATATTTTTAACTGTTCCTTTTACATTATCAATAGAAACCTCAAATCTAATTTCATTATCATTTTCTTTTGTATATTCTATATTAACATCAAATGGTAAATTTTCTGAACTTTCTTCTTCTTTTTTTAGCTCTTGTACATATTTAATATAAGTATCTTTATTACCTTCATTTTCTTTTTTTTCTTCTTTTACAGGCTTAGATTTATTTGTACAACCAACTATTATTAAGCTTAAAAATATTAAAACTATTAAAGTTATTATTTTATTTTTCATATTATATTACCTCTATAAAATATTCTTCAATTATTTTTTTCATAACTATTGGAAGATTTTCCTCATAAACATCTAACTGTTCATTATATCCATCCATAGACCTCATTGGTTTATCAGTTACTCCCTTTATTATAATACATTTTACGTTATTTGTCTTACATATTTTTAAAACTGCATAACTTTCTAAATCTGATACATCAATACTATTACTTGCTAAAAAAGTATAATCACTCCAAAGTACAAGAGCTTTATCACTAGTACCAAGTACTCCATCATAATACTCATTTGGCATAGAAACCTGATCAGGAACTAAATATAATTCTTCATCTATTTCTTCTTCTAATTCCCTAATAATATAATCATAATCAATTACTTTACTTGGAATAATTATATCACCATAATTAAGTCCTTCATTAGATGAAGTACAAGTTCCTATTACAATTATTTTTTCCAAATTAAATTTATCTATCATATATTGAGTTGCTGCTGATGCATTTATTTTTCTAATTCCACTTCTAAAAAATACTATATCTTTACCTCTAAATTCAGTTCTATAATATTCTCCAAAAGGATATTTTTCTAAATAATCTTCCCCTATATTATATATTTTTAATAACTCATTAAATTCCTTTTTTGATGAAATTAATACTCCTATCAAATTATTCACCCACTTCTTCTTTTATTATTTCTTCTTTATATCTAGTATTAAATAAATCGTCATCTTCTAATACTTCTATATCATCCATATCTATTTTTGGAAGTTCATCAATGCTTGATAAATTAAAATAATCTAAAAAATAATTTGTTGTTTTATATAAATTAGGTTTACCAGGTAAATCACTTTTACCATCTTCAACAATAAATCCTTTTGAAACAAGATTTCTAATCATTTGTGATGAATTAACTCCTCTTATTTCATCTACTGCTATTCTAGTAATTGGTTCATTATATGCGATTATCGCAAGTGTTTCAAGTGCTGACTTACTAAGTGTATTACTAACTTCTTCTGTTAATTTTTTTATATATTCCTTGTTTTGTGCCTTTGTTACAAGTTTATATTTATTACCTAATAATTTTAAGGTTATTCCTCTATCTTCTTTTTCATATAATTTTTTTAAATTATCTAATTCTTCATTTAATTTTTCTTCATCTATTTCTAAAATACTTTCTAGTTCTTCTATTGATAATCCATCTTCACCTACTGCAAAAAATAAAGATTCAAGCACACTACTCATTTACTTCACCTTCTTTTAAACTTACTAAAATATTATTAAAATTATTTTCTTGAATAATATTTATTTCTCCAAATTTAGCCATTTCAAGTATTGATAAAAAAGTTACAACAACATATTCTCTTGTTTTTACTTCAAACAAATCAAAGAATGATACTTTTTTCTTATCTCTTAATATATTTCTAATATCTTTAGTTCTATCAGTTACTGATATTTCTTTTTTTGTTATTTTTGTTTCAAGTGGTTTTTCATCTTCTTTTCTTTTTAGAAAATCAGATAATGCTTTTGTTAAGTCTTCTACTGTAACACTTCCATCATTTGTAATTTCATAATCAGTAAATTCACCTAAATTAATTGGTTCTTTTGTATATATGTTTCTTCTATCATCTTCGAGTGTCTTAAATGTATCAACCATATCTTTATATTTCTTATATTCAACAAGTCTATTTATTAAATTTTCTCTTGGATCTTCTTCATATTCATCATCTTCATCATTTTTACTATTTGGTAAAAGAAGTCTAGATTTAAGTTCAATTAATTCTGCTGCCATAACTAAATATTCAGATGCGACTGTTAAATTCATTTCTTCCATTCTTCTAATAAATTCTAAATATTGTTCTGTAATTTTTTCTACTGAAATATCATAAATATCCATTTCACTAGTTTTAACTAAATGTAAAAGTAAATCAAGGGGACCTTCAAAATCATTAATAACAAATTTATAATCCATTTACTTCACCTACTTTTCACTATAAACCATTATAACATATATAATTAGAATAGCAAAAGAAAAAATTTAGCATATATAGCTAAATTTCTTTGATAACTCTCTTTTATATTCATCACATTGTTCAAAATTCTTAAATACATTTACTCTATCTAAAAGTTCAAATAAAAGAATACTTTTTTCAATTTCATACATTTGTCTAATCATTTTTGGCAAAAGAATTCTATCTTGACTATCTTTCTTAATCTCATAAAAAACATCAATAATTTTTAAATTTATATAATTACTTATAAGTTCAAACTTTTGTATATCTCCTTGTTCAAAGGCTTCTTCTCTTTTAGATTTTAATAATTCAATTCTTTTGTTAAATTCATTAAAATCATATAAAGAAAATGTTAAATCATTTTCTCTTTTAAGCAAAATCTTTTCACTTTCGCGTAACATAGAACTTTTTGGAATATATATTCTTCCCTTTTCATCTAAAAGTACATTATTAATCATTCTTTAATTCCCCTTAATTTTTTCCATTCATATATTGATACAATTTTTCGTCGTTTTTAAAAACTTTAACATGATTTTTTGAATTATTAAATATAAGTCTATCATCTAGGTTATACATCGCAATAATATCTTCTGGTAGAATTATATTGTTATCATCCACTTTTATTTCATGAAAAATACCCTCAGAGAAGTAATCTATAAAATTATTACAAAGCACAATTCTATTTGCTTCTTCTATTTGCATTTTTTTTACTAATCTCAATCTCAATATTTCAAGTATTTTTTTATATTTATTTAAATCATATAAGGAAAAAGTTAAATCATTGTCTCTTTTTAATAAAAGTATTTCCGATTTACCTATCGAAAGACTTTTTGGAATATAAACACTTCCATCTTTTCCTATTTTAGAATATATATTTTCTAGACAAAATTTATTCACACAAAAACCTCCTTGATAAATGTAATATATTGTTGTTAAAAAAACAAGAGAAATTTTCTCTTATTTAAAAGAATATGAATTTTCTTCTGTTTCAGAACCTGTTGCAGGATTGTTAATCAATATTTTTTGATATTCTTCTTTAGTTAATTTATTTCCTTCATAACTATAATATTTAGAGTATTCTTCTTGCATTTGTTCATTAAATTTAATTAAATCTGAAACATTTTCTTGTTCTTCTTCTTTACATTTAATTTGTTCTTCCTTTAGTTTTTCTAGTTCTGATGGAGTATATTCTCTTGCTGTACTTGTTTCTGTTGAAGAAGAAACTTGATCATTATTTTCTGGATTTGGACAACCTGTTAATGTAACTCCTGCTGAAGTTGCTAATAAAGAAACTAATATTAATTTAGATTTTAATAATTTTTTTAATTCACTCTTTTTACTCATATAAAGATCCCCCTCTTTTTAAGACGGTCATTATGATAGCATATAAGTCTATCAATGTCAAATTTTTATGAGGGAATTATAAAGTTATTTACTAATTTCTTTAATTAGTGTTACATTACTTTCTTTTTCATATTTAATTTTTACTATATCTCCATTATTTATAAATGGTAATAAATCTTTATTAGTTTTAATAGATACCTTATAATTTTTATTTTCACTATCAGTAATATAATAATATGTATTACTATCTATTATTACATCTTTAATATTAGTTATAGTTATTTCTTTTTCTTTTGTTTCTGCGTTAGTTACTTCTTCTCCTATATCATTTAAGTAATTTTCAGCAGCTTTCTTTATTCCACTTGATGCATCTGTTACAACAACTTTTTGGTAATCTACAACATCTACAAATGCATACATTTTAACAAGCCCTGCATTATCTTTTAAAGATATTAAATATGTTGGTCTATTATTTAAATTAATTAAAAGTGGGAATGTTGATGTATAATTCATTTGTTGTACTTGACCTTTAGCAGATGCCATCGCAGAATATTCTTCTGCTCCTGCGATAGAATAAAAATTAGTTTCTTTAGTTCTCATATTAGTTAATGTAAATCCAATATTTGATTCATCACTAATAACAGATGTAATACCTGTATATAAATATATATCATCATCCATTGCTAAATAATTGTATCCATCTGTTGTTTTAACTACGCCTTTTTGTCCAAATATAGTATTAAAGAATCCATTTTTATATTGTCCCCAATCATCAATTTGTTCAATAATAAGATCAGCCCCATAAACATGATCTACCCATTTTGGAACATCTTTAACAGAATATTTTTTTGATTCTCCCGTAATAGGATTTAATATAACTATACCTGATACTTCTCTTTTAAGTCCAACACCTGTATATTTTATTACCTCCGCAATCCAATATGGATTACCATTATTATCTATTTCAAAATTTAAACTACCAAATATTTCTGTTGGATAAGAAAATCTAAGTTTTCTCTCTAATCTTTCATTAAATAAAGCTGATGGCATATATTTCATACCTTTATCTAATTTAACAAGTTTAGATTCTCCATTAGTTGAATCAACTGTAATATATCCTTTTACTCCTTCTTTTCTATTTGTAAAATATTTTATTACTCCATTATATTCAAGAGGTGTTACTCTAATAATTTTATCATTATAATTTATTTGTGTATATAAATTAGATACATCAAATTGTGAAACAAGTTCACTCATTTGACCCATTGTCCTATCCCCTAATTTTTCACTTGAATCTCTATCTAATAATGGTATTTTTGAAAAATCTACCTCTTTTACTTTATCTGTAAAATTATTATTTTCATTTACTTTAATTCTACTATAATAAGATTTTGAATTAAAAAGTGGCGAACAAACAAAATTTACAATTAAAGTTAAAACTATAATAATAGGTATTACCATAAGTAATTTATAACTCCTATAATTAAGATTTGTTTTCTTTCCTTTAACAAGTCTAGTAATAGTAACAGATGCACTTAAAAGTGAATTAATTACAAAATATGCTACAATAGCCATTACTACAAATGACCAAAATAAACTACTATGAACATTTATTGGTGGAAGCATTACATAGTAAAATACTCCCATAATTAATACTGTAAATAATATACTAAATATTTCTGAATGTTTTCTTATCATTTAATCATTTCTCCTTTATTTTAATTCTAAATTATCTGATTTAATATAATTATAGAACTCTAATATATACTTAAATGTTAACTCATCCAATGTATTATTTTGAACTAACTCTTTTGTAATTATATTAAATTCATTACTATCTATTTTATCATAATTTTTTTCTAAAATTACATTTATTGTATTTAATAAAATACTTTTTAAATTTATATTTTTTTCATTTATATTTTCAAGTAATTTATACAATTTAATATTTAGTTTGACATCATCTAAATTATCACCATTATTAAATTCTGCACTATGTATATAATTTAATAATTCATCAGCTGTAAATTCAATATTTTTTGATTCTAACATTTTACAAAAATCAGAATTTAATATGTCACCTTTTAATAATATAATCATACGATTTATTTTAGGTTCAATATCATATTCTAAACCACTCATATTAAATTCAATAATAAATTTTTTTATATCTGACTCTATTTCATTATACATTTTATCTTTTACAAGTTTTGTATTTATTATTAATAATCTTTTATTTTTTATGCTTTTTTTTAAATTACTATTTTTAATATTATCTATATATTCTTCTATATTCATTTTATCCACCCTTATTTAACTAATACTAAGTATATAATAGCAATAACTAATAAGATAATAGATGTATATATTATGTTTATAAATCCATTAGGTTTATATGACATTAAATTTATATTACTATTTTTCTTTGCTTTTTCTTTTAAATTTCTTTTTTCACATAAGAGTGGATATATTTTTTCTTCTTTGTTTGACATTTTCATTTTTTCAATATGTTCTTCTTTGTTTTTAGTTATTTCTCTTTTCTTTGCAAACTTAATAGCGGCTTCTTTTATTATTTCATTTTGACAAACATTGTGTCCACCTTCTACTAAAAGACTTGTTCTTCCTAATTTACTTTCTCTTTCTTGTTGTTTTCTTATATTATATTTTACTATATCAAATTCTCTTAAATCTTTATTTGGATTTTCTTTTTTCCATTCTTCAAGTGATTCATTATACTTTCTTTGTTCATCAAGCATATATTTATCACTATATTCTTCTTCATATTTTGCATGTGGTAATCCTTTTTCATCAACATAAAATTCTGCTGGATTATTATTATCTAGTGTTCCATTATAAATAACACCTGTTACCATGTTATCATTTATTGTTGCTCTACCTGTAGTCGCACCTAAAAAGAAACCATTATTTTTAACAATTCTTTCAGGAAAAGCATTGCCCAAACTCGCAGCATTTTTACTACCAGCTGAATGACCTTCTACTTTTATATTGTCACTCATTTTTATTCCTTGTTTCCTTAAGTATGATATTGCATAATCACACATATTCATTTGCTGAAGCAAAACATCTTGTGATCTATTAAATTCAGAAACAATTTGTTCATTTGTCATTTGATATTTAGGTTCTAATTTACTTTGCATTTTTATGAATGTTTCTATATTTGATTTTTGCACTCCATCTTCTATATATTCAGGATTGTATCCTACAAATCTTGGAATAATTGGCATTATTAATGGTATTTTACCATTATTAGCCATAGTAAATTGTAATGAACTAGGATCAAGTTGACAGGAAATAGTAAATTCTTCTACACTTTTATAATCAATCATACCATATGGTGTATTACAACTATGTAATAATAAATTATTCATTTGTGATTTATCTATTCCATTAGGTATATATAGTATAAAAGGATAATTAAAGCCTCTTTCAATATCAGCATTTATTTTAATTAACTGACCATTTTTGCTTAATTCTTTTATTTTTTCATCAGTGTTCATTGTAACTAATTCAGTATTTTGTCTAAGTGCTAAAAAATCATTTTCTGTCTTTATATTACTATCATATTTACAAAATAATTCAAATATCCAATTTTTTTCTTCATCAGTAAGTTTACTTCTTAACTCATTATATACTTTTACGAGTTTTTGATTATCATCTAAATTTGGAAACTTTTGATCAAGAAAGGAACTTAAACTTTTTAAAGTTATATTTACATTAAGATTATTATATTTTTTTACATAAAATTTAAGTAATTCATCACGATAATTAGTAATCATCAGTAGCTTTTCACCTACCATTCTTATAGTTTATTATAACATAAAAAAACTATAATTAAATTAATAATTACAGTTTTATAAAATCATTATTAATACTACTATTGCAAGAGCAATAGCAATTATAGATAATAATACTATATTACTAAATCCCCATTTATTGTCAGGATTTTTTAAAGTCATTACCTGTTTATTTTCTTTTTTTAGTTCTATTTTTTCTGATAATATTCCTACTAATTTTTCATAGTATTCTCTTTCAAGAGGTGCAAGAGCAAGCATTGCATCTGGATTTTTATAATATTTTTTAAGATTTTCAGCAACTTCTTCTCTCTTTGCTGGTTCTATTCCTTCAGCATTTATTATATCTGGAATATCTTCAAATTCATTAAACTCATTAACGCTAGTATTATCAGTAGCATATGACTCACCATTATTTTCATTAGAAGATACATTATTATTTTCATTACTTATTTCTTGAGCTCTATAATTTGCTTCTTTTGGGCTTTGTACTTCAGCCTTTTGTTTTTCATCATTATATGCACCTTCAATAATTTTTCCATCTTTATCAAGCGCAACAATATCTTCCAAATTTACATATACAACTCCTAATTTTTCTTTGTTTTTCAAAATTTCATCTAAACATTTCTTCTTTTTTTCTTCTAAATTATCTATTTCTTTTTGATGATCATTTAAATCACCAATATAAATCATTTTAAGTTCTATATTTTTTTCTTTTAATTTTTCATTTAATATAGCAGTTGAATTTGCCTTATAATCATCTGATTGAAAATCCTCATTATTATTTTGTTCTTCTTTTAAAAACTCAACAAGAGTTCCATCACTTGGATTTTCAAGTAATCTTTTTCTACCAATTTTAGAATCATAAAAAGAAAATATTTCTTTACCACTATTTAAATATTTATGTTCTATATCATTAATATCTACACCAAATGTTTTACTAATTACTTCTTCATTTGATTTTGCTTCCTTTAATTCCTTTTGATTTAAATAATCATTTAAAATATTCATTCTAGTTTCATCACTAAAACTTCCTTTTAACTTATTGACCATTTCATTAAATTCTGAATCTGTTTTACACAAATTATTTACTTCAAGTATTGCTTTTTTTTCTTCTGCATTAAGTGTACTCAAATTAGGATTATTTAAAAACTTAATAAATAATTTTACATTTTTTTCTATTTCTTTATTCTCCATAACTTACTCCTACCTTTATTTTATTATATCATCATTTAAAAAAATATGATATTATATTTTATAGGTGATTTACATTATGAAAAAATTTACTATGAAAGATGAAAAATTTATATGTGAAAATTGTGGTAAGGAAGTTTTACCACTTGGATATACTGCAAGAGATCATTGTAATTATTGCTTATATTCAAAACACTTAGATATATTTCCTGGTGATAGAGAAAATACTTGCCTGGGAAAACTAAAACCTATTGGAATAGAAAAATTTAAAGATACATATAAGATAATTTATAAATGTGAAAAATGTAATAAATTACATAAAAATATAATGGCTAAAGATGATAATTTTGATTTAATAATTGAGTTATCTAAAGCAGAATAAAATGTTAGAAATAAAGTTAATTTATTGTAAAAAAATTATGAAATTTTAAATTCATAATTTTTTTATTATTTATTTTTAATCTTTCTATTATTTGAAAATTCATAATATTTTATTATTAAAAAATCCACAAAAGCTAATAACACTAAATCAATAATTGTTCCTATATATACAATTATACTCCATGATAATATATTTATTTCCTTTATTTCTTATTTTTTCTATTTTTTCTTTAGTATCATCTAATTCATAGTTGAATCTATCAATTAATTTATTTACATAGTTATTTTCTTTAATATAAAGCAGACTTTCTTTAAAATATAATCCATATATAAATGCAATATAAGAAATCCATATATCAGCAGGTGTTTTTCTATCTTTACTTAATATAGTTTTTTCATTCATAAAATCATTAAAAATATTATCTGATATTAATGAATTTTCAATTTCCTCCTGTGTTATATTTGCCATCGTATAAATATCATCTTCATACTTTGCTCTAAAAGAATCTAATTTGTCAGCATCTCTTATTATTTTTGAATGCAATATTTGCACCTTATTCATATTATCAAAATCAACTATATACTTACTATGATTAGATATTGCTATCTTTATAATATCATCATATTTATTATCTTTAACAAATTCTCTTATTAAATTATTTTCAAATAACAATTTAACTCCTAGTGTAGCATGATCATACTTATTTATATCTTCTCTAAAACTTTTTAATTCCTTTGCTTGATCAAATCTTCCAATATCATGTAAAAGGGCAATTATAAGAGCAATTTCTTTATTTTCATTATCTATGTTCATTTTATCACATAAATATCTAGCATTATCAACCACATGAAATGTATGATTTAATTTATGCTTTATTTTTTCATCATTTAAATCATAACTATTATTAATAAAATTTATAAATCTATCTTTTGCATATTCGAACATATAATAATCCTCTCAATTTACAATTTTTCATCTATAGGTATTTTCCTATAAAGGTATTATATCATAAAATATACAATATTTTTTTAAATATAAATTTAATAAAAATATTAATATTTAAAAAAAACTTTTTTAGAGGTATTTTTTTAATTTTTTGGTTTAAATATCATAGTAAATATAAATGCAAATATTATAGTAGCAGTTATACCTGTTGCGGTTAAAGAAAACATTCCTGTAAATAAACCTAAAAGTCCATCAACTTTTGCTTTAGCAAGTGCTCCATGAATTAATAAGTGTCCAAAACTAGTAATGCATACAATTGCTCCTGCACCAAATTTATCTACAAATAAATCATATATTGAAAATGTATCTAGAGCTGCTCCTATTACTACAAATAAACTTGTAATATGTCCTGGTAATAATTTAGTATTGTCAAGTATTATTTGACCTATTAAACATACTATTCCTGCAAATAAAAATGAATAAATAAATTCCATATTATATTACCTCCAAACATACAGCATGACTTACTGATGGTATACTAAATTTTTGATTACAAGTTGTTGGACTCATAAGTGCACCTGTTGCGATTAATAAAACTTTTTTTATTATTCTTTGCTTCATTTTAGGAATAATACTAGAGTATACAACTAGTGGCATACAAGATGGACCTGATCCACCTGCATATATATTTTCTTTATAATCATATATCATAGTTGCAGTGTCATCATAATTCTTATCTAATTTTATATTGTATTCTTTTTCACATATTTCTTTAAATATATCTTTACCATAAACACCTAAATCTCCAGTTAAAATTAAATCGTAGTCACTTACTTTTGTCTTAGTTTGCTTTAAGTGTTCATTTAATGTGTATGCTGCGCTTGGACTCATAACTGCGCCCATATCAAATACATTATCTACTCCCATATCTATTACTTTACCAATAGTTGCGCTAGTTACTTTTATATCTGTTTTAGCATTTGTAAGCATTAATGATGCTGCTCCTGTTACAGTAAATGTAGTTGTTTTTGGTTTTGGCGCACCATACTCAACTGGATTTCTAAATTGCCTTTCACTTGTCATATTGTGTGAAGATGTTGTACATATTGCTTTCTTATTTTTTTCATTTTCTAAAATAGATGCTGCGATTAATATTTCTTCACAAACAGATGCACAAGCATTATATACTCCTAAAAAAGGAATATTAAGATTTGAATATACAAAATTGGATATTGTAAGTTGATTCATTAAATCGGCACTTATTCCAAAAGAAATATCTTCTTCATTATATTTAGTTTTATCAAGTAAAATTTTAATAGACTCTTTTAGTTCCTTCATTTCACATTTTTCAAATGTTTTTTCTCCATCATAAAAGTCAGTAAACTTTTTATCAAAATTATCTTTTAATGGTCCTTCTATTACAAATGGACCTGCAACTGTGCTTACATTTTCTACATATACATTATTAAATTTTATAGTCATTTTCTAACCTCCAAAAAATACGAATCTAATTATTCCAAATACATATGCTGCGACTACTCCATAAAGAATAACACTACCTGATAATTTAAAAATATTAGATCCTATTCCCATTACAAGTCCTTCATGTTTATATTCAAGTGCACTTGATGTTGTCGCATGTGCAAATCCACTTATTGGGATAAATAATCCTGCTCCTGCTTTTGATACCCAGTTATCAAAAAATCCAAGTGCTGTAAATAAACATGCTAGAAATATTATTGTAACCATCATTAAACTTACCGCCACACTTTGACTTACTCCATCAATCATTAAATACACTTTTATTAATACTTCACCAATTAATCCAACAAGTCCACCAACTAAAAATGCTATAATCATATTTTTTACTTTGTTTTCTTTTGGACTATGTTTGTCTACTATTTTTTTGTATTCTTGTTTGTTCATATTTTTTCACCATTTGTATTATTAACAAAAAAAATTTTTTTATACAAAAAAAAGGATAAACTTATGCACATAGTTTATCCGATAAATCATCTAATATTTTTCTTTCTAGTCTATATACTTTTACTTGACTAATATTATTTTCTTTTGCGATTTCTGTTTGTGTTTTACCTTCATAATATCTTTGGTATATTAATTTTTGATCTTCTTTTTTCAAATTACTTAATGCTTCTTTTAAACTTATTAAATCTATTTTATCTAATTTTTCTTCACTTGCAATTACATCTTTTATAGATATATTATCATTATCTTCATTTACACTTTCATCTATACTTTGTACATTTTGATTTAAATTTAAAACTTCTAATACTTTACTTTTTTCTTCATTAACTATCATGCACAAAATATCTAAACTAGGATATTCTCCTTTACTTTTAAAATAATGATCTTTTGCTATATCTACTTTTTTCTTTAATTTAAAAATATCTCTACTTATTTTAATATTCTTGTCTTCTCTCAAATACTTTAATACTTCACCTAATATATATTTTTCACAAAATGTTGAAAATTTTATTCCAAGCGTAGGATCAAAATTATTTGCTGCCTTTATAACTCCCATTTTACCAGCCTGCATTAAATCTTCTCTATTATAACTACTTGCGTACTTATTAACGATAAAAGATACTTTATTTTCCATCTCTACAGCTAGTTCATTTGTTAAAATCATATACTTAAAAGTTTAAGTGCTGATAATTCATCAGATACATATTCTAAATCATAAGCACTCATTTCATCACCACATATAAGCATTCTTCCATCGTTTTCTTCTAATACTCTTTTACATCTTTCAAATAATGGTACATTACCTTTAATAATTAAATTACTCGTATTAAAAACAATAAATCTAATTCCACCATCTCTTATTATTTCAAAAACCTTTTCTTCTACATCAAAAGAACTTATTTCATTTAGTAAACCTGTTAATCTAACAAATAAAACTCCTCTTGTAAATTCAATATTTACATCTACCATTTTTTTCATCCCTCTTCTTTCATAAATATTAAAGCACTAATAATATACCTTTTAAATACTTTAGACAAAACATTACAAAATTCGACTTAACTTTTTTTCGAGCATTTTTGCTCTCATATATTATTTACTCCGTTTATACCCAAAATTCCCCTATACTTATCAAATTTTTTATGATATATTTAAAAATGAAAGGAGAAAATATGAAAAAGGGTTTAAAAATTTTATTTATTTCACTATTTGTAATTTTAATTTCAGGTTGTGGTAATGAAAAAACTAATGTTAATACAAATAAGGATACAGCTAAAGAAACTATAAACACTTGTACTTTAAGTTCTGATCAATCTTCTAATGGATATACACTATCTTCAAATTATGAAATTCATTCAAAAGATGGACTAGTTAATAGCGTTACAACTAAAGAAACAGTTGAATCAGATAATGAACAAGTAAGATCTTATTTCAAAAAGACATTAGAAGATTCTTATAATACTGCAAATGAAAGTTATGGTGGTTATACTTATAATGTCACAGAAGATGGAAATAAAGTTATTTCTGATGTAACAATCGATTATTCTAAAATGGATTTAGAAAAATTTGTTAATGACAATTCACAAATGAAATCTTACATAAAAAATAATAAAATATCTTTAGATGGAATGAAAAAAATATATGAAGCTTTAGGAGCAACTTGTAATTAGACTATACTATTTAGTATAGTTTTTTCTTTTATTTAGTGATATACTTAAAGTATGTAATATAGAAAAATAGGAGAAAAAAAAGATGTATAGTAAAAATATTAATGATGTTTATAAAGAATTAAATACAAGTGAAAAAGGATTAACTATAAATGAAGTTAATAAAAGATTAAATATATATGATAAAAATATAATAAAGGAAAAGAAAAAAGAAAATATTTTCTTAAGATTTTTAAAACAATTTAAAGATATAATGATTATTATTCTTTTAGTAGTCGCACTACTCCTTTATATATATGGAGTACTATATTCTCATGAATATACAGATACGATAGTAATATTAGTTGTTGTTTTTATAAATGCAATTACTGGTTTTATTCAAGAAGAAAAAGCAAATTCTGTTATTGATGGACTAAAAAAATATGAAGCTTCAACTTGTAAAGTAAAAAGAAATGGTAAAATTGATATTGCTGATACAAGTACTTTAGTTCCTGGTGATATTATATTTTTAGAAGCTGGTGATATGGTACCTGCAGATTCTAGAATAATTACATGTGAAAACCTAAAAGTTGATGAATCACCTTTAACAGGTGAAAGTATTCCAGTTATTAAAACAAATGAAACATTAAATAATAATTTAATAATTCAAGATCAAAAAAACATGATTTTCTTGTCATCAAACATAACAAATGGTAAATGCATGGCAGTTGTTATAAATACTGGTATGAATACAGAAATAGGAAAAATAGCTTCTTCATTAAATAAAATATCAAATATTGAGACACCTCTTCAAATAAAAATAAAAGAAATAAGTAAAAATCTAACAATAATTGTATTTATAATAATGATTTTTATATTTATATTAGCGCTTTTTAATCACTACTCATTTCTAGAAATAATAATGCTTTGTTCTTCACTTGCGGTTGCGGCTATTCCAGAAGGATTACCTGCGGTTATAACTATTTCATTATCTATTGGTATATCTAATCTTGCGAAAAAGAAAACGATAGTAAAACAAATGCAAGCAGTTGAAACACTAGGTTCTGTTGATATTATTTGTTCAGATAAAACAGGAACAATTACACAAAATAAAATGACTGTAAAAGAAGAAGTTATTTATGATAAAGAAATGTTAAATTATATATGTGCACTTTGTAATGAAGGATTAATAATAAATAATGAATATAAAGGTGACCCTACTGAAACATCATTATATGGATATTTATATAAAAATAATATTGATGCGTTAAAAATTAGAAAAGAAAATAAAAGAATAATAGATGCTCCTTTTGATAGTGAAAGAAAATTATCTACTACAATTAATAAAATTGGTGATAAAACTTATTTATTATGTAAAGGTAGTATCGATAATTTACTTAATAAATGTGAATATATAAATAATATAAAAATAACTAATAAAGATATAAATGATATTAAAGATAGTGAAAAGAAACTTGCTAGTAAAGCACTTAGAGTATTAGGATTTGCATATAAAGAAATTAATGATATTCCACAAAATTCTACTGAAGTAATTAATGAAGAAAACAATCTTAATTTTGCTGGTTTACTTGGGATGATTGATCCACCAAGAGATACTGTTATAAAAAGTGTTGAAATGTGTAAAAATGCAGGTATTAGACCAATAATGATTACAGGTGATTCACTAGATACTGCAAGTGCTATTGCTAAAGAAATAGGAATTATAGATAACGATAATGAGGGAATACTTGGTAATGCTCTTGATAATTATACTGATGAAGAACTTGAACAAATAGTTAAAAATTATTCTGTTTATGCAAGAGTTAATCCAGAACACAAAGAAAGAATTGTTAAAGCTTGGCAAAAAAATGGTAAAGTTGTTGCTATGACAGGAGATGGTGTTAATGATGCTCCTGCTATTAAAGATGCACATGTTGGTGTTGGTATGGGAATAACTGGTACAGATGTAACAAAATCAGCTTCTGATATAGTACTTATGGATGATTCATTCTCAACAATAATAATTGCTGTTGAAGAAGGAAGAAGAATATATAATAACATTAGAAATAATATTGTTTACTCATTATCTAGTAATTTTGCTGAAATATTTACAATAATTATTGGATTACTTTCTGGTAACACTATACTTTTACCAATATATATATTATTTATTGATTTAGTAACTGATTCTGTTCCAAGCATATGTTTAGCATTTGAAAAAAGTGAAAAAAATATTATGAGTCAAAAACCAAGAGGTCTTAACAAATCATTATTTACACCATTTATAAAATCTTGCTTTATATCATCAGCAATTATCGAAACATTATTTGTTTGTTTAACTTACTTTATATCTTTAAAATTATATAATAATGAAATTGCAATGAGTCTTGCCCTTTTATCTATGGTTGTGCAAGAAATTATTTATTCTATATCTTGTAGAAATTTAAAAGAACCAGTATTCAAGCAAGGACTATTTTCTAATAAAGCAATGAATATTGGACTAGCTATAATATTATTAATTGAACTTCTAGTATTTATGACTCCTCTTGGTAAAATAATAAGTGTTGAAAGTATTAAACCAAGTTTAGTATTAATTATATTTTTAATAAATAGTTCTTCATTTATAATTTATGAACTGTTAAAACCATTACTAAAAAAAGTATTTAAAGACTAAATAGTGTACTTAGAGTATACTATTTTTTTGTGTAATTTATTTTTATATAGTTAGATTTATTTAATCCTACGATTCATAGGGTGACATATTTATAAATTTATAATACCATTGTTTTTGAAAGAAGGAATTCTTATGAATAAAAATTATACTAATTATTATTTTTTCATCATGGCATTATTTTTTATTACGTATAACATAATATTTGAAAGTTTAAAAATAAGTGGTTCATTATATAAATTGTTTATGATTTTACTTATAATTATTAATTCTATTATGTTATTCATTTTAAATAAGAAAATTAGTTTTAAAAAAATAATACTTATTATCTATATATTTACCATTGTTAAATCAAAAAATCAGTTACAATTCTTTTTTGCACTTTCTAATATTATTATTTTATGTATAATTGGTTTTCAAGAAAGCAACCTTATTAAAACTATTTCAATTTTTATTTTAATAATTACACTAACATATTCTTTACCTTTATTATTTGTATTCTTATTAGAATTTGGTACTGAATTAGATGAAGATGTATATATGAATAAAATATATGAAGATACTCATTATTATTGTAATAAAAATTATGAAATATATTCTTATTCAAATAGTGCTGGTGATGTTTTTCATTATAGTATAGGAAAACATTATGACTTTTTAAATATAAATGATATAATACATATAACGTATAATGAACAAAACGAAGTTAAAAAATATGATTACGATAATTATTTAAAAAGGCATAAATGTAGATTGGTTGGTGATATAAATGAATCTAAATAAAATATCTAGTTTAATCAAGAAAAAAAGAAAGAGTCTTGGAATGACTCAAACTGAATTAGCAAATAAATTATTTGTTACAGAAAAAGCAGTTTCAAGGTGGGAAACCGGAAGAGGTACTCCTGATATATCTTTATTAATTCCTCTTTCGAAAGAACTTAATATAGATGTATCTGAACTATTAAATGGTGAAGAAAATAATATAGAAAAAGTAATTGAATATAATGAAAAATCAAAGAAATACAAATATAATTTTCAATTTAAATTAATTATCTTATTTTATATATTATCCATATTAACATTTTTATTCTATTTAAAATTTGAATATAATCCAAATATAGAAATTAACTATTTTATTAGATTATCAATAATAGTTATTGATTCTCTATTTATATTTATTGGAAATAAAATATATAGTAATAATTATGTAGAAAAAATAGAAGATAAAAATAAAATAAAAAAATTATCACAAACAATAATATTTATTTACTACATTATTTTGATATTTAATATGGTCTTTTTTGCAAGATATAATGTTGTTAATGATTATAATCTAATTCCTTTTAAATCTATAAGTAATATATTAAAAAATGGAAATACCTACTCTATTATTATAAATATATTTGGAAATTTATTTGTATTCATGCCACTAGAATATTTTTTAATAGAATTATTTAAAATAAGAAAAATTTCACTAAATTTTATAATATCATTTTTTATTATACTTTTAATAGAAGTATTTCAATTTATTTTTAAAGTTGGTGTATTAGATATAGATGATTTAATATTATGCACTCTTGGAATGATGATTTTTTATGCATGTTACTGCTTAAAAAATAAGGAGACAAATAATGAAAATCAATGAATTTTTCAAACAAAATATATTTAAAATAATTTTATGTATACTTACCTTTTTAATAGGTTGTTTAATTTTTTGTTCAATAGCAATTGGTATTGCAATCAAAGAACAGTTAATAATTATGCTTATTAGTTTCTTACCTTTTTTAATATTTTTATTAATTACAATATTTTCATATTACCACAAAGAAAAATATAAAATAGTTATAAGAGTAATAACAATTATTTTAAGTATTTTATTAATTGGATATTATTTTATCGCAACATTTTTATGTATTATATTACAATCACTTAATCCAGTTATAAATCCTAATTATTACAATTACTATATTCAAACATCAAATTTAAAAGAAAAATTTCCAAATAAAATACCAAATAATGCTGAAAATATTAAATTTATTCATTCTATAGGTATATTTCAGGGTGGAACTATTTATTCATTATATTATATTGATAATAAAATGACAGATGAAATATTTATGAAGAAATATAAAAATAAGGCTATATGGATTGGGCATATAGATGAATACACAGATAAAAAAGGATTATTATCAGGGGTATTTAATAATACACCAGCACATGATAAAAATACAAATGATTATACAATATACTTAATGGATGGAGATTGTGATAATTCTGGATATTGTAATCACGGTAATTATATAATTGCCGCTTTCAATAAAAAAACGCATGAAGTTATATTTTCTTCTGAACAATGGTAAAAATAATATTAAAATCTATTCCTCTATATAAAAATATATAGTTGCAAAATATTCTTCATTTGCGACTAACGCATCATTAGTAAGGCCCAGTAATGGTCCTTTTTCTTTTGACCAATTAAGATCTTCAAAATTAACTATTCCTTCATTATTTTTCCCAGTATAAACTATAGTCGGTGTACTTGTTAATATTATAGTTTCATCATCAAATTTCTTAAATACAAGTGCATTTTCAAGTGTATATCCAAGTGATGATGTTAGTGGATTATTTATATATGCATATAACTTCCAATCTGAACTACTTAATCTACTATCTACAATCTTTGTTTTTAAATCACTTACTTTTGGAAAAATATAAGTATCCCCTATTGGAACAAAAGAAAAATCAATAGAAGGATTTGCATCTAATAAAGTTAATTCACCAATAAATGGTGTAGTTATAGTTCTAGTTTTATATATAAAACTACCTGAAACATTTGAAGTTAATTCTACTTTTGTATTATCAGAAATAGTCAATGGTAAGTTATATTCAAATAACCCATTATCATCAGCATTTACTATTTCAGATGTACTATTATATTTAATTAATACATCTGCAAAACTATCTGTATGACCACTTATAGTATTTTTACTTGTATTAACTGGATGTATATTCATATAGGTTGTTCCAATAGAAAATTGTTTTCTATTTTGAAATGTAAAATTACCAATATCAGATAATGTTTGTAACTCACTAGGAGTAAAATTATTTTTTGTAATAGATGTAAGTGATGACGTTATAACTCCTTCTAACTTAATTAAATCATTTTCTTTATACCAATAATAATCTGGAATATTATTTATATCGCCTGCCTGTGATAACTCTGTAGAGTTTTGCCACATATTGATTCTAGAACATTTTATATTAAAATTTAAAACATTATCAGTATATAAAACATTTGAATTTTTTGTATATATTGTTAAATTTTTAGGATTATCTAAATTTATGATACAATCAGTACCTTTAAAATGAATGTTAAAGTTATCAGATGGTGTATTATTATATGAATTTATTATTTGAAGTGTTGATGCTTCTTTCATTATTAATGATCCAAAAATAGCACACATTGGAATTCTTTCATGACTTTTTTCTAAGAATATAAGCGATGCCCTTTCATCTATTAAAACATTATTTGCGCCATAATCAGCGAGTTTAGCAAACCCATTACAAGTTGTTAAATGTACACTTGTATCATATAAAATTGTAAAATTTAACTTATTTGTACCAGACATAAATTCTCTTGTATCAGTTGATATAATTATGTTACTTTTACAAGAAAATACGATATAAGGACTAATAGAATCTTCTTTAAAATAAAATAATGAAAAATTAGTTGAATTACTTGTTATGTTTGTTTTACCACCAATTATAATACGCTCTGCTTCACATACTTCTTGTGATTCTACATTATTTGTATTTTGAATAGTAATATTAGAATTATCTATTTTAACGACTCCATATGGATTTACAGATAATTGTGTACCAGTAAATGTAACATTATCATAAATAGTTATTGTATTATAAGAACTATTATCTTCAGGTACATAAACAACACCATTTGTATTTGTATAAATTATTTTTATATTTTTTATTTTAATTTGTTGTGATGATGAAATGCATACAATTGTGTCAGAACTATCCACACTATTCATTCCTGTTAAAGTATGCATAACATTTTGATATGTTCCATTAATTGTTACACTATTCTTATTTTTATTTACTGTAATACCAATATCTAATGTAATATCATTTTCTAAATAAATATATTAATATCCATTATCATTTTCTAAAGCATCTTTTAATTCACTACTTGTAGATACTAAAACTGTTTTATTATTTATTTTATTCATAAAATCACTTATCCTCTAATATAATATATGAATATTTAATTTTTTGAATAAAGATGTTTTAACGAATATGTAACAAATTTAATTAAATTTACAAATGAATTTATATATATGAAAGATTTTAAAAATATAGTATAATTAATATATAAATTATATGAAGTTAGGAGTAATAAATATGATTGAAAAATTAAAAGGAAAATATGTATTTTTTGATGTTGATGGAACGCTATCAGAATACAGATATAATGATAGATTATATGGTGGGGAATGTCCTGAACTTGGATGTCAATCACTTGAAGACTTATTATTTAATGATTTATACTATAGAGCTAGACCTCTTAAAACAATGCAAAAAATTATAGAAAAATTAGACAGTAATAAAATATTTATTTTAGGTGCAGTTACAACTAATACTGAAATAGAACAAAAATATAAATGGTTAGCTAAATATTATCCAAATATAAAAAAAGAAAATATATTTTTTATATGTTCCACACTATTAAAACCAGAAGTTATAATTGAATATTGTAAACATTACAATATTGATATAAAACAAACAGCATTCGTAGATGATAGAATAGATGTATTAAGAAAAGCAGAAACATTAGGAATAGATTCTTATCATCCTAGTTCTTTCACAGAATAATTATTGTAAATTTATAATAGAAACCTTTTTACAGAAATAAAAACTTACGAACTTTTATGTACGTAAGTCGATCCCAAACCAAATGAATATTGTAATAATCAATAATTTTTTCAAAAAATAACATATAATTACTTATTTTGAATATTAGTCTTTGTAATTGAAGATAAACTATAATCAAGATAATTATCGTGTCTATACCAATTATCAATTTTTTCTTGAGCAGAAACTGGATTTATAGGTTCATGTTTTTTATAATATTGAGGATCCATATAAATAATTGGTAAATTCATATTTGCCGCAATATTTATTATTTTCTCAGATGGCGAAGCTTCATTTACTATAATACAATTTGGAATTAATATCTTATCATTTTTTAATACAATTTCATTATAAGAATCAGTTTTAGATATGAATTCATTTAGCCCAAGATATTGTTGTTTAATAACATAAAAATTCTCTTTTAATGTGTATTGTTTTGTTTGTCCATCATGTGTATTTGCAGACATAATAGAATTATTGCCCATAGTAAAATATCCAAAAGTAATTCTATATTTTGAAGCAAATCCAGAATAACGTTCAGCATTAATTAGACTATATGACAAATAATCTCTTTGCGATTTATCTTTTAAATATTCTTCACATGCATTTTCTTGGCTCATATATTCTTTTATGGTATTTGTTCTAGTCAATAAATAAAATTTTTGTTGACATTCCGTTTGATTTTGAAGTGTGTATAGCTGTACATCTTGACCATATTTATTTTTTATTATATTTGGATTTATACCTTCAAATATTTTGATAGCATTTAAATTGATTTCTATTTCTTTAGCAAAATCTTTTTGTGCTAGCAAAAACATTTTTTCTATCAATGTAGCAATAGTATTGTTTGTTAATTTTAATTCTTCTTGATATAAATCAATTTTTCTTACAAAATCATCTATAGATATAATATTATCTTTATTTTTCAAAAATGATTGTAAATTTCTTAAAAATATTATTATGTTATTGTCAAGATTATTTTTAAAACTATTATTAGAGTCAATTCTTTCAAGTATAGTTCCAATAGTAAGCAAAATATTTGTTGCATAATCACCAAAATATATTTGTGAAATTACATCTTTTGCTTGACTAATATCAATATTATTTATATCTCTAATAGCATTTTTTTCTAATGCATTTCTTTGTTCAATATATTCGATTGGGTTTCCTAAAAGATTTATAATTATACTAAAAGTTTTACTATTTGTTCTTGTAATAATGTAATCCATTACATCATTGTTTAATAGCACTTCTTGTTTTTCAAATTCTGTTAATGAATCTTTAGTTAATATTTTTTCTATACTTCTTATAATATATATTTCTTCCATAATTATTCTACCCCAAGATAATTATAACATTATAGTTAAAATTATTCTATATAATTTTTTATCAAAATCATCCTTGATTCCTAGAAATCAGGATAATTTAAATATAAATACTAAAATTTATGTTATAATCATATACGAAATATAGAATTCGATAAAATACAATAAATAAGGAGTATTTATGGTAAAAAAGGATATTTTAAATTTAATTGAAAATTTTGAAAAAGAAACATAGAAATATGATGATAATGATAAATTAGATAATGACATGCAATATATTTATTCCATCGAAAAAGAAATACAAAACATTAACGAAACAAATCTAAAACCAATATTTGATAAATTAATATCAATGATAGGAATTATAAGATTTAAGTATGGATTCGAAAGTATTATTATTAAAAGTAACCCAGAACTTGAAAGTTTAAAGAAAATAATTGATGATATTTCTTTAAATAGTAACAATACAATTAACCAATATAATTATATTTCAACTATATATAACAACTTTATAAATGAAAATAAAAACATGGATTTTATAGAAAATAAATATTTAGATATTTGGGGAAAGGAAGGGTTATATTTGGCAGTTGAATCTCTTAAATCATTAATCACTAATGATCAATATAGAGAATTATTGAATAATAATCAAATCAACACGGTTCTTACTGATTGTATAAAGTTAAATAATGGAATTACAGACATTAGAGTGATTGAATTAAGGTACAAAGAACTTATAAAAAAAATTTGGGAACATTCATTATCAAATTCAATCGACGAAAATGGAAAATTTAGGATTTTGTTTTCCAATATTTCTGGCGGAAATTTAATAGAACAAGCTAATTCATTAGTTAATAGACCATATCAATCATCTTGTAGTATGATTAGTTCTGATTTTATAGCAATTTATGGAAGTGATACAAGAAAAATTGGATTTATATATCCAAATAATTCTGAAATAATAATGACAAGTGCATATGATTTAGCTTCAAATGTTTTTGGCAGTGGCTCAGATAATAAAGAAAAAGGAACACTTCTTTCCACGCCAGATGTTTTAGAAAAAATTGGTATGAAACGAGCAAAAGATAAAAGTCAAGATTTACATTCATCTAATTGCTACAACGAAATTCTTATTAATGGTAAACCATGTGGAATAGCAGTTATTGGTTTGGGGGAAGGAGATTTGAATATTTATTATCGAGAAGCACATATTCTTTCCTCAGAAATGAATTTACCCATATATTTTGTAGATACTATGAAATATAAAGATAAATTATCTGATGTAGATAGGGATTATATTGCATTTCATTCAATTGTATCATATTTAGGCATTAATGCAAATGACTTGCTACATGATGTTTCACTCTATGGTAACATATACAAACTAATTAATGTTCACAAAAATACAATTGCAGATGCATTCATAACTCTTAAAACTAATGGAAATTTAAGTAAAGATAATATGTGTCAATTGATGAGTAACATAATAGATATTTCTGAAACTAATGTTAAAAGCAGATAATTTAACAAAATTGTATTAAAATTATAACTTTTTCATTTTTATTTATAATGCATACTACTTCTAAAATATACTCCTATTTTTAATCGGAAACATAAAGATTTAGATATAAAAGATAAAAAAAATATAAAAAAAATAATATCATCTGTTTTAGATACAGTAAACAACAAAATTGTAAACAATTCATTTATTACTGCGATTGCCATATATTTTGGATTATCAAATTTTACTATAAGAATTTATGCAGAGTATAATGAATGTATTGCAATATTTGCAGCACATTTATTTTCAAAAATTCAACAATCAAAATCTATTTTATTAACTTATAGATTATCCTCTATATACATTGCATTTATACCATTTCTAACTAATAATATTGGTATTGAATTTAAATATATGCCGTAACTGGAGAATTAGGGTATATTACATTCGTAAATCGGAGAATGGTATTAGTAAAATAGAGGATAGAACTAAATTTACTTTAACAAGAAATATTTATAAAAATACATTAGTTGTAAAATTCCGTTTAATAATATGAGTTATATTAGATAAGTTTACTTCAAATGTATGAATTATATGATTTATAATTTTGTTCATAATTACTTTTATCGATATTTTTATTAAAATAAATATAAACTTCCAATCAAAGGAAAAGATATAACAGTTAAAGAAACAAAGTAAGTTTGAAAAAAATTTCAATTACATGATATTATTATAAAAATGCAAGATGGATATGATACTATTGTAGTTGAAAATGGAGTAATATTAAGCAGTAGACAAAAATAAAGATTAACAATTGTTAGAACTTTAATAAAAAAATAATTTTAAAAGAAAAAATAAAAAACATTTTAAAAAAACTATCTAAAGATCATACTGTAATAATAGTAACATACAGTTTAAACACTATATTAGTTTTAGATAAGTATGGTATAATTGATAGGGAAAATCATAATGAATTAATTAAAAAATGTTTAGAATATAAAAATTTATATGAAATTGATGATTAAAAATGGAGGGAATAAATATGATTAGAGATAATATAATAACTGAAATACAAGAAAAAGATTTGAAACAATTACAAAAAATTGTAAAACAGGCCTTTAATAGTAATACAAGTGATTCTAAAATTCAAAGATTTTATGAGGTATCTAAAAATAATGACGATATTTATGTGTTAGGATACTATATAGAAAATAATTTAGTTGGAACTGTAACCTTAAATATTTTAACGACGACATCTGGAAAAGATGCAACTATTTGGAATTTAGCTGTTCTTGAAGAATACAGAAAATTAGGAATAGCAACTAAATTAATGATTAAAGCCGAAGAAATTGTAAAAACTTATGATGATATTGATCGTATCTGGTTATTTAGTGGAGTTCAAAGAAAAGAGGCACACAAATTATATAATAAACTAGGATATGATGAAAATATAGATAAAGCATTTATAAAATATGTAAATTAAAAAATGATTAAAATGAAAAGTTTTACTATAGAACAATTTTAAAATTTAAATTACTGATACAATACCTATTTTCTTAGGTATTAGAACATTAAACCTTTTATTAGATACATATAGCAAATGTAACTAAAAATTCATTTGTATGATTTAAGACACACTTTTGCAACTACTATGATGACTGAGGGTTGTAATATGTATGTCATTTCAAATCGGTTAGGACACTAATGAATAACCACGACAATAAACACATACAAAAATATTACGGAAGAAGTTAGAAAAGAGATGGCTTTTACTACTGATAAATATTATTAAAAATCATTTGAGAGTATTTCTCGGAGTACAAAAAATAAAAAACCTTATATAATTGATGTGAACCCCATTTAGTAGACATCAAATAAAAAACTTATGTAAAAAAATCAAGGGCGAACGAAGTGAGTTCATCTAGACCCTTGATTTTTTAATTATGTAATTATAATATTTATTCAAATAAAGCTTGTCTTTATTTGTTATCTATTAATAAATTAACTAAATATTAAACATTTTCTGCATATTCAATAATGCCAGAGTCTGGCTCTCCCGTGTTTGGACATAATCTATTGTATAATTTCTAATTTATATATTAATTCATCTTTATTTATCATTTTCCTTCTTAATTTTCTTTCCTTTAATTCTAGTCGTATTATAAAATTCAATCCATTCTTCAACTAATTGTATATATTCTTCTAAAGATGTGATATTATTGTTATACAAAGTTTCTTTCTTCAAAAGTGAGTGCCAACTCTCGATTGGAGAATCGTCAATTGGAGTACCTTTTCGGGCCATTGAAATTGTAATACCATTTGACTCACAGATAGCTTTGTATTCGTAAGATGTATACTGGAAACCTTGATCACTGTGAATGATAAGTCCAGATACATCTTTTCTTTTGAATATTGCTTCATTTAATGTATCCATTACTAATTTATTATCATTACGTTTTGATATTTTATAAGCAACAACTTTTCTATCATATAGATCAATTATCGTTGATAGATAAGCTCTAGAACCTTTGAATATAAGATAAGTTACATCTGTATCCCATACCTTATTTGGTGCATCAGTAATAAAATTTCTATTTAATAAATTTGGTTTAACATTATCTTCAATTCTTTCATTTTTATTTTTCTTTTTTGACTTTCTAATATATTCAGCCATTAAATTATATTTTTTCATTATTCTTAAAACCTTCTTTCCATTCATTACAACTCCATATTTGATTTTTAGGCCTTCCACAATTCTACGATAACCATATGTGCCTTTAGAATCATCAAATATCTCTTTAATTACTAAATAATCATAATAATCAGAATCTTCCTTATTTCTATACTTATAATAAGTTTTAGGACTTATATTAAGTACAGCACACATATTATATAACTTATAATTATCTCTATAAAGATTTATAAAAGTTACTTTTTCTCTCGTTGTGCCTTGAGGAAGGCCTGGTATTTTTTTAATATTTCATATCTTTCTTTGTAGTCTTCTTTTGTTAAATCTTTTTCTTTGGGTCTACCACGCTTTTGACCATGACTCAGATACAATTCTGGATGATTTAATTTTGATGTCCAAGTTTTAATAGTACCTTCTGGAATATTATATCTTTCCGCTAATTCTTTAATATTTCTCTTTAATTTATATTCTTCTAATATAACCACCTTAATATTTGCACTATTGTCATAATTTTTAAATTTTTGTCCTTTTGAAGCCATAAGAAAACACCTCCTTTCGGAAGTGTATTCTATCATACCTAAGTTTTTTTATAAATGTCTACCCTAAAGGGTGCATTTCATAATATAAGGTTTTTTATTTTTTGTACTCAAAAAATACTCTTAAATTATTTTATATGAATTATTATTAATGACAAAAATATTTTAAATGTTATAAAACTATGTTATAATTGTCTTAACTATTAATAGGAGGTTTAATTATGAAGAAAAAGATTAGAGTTAATATGCTTTCTATGGCTGATTCAGTAGATGGACAGGGGGTTGGAAGTGCATATTTAGAATTAATAAAATTATTAAAAGAAGATGGAAAAGATGATTTTGAAATTCAACTAAATAAAGGAATAAAAAATTGTGATATAATACATGCACATACTTTTGAACCAAGAAATTATATAAAATTAAAAATGGCAAAAGTTCCTACTGTTTCATATGTACATTGTTTACCAGAACATTTTGATGGGTCAATTAAGTTACCAAAACTTGCGTTTAAAATATTTAAAAAATATGTAATAAATTTTTATAAGAATGCAGATCATCTAGTTGTTGTCAATCCTATGTTTAAAAAGGACATGATAAAAGCAGGTTTAGATGAAGACAAAATTACTTATATTCCTAATTTTGTTTCAAAGGAAAAATTTTATAAAAAAAGTGCCAGTGAAATAAAAAAAATAAGACAAAAATATGACTTAAATGAAGATGATTTTGTAGTGTTAGGAGCAGGACAAGTACAAAATAGAAAAGGTGTTGTTGATTTTGTTGAGGTAGCAAAGATGTTACCAGATATTAAATTTATATGGGCTGGTGGTTTTTCATTTGGTGCGATAACAGACGGACATAAAAAACTAGAACAGATTATGAAAAATCCTCCAAAAAATGTAAAATTTTTAGGAATAATACCAAGAGATGATATGAATGATTTATTTAATGCTGGAGATTTATTATTTGTTCCATCATATAATGAATTATTTCCAATGACTATTTTGGAAGCTTGTTCTACAGATACGCCAATACTTCTAAGAAATCTAGAGTTATATGAAGATATTCTATTCAAAAAATATTTATGTGCGGATAACAACAAAGAATTTGCAAAATTAATAAAATTATATAAAGATAATAAAAAAGTTTATAACGAACAAGTTGAAAATGCAAAATATATATCTAACTTTTATAGTAAAGGTAATATATATAAAATGTGGAAAGAATTTTATACAAGTATATTAAAATAAATTTACAACTAAAAAAATTATATGATTTTTACAGACATATAGTCTGTTTTTTTTATTTAAAAGGTTATAATTATTGCGAAAAGGCTAAAAATGGTGTAATATTAATATAGGTGATGTATAGATGTTAAATAATGTTTTTATAATAGGTGCAATTGCAATTTTTATAGTAGTTTTAATTATAATTATTTTAGTTATTTCTAAAGGTAAAAAAAAGAATAGTGAACAAGAAGCTAGTATTTTAGATGTAAACGAGGTAGGTGTACCAAATACATCAGAATTAAAAGATTTTTCATATGGATATGAAAAAGAAGAAACAATTGTTATGGAACCAGTTGTAGATGAAAAAAATAAAACGGAGGAAAACAATGATAAAAATGAATAATAAAGGTGTTATAACAAGAGGTATGGCTTTACTTGCACTTATAATATTATTTGTAATAGGTATTATATTTATTTATATAGGAATATTAAAAAATAAAAGTGTAGATAATTATAAAAAGTTTGAAGATGAACTTGTAAATGCTGCACAAAATTATTATGAAATAAAAAATATAAAGGTTGAAGAGGGTGAAGAAAAGAAAATTACACTTTCTACTTTAAAAAAAGCAAATTTAGTTTATAGTGATTACGCAAATAAATGTAAAGGTTATGTAATAATTTCTAACGAAAGAGATTTTTCAAGTGATGAATATAAGATAGTTAGCACTGCATATGTTAAGTGTGGGAATAAATATATGTCCGCTAATTATAGTGAATATTAATTATATATAGGAGGACAAAATGGAAGAAACAAAATGGCTAACAAAGGGCAAAATAATAATTATGTCAGTATTATTTGTTTTAATAATTAGTATAGTAATTGGTATTGTTATACATAGAAATGTTTTAAGAAAAGAATATAAAGAATATGAAGGACAATTAGTTTATGCTGCTTCAAATTATTTATTGAAAGAAAAAATAGTTTTATATGAAAATGAATGGAGAAAAATTAATGTAGATGACATTTTGAAACAAAAATTAATCTCAAATAAAAGAGCTTCAGATTGTAAAGGATATGTAATTGCAAATGCTGCTAAAGATAAAGTTACAGAATTAGAGGAAAATTTATCTAATAATGATGAAAATTCTTCAGAAAACACTTCGGAAGAAAATAAGAAAAGAGTAAGTAATAACATATCATATAAAGCATATGTGTCTTGTAAAAATGTTTATATAACAGATGGATATGGAACAACACCTGATAAAAACAAAGAAAATACAAATAAGACTCAAAGCCAAAAAGATACTGAAAAACCAACAATAACATTATTTGGAGAACAGGTTATAGAATTATATGTAGGTGATGAATATAAGGAAGCAGGAGCATCAGCATATGATAACATTGATGGAGATTTGACAGAAAAAATAATTATTAGTGGTGATGTTGATACTACAAAAGAGGGTTCATATATTGTTACTTATAAAGTTAGTGATAAAGCGGGAAATACTGCCACTAAGAAAAGAAAAGTAAATGTTAGTCAAAAAGATGACGAAAATATAGATGATGATAATGTTGATGAACCTGATAATTCAGATGATGAATCAGACGACGACTTTGATGATGATTTCACTGATGATTCTAGTGATGATGATTATAATACTGTTATTGAAACACCAAGCAATAGTAATAATGGAGCAGATCGTATTGCGCCAACAATAACATTTATAAATCCAAAAGCATATCAAACTATATGTACAGGCAATTCAGTTAACATAAGCAAAACTGGAGTATATGGATATATTGCAAGAGATAATATTGATGGTAATATTACATCAAAAGTAAGTATAACTGGTGATACGAGTGTAATTAATAGTCCTGGAGAATATACAATTTATTACAGCGTATCAGATAGCTCTGGAAATAAAGTAACAAAATATAGAAAATTTTCAGCTAAGGCTTGTAGTGGATCAAATTCTGGAGCAACAACAATAATTGTTCCAACAGAAATAGTATTAACTCCAAATGCAAAAACATTAAATGTTTCTAAAACAGTTCAATTAAGTGTATCATTTAAACCAGGAAATGTAACTGATAGGTCTATATCATATAGATCATCAAATTCATCTATTGCAACAGTTTCTGAAAGTGGCCTTGTAACTGCAAAAGCAAGGGGCCAAGCAGTAATAACAGCTCAGTCAACAAATGGTAAAACATCAACCTGTAGAATAATCGTTAATTAAAGAGATTTTATTCCTTAATGCTTTATTGCTTAAGGATAAAATCTTTTTTTGAATTATAAATAATTTACAACTTAACTTATGAATGTTATAATCTTTACAAGAGGGTAGAAAATGAAAACAATAAAAGATATAGATATTAATAATAAAACAGTATTAATTAGATGTGATTTGAATGTACCAATAAAAAATGGTAATATAGAAGACGATAATAGGATAGTTAAAAGTTTAGAAACAATTGAGTATGCATTAAAGCATGCCAAACATGTAATAATAATGTCTCATTTAGGAAGAATAAAAAATGAAGAAGATAAAAAGAAAAATTCTTTAAAAATAGTTTGTGATAGACTATCAGATTTATTAGGTAAAAAAATATATTTTTGTACATATGATGAAGATATTAAAAATGTAGTTCAAAATAATAAAATTGTAATGCTTGAAAATGTAAGATATTTTGATTTAGATGGTAAAAAGGAAAGTAACAATGATGAAGAACTTTCAAAATTCTATGCGTCACTTGCAGATGTTTATATTAATGATGCATTTGGAGTATCTCATAGAAGAGCAGCATCTACTACTGGTGTTTCAAAATATTTAGAGAGTGCAGTTGGCTTTTTAGTAGAAGAAGAAATTAATAAATTAAGTATTTTATTAAATAATCCAGAAAAACCTTTTTGTATTATATTGGGTGGCGCAAAAGTATCTGATAAAATTGGTATTATATCTAATTTAATAGAAAAAGTAGATAATATTATAATAGTAGGGGCAATGGCATTTACATTCTTAAAAGCAAAAGGAATAAATGTTGGTAAATCACTTGTTGATGAAGAAAATATTGAATATTCAAAGAATTTACTAAATAAATATTCAGATAAAATAATTTTACCTGTAGATGTGTATGTATCTGATAAGATTGATAGTAGTGATAAAGTTTTAAAAAATATTAATGAAATTGGTAATGATGATATAGCATTTGATATAGGACCTAAAACAATAGAAAATATAGATAATATTTTAAAACTAACTAAGACAGTATTTTTAAATGGTCCAGCAGGTGCATTTGAATATGATAATTTTTCATATGGTACAAAGGAAGTATTAAAGTCACTAAAAAATAGTAGTGCAAAAGTTATAATAGGTGGTGGGGATTCTGCATCAGCCGCTATAAAGTTTGGGTATAAAAATTCTTTTTATCATATTTCAACAGGTGGAGGTGCATCTTTAGAATTTTTATCTGGCAAAGATATGCCTGGATTTGAAAATATAGGAGAATAATATGAAAAAATATAAAACTAATATAATAATATTAATATTAATTTCAGTACTTATAATGTATTTAATTATGAAAGATGATTTTAAAGATATAATGAGTGCCCTTACAAATATAGATATAAAATTTTTATTTGTTGCATTTATACTTATGGGACTTTATGTATTTTTTCAATCATTATCACTTCATTTATATTTAAAATCTATAAAAAAAGATTATAAAATAAAAGATACATTTATTCTTATGTGTTCGGCACAATTTTTTAATGCAATTACTCCTTTTTCATCAGGTGGACAGCCATTTCAAATATATTTATTAAAAAAGCAAGGTATTAAAGTTACTGATTCAGGCAATGCTCTTTTACAGAATTTTTTTACATATCAACTTGCGCTTATTATAATGGGAACATTTGCAGTTATAACAAATAGTTTTCTTCATATAATTCCATCAACTAGTTTACTTAAGAATATTGTTTTAATTGGATATATAGTTAATATTATTGTACTTATTTTATTATTTTCATTAGGAAGAGCGAAAAATCTTAATACAAAAGTATTTAATAAAATATTTAATTTTATATTCGGATTTAAGTTTATTAAAAATAGAGAACACCTAAAAGAAGAAGCAACAAAAAAAATTGATGAATTTTATAATAGTAGTATATATTTTAAAGAAAATAAATTTATACTTGTAAAGTCAACATTTTATAACGTAATGGGTCTTACTATGTACTATTTAATACCTTTATTTATTTTTTATAGTATAGGAAAGTTTAATACTGTAAGTGCACTTGATTCTATTGTTTGCGCAAGTTATACTTGTTTTGTTGGATCATTTGTACCAATACCAGGTGGTACAGGTGGACTAGAATATGCATTTTTAGAGTTTTTTAGAAGTTTCTCAGATGCATCAATTATAAGTGCGTGTATGATTTTATGGAGACTTTCAACATATTATTTACCAATGATATTAGGCGCTATTTCAATAGCGTTTGTAAAAAAAGGAAAAGAGGAAGAAGTAAAATGAGAGTAGGAATATTTACAGAATCATATCCTCCTTTAGTAAATGGAGTATCAACTAGTATATTAATGCTTGAACATGCTCTTACTAAACTTGGACATGAAGTATTTATAATAACAGTTAGCGATAATAAAAAGGATTATGTTTTAGAAAATAATGGACATATATTAAGATTACCATCTGTAAATCTTGCAAATTGTTATGATTATAAAATGACTAGTGTTTATCCTATAAAAGCAGTCAATATGATTAAAAAAATGAATTTAGATGTAATACATTCGAATGTTGAATTTACTGTTGGAATATTCGCAAGAGTTGTATCTGAACAATTATCAATTCCTCTTGTTCATACTTATCATACAAATTGGGAGGATTATACACATTACATAACAAAAAATAAAAAGATACTAGATGATATATGTAAAAAATTATTAAAATATTTGATGGTATTTTTTGAAGATAAAACAGTAACAGAGTTAATTGTACCATCTAATAAAATATATAATCTTTTTAAAGATAAATATAAATTTACTAAAAATATACATATTATACAAACAGGAATTGAAACAAGTAAGTTTTATAAAGAAAACTTTAATCAAAAAGATATTAATAGTTTAAAGAAAAAACTAGGTATAAAGAAAAAGGATTTTGTTGTAATGACCGTTTCTAGACTTGCAAAAGAAAAAAGTGTAGATAGAATTATAAATAATCATAAAGAGCTCGTTAAGAAATATTCAAATATGAAGCTTTTAATTGTTGGTGATGGACCAGATATAGATAAATTAAAAGATGAAACAAAAAGCCTTGGTGTATCAGATAGTGTTATTTTTACAGGAAAAGTTCCATTAAGTGATATCCCAATATACTATCAATTAGGTAATGTATTTGTAACTGCATCTAAATCAGAAACACAAGGATTAACGGTTGTTGAGGCTATATCTTCATCACTTCCTGTTGTAGCAGTTAAGGATGATAGTTTTGTAAATAGTGTTATTGAAGACTTTAATGGATTTGTATTTACAGATGATGAAAAATATATTAATTCAATATCTAAATTATATGAAGATAAAGATTTATATAATAGGCTTTCAAATCAATCTAGATTATTATCTGCAGATTTTTCATCAGAATATTTTGCATTAAAGGTTTTAAAAGTATATGAAACTGCGATTGAAAACTACAAAAAAGATAATAAAAAGATAATAAACAAGATAAAAAATAATATTGCGAGCAGAAAATACAAGAAAATATCAGAAAAAAACTGATATTTTTTATTAAAGTTTCTTATTAGTTAATCTTTTTTTAAAATTCGACAAATTACGACAAAATTAGATGAAAGAAGCTAATAAAATGTCTGGTATTTGAAAAAAATATGTTGTATAATGGAAAAGTACTAAATAGAGAGGAAAATAAAAAAATGAAAAAGCAAAGACTTTTAGTTGTAGATGATAATATCAGTTTGACACACATGATTAGGGAACATTCAAAAAATAGTAGTAATATAGAAGTATTATATGAAGCACATGATGGTAGTGAAGGATTGAAAATAATAAAGGATCATTATAATGAAATTGATTTAATTCTATTAGATTTAATTATGCCTAATAAAGACGGAATATATTTATTAGACAAATTAAGAGAAGAAGATTTACATCCTAATATTATTGTAATCACATCATTTAATACTGATGAGATTATTAAAAGAATAGCATCTTATAATATTAAATATTATTTATTAAAACCTTTTGATTTAAATGATTTAGAACAAAGAGTATTAGAAGCAACTGATCAGATACAAATAAAAAGAGGAAAAACAACTTGTGATTATGAACTTAAAATATCTGTTACTAAGATATTACATGAACTTGGAGTTCCATCACATATAAAAGGATATCAATATATAAGAGAAGGCATAATGCTTCTATATAATAATCCAAGTATTGTCGGTGGAATAACTAAAGAGTTATATCCAGAGATAGCAAATAGATATGATACGTCTGTATCAAGGGTAGAAAGAGCAATAAGACATGCAATTGAAGTTAGTTGGAACAGAGGTAATATTGATTTAATGGAAGAAATTTTTGGACATAGTGTTGACTATGACAAAGCAAAACCAACTAATAGTGAATTTATTGTGACAGTCGCAGACAAGTTAAAACTAGAATTTAGTCATATAAATTAAGATTAGTCTTAATTTTTTTTTATTATTTAAAAAAAAACTTTATTAATATACATTTTTTTGGTATAATTAAACATGATAGAGTAGGTGTGATATGAATATAAAAAAAATATTTATTGTATTAATATGCATATTTGCATTTACAGGTTGCACAATTGAATGTATAAGCAATAATGATATTAATAATAATCTTGATATTATACTTAATAAAAAAATAAAATATACAAATAAAAATGCTATTGGATATCAATATTATTTACCTAATTATATTTCAGATAGAAATGTAAAAGATTTTAATAGAGAATTATATTACAATGGTAATACTTATTATTTATATGCTGATATTGTAAGTTATTATCATAAAATTAAAAATAATTATAAGGTTAATGATAAGGCATTTTTTTCTAAAAAACTTGATTATAATGGTAAAACAGGATATTTAGAAATTAATCAAAATAAAGATAAATACTATATTGAAATGGTGTTTAACTATGCGAAAATAGAAGCGTATGTATCAAAAAGTGATTTAAGTGATTCTGTTTCGTCAATGGCATATGTATTATCAAGTATAAAATATAACGAAAATACAATAGAGTCAATTATAGGATCAGGGAAATATGATTTAGGAGAAAATGAAACTTATAATATATTCGAATCTAAAAAGACTACGGATGGTAACTTTTTAGATTGGGTAAATGAATATGATAACTATAATGGAGATAGTTCATCTTCTAATAATTTAATAGAACAAGATGAAAATTCTTCATCCAATGAATAAGGAGGACAAGTATGGGATTGTTTGATAAAGTTAAAAATTTTTTCTATGACGAGGAGGATTATGGGGAATATGATGAACCAGAAGAAGTAAAAAAAAGTGAAAAAGAAAAAATTCAACCTTCTTATAATAAAAATGAAGTAAGAAAAAGAGAAAAGAGATATGATGATAAAAAAAATGAGGAAGTTTCAGAAAGAGAATTATTTAGAGCAGACTCTACTTTTAATTTTCCTATGGATTTAGATGATACAATATATGAAAAAAGTATTTCAACTGACTCATTAAAAACTATAAAAGAAGAAAAAAAAGTTGAAGTTCAAAGTGATAAATATAAATCAACTACAGCATACAAAAAAAGAACTTATCCAACTGAAAAAATAAATTCTAATAAACAAGATAAAAAATTTACACCAACTCCAATTATTTCACCAATATATGGAGTGTTAGATAAAAATTATAAAAAAGAAGATGTATCTTTAGATAGTCCAATCAGTAGAAATGAAACTAGAAAACTTGATTATGATTCGGTAATGAGAAAGGCAATGAAACAACAAATAGAAGAAGATAAAGGAATATTTTTTAATTTAGATGAATCAAAAGATGAAGAAACAGAAGATGAAGTTAAAATAGTTTATAATGATGTATTAACTGATGATAAAATGGACATAAATAATGATAGTGCTAAAAATGATAAACCGACAATTGATGATGATAATATTTTATCTGAAACAAAGGAACAGGATCTGTTTAATTTAATTGATAATATGTATAGTTCAGATGATGACGATGAGGAGGATGATGAAGAATGATGATGTCTTTAGAAAGTATTCTTCTTGTGTTTATTTATATACTATTGATAGTATTATTAATACTACTTATTATGCTTGCATATAAATTGATTAAGACAACAGAAAAAATTACAAATGTTGTTGATGACATAAATGGTAAAGTAAAAACACTTGATGGTGTATTTTCTATAGTAGATAGATTTGATAGTAGTTTATCTATAATAGGAGATAGAATTATTGAATCAATACTTAACCTTTTTAGCAAAATATTTAATAAAAAGAAAGATGAGGAGGAAAAATAATATGAGTAAAAAAGGAACAGGAAAATTAATTTTAGGAGCTGGTTTAGGAGCTGGGTTAGCACTTTTATTCGCACCAAAGAAAGGCGCTGAATTAAGAGAAGATTTAAAATGTAAAATTAACGAATTAGTTAATAAGGCAAAGGAAGTAGATACTGACGAAGTAAAAGAAAATTTAGAAAATAAAATTGCTGATATAAAGGAAGAATTAGAAGATTTAGATAAAGAAAAGGTAAAAAAAATAGCTGAAAAAAAGATAGAACAACTAAAAAAGAAAACAGATGAATTAGTTGAGTATGCTAAAGAAAAAGGTACTCCAGTACTTGAAAAAGCTGCTAAAGATGTTAAAAAACAAGCAGCAAATGTTTGTAAAGAAATTTTAAAAAAATTAGAAAACGATAGCGAATAATTTGCTATTTTTTTCTACCCAAAATATTAAAAATATATTTAATATTTTATTAAAATAGTTTATAATAAATGTATATAATGAATTGGAGCTGTTTGTATGGATAATGAAAATTTAGGAGTTTTTTTTGCTGGAAACTATTTACTTCAAGGTAATCAATTTGAAAAGTGCAGAAAAGCTGCAAAATTAAATGCTGGATGCATGGAGTTAGTAGCAAAAACAGACAAAATAAACTATGATATAAAAAGTATCAACAATTTAAAAGACAATTATAAAGGAAATATATTTTTTCATTTACCTTCTGTTAATCCAGATTTATCTAATTTGAAGATTATTAATGAAATTGCAAGAAATTTAAAACTAAGTGGAATAGAACTTGTCACAATTAACGCATCTAATTTATCTTTAGATTTATTTGAATGGTCAACATTAGAAGAACAGAAAAAATACTTCTTAAATATTGTAACTTCCATCGCAACTATCGCATCTAATAAAATTGAAGTAGCTATAGATAATATGCTATACCAAGAAGGTAATTCTGTTTTTGGATGTAATATTTCTCAAATAACAGATGTAATAGTATATTCAAGAAAAATGCTTATAAAAGATTTTGGATTTAGAGAGTCAGAAACTGAAAAATATATTGGTCTTGCTTTAAATATTGACAATATTGACACAAATAGTGATAGAGAAAAACTTGGAAACTGGCTTGAAGTATATAGAGATTCAATAAAATGTATTAAAATAAGTGATACAAATAAAATAGATGATATTAATCTTATATTAGACTATAGTAAAAATAGAAATACTAAAATTTTATTAAAAACAAAATCTGATTTAGATGAAATTGATACAGAATATTATAATCTATTAAATTATGTTAATAAAGATGAGAGTATGTATATAAGTGTTGATAAACAAAGCGTTTCTGAAATAAAAAGAAACAAGAAATATTCTAATTATATTATAATAGGTATAATAGTTATAACAGTAGTAATTTTATACTTAATGTTAATATATAAACTTCGATAATTTGACTATAGTAGTAAAATATGTTATTATTAATTTGCTTCGCTAATTACAAATGAGGTGAAAAGTTGTGAAAAAATTTCGATTAATTAATGAGAAAGTAATGACTGTATTTTTATGTTCGATGATTACATTATTTGCTTTTTCAAGTTTTTTATCGAATGTTGATAAAGAAGTTTTAGGTAATATTTTTTCTTCTGTTGGTATGATTGAGGAAGAAGCAAAAGAAGAATTTGTGGATACTATATCAGAATTAAGTAAAGAAAATAATGTTACAAAAAGAGTAATTGTATATGATGGCATGACAATGAGTGAACTTACTGAAAAATTAAATAGATCACTTAAGTCTACAATTGCTGGTAAAGGTGATATATTTGCATCTTATTCTTTAGAAAGAGGTGTAGATCCATATTTAGCAGTTAGTATTATGCTTTTAGAAACAGGATGTAATTGGTCTTGTAGTTCGCTTATGAGAAAGTGTAATAATGTTGGTGGACAAAAAGGTTCTCCATCTTGTGATGGTGGTTCATATAAATCATATCCAAGTTTAGATGAAGGTATAAAAGGATTTATTGATAATATTGCAGACAATTATTATGCATATGGATTAACAACACCAGAAGCAATGAATAAGAAGTATGCAGCAAGTAATATGTGGGCAATTAAAGTTAATAATTATATTTCATCAGTAAAAGCAAAATAGGACTTATAAAGGTCCTATTTTTTATGTAACAAAAAAACCTAGATAGTTCTAGGTTCTTATTATCTACTATAGAATTCAACGATTAATGCTTCGTTTATATCTGAGCTAAGTTCGCTTCTTTCTGGTAATCTAACATATGTACCTTCAAGTTTATTCTTATCGAAAGTAACAAATTCAACAGTATTATTGATAGCTTCTAAAGCTTCTTTAATAGCTTTATGATCTTTTGATGATTCTTTAACACTAATTACATCACCAGGTTTAACCATATATGAAGGAATATCAACTTTTTTACCATTTACTAAGATATGTCCATGGTTAACGATTTGTCTTGCACCTCTTCTTGTTCTAGAAAGTCCCATTCTATAAACTATGTTATCTAATCTACTTTCAAGAAGTCTTAAGAAGTTTTCACCATGAATACCTTGCATTTTACCAGCTTTATTAAATAATAGTCTGAATTGTTTTTCGTTTAAACCATAAGTGAATTTAACTTTTTGTTTTTCATTTAATTGGATAGAGTAGTTAGAAGCTTTTGCTTTTCTATCTTGTCCATGTTGACCAGGTTTATATGGTCTTTTAGCTAAATCCTTACCATTTTCAAGTGTTGAGAAACCAACTCTACGACTTTTCTTATTAGCAGGTCCTGTGTATCTTGACATTTTCCTTTTCCTCCTTTACTAGATTTCAAACCTTTGGTATCTTGCTCGCCAATATATAGGGTGTTATATTTTAATACTTTCCATCGTGCGTAGCTTTTAAAAGGGCACGGTACTAATAATACTTTTCGTATATAACGCATTACATATTTCAAGTAAGTGCTACAAAATGTTTGCACGTATATTATAACACAAAAAAAATAATAGTCAAATACAATATTAATAAATAAAATGCAAAAAACGTAGAAATAAGTTTTAAAATACATTATTTTGTGTTAAAATGTAAATAATAGAGGTGGTATTGTGAATAAGACGCTTATAATTTTTACAATTTATATAGTAACTATTATTTTGTTAATTGTTATCTTTGTACTCAGAAATTCAAAACAAAACAAAAAATTAACACAAGCTATTAGTGAGTTAGAAAAAGAAAAAAACTTAATCATTAACGCCCCAATATTAAATGAATTATCTAAAGTTGAAGCACTTGTAAAAGATGATAAGTTAAAATATAAATATGATAATTGGCAACGTAAATTTGATGATATAAGAAATATTTATATACCAAAAATAACTGATATGCTCCTAGAGGCTGATGATTTAGTATCTAGAAAAAAATATAAAGAGTTAAGACTTCTACTTGCGGATATAGAGCTTAAGATATATAAACTTAGAGAAAAGACAAATAAATTGTTATCCGAAATAAAAGAAATAACATTAAGTGAAGAAAAAAATAGAAATCAAATTGTTAAGTTAAAAAATAAATATAGAGGAATAAAACAAGATTATGAAAAAAATAAAGCTGATTATAAACCTATTAATAGCCAAATAGAACTTCAATTTGAAAATATCGAAAAAAGATTTCAAGAATTTGAAATTGTAATGGAAAAGAAAGATTATGATGAGATAAATTATTTGGTAAAAGGTATTACTGAAATGATTGATCATATTGAATATGTTGTTAAAGAAGTTCCAGCAATACTTATTATGTGTAATGAACTTATTCCAAGTAAAATTGCTGATATAACAAATATATATATAAAAATGACAAGAAATTTATATCAGCTGGATTATTTAAATGTTGAATATAATGTAAAAGAAACAGAAAAGAAAGTAAAAGATATATTAGATAGAGTAAAAGTATTAAATTTAGAAGATGTTGTATTTGAACTTAAGACAATAGTTACATATTATGATTCATTATATAATGATTTTGAATATGAAAAGCTATGTAAGAAAACATTTGAATCTAATGTTAAATCTTTTAAAGCAAAATTAGTTAGAACAAATCAAATTATAAATAATTTAATGTCACAATTAGATTCTTTAAAAGAAACATATGATTTATCAAAAGATGATGTCAATAGACTTCATGTAATAAATACGGAAGTAAGAAAACTTAAAGATAATTATAATAATTTAATGGACTGTAGTAAAAACCATACTTTTCCATATTCGAAACTTGTAAAGGAATTAGATATTTTAGTTATAAAAATTTCAAAACTAGAAGAATCATTAAATTATGATTTAAAAACAATTGGAAGTATGAAGGAAGATGAAGTAAGAGCAAGAGAACAGTTAGATAATATTAAAAATTTACTTAAAAAATCAAAAAATAGAATTAGACTTTATAATATTCCTGTTATACCAGATAATTATTTTGTAGAACTACAAGATGCATCAGATGCAATTAAAGAAATTCAAAAAGAACTTAATAAGAAACCAATAAATATTGAAACACTTAATATAAGGGTAGATACAGCAAGAGATTTAGTATTTAAGGTATTTAATACAACAAATAGCTTACTTAAAACAATAGTTATGCTAGAAGAAACTTTTGTTTATGGTAATAGGTATAGAAGTTATAAAGAAAAAGTAAATGAAGGACTTATAATTGCAGAAAAATTATTCTTTAAGGGTGAATATAAAAAAGCTCTAGAAGTAACTATGAATGCGATTGATTATGTAGAACCAGGTATACATAACAAAATAATGAAAGCTTATAATGAGGTATGATAAAATGGATAAATATGAAAAAGTTTTGAGTGATTTGGAAAAAGATGCTCGTATGAAGATAGAAGTTAAATATGATGTACATAAAAATGTATCAAATAAACTATATGAACTAGATGAAGGTTTTGTGGATGATTTTTGTACTGAAAATTATCAAAATGAAAAAAGAACCAAACGAAATAAAAAAATTAACATAAAAAAAAGAAATTTTAAAAGTAAAAAAATAAGTTCTAGTTTAAAAAAAACTATAATTTCATTTGCTATCATAGGAAGCACTTTAGCATCAGCAACAGGAGCATTAGTATCGTATAACAGAGGATTTGAAAATGGACAAGAAGATATGGTACAATCAATTTTAACTGATACATTGAGACAATACAATCTTAATGATGCACCTTCAATATTGATAGATAAATGGGCAGATTGTGAAATAGATAGTTTTGAAAAGGCTGCTGATAGAGCAAATAATGAGGGTAATTTTGTTCCAAAAGATAATTATGAATCAATTGTGAGAAATGAATATGCAGATGTGAAAAGAAATTATTCAAATTATCTTGAAACAGGTAATGAAGAATATAATAAAGCTATGAGAGAAGCTGCAAAAACATTCCTTAAAAAGATCAATTCACTTTGTCCAAATAATAATTTTGAGTTTGAAAAATCTAAGTTGGCTTATGCTATTATGGTTGATCCAGAAGGAAATATAATAACAAGTGAAACAATGGATTCCAATCTTGAAATCTATGAATTAGTTGGATATAATACAAGTAACATAATAAAAAATGGTGAAATTAAATATGGTGATGCAGTTTATAAAAAATATGATAATAATGAAGTTGTTCAAGAATTTAGTTTAAGAAAGTGAGTAATCATTTTCTTTTTTTTTCATAAAATTAATTAGGTGATTAACATGCTAAAGAAAATATTAAAGGTATCTGCAGTCTTATTGTTAGTAGGATTTAGTTTCTTTTATACTGAAAAAGTAACAATTATCGCTAGAAATTCCGATCCTATAATGAGAGCTATTAAAGAAGAAGGAAAAGATAAAAAAATATCAAATGTAAATCCAATTGTAAATAAAGATGAATATAAAACTGGTATAAATGGCTGTGAGATAGATGTTGATGAAAGTTATAGCAAAATGAGAAGCGTTGGCGAGTTTAAAGAAGAATTAATCGTCATGAAAGAGGTTTCAAATGATAAAGATTTAACAAATAAATATGTAATTGGTGGAAATAACAAAGATAAAAAAGTTTCATTGATATTTTTTGTTAACAAAGATATAAATAGTGATTTAACTAATTATATAAATGAAAAAGATATAAAAGTAAATTATTTTATAGATGGTAAATATTTAGAAGAAAATTTAATTACAGTAAAATTTTTGTCAGAAAATAATAATATATATTATTTAGGAATGGACGATAAATATAGTGATGAATATATGCTTTATCATAATAATTTAATAGGCATGAATGGTACTAACGAATCAAAATACTGTTTTACAAATGATAAAAATAATGAAACTCTAAAAATATGTAATGATTATAATATGACTACAATTAAATCAGATATTATTAAGGATAATGTTTATAAAACTATTAAAGATAAACTAAATAATGGTGTAATATTTGCAGTTGATTCAGATAATATAGATGAAATTAAAGTATCAATTAATTATATACTATCAAAAGGATATAATATTGTGTCATTAGAAGATTTATTATCAGAAAAAAATGATTGTAATATGTAGAATCTTTTTAGATTCTTTTTTTTGTGGTATACTTTTCTTGGTGATTACTTATGAAAAAAACAGAATTATTGTCTCCAGCAGGTAACTTAGAAACATTAATGGTTGCAGTTCAAAATGGTGCGGACGCTATTTATATGGCAGGTAAGAAATTTGGTGCAAGAGCATTTTCAGAAAATTTTAATGATGATGAAATAATAGAGGCAATTAATTATTGCCATTTATATGGTGTTAAAATTTATATAACTATTAATACAATTGTTTATGATGATGAAGTAGAAGACTTTATTAACTATGTAGATTTTATATATAAAAATGGAGTAGATGCTGTTATAATTCAAGACTTAGGTATGGCAGATTTAATACATAAAACATTTCCAAATTTAGAAATGCATGCTTCAACGCAGATGAATGTTCATAATATTAATGGACTTAAATTCTTAAAAGGAATTGGATTTAAAAGGGTAGTACTTGCTAGAGAAGTTCCTATAGAAACTATTAAAAAAATGAAAGAAGAGGTTGATATAGAACTTGAAGTGTTTGTTCATGGTGCTTTATGTATATCTTGTTCTGGAGAATGTTACTTTAGTTATTTTGAATGTAATAGAAGTGGTAATAGAGGAAAATGTGCCCAGGTTTGCAGACAACCATATACATTATTAAATGGTGATAAAAAGGTAGAATTAGGAGATAAATATTTACTTAGTCCAAAAGATTTATGTACTATAAATAATTTAGATGATTTAATTAAAATAGGTGTAGATAGTTTCAAAATAGAAGGAAGAATGAAAAGTAAGGAATATGTTGGACTAGTTACTAGATGTTATAGAAATAAAATAGATTATGATAAAGTAAGTGATGAAGATATTACTAATATGAAAAAGGTATTTAATAGAGGATTTACTTTAGGAAATTTATATAGTAAAAGAGCAAAAGAATTTATTAATGGATTTAGACCTAATCATTTAGGTGTATTGATTGGTGAAGTAATTGATTATAAAAAAGGAAAAGTAAAAATAAAACTATCTGATTATATAAATCAAGGTGATGCAGTTAGATTTATTCAAAATAATGAAATAGGATTTTATTTAAATAGAATATATAAAAATGACTTACTTGTTAATGGCGCTAAAAAAGGTGAAATTGTAGAATTTGATTCAAAAGAAAAAATAAAAAAAGGAACTAAGGTTTATAAAACAATAGATATAAAATTAAATAATTATATAAATGAAACAAGTATTAATTTAAGAAAAGTATTAATAGATGGAGAATTTAAAGTACAAAATAATAAAATTATATTTACTGTTACAGATAAAGAAAATACAGAAAAAATTATTCTTAATGATTCTGTTTTTAAAGCAAAAAATAAACCTACTTTAGAAAGTGATATAAAAGAAAAATTAAACAAACTTGGTAATGATATTTATGTATTTGATAATTTAAAAATAGATATTCCATCTGATATATTTATACCAATGACTACTATTAATAATCTTAGAAGAGATATTTTAAAAAAATTAACAGATGATAGAATTAGAGTAAAAAATAATTATCAAAAGAATAATGTGATATTAAATAAATCAGGAATAAAAATTACAAATGATATATTTTTTGAGGTACAAAATAAAGAACAATTAGAATATATTTTAGATAATACAGATTATAAGTGTTATGTAAATAATGTAGTACTATACTCACAATATAAAAATAATGATAGAGTAATTTTTAAAATGCCTAGAATTAATAATTCAAATATGATAAAAGAAAACACTTTAATTTCAGAAATAGGTGAAATCACAAAAAATACTACTACTGATACATATTTTAATGTTGTTAATTCATATTATGTAAATTTTCTTTATAATAAAGGTGTAAAAAAGGTAACACTTTCATATGAACTTACAATAGAAAATATCGAAAATCTTATCAAAAATTATAAGAATAAATATAATGAAGAACCTAATTTGGAGGTAGTTATTTATGGAAAACCAGAACTTATGATAAGTAAGTATTGTCTTTTAAATACATATGTAAATAAAGAAAAAGTATGTAATGAGTGCGCTAAAGATTATTATTTAGTAGATAAATATAATAAAAAATTTCCTATTAGAAGCGAAAATTGTTATATGAAAATACTTAATTATAAAGATATTAATTATTTAGATAAAATAGATAAGTTACAAAGTATTGGTGTTACTAATTATAAGGTAATACTTGATAGGGAAAACATAGGAGAAATAAAATTAATTATAAGTGCTTTAAAAATAAAAGAAAATATATTATAATTTTATTAGAGGATGATATTTATGAAAAGAAAAGGTTTTACTTTAATAGAGCTACTTGCAACTATTGTTATATTATCTATTATATCTGGTATAGTAGTTATTAATTATGCGGATGCATCAAGGAAAGAAAATGAAAAACAATATGATAAAATAGTTGAAGTAATAGAGGAAAATGCTAAAATTGTAGTTAATGACAATGTAGATTTATATAAGTCTATAAATGACAAAGCTGTAAATGTAACTGAAGGGGCTATTTGTAAATTTTCATATATAGAATTAGTTAACATGAAATTAATGGATGAAGATACTATTAATCCAAAAACAAATAAGACTATAAATGGTGATTCATACATTGTAGTTAATAAAAAAAATAATAAACTAAGTTATGAATTTTATTATGAAAATATTCCTGAAATTGAGGATTGCGAATAAAATTAAGTTATTTTATTTAAGCGTGTAAGTTACTTTTTCATATATTATATGTGAGGAGGTAACTTTTTATGTCTTGTCAAAATTTTGAAGAAATAAAGAAAAATCTAGAATTAAGTAAAAAAATAAGAAAACTTGGAATTTGTTCAGTAGTTATTGGACCCACTGGTATGGCAGGTCCACGAGGAGAAATTGGGCCTACAGGACCAATAGGTCCTAGTGGAACAACGCCACTTTCATCAAATGAGGGAATAGTTCATGCAAGTTTTCTTGAAAATGAAGATACTGGTGTTATGGAATTTGAGAATACTTGGTTTGTACCTAATCCATCAGAATATTTTAAATTATTAGATAATTCACATATAGAAGTTGAACCAGGTATTTATAAAATATCATTTTCTTGCTATATAACAGGTGTTGATGCTGATCATGGTATAGAAGTTTATTTGATGGATGATACAGGAGCTGCTATTAAAGATTTTGACTATAAGTTAGAACAAGGTACGCTTAGTCAAATGAACTATTCAAGAGTAATACTATTCAGATTTGAAAAAACAACTATATTAAGTGTATCAGTGGTATTAATCGGTGATAAAGGTACATCTAATGTAAAAGTCTCAGATACAAATTTAGTTTTAGAAAAAATACATGAATAAAAAATTAAAGACAAATGCTTTTAAAATTTGTCTTTTTTTGTTATAATATTAATGCTTATTTCTTTAGTAAAAAAATGAAAGGAGAAAATAATGAGTAAAATTAAAATTTTTAGTTTAGGTGGACTTAATGAAAGCGGAAAAAATATGTATGTTATTGATGTTGATAATGACTTATTTATTTTTGATGCAGGACTTAAGTATGCTGATGATAAAATGCTTGGTGTTGATTATATAATACCTGATTTAAAGTTTTTGAAAGATAATTTAAAAAGAATAAAAGGTATTTTTATAACACATGCACATGAAAAATATATGGGTGCAGTAAGTGATATTGTTAAAAATATTCCTAGTATAAAAGTTTATGCAACTAAATTTACTGTGGATATTCTAAAAAAAGAGTTTGAAGATAACAATATTAAATATAATAATTTACATTTAATAAGTGCTCATAAAAATATTAAATTTGGTAAAAATAGTATTTTTCCAGTTAGTTTAACACATTCAGTACCAGATACTGTTGGATATGTTTTAAATACATCTGATGGCGCTATTTGTTATACTGGTAACTTTGTATTTGATTCTAGTATGACTGGTTCATATAAAACAGATATTGGTAAACTTGCTTATATTGGTAAACAAGGAGTATTATGTCTTTTAAGTGAATCAGAATATGCTGATAGACCAGGATATACAACACCAAATAATAGAATTGCGAGTGATGTAAGAGATGCACTTTTACATAACGAAGGTAGAATAATATTTACTGTATTTACAAATCATATATCAAGACTTCAAGAATTATTTAATGAAGTAGCTAAAACTCATAGAAAAGTAGTAGTTATGGGAAAAAGAATGCAAACATTAATTAATTATGTAATTGATGAAGGATATGTAAATTTTGATAAAGAACAAATTGGTAATTTAAATAATCTAAATGATAGAGATACAATTATATTAATATCTAATGAAAACGAAAAACCATATGTAAATCTAGATAGAATTGTAAACGGATATGATAAATATGTTAAAATAAATCCTAGTGATACAATCTTTTTCCTAGAGCCTGTTCAAGTAGGTATGGAGAAAAAGGCTGCTAAAATAACAGATGAAATAAGCAAAATAGGAGCAAATGTTATAACATTATCAAGTAAGAATCATTTATTAAATCATGCATCACAAGAAGATTTAATGCTAATGCTTAACTTAATGAATCCAAAATATTATTTTCCAGTAATTGGTGAATATCGTCATCAAGTAGAAAATGCTAATATAGCATCTAGTATAGGTATGGATAAAAATAATATAATACTTAAACTTAATGGTGAGGTTGCTACATTTGTAGATGGAAAATTAACAGAAGATAAAGAAATCGTTAAGATTGATGAATTATTAATAGATGGTAACTCAACTCAAGATATTGGTGAACTTGTACTTAAAGATAGAGAACTTTTAAGTGATAATGGTATAGTTATAATATGTGCTACATTAAATAGAAAGACTAAAGAAATAGAAGCTGGACCAGAAATATTAACAAGAGGATTTATTTACGTAAAAGAAAATAATGAAATAATTGAAAAAATGAAAGAAATTTCTCTTGAAGTTATTAATTCAAATATTAGTGATAACTATGTTGAATTTAATAAAATAAAAAATGGTATTCGTGAAGAATTAGGTAAATATTTATTTAGTGAAACAGAATGTAAACCAATGATAATTACAGTAATAACAGAGATATAGAAAAGTAATAAATGCTTTTCTATTTTTCTTTTCTATGATATAATTATTAAAGAGTAGATGAGGCGTATAATATGGCAAAAAAGAAGCAAAAGAAAAATCAAAACAAATCTGGTTTTAAATATCCAATAGAGATTAAAGGTATTATTTTTATCGTTATAGCAATTATTGGTTTTTTAGGATTTAAAGCAAATATTCTTGGAACTATTATTAAAGGATTTGCAATGTTTTTAATGGGATCATTTGATTTTATAGTTTTAGCATTTTTATTAATATTTGGTTCTTATATGCTTGTTAAAAGAGAAAATCCTAAGTATTTTTCATCTAGGATGATAGGAATATATATATTCTTAATTGGACTTTTATCACTTGCGCATTTAAATTATATAAATGAAAGTGATGGTTTTTTTGAAACAATGAAAAGTACTATTGATGAAGTAATTAAATGTATTAATACAAAGGTAAGCTTTGCAGGTGGTGGAGTAATAGGTGCATTCTTTATATCTATATTTAATATTTTACTTGGTAAAATGGGAAGCATTATAGTTATTAGTGTACTTATGCTTATTGGTGTTATTTTAGTTTCAGATTTATCAATTGGAGATGCAATTACTAATTTATTTAGTAAGTTTAAAAGAAAAGAAAAAAAATCTAAAGATAAAGAAGATGATGAATATGAGTATGAGGAAGAAGACTATGATGAAGAAACTGGTGAAGTAATAGATAAAAAAGCAAAAAGAAAAGAAGAAAAAGAAAAGTTAAAACTTGCTAAAGCAAAACGACTTTCTTATATAGAAGAGGATGACGAAGAAGAAAGAGAAGAAGTTATTTCTAAAAAACAAGAAGAAGAGAGAAAAGAAGAAACTCCTGCTTCTAATAAATATTTAAATTATGTACTTCCAGATCTTAGCATACTAGATGCTGGTGATAATAATTCTAAGAAAAAAGGTCAAGCAAAAAATGAAGCTTTGATTTTAGATAATGCTAAAAGACTAGATGGCGTACTTAGAGATTTTGGTATAACAGCAAAAGTAAAAACTGCCCACGTTGGACCATCAATTACACAGTATGAATTAGAAGTTAAATCAGGGACAAAAATAAGTAAAATTAAAGCATTAAGTAGTGAGATTGCTCTTGCACTAGCAGCAACAGATGTAAGAATACAAGCACCTATTCCAGGTAAGAGTACTGTTGGTGTTGAATTACCTAATAAAATATCTACAGGTGTATCATTCTATGAAATGATGCAAGAACTTTTAAAAGAAAATTCTGACAATAAACTTCGTGTTGCACTTGGTAAAGATATAATGGGACAACCTATATTTATGGATATTAATAAGACACCACACCTTTTAATCGCAGGATCAACTGGTTCAGGTAAATCAGTATGTGTTAACTGTATTATAAGTTCAATACTTATGAGAGCTAAACCAGATGAAGTTAAATTAATAATGGTTGACCCTAAAAAGGTTGAACTTACTATGTATAACTGTATCCCACATTTATTAATGCCAGTTATAACAGATCCAAAAAAGGCATCAGCAGCACTTCAAAAAGTTGTTGATGAAATGGAAAAAAGATATGAATTATTTAGTGATACAAAAACTAAAAATATAGAAGGTTATAATGCTAAATTAAGATCACAAAATGAATTATTACCTGTTGAATCACAAAAACCATTATTACCTTATATTGTAGTATTAATTGATGAACTTGCTGATTTAATGTTAGTTGCATCAAAAGAAGTAGAACAATCAATAATGAGAATTACACAAATGGCTAGAGCTGCAGGTATACATTTAATAGTAGCAACTCAAAGACCATCAACAGATGTAATTACAGGTGTTGTAAAAGCAAATATACCATCTCGTATATCATTTGCGGTATCATCTCAAATAGATTCAAGAACAATACTAGATCATCCTGGTGCTGAAAAATTACTAGGTAAAGGTGATATGCTTTATGCACCAATGGGAGCAACTTCTCCAACAAGAATACAAGGAGCATTTATTTCAGAAGAAGATGTTGAAAAAATTGCAAATAAAACAATTGAACAACAAAAAGCAGTATATGATGAAAACTTTATGAAACTTGATGAAGTTGGAAGTAAAACAAGTATTGATAAAGATGATGTTGATAATGATGACCCATTATATAATGATATAGTTGAGTTTGTTATATCAACTAGAAAAGCAAGTGCATCATTACTTCAAAGAAGATTTAAACTTGGGTATAACAGAGCAGCAAGAATAATCGATTTACTTGAAGAAAGAGGTATTATTGGACCTGCAAATGGATCAAAACCAAGAGAAGTATTAGTAGATAATGATGAGGAAGATGAAGAATAAGAAGGAGTACATAAATGTTTGATAATATAGAAGATGAAATAATGGATGACGCAGAATATTTAACAATTGTAAATCCTATATTAGAAAATAAAGAATTTCAGAGAATTGGTGGATGCATTCATCATGGTACAACAAGACTTTATCATTTAATGAGAGTATCGTACTATTCATATAAAATAGCAAGAAAATTAAATTTAGATTATGAAAGTACTGCTAGAGGAGGAATTATGCATGATTTCTTCTATAATGAAAATGGTGGAGCAACTATTGATGGAATAAAATCTACATTTACACATAATAAAATAGCTGTAGAAAATTCAGAAAAATATGTTGGCTTAAACTTTAAAGAAAAAGACATTATATATAAGCATATGTTTCCTTTAACTTTAAAGTTACCAAGATATAAAGAGAGTTATATAGTATCAATAGTTGATAAAGTTGTTGGTACTGTAGAATTTTGTAAAAAACTTAAATTAAATGTTAAATTAAGTGGTCTTACAGTATTAATGCATTTTATAATATTTTATAGAGGATGAATTATTTCATCCTTTTTTATATAGGTATAGTTAAAAATTGATAGGATTTTCAATTTTTTTCTTTTACTTAGTGGAGTTTTAACTAAAAAGAGAGAATAAAATAAGTGAAAGGATATTTTAAAAGTATTCTTATCCTAGCGAAAGGAGGGAAAAATGGCAGAATTTTATACATGCAGAAATGATCGTGCATT
>JAHZBE010000009.1 GCA_019423565.1 bacterium
AACTAGGCTTCAAATAATTCTTTTTTAGTGTCTACTTTTTGTTGACAACTTCATTTTTAAAAACTTTCTTTTATTTATTTTCATTTATCCAACTTGTTAATTCATCTTTACTTTGAAATCCAACTTTTTTTGATATTAATTTTCCCTCTTTGAATAGTAATAAAGTTGGTATACTAAGTACTCCAAATGTATTTGCAATTTCACCACTTTCATCTACATCAACTTTACAAAATGAAACATAATTTATTTCATTTGATAATTCTTCTACTATTGGTGATATCATTCTGCAAGGTCCACACCATTTAGCAAAAAAGTCAACTAATACCATTTCCCCATTTATTTCATTATTAAAATTATCTTTATTTAATATTTTTACGCTCATAATTACTCTCCCACTTTACATTTTGTTATTTTATTTTTTGAATATAAATATTCAAGTGAATCTTTTTCTATAACTTTATTTTTTTCCATTATATCAATTGATTTACAATTAAATTCTGAATCTGATAATTTATCTTTTTCTTTTATTAAATCATTAATATCATTTAATGATGATATTGTACTATCAATCTCTTTAGATACAAATGGTGTTTTTTCTAAAATAAAGTTTCTAAGTTCTGATTCTGTAAAAAATTCATTATTATTAAGCCCAAATATTGGTGATGATAATATAAATAATATTATAAACACTATTAAATAATATTCTACGGCTCCTAAAATTGCTCCTAAAATTTTAGATGGAATCGCAAGTATTATAGTTGCTCTTAATATTTTTTCAAATACTGAACTTATTTTTATAAGTATAATAAGAATTGTACTTAATACTGAAAAAACTAATAAAAATGCAAATCCTTCATATACAATTATATTTAAAACTGCTAAATTTTCAAATAATCCACCAAAACTAAAAAATGGTAAATGTTCATACATTATTGATGATACAGGATTTTTAAGTATAAATGATAGTATAAGCACCAAAATCATTCCAACTGTAATTACACTTTGTTTTATTATTCCCCTTTTAAAACCTACAATCGCACCAAATAATATTATCATTATAATTATAATGTCAAGCATATCTATTCTCCTTTACTTTACATATTAATTATATTATAATTTTACCAAAAAATAAAGATTTATGATAAAATATTCTTATGAGGTGATTTTTTAATGACAATTTCTTTTAAAATAAGTAAAAATACAATGGATAAAATGTGTGAACATTATAAATATATAAAAAGAGAGAAAACTCCTGCATATGCTTTATTTCAAGCAAAGGATGCAGATACTGTAATTACACTTTATGAATCTGGTAAAGTTGTTTTTCAAGGTATAAGTGCAGATATAGATGCGAATATATGGAAAGAAACTGAAATGATTCTTAACGGTAAACCAGTTACAATAGAACCTAAAAAAGAAAAAAAAGTTGATGATGATAAAACTGATTACTATTTTATTAATTCTATTGGTTCTGATGAAGTTGGTACTGGTGATTATTTTGGACCTATTATAGTTTGTGCATCTTATGTAAATAGAAAAGATATTTCTTTCCTTGAAGAACTGGGTGTTAGAGATTCAAAAAAACTTACTGATGATAAAATTTTAAAAATTGCACCAGAAATAATTAAAAGAATACCACATCAAGAAGAAATAATATCTAACGCAGAATATAATAATATGCAAGATAATGGTTATAATATGAACAAAATTAAAGCAATATATCATAACAAAGCAATTTTAGGTCTTATGAAAAAAGATAATTTCGTATATGATATGGTTGTAGTAGATCAATTTACTCCAGAAAGAAATTATTATAATTATTTAAAAAGTGAACCTAATGTATTTAGAAAGATAAAATTTACAACTAAAGCAGAAGATAAATGTTTATCTGTTGCTTGTTCTTCTATAATAAGTAGATATCTATTTTTAAAAGAAATTGAAAAAATGGGAAATAATCTTGGATCATTTATTCCAAAAGGCGCAAGTACTTTAGTTGATGATTATGGAAAGAAAATAGTTCAAAATTTTGGTAAAGAAAAACTTAGAAGTATTGCTAAATTAAATTTCAAAAATACAGAAAAAATATTAAATGAAAACTAGGAAAATTTTTATTCCTAGTTTTATTTTTTATATTTTACTACTTGTCAATAGTACATTCATATGTTTTTAATGAACAATTTATATTTGAAGAATTATTACCACTATCTGTTGTAACATAGCCATAGTATAAAATTTTATTATCTTTTATATCTTCTATAGATGTGATTAAAAATGGATTTGTTTTATTATTAATTTTAAATTTTAATTCATTCATCTTACTTTGTTTTCCATTTAGTTCAATTTCAAATATCATTGGTGAATCACCATTGCCAACGCCATATAATTTATTTTCGTAAAAATGATAAATAGTTTTATTTTTATATGCATCTTTTCTACTATATTCCAATTTTTCTAACAAAATATAATCATTTTCTGATACTTTATAAAATAAACCTGTAATAAATGATTCATAACCCTCTGGTGTTATATCGGCTAAAGCATATAATTCATCTTTTTCATCACCATGATATACATAAGTATTCAAATCTTTATCTTTTAAATCATAATGATCAAAATTGTCCTTTTTATTGCAACCAGTTATTACAAAACATAATAATATCATAATTATTGTTAAAATTTTTTTCATACTTTTTTATATTAGAGTTATAATCTAATATTCCCTCCCTCTTATTTAATTTTTAATTAATAAATGTAATTTTCATATTTTCTGTATTGCATTTATTTTTATAACAATATTTTACTACAACCTTTATAGCACTTTTAAATTCATCTGGTGACGTTTCAATAAATGCATCTGAACTTCTTCTAAAATTTGGTGAGTTTTCTTCTGTATATTCCGTATCCTCTTCGTAAACAATTATATTTTTTAAAAACTTTCTAAATGATATATCTTTATTTTTATTCCATTCATTACTTGACCACTCTTTATCATTAAAATAAATAGTAATTTTAAAATCATCTATATTCTTTACCTTTTTAGTTTGTATAAAATTTGTTAGTAGTATTTCATAATTATTTTTATCTAAATCTACATTCCCTGTCTCAAATCCAAAATGTTCAGACTCGCCAGTAAACTTATGTGTTATATATTTTAATTTAACTTCATTATTTTTACATTCTTTATAGGTAATTTTTCTATTATAAAAATTATTAACTCCTATAAAACATATTATAATTACTATAATAATTAAAACAAATATAATCTTCTTTCTCATATGCAAACACTCCTTTTCAAACATTATAGCACAAAAAAAGCAAAATTAATTAATTCTGCTAGTTTCTATAATAAATATAATTTTTTATCTCATAAATCCAATATAAATCATGAATATTGTAAGTATAACACTTATTACTATTCCATTTACTCTAGAACTTTTTTGTTCTCTATTATCAATACCTATACCTACTCCCATAGATATTAGATATCCACCAATAAGTCCACCAATGTGAGCTGCATTTCCTATTCCAGGAGTTGTAAATCCAATAATTAAGTTTAGTATTACAACTGGTACAATTTGATTTATCAAAGAGTTACCAATATATCCTCTATATTTAACTCCAAAGTATAATATTGAACCAAGAAGACCAAATATTGCTCCTGAAGCACCTGCTGCGACAGTATTTGCTGAAGATAATGCAACTGTAAACAATGATCCCATAATTGCACTAAAGAAATAAATTATTAAATATTTTACTTTTCCATAAAAATATTCAACTTGAGTTCCAACAATATATAATGAGTACATATTAATTAATAAATGAAATATACCAATATGTAAAAATGCAGATGTTATAATTCTATAATACTCTCCTGCCTTTGTTAAAACTACATAATTTGCTCCAAAATTAATTAATGTTTTTGTGTCTTCTGAACCATTGCCTAATAAATACATAAGTATAAATACTATAACATTAATTAATATAAGTACATATGTTGCGACTGGTTTTCTATTTTTCATAAACTTCTCTCTTTCTTTTCCTTCTTTTATATTTTTTTCTTCTATTTCTCTTGTAATTCTACCAACTAGTTCAAAACCTATTTCTTCATATTTAAAATCATCTTCCATATTTTTATAACTTTTTTTAATATATTCATTTGTTAAAAAACTATCTTCATCTTTAACAACTATTCCAATATATTTATCATCAAAGTTATCTATTTCTTTTGTATAAAAATTTTTATCTAAGTATATAGATAATACATTCATAGAAAAGTCTAATAATTTTCTTTTTAATTGTTTTGCTATATGTTTTGTTTTTAATACATCATAATCATATTGTTCTTTATTTATAATTTTTCTTGTAACTATTCTAACAATACTATATTCATTATTTTTATTTTCAAGCCATATCTCATCTTCTATTCCTTTTATTATAATAGGACTATAGTTTTCTTTTACAATAAAATAGTGTATTATCTTCATCACAAGTAAATCATAATTATCCATTATTGTTAAATCCATTTTATCTCCTACTCTTCTTTGTATTCTTCTAGTATTTTATTAAATTCTTCTGGAACTTCACAAGAAAAAGTCATTACCTCTTTTGTAGTTGGATGAGTAAATGTTATTTCTTTGGCATGTAAAAGTTGTCCAAATTTTCCATGATTATTTTTTCCATATACTGGATCATTAATAACAGGATGATTTATATATTTCATATGTACTCTTATTTGATGTGTTCTACCTGTTTCAAGTTCACATTCTATTAAACTTGCATTTTTATATCTTTCAAGTACTCTAAAATGTGTAATTGCATCTTTTGAATTTGTACTTGTTACACACATTTTCTTTCTATCTGATGGGTCTCTTCCAATAGGTGCGTCTATTTCACCTATATCATGATTTATTACTCCAGAAACAAGTGCAATATATTTTCTTTTTATCTTTTTTTCTTTTAATTCTTCTGCTAAAATTCTATGTGCTTTATCATTTTTAGCAACTATTAAAAGTCCACTAGTATCTTTATCAATTCTATGAACTATACCTGGTCTAAACTCACCATTTACATGGCTTAAATCTTTACTTAAATACATAAGACCATTAACAAGTGTTCCACTATAATTACCTGGTGCAGGATGAACTACAACTCCACTTTTTTTATTTATAACCATTACATCATCATCTTCATAGACAATATCTATATCCATTTTTTCTGGTTTTACACTCATATCTTCTTCTTTATCAGTAATTAAAATAACATCTCCATTTGATACTTTGTAACTACTTTTTATAACTTTGTCATTTACAAGTATTAACTCTTCATCAATCAATTTTTGAATTTTTGCTCTTGAAAAACTATCATCTAATTTACTTGATAAATATTTATCTATTCTTTCATTCTTTTCTAAGTTTTCTACTTCTATCCTTATTTTTTCTTTCATCATTATCACTTCCTTCAAATACAATAAGTAAAATTGCTCCTATAACAATTGCGGCATCTGCTAAATTAAATATTGCAAAATTAAACTTAAATATTACAAAATCTAAATAATCAATTACATAACCATAGAATATTCTATCATATAAATTACCTAATATTCCACCTAATAATAAGCCATATGCAAGTATTCCAATTTTATTTACATTTTCTTTATTAATAGTTCTATAAATTAAAAACAATACTATTAATGTAATAAATATTAAAAAAAGTACATTACCTGAAAAAAGAGAAAAAGCTGCTCCCTCATTATGGCAATTTGTTATATAAAAGAAACCATCTATAATTTTGTTTCTTACATTAAGTACAAAATTGTTTGTAACTAATACTTTTAAAATTCTATCTATAATTATTACTATTAAACTAATTATTCCAATTTTTTTCACTTTTTTCACCCACTATTATTATATCATGACTTTTACTTTTTTCATACCTTTATTTACTCATATCTAAGTGCATCAATTATATTTAATCTACTTGCTTTTCTTGATGGAATAATATTACCTATTATACATATTAAAATACTTAGAATTATTCCAAAAATCATATATTTTAAATTTGCATTAACTATACTTATATCAAATTTAGATTTTGTTACACTATTTATTAAACTAGATAATATTTTTGATATAATACAAGAAAATATTCCTGTAAAAAATCCTATTAAAATTGCTTCTGTTTTAAAAATCTGCTTTATATCTTTTTTTCTAAAACCAAGTGCTCTTAAAATACCTATTTCTTTTGTTCTTTCTAAAACATTTATACTAAAGACTATAATCATCATTATGCATGAAACTATAAGTGAAAGAAAGGAAAAACTAGATAATACATAAGTTGCAATATCTAAATAGTTAAATATAGCATTTGTATATTCTTCCATATTTGATAGTTCAAACCCCATTTTCTTCATTCTTTTTTTAACATATTCTATATTTTCTTTTTTATCTATTTCTATTTTTATTTCTGTTGGTTTTAATTCTTCATTTAACTCTGAATAAATCTTTTCTAAAGTATTATAAGTAACATATGCATAATTAGAATTATTTATTAAGTTAACTTTCCCATTTTTATATATTCCAGATATTTCTAAATTTTTAGTTAATAAAGTAGGACTAGTTCTTGATGAATCTAATAGATATAATTTAATATTTTTTCCAACTAAATCATTTTGTCTTTTGTTTAAAATATTATCACTAAGATATTCACTTATAACGATTTCATTCGTCTTTGGAACATTTCCTAATTTTATATTTTTATCTTTAATATTCGAATTACTTGATAAACTTACTAAATCATATTTTTTACCATTATAAACTATATATGCAGACGTATATGATATGTCTTTTTTTATGTTAGTAACATGATCTATTTTTCTTATTTTATCTATTTCACTTTTACTATAATATTTTACATCATATAATTCATTTTTACCCTTTTCGCTTACAGTAAATAAAAGAGGATTCGCGTTATTCTTAAGTTCATTACTAATATATTTTTTTACACCACTTCCAATATAAAGACTTATTAATATTCCAATAACCCCTATAGAAGATGCGGTTATAAGAAGTATATTTCTTTTTAGATTCTTTATAATATTACTTAATCCTAATTTAACACACATAAAAGAGTTTAAATTTCTTTTTAAACTTTTATTTCTCTTTTTTACATTTTTAACATTTTTTAGTATTTCATCCTTTTTTATTAATCCATCTTCTATAGTAATTACTCTACTAGAATACTTTTTAACCTTATTTGAATGTGTTACAACAATAACAAGTTTTCCATCATTTGATATTTGTTTTAGGATTTTTAATACTTTATCTGCATTTTTAGAGTCAAGAGCTCCTGTTGGTTCGTCTGCCAAGATAATATCTGGTTCATTTATAATCGCTCTAGCAAGTGCGACTCTTTGTTTTTGCCCTCCTGATAATTCTGTTACCTTTTTATTTTTATATTCAAGTAATCCAACTTTTTCTAATGCTGATTCTACCATTTTAATTTTTTTTATTTGTCTTATATTTGTCATATCTAACATAATCATAACATTTTCAAATACACTTAAATAAGGTATTAAATTAAAATTTTGAAAAACAAAACCAATTTTATCACTTCTATAATTATCTTTATCTATTTTCTTTATGTCTTTTTTATTTATTGTAACTGTTCCTATATAATCATCATCAAGTCCACCAATAATATTCATAAGTGTTGATTTACCTGATCCACTTTCTCCATAAATACAAACAAATTCACCACTTTTTAAAGTTAAGTTAATATCTTTTAATACTTCTTGTACTTCGTTTTTATTAATTTTATAATTCTTTTTTACGTTTTTCAGCTTCAATAACATAAATACCCTCCTGATATTTATATTATCCGTTTGTACCTTAAATTCCCCTAAAAATTCGTTTATTATACTCAATTGGTACTAATTTTTTCCTTCTAACCTCATTTTTGTCACAAAATAAGTGTTCATGTTTCTTAAAGAAACTAAGTAGTAAGTCTTTATTTTCATCATCATTAACAACCTTTTTAAAATTATTTAATGCATCTTCTTCTGACATTGAAATTGGATAATTTACCCTATAAAAATCTAAATATACTAAATATTTTTTAAATATTAGTAAATTTTCTTTATTTATTCCAAGTAATTCTTCAAAATCCTCTAATTTAAAATTATATTGTATTCCTTCTATAAACCAAGTTTCAAAAGTTAAATCTTTTTTTCTAAGTTCATAATTTTCTAATATATCATTCATAAAAATTCTCCTATCTAATTACCTTTAAAATTATTAATCAAATTAGATTAGAATTTTGTCGAATTATAATATATTTTATAAATTTATAAAAAAATAACTACTATAATTAGTAGTTAATATCTTTTAATTTATTATATCTAGAAATGCATCTATATTTGTTTTTCTAATATTACCATTATTATTTATTAAATTCAATATTTCATCTTTTGTTAAGTATTTTACATATTCTACTTCATCTTCTTGGTAAGTTAACGAATTTATATCAATATCTTTTTTTATATAAAATACATCTTTAAATGCATCATCATATTTATATGTTTTAAATAGTTTTACTTCATCTTCATTGATATCTATACCTAATTCTTCTTTTATTTCTTCTATAATAGCTTCTTTACTTGTTTGACCTGATTTTACATGACCACCTGTTGTAGCCCATACATTTTTCTTTCTTTTTGATGTCATTTGAAACAAAAATTCACCCTTGGAATTTTCTATAAATGCAAGTACAACAACTGAATATCTTCCTTTAGGTACAATTAATTTTGTTCCTTTTTCTCTAAATAATTTTTCTCCTGTTAAATTTTTATTTTCATCATATAAATCAGTATATTCTCCATATTTACCATTTTCTAACATGATTTTTTCTACCTCCTTAATATGTTCTTTTAAATCTACTCCGATTGATTTATAATTTGTATCTATTAATTTAATTTTATGGCCTTTCTCCATAACTCTTAACATTTCTATTCCATGTTCTAATTTTTCCAAATCGCTTTTTTCACTATTCTTAAAATTTTGTAAAAACTCCTTCGTATAACCATATAATCCCATTACTCTGTATGCTTTTCCATACTCAAATTCATAAGGAATAGGCGAACGAGAAAAATACATTGCAAAATTATCATTATCTGTCACTACTTTTACAACATTTCTATCATAAAATTCTTCTTCATTAGTAATTTTACTTTTTAATCCAACATATTCTAAACTTTCATCATTTAACATTACATCTATTATAGATTCTATAGCACCTGGATCAATTAAAGGTTCATCACCTTGTATATTTATATAAATATCTCCATCTAAATTATCTGATTCTATCGCTATTTTTTGCGCTGCGGTTGTTTCATTTGTTTCGTTACATATACATGTTATATTATATTTATTACAACATTCTTCTATTTCTTTATCAGATGTTGCAACAAAAATTTCATCTAACTTTTTTACTTTACTTGCACTTTTATATACCCAATAAATCATTGGTTTACCAAGTATTAACGCAAGTGCCTTACCAGGAAATCTTGTACTATTCATTCTTGATGGAATCATTCCAATAACTTTCTTTTTCATTTATTTATTATCCTTTCTTTTTCCAAAATTTTTTCTACTTCTCTATTTTGAATAGTGTTATCAGTAACATGCATTATTATGTCATAATAATATTCTGTAACATATGCTTTAAACGTATCTCTAATAATTTGTTTTAATTTCATTGTTTCTTTTGATTGTGGTAATCCGGTCATAGGTTTAACTCTAAAATCTGGATATTTTAAATTTAATTTTAGTACCCTGATTATATAATCAAGAGAGTTGTAATCATCCATTTCAAGTGATTTTATCATCGCACTATATTTTTTATCTAATTTTTCCGTTTTTATATCATCAGTACTATAAATATCATAAATAAATTTCTTAATATTCTCTTTTTTTATACTTATATTTTCACTGGATAAAATAGAAACATCACTAGATATTTTAGAAATATCTTTTTCTATTTCATCAAATTTATTTCTTGCTGGAGTCCACAATATACAATAATATGGTTCATTTATCATCTCGACTATTTCGTTAAATTTATTTTTTATAATTTCTAATTCTTCTTTAGTAAATAAATTTTCATAAAACCAAGATAAATCATAACTTCTTCTATAAATTGATGTATTAAATAATCTAACTGGAACATTCTTTTTATTATGAAATAATGCAAGTGCAGTTCTATGTGCGCCATCATGTATAGAATAGTTTAAATCTGTTTCTATTTTCGACTCATTATCATAAGAATTTTCTACAGATTTTATCAAAGAAATAAACCTATCATTCCAATCTTTGCCTGTTCTAAGCATTTGCATTTTTTTATATAAATCAAATCCAAAATCATTAAGTCCATAATAATTTTCTATTGCTAAGTACTTTACAACAATATCAACAGCATTAAAATTCATTCCTTTAAATTGTGCCAAGAAAAGATCATTTGTTGGAAAATCAATATCTTTATATATTACATCATCAAAAATAGGATAATCTGTTTGTTTTCCGTGCTCTTCTATATACTTATCTAAATACATTATTATTCCCCCTCTTCTAATATATTTTCGATTATTTTTTCGTTATATCTAACTCTATGTTCTAACGGTATTTTCTTCATATATTTTTCTATTTTTTGATAACCAATTTTCTTATTTTTTAAGTATTCGGCATATGTTCTATGAGTTTTTTCAAAAGCACTTATAGAATATGAGAAATCTGGTTTCCAATCATATATTTTTTTAAAGTTTAAAACTTCATTTTCCATTAATTCATAAATATATTTCATCTTATACTTTTTATCACTATAAGTATTTAAATAATACGTTATTAATTCCGTTTTAAGATTTCCAGGATCTCTTCCCATTCCTAAAACTGCAGAATCTATTATTACATTTTTATATCTTGTATTTTTCTGCATAAGTATTTGTGCTGCCCCAAACGCAGAAGATAAATTATCATGAAGGTGTAAACCTACATTTATATCATTTCTTAATAAATTATTTATAAGATTTAATTTATTATTGAAATCATTATTTAAAAGTAAGCCAAATGTATCTACAATAGAAAAATAATCAATATCTATTTCATTTACTTTTTTTATTAATTCAATTATTTCTAAATTATTATATCCAGAAAAATTAATTGGATTTATTGAACATATATACCCCTTTTTCTTAACCAATTTACAATATTTTATTGCTTTATTTAAATATTCTTTATGAAATGATACCCTAATCATTTTTACATAACCATCACAATTTTCTAGTTTGTTTATATCATATTTATCTACTTGAACAAGTAGTGATATAATTGAATTTTTTAAATCAATTTTACTTAGTAAATTATTTGCTTCATATACATAATTAAATCTAGTCTTATTCTTATCATATATACAATCTTCTAAAAAACCTATTTCAATTATATCTATATTACTATTTGAAAGATTTTGAATTATTTTTTTTATAGTTGAATAACCAAATTCACAATTATTTAAGTGTCCACCATCTCTAAGTGTACAATCTAAAATTTTAACTTTATCATAGTTTGCTTTTAAATCTAAGTTATAAAAACTCGTTAAAAACTTTGCTACACCAGAATCATTATTACTGCTAGTCCAAAAATTAATGTTATCTAATCCATTAGAATTTTTCATTTTTATTCCAATATTAGATTTTTTTAATGTTTCATAATCTGTTTTGTCATTTCCAAACGAAATTATATTATATTCATCATAAAAGAATTTATTTATAATATTAATTACATTTGATTTTTCCGATTCTTTAGGATATATTTTATAGCAATTTAAAAAACTTTTATAAATAATTACAAGATTATATTTTTTACAGATTTTTTTAACATAATCAATATTATCTGTAAATATGGTTATTGAAAAGCAATCATTTAAGTTAATTTTATTGATATCAGAATATATTGTTTCAATAAAATCATATTTATCAATTCTATTTCTATAAGAAGTATTTAAACATTCAATTATAAATAAATCATTATTTTTTACCACTTCATCAATTATTTTTTTCACTTCTATTTTATTTAACGGATTACAAAAAAATATATGTTCGTCTGAAAAAATATAATTGCCATTAAAGCAAGAAATAAAATTCGGCTTTATTATTTTTTTATACTTTAAAACTTCATTATAACTATGAGAAGTATTTATTAATACTTTAGAGCCTTTATTTTTACATTCTTCTACAACTTTAATAGTATAATCGTCAATTTTCAAATCATCGTTGAGTAAAGTTTTATACAAATTTACAGAAATTAAATTTTTTTTCATTTTTTTACCCCACAAATTTATCTATATTATATATATTCACATTTAATCAGAAGTATTACATCAATCTATTATTAACTTTCAGTTAATTAAACATAGTATACTACTTGTTAACTTGCAAGTCAATAAAAAACACAAATATAAATTCATATTATACTTATGTTTTCATTTAGTATTTATTTTACAAATTTTACACTTCCATTATTTCCATTTACTTCTATTTGTTCTTCATCCTTTAATTTTTCAATAGCATCATAACCCAGTCCTGTTACACATGGAATTCCAAGTTCTCTTGAAATAATTGCAGTATGAGATAAAAAACCACCTTCCGCAGTTATTATTCCAGAACTTCTAAGAATAATAGGAACCCAATCTGGATCTGTATAATCAGTTAGTAATATGCTTCCATCTTCGAAAGTATCTACTTCATCTAGTCCTTCTAAATAAATAGGTTTGCCTATTAGTGTTCCTCTAGATGCCGCAACACCAACAAAAGAATTTTCTGTTGTGCTTACTTCTTTATACTCTATTTTCTTTGTTACTGGTCTATATTGTAACCATACTATTTTATCATCTAAAATGCACCATTCAAGATCTGCAGAAGAATTTAGTTTTTGTTGTAATTCTAGACAGCTTTCTCCTACATTATTACCCTTCACATTTAGATTATTATTGTCATTATTAGGCCATTTTTCAGAAGTAGGTTTTACATGTCCACTCACTAATTTTTCCCCATTACCATTAACCCATTCTAAATATCCAGAATCAATATTATTTCCTATCCATACTCCAGAAAGAATGGGTTCTTTAAACTTCTGAACTACCACTGACATATATGGATTATCAGTATTAAAATGTTCTACATATGAATTAACTCTTTCATTGTTAATTGAATCTCTTACACATTCAACATTCTCATATATTTCATTCTTTGGTACATTTAACTTTGATATAAATAATCCCGCGAATGAATTATTTTCATTATCTTCCACTGTTGCAGAACTCCTAATCGCATAATTTTGATTTTTTAATTTTTCAATTTCATCTTTATACAAGCTTTCTTTTAGTGATGTTACGCTTATCAAATATGTTTCTGGAACATTTAACCCATATGTATTTAATATAGAAAGTCCAAGTCCTTTACCACCTATTATATTTGCAAGATTTTTATTTTCATTAACTAATATAAACCTTGATAATATATTAATATCTATTAAAGGAATATTATCTAAAATTGTAAGCATAAGTAAACTTTTTCCAGATACTTTTTCTAAATGCGGATAGTTTTTTCTTACTATTTCTTCAAAAGATTGTCTTGCATTTCTATGATCTTTTATTAAATCTCTTTCATGAAATATATGTTCTTCATCCTGATAATATTTCATTAACAAATATATCTTAATTATCTCATCATTTAAATCAATATTATTTTCATTTTGAGTATTAAAATTAGTTAAACTTGATGGTTTATAATTGTCTATTTTTTTAAGTTCATCTAAATAATTATCACCATATTTTCTCTTAAATTCATCTAAAATTTTTTCTGTAATTATCGAGCCTTCTGTTATTACTTCAATCATTCCATAATAGGCATATGCATGTCTATATTTATACCATTTTTCTATTTTATCATCACACTAATCTGCATCATTTTTTAATTTTATACATTCATCCTTTAGCTTTAATATTAAATCATTATAATCTTCCGCCGTAAATGTATCTACATTAATGTAATCAATTATTTTAGAAATTTCATCTGACAAATCTGGATTAAGAGCTATATCATACTTTAACATTGTAAGCCATTCATTATCAGTTACAAATTCTTCTAACTTTTGAAGTTCTTTTTTAAATTTATCTATATCTTTATACTTTTCTATACTTATAAAACGCATATTTTCTCACCATCTTTTATTTCATTATAACAAAAAAAGCCCACAACGGACTATTTTTTCATTATTCTAAGTGTATTTAATATTGAAATAATTGTAACACCAACATCCGCAAATACTGCTTGCCACATGTTTGCAATTCCAATAGCGCTAAGAACTAATATTAGAATTTTTACACCTATAGAGAATACTAAATTTTCTTTTATAATTCTTTTTACTTTATTTGAAATACTTATTGCTTTATTAATCTTACTTATATCATCATCCATAATAACAATATCACTTGCTTCAATCGCTGATGATGAACCAATAGATCCCATAGATATTCCAATATCTGCTCTTTTAAGAGATGGAGCATCATTTATTCCATCACCTATAAAGGCAACTACATCTTTATCATTTAGTAATTCTTCTAATTTTTCATATTTTTCTGTTGGTAAAAGTTCATAATAAACTTTATCTATATTTAATTTTTCTGAGATAGAAAGAGCATTTTCTTTTGAATCACCTGTAAACATATATGTTTCAATGCTTTTTTTAGATAATTCCTTCAAAGTGTTTTCTACTCCTTCTTTTATTCCATCATTAATAGTAAGTGATGAAACTACTTTATCATCAATAGATAGATATATATTTAAAGAACCATCATCTTTTATATTAAACATTTTATTGTTACCTATTTTGATTTTTTTATCATCGTATGTATAACTTACACCAAGGCCCTCTATTTCCTTATGATTTTTTACTTTTTCATTCACATCTATATTTACATAATTCATTATTGATTTAGCAATTGGATGGTTTGATAAATTTTCACCTAATGCATAAAGTTTTAAAATATAATCTTCACTATAACTACTATCTAGTAAGTTAAAACTTGTAACTTTAAATGCTCCACTTGTTAATGTACCTGTTTTATCAAATACTATTTTATTAACTCTTGAAAGTAAATCAAGATAGTTACTACCTTTAACTAATATTCCATTTTTACTTGATACACCAATACCAGTAAAATATGAAAGTGGTACTGAAATTGCAATTGCACATGGACAAGATATAACTAAAAATACTAGTGCTCTATAAATTGATTCATATATTGTAAGATCTGTGAAAAGTATAAAGCATATAAATGTAATTACACTTATTATAAGTACTATTGGAGTATAATACTTAGCCATTTTTGCGACAAATGTTTCTGTCTTTGATTTTTTATCAGTCGCATCTTCTATAAGTGATAATATTTTTGAAACAGTACTATCATTAAATAATTTAGTTGCTTTTATCTTTATCACTTTTTCTTCATTTATTGATCCAGATAATACTTCATCCTTTTCTTTTTTATTAACTAGGTCACTTTCACCAGTTAAAGAAAATAAATTTAACTTAGTTTCACCTTCAATAACTATTCCGTCAACTGGAATTTTTTCACCCTTTTTTATTATTAATATATCATTAATTTTTACGTCTTCTACATTTATTACTTTTGTTTTATCACCAACAACTTTATTTGCAAAGTCTTGTTTTATATTCATTAAATCTTTAATTGAATTTCTTGAATTATTAACGGCTTTTTCTTCTAATATTTTACCTATTTCATAAAGTATTATAACCATTAATCCTTCCATTTGTTTATCTACAAAGTAAGCACCAATTGCGGATATTGTAATAAGTGCATTTTCATTAATTGTATGTGACTTTATAAGCATTTTAAACGCTACTTTAAATGTTCTATAAAGTAAAATAACATATGACGCTATAATAAGTATTTTATTAATTATCTCATTATTAAAATTAACATACAATCCAAGTAAAGCAATTATAACGCCAATAATTAATCTTATTAAATTATAATTTTTTTTAGTTTCTTTTGCTTCTTCATCTATTTTAGTAACTACTACTTCTGGTTCTATTTTAGTAACAATATTACTAATATCTTCTATTTTTATATCATCATTAGACATAAAAGATAATATTAGTGATGAAAAGTTTACAACTACATCACTTAAATTGTTTTCTTTTTTTAATCTTTCCTCTATTTTATTCGCACAATTTGCGCAATCTAAATTATTTAATCTATATTTATATTTCTTCAATGTGTTCAAGACCTTTCTCTAATATTTTTTCAACATGATCATCATCAAGTGAATAGTAAACTACTTTACCTTCTTTTCTTGATTTTATAAGATTAGAATCTTTTAATAATTTTAATTGATGAGATATTGCTGATTGTGTACTCTTTGTAATATATGCAATATCATAAACACATAACTCACTTTCTTTTAATGCACAAAATATCTTCATCCTAGTAGTATCTCCAAAAAGTTTAAAAACTTCCGCAAGCTCAAACATTTTTTCATCATCAATAATATTATTTAAAACTTTATTTACTCTTTCTTTATCTATAATAATTTCTTCCATAAATATTTCCTTTCATATGAATTTTCACTCATATGTATTGTACTACTATATTATTCATAAGTCAATAATATATGAATATAAATTCATATATTTACATAATAAAAAAAATCCTTAGACAGGATTTAATACAAGTATTTACTAATAATAAAGTTATAAATCAAGCCATTTTATTATATCTTTTATACTAATTTTGTACAAAGTATTACTAGTAGGTTTAAAACCAATATGAGTAAACACCTTTTTTGATACATTATTGTTATCATTTATATGAATTGTAATACTATCATATTTTTTCATTTCATCTAATAATGCAAATTTTTTAATTAACTTTTTTAATATTTCTTTATTCTTATAATCATTTTTTATTTGAACTTCTGAAATCCATAAATCTCCTTCAATGATACAATAATTTAAAAATCCAATAACTTTATTATTTTCTGTATATGTAATAACTTTATAATTCTTTGTTTCTTTTATCATATTTGTCCACATATCATAATTTTCTTTATTATCATGTTTATTTTTTTCTTTCAAAAAATCAGGATATGTAATAAATAAATTTTCTATTAATATATTATACATTTGTCTTAATACATTATCTTCAATATTATTATCATATAAATTTATCATATTCTTAACTAAACTCCTTGTTTTGAATTATAAGTTGTTACTACAAAATTGTCAATTATACCTGAAAACAATAAAATTTGCGCAACAAAAAAATCCCTCGAACGGGATTAATTTCATTAATGGCGGAGTGAGAGGGATTTGAACCCTCGCGGCAGTTACCCACCCTACACCCTTAGCAGGGGCGCCTCTTCAGCCTCTTGAGTATCACTCCAACGCGCAATATAATTTTACCATTTCTTACGCGATAGGTCAATATTAATTTTAAGATTTTATTTGATATTTATCATAATTATATTCATCTTTACAAACTTTTTCAAAACCAGACTTAAGTGCTAAACACTTACTTGGTTCATTATCTTCCTTTATTAAAAGACTTATTTGAGTAGTATCTTCCTTTATTCTTTCTAATAATTCTTTAAGTAAGGATAAACAATATCCTTTATTTCTATACTTTTTTAAAATAGCATAATTAATATATAAATCTTCTTTTTTACCATCTAGTTCTACGGAACCAATTATTTCATTTGTAAGTAATAATCTGATCAAATATAATGTATTGTATATTTCATCTGTTTTGAAGTATCTATATGCATCAACTACATCTGAAAACGATTCATCTTTAGGAATAATATACTTATTTATTTCACTATCCATATCAAATCTATTTATCATACTAACATGTTCTTTGTTATCATAATCAAAACTTTCTAATGTAAAATCTTGTAAATCTATCTTTTTCACATTTATCACCCCATTTAAAGCGATATATATAATATCAAAAAAGAACATTTCTGTCAAAAAAATGCTCTATTAACTATTTTCTATTAAATAATTTATATTAAATTGTATAAGACTCATAACAAGTTCTTTAGTTTCATCATCTACATTTCTAATATTTTTTACAATATTAAATGATTTTTTTATATTAAAGAAATCATTAGTATCTTTTATACCACTTTTTTCAAATGCTTCAAATACTGTTTCAATCATTTTTCTTCTTTGCTCATCATTATGTTCATCAAGCCATAAAATAATGCTTTCTCTTAAATTTGAACTTATTTTACTTAAAGATGCTTCTTTAAAAGAAGTACCATCTGTTTGCCAAGTTGAAACAGAATGTGCCATAAAATCTCTTCTTGTTGATTTTATAACTTTAAATTTATCATTTCTTAAAAGAACACCAATATAACTATAATTAGGTACAATATGAATAAGTCTATCTCTTACCCTTTTATAATTATCTGATTCAATTTCTGCTTTTCTAAGACCCGGTCCATCATTACTATAAATTTTCTTTATTTTTTTATTTACAAGTTTTTTTGCAAACATTGATGAGACAAGTGCTAAATTACCACCTTTTGAGTGTCCGCCAACCATTACATTTTTATCATAAAATCTAACACGTTTATTTATATATTCTATCGCAAGTGTTTGTGCTGGAACAGGAAATTTATAAGATAGTTCAAAATCCTCTTTCCATCCGCTTAATAAGTTATCAGTTCCTTCAAATGCAACATAAGTAAAATTCTTTTTAACTTTAAAACATACCGCACCAAACTGTCTATCAGAGTCTGCAATATACTTAAAGTTATACATAAGAACATCTTTATATCTAACTGTATTAACAACTTGTTTTAATAACTGATAACTAACTTTTTGAGCTATTCCTAATTTACTTATTTCAAAATAACTATATTTTTCTAAATATTTTATTCCTGCTTCTTCTAATCTTATGTATTTTCTATTTTCTGGTACTATACCCTCATAATTTAAATATATTAACGAAGAAAATACAACATTATCTATTTCATTAAACGGTTCTTCAAAAAATGTTTTATTACCATAGTCTCTTACATATGTACTAATACTTGCCAATTTAATCACCTCAAATATTATATTTACATTATATCATAACTAAATAAAAAGTTAAAAAAAAATCCAATAAAGGATTTAAATTCTTAAATGGTGACCAGTACGGGATTCGAACCCGTGAATGCCGCCGTGAAAGGGCGGTGTGTTAAGCCACTTCACCAACTGGCCATATCATAATGGTGGACCTAGATGGACTTGAACCATCGACCTCACGCTTATCAGGCGTGCACTCTAACCAGCTGAGCTATAGGTCCAAAACATTATTAAATGAACAATGCTATTTAATTTTACAATAATAATAAATAAAAAGCAAGATATTTTTTGATTTTTTTTACTTTTTTACACAAAAATAGGAAAATATCACTACTTTCCTACTTTTTTCTTAATAATCTTATACCCTGCTTTAATATATTTCTTTATCTTTAGAAGAAGGTTATTTTCTCTAACAGTTAATTCTATTTTTACATTTTTACAATCTAAATTATTAATTACAGTATCGTTTTCCTTATACAATAAACCATCAAAATATTCTTTATTATCATCAAGAAAATATTTTACATTTTCTATATTTTTAATAAATATGTCTTTATACCAAGATTCATAAGTTTTAATTATTACATCATAACCACTTTTTTTAAGTTCATTAACTTCATAATTAATTATCTTTAAAAACATATCTTTACTAATATTTTTTTGACTAGAAGGATGATAAATAATAGTGTTATGATTATCCTCATATCCAATAATAACTGGATAATCAAAGGTCTTATTTTTTAGTAAATGAAGAAAATATTCTATTTCATCTTTTGCTTCATCTATTGTTACTGCACGAGATTCATAATATAAACCTATTTTTAATTTTTCTTTTTTTGATAGTTCATAATTTTCATAAAATTTACTATCTATACGTTTTGTTTTCTTTGTATTAAAATCTGTAAAACCTAATCTTATAATTACAAATTCAATATCACTTAAATCTTTGTAAGATGATAATAAATTATCTGATGATACTATTAATCCTTTCTGCTTCATATATTACCTCCTTCACTATTATTAAATGAAGGATTTTTAATTTTGTAAATTACTTATGTCTAAATATATCTTACTAAACTTTGTGAACTTGAATTTACTATTTGACCGCTATAAACATATAAGTAATCAAGAGGATTTACTCTAGAACCATTTTTTGTTAAATCAAAGTGTAAATGTGGTCCTGTACTTCTACCTGTTGTACCCATTATTCCTACTTTTTCACCTTTTTGAACTCTAGTACCTATTTTTAAATTTGATCTACTTTTCAAATGTAAGTATCTACTTATATCTCCATTATCATGTCTAATAGCCACATAATTTCCTGCATCACTCGCATATGAATTAACTATTACTGTTCCATCATAACATGCATATATGTCTTGATTTCTTCCATAATACTTACTACTCCATCCAAGATCTACAGCTTTATGTGTACTTTTATATGTTTGACTTACATAGATATAGTTTACTGGAAATCTGTATTTTGTACTTGATCTATTTTCATTATCTAATTTTTTAAACGTTTTTGTTCCTGCAATTCCATCTACTGTTAATCCATTTTTCTTTTGAAAATCTTTTATTGCATTTATTGTATTATTTCCGGCGATTCCATCTACTACCAAATTATAACCATGTGAATTTAACTTTCCTTGTAAATCTTTTATTACTCCTACTAATTTTTCATTTGTGTTTCTTCCATATATTCCATCTACTGTTATCCCTACAAACTTCTGAAAAGATCTATAGGCCTTTTTTGTATTTACGCCTTCAATACCATCAATCTTTCCATTATAAAATAAATAATAAGTTTGTAAATTTTGTTGTCTTTGTTTTATATTAAGCATATTTTCCTCCTTTCACTTATATAATATTTGACTTTTTTATTTTCAAATAATATTTAAGCCACGAAAAAGAAGAAAATATTTATAATTTTTTCTTAAATTATAGTCAATCTTTTTATATGTAGTACATCTTCACTATTTTTATTATAACTATATGCATCTTTTATATTATCAAATCCATTCATTGGATAATTTCTTTTTATAACAGATTCAAGCATTGATTTTAAATAATCTGGTCTCGGAATATTTTTTATATTTCCGTTTTCATCTATTAATATTTCTTTTGATTTTATTCCTAAAAATAATTCTAAGTAAAGCGCAACTAAATGTCTATAATCAAATTCTTTGCTTTCTTTACTAGAAACTAATATCGGATTATCTCCTAACTCTTCTAATAATTCTATAGGGTCAATATATTTTAAAACCTTATTATAATATAGTTCTGAGCAGTAAAAACTTTTAATAATTTCCTGCATTCCACTATCTATGTCTGGTAAACTTTCTACTAATTCTTCATTAAAATTAAGTTTATCTATAACTCTATACTTTGAATCATCTGATGATTCGTTTATAAGTATTAAATTCCCTTCTTTACAATTTTCTTTACTTCCTGTATAAATTTCTTTTGTCACTTTTATTCTTCTCCATTCATTATATTTTATTATTTAAGGGTCAAAAAATTCAAACATCTCTGTTTGAATTTACTACCTAAAATGGTGTCCCCTTAGGGATTCGAACCCTAGACCCACTGATTAAGAGTCAGTTGCTCTACCAACTGAGCTAAGGAGACACATAAATTTTTTGACTATTTAATTATATCACAATTTTATAAAAAATAAATACTTTTTAATAAAAAAAGAAGAATTAATTATTCCCCTCTATATAATTTGTTACATCTAATGCTGTATTAAACACTTTACACAATGAATTAAAGTCATAATCATTAGATACTTTTTTATATATTTTATTAAACATATTTATTAAGTCATCATAAAAACCATTTATATTAAATATAATCATTTCTTTATTATGAAGTTTAGTTCTTTTATGTTCTAATATATCAATAAATTCTGATAATGTTCCAAATGCACCAGGTAAAATTAATATAACATCTGCATTTTCTTCTAAAAATATATTACTTTCTTCTAGTGTTTTTACCATATGTACTTCATCTAATTTTAAGCCTTCTAAATCACTTTTGTACATTTCATAACAAACACCTGTTATTTTTCTATTATTTTTTAAAAATTCGTTATAACAAATTCCCATTAGTCCTCTATTTGCGCATCCAAATACTAAATCATTATCTTTACTTATATTTTCCATTAAAAATCTTGTTACTACTTTATATTCATCGCTTATTTTATCACTTGATGAACAGCTTACAAATATATTCATTTTATTACCTCACCTACTATAATAATTGTAATACTATATATAAATAAAAACAAGGAATATTCTATAAATATTCCTTTAAAAGTTCTATATTCTTATTTTGAAATTCTAAAAATTCTTTAGCAAGTTTTAATACATTTTTATCAACACTCTTTTTATATTCATCTATTTTTTTATTCATATCTATTGTACCCATTGTAAATCCTCTTGTTAAAATATCTGCGATTTTTGAGTCACTATTATCTTTCATAATATCAAAATTAAGTTTCATTTTAGCCATAGTTTTTGCCATTATACTTGCTTCTAATACCTCACCCTTATATTTTTTTAACATTATTTCGCTTTCTTTTTTATAATGTTCATAATCTTTTAATTCAGACTCAATTAATTTTTTTATTTTATTATCTTTATCATTTAATTTTCTAATCATTGTAGTAAGTGATGATATTCCCATTAAAGAGTCTTCGTGTATATAGTTTAATAATTCTACATTTTCATTCATTTTAATTCCTCCATTTATATTTTTATCCAAAATAATAAATTAATACTTTATTTATGAACTTTTTTACTAGAAAAAGTAACGACTAAATCAATAGTAAATATAATTATTAATATATATGTGACATAACTTGGAATAGAAAATATAAATTTATTAATTAATGGTTGGAGTACATATATGACAAGTAAAGATCCTAGTGCCCATATAAATGATACTTCAAGTGCGACATATTTTCCAATATGGAATTTAAAATTACTATAATCCCAAAATGTAACATGAAATATTTTTTCTATTAATATTCCACCTATCCATTCTAAAACTGTTAAAATTATTGTTAAAGAAAGAACTATAATTATTACTTCTAGTACCTTATTTAAATTAAGTATATTAAATATAAATTTTGAAATAACTAATATTAGTAAAGCACCTATTCCATATATAGGAGTAAATGGTCCATAAAGCATTCCACTTCCAGGCTTTTTACCTCTTACAAACTCAATTATATTTTCATATATAAAACCAATAAAAGAATAAATAAAAAAACAATTTAAATAGTACATATTATTCACCATAAATAGTATGTATCAATTTTTTTAAAATATACTACTTGAAGTTTTTTTAATTATTATATATAATATTTTAACACGAAGGAGAAAATAGGGAAAAATGAAACCAGATAAAATTTTTATAGGGAATATAAAAAGATGCACAAAATATATAAGCCATTCAAGATTTACAGGAAATGTGTTTATTGGTGAAGAATGTGTTAATTTAAGTTCTTTTGGTTATATTGAATCAGAAGATGAACTTTATAAAGAAAATGCAGTGCTTGTAAAAACCAAAAATGGTGGATATATAGACTTAGAAAATTTTAATTCTATTCTTGATTATCTTAAAATTTATAAAGATGATGTGCAAAGAGATTATAATTTATGGAAAACTATTATGCCTACTCATTCAAGAGGCAGCAACAGTTTATTTGTTGATGAAAATTCTTTAAAACCATATTTTAATAGTGAAGATAAAAAAGAAGAAATATCTATATATCAACTAAGAAGAAGACAAAAAAGCGCAAATTAAAAAGTTACTTTCTATTACTAAGAAGGTAACTTTTTTATTAGTTTTTTCCACCTTTTATCACTTTAAAATTATTTTTAAGTCTTAATCTTTTATAATCTGCTTCTAGTTCTTCTTCATACTCTAAAGCTTCTAAAGAATATACATCAATATTTCGATTTATAAAACAAAACTTACTTAAAAGTTCTTTTTTATCTACATATGAAGACATATCTTCTTTTACTAATTCACGGTAATAATAATCTGAAAGTGGAGAAACAGATTTTACTTGTTCTATAGGTATTATTCCATGAGAAAATATTTCAACATATTTATCTCTCTTTTCTTTACATATGAAACATTGTATTTTTCCATTTCCAATATTACAAAAAACTACTACTAAATTATAAATATTATATTTTATCATATTAACACCACCAAAATTTTTGACAGGTAATATAATATCACAATTTTTAGATTTTATCAAAATCTTTTTCTAATTTTTTTGATTTATTACTATTTTCTTCTATAGGGAGAATTCTCTCATATTCCTCTCCTGCACATGAAAGCATATTTTTAATATCTTTTACACTAATTATTATATATTCATTAGCTCCATTAATATCATCTAACTCAATATATTTTTTAAATATTAATGCATTTTTTACATCTTTATGTTCTAATAAATTAAATTTTGCATATAAAAAGTAAAAATAAGATTTTAATACTTTAACAGTATCATCATTATCTAATTTATCTATTTCTTTAGTTGTTAAATACATAATGTTAATTCACTCCTTTTTGACAACTATTTTAGTATATTCATATTAACGTTAATTGATTAATTAAAATAAAAAAAAATCAACCGATATCGATTGACTTTTTAATAATCAAATTGGTGCAGGTGAAGGGACTTGAACCCCCACTCCGTAAGGAACTAGATCCTAAGTCTAGCGCGTCTGCCAATTTCGCCACACCTGCACAATTATATAAATGGTGGACCCTGTAGGACTCGAACCTACGACCGCCCGGTTATGAGCCGGATGCTCTAACCAACTGAGCTAAGGGTCCATGACAGTATTAATCTTACCATAATTTAAATAACATTTCAATATATTTTATTAATTTTTTGACAATATTTTTTACTTTTTATCTTTTTTCATTAAATTATATTACGATAATTACAATTTATTAATACTTTTCATTTATCTTTTCTACTATTACATTTTTAAATTTATTCTTAAAATTATTAATTACACTTTCTTCTGCATATACATCTACACTTTCTATTGATACATCATTTATATTTTTTTCTAGTTCATTATATAAATAATTTGAACTTAATACATTTAAATATTCCTTCTTTAAAGTATCTATTCCAGTATTAATACTTGAGTTATCAAAAGAAAAATATTCCTTCTCCTTAAAATAATCTTTTAAATTTTCATCATACTTTACATATATTTTTGTTATGTAGCCATTATTAATAAAAGGAGTTAATTTTAATTTAATAGTTCTTATTGTTAATGGTTCTTTAGAAAATATTAATTTATAATGATTACCATTTCTTTCATTCTCCATAAAAACAGTTTTAGAATCATTATTTTTTTCTATAAAAATAAATAAAAAAAGAAATAATATGATAATTAAAATTATCTTAAATATAGTTTTCATACATATCACCTTTTATATTTTCTGACAAAATACTACATTTTATTCAAAATTTTGATATAATTAAGTTCATGAGGTGATAAAGTATGAAGATTGCGGTTATTGGCGCAATGGATGTTGAAGTTGAAAATTTAAAAACAACATTAAATTTAAAAAAAGAAGATAATAATGATATTTATGTGGGAATTTTTTGCAATAAAGAAATAATTCTTAGTAAAAGTGGTATTGGTAAAGTAAATTCTGCGGCGAATACACAATATATAATTGATAAATATATGCCAAACTATATTATTAATACCGGATGCGCTGGTAGTTTAACAGATAAATTAAAAGTTATGGATACAGTTATATCATCTTTTGTAACATATCATGATTTTACTCCTATTAGAATTATGAAATATTCTACTCCTGATGATGGAAATATAAAAGCTGATGAAAAATTAATTAGTATTACAGAAGATATATTAAAAAAAGAAAATGTTAATTACTATGTATCTCCTATTACTAGTGGTGACTGTTTTGTTACTGATTCTAAAGTAAGAGATGAAATATATAATAGAACAAAAGCAACTATTGTTGATATGGAAAGTGCAAGCATTGGTCATATATCAAGAAAAAATAATGTTCCTTTTGTATGTATTAGAACTGTTTCTGATTTTGCTGATGGTAATGATGATTTTGAAAAAGAAGCAGGAGAAAGAAGTACAGAAATAGTAAAAAAAATTATAGAAAACCTATAATTTTTTTATTTATCATATTTATTCATTATATAAACAAATGCATCACTATCTGATTTTACAACAAATATTACTTCATTTTTATCATAATTATCAAAGTACATTATTGGTTTATTTAAATTCTTTTTAGCGTCTACTAGTTCATCAAAGTTTGATACTTCCATCACTTGTAAATCACCTAATTCTGGCATTGAATTTACATTTACAATCATTTTATCATATTCTTTTAATACCCTTTTTAATTCTAAATTATATCCACTCATTTTTGGCATTATTTTAAATATAAATGCAAAAACAAATATTACATATAATATATCTAATTTATAAACTATATCACATAAAAGTGAGAATAAAGTATACCCTTCTTTTGTTTTCTCATAGTTATTAATTGAACCATTATTATCTATTGTAGTTATAAAATCTTTTATTTCTGTTGTTTCTTTTCCAAGAGGTACAATTACTTTTAAATCATAATTATTTTTAATGTCTTCATTTATACCTTCTTTTTCGCCATTTATATTTACATTTACAGTTATTATTAAATTACCATCCACATCTACTGGATATTGATTTTTAAAATTAGTAACAACCTTATTATAATCACTAAAATTAATATTAAAATCATCATTTATACTAATAGTATCTTTTTTATCTTTATTATAACTATTTTTTCCAATTACTTTACTATCTTTATATAATATTTTATCTGATGAACTTTTTTCACTTATTATTGTTTCTGCAAGTATTTCATATGAATAATTATAGTTTGCTATATCTGTTGATTTTAAACTATAATCAAGTTTAAATTTTATTTTATCTATCATATCAGATATAAAACTTCTTTTTTCACTAATACATTCATCTTTTATAATATCATTTTTATTTAAACAAACTAAATATGATAACTCCCCTGTTTCATTATAAGATAATGATTTATTTACTTTGTTTGCTTTATAATTTATAAATAACGCTATTGAAGAAATCATTAATACTAAAAATATTATTACTAAAAATACTATAAATTTTATCCAGTTTGATTTTTTCTTTTTTGTTTTCATGTATTCACTTCCCTATTTAACTAAAACTAGTTTAACATATTTTAATGATATAAAGAATATTTTTTACACTTTTTACATAAGTTTTACATATTTTTAACATAAAGAAAAAATGATGCATATGCACCATTTTAATTATTTATTTTTCTTTTGTCTTACTATATCATGAGAAATATTAATACCAAAGAATACAATAAATATTACAAATACAATTATAAAATTATAAGTTAATAATTTAGATTCAATTGTTACTAAACTTTCTCTTAATAAATCTATTGTATATGTCATTGGAAGAACTTTATGTAACCATCTAAATCCTTTTGTTACTGTTTCTATTGGGAATGTTCCTCCTGCTGCGGCTAATTGAAGTACAAGTAAGATAAGAGCAATAAATTTACCAATATCTTTAAAGTTTACTATTAATAATTCAATTATAGCAACAAATGTATTAGCAATTAACACTATTGAAACATAATATAATAAAACGTTAGTTATTTCAAAGTCTAATAATGTTTGTAATAATATACCAAGTATTATACCTGCGAGCGTTGCAAGTCCATGATAACATAATGTTCTTTGTAAAAGATTTGGATTATTAATTGATAACCTTTTAAATCTTTCTTCTTTATCAAAGTATAATACTATATAAAGCATTAAGCATCCAACCCATAATGCGATTGATATAAAGAATGGTGAGAATGCAGTACCATAACTTGATACTTCATTAACAGCTTCTGTATCAACTTTAACAGGTTCATTACTATATTCTTTTAATCCATTTACTTTTGCTACTTCTTTTTTAGTAGTTTCAATATTTTCATTTAATTCGTTTTTAGCAGATGATACACTATTATTTAAAGTAGTTATTCCGCTATTTAAGGTATTTGCTCCATCATTTAAAGTATTAATACCATTCATTATTTGTTCAGAACTACTATATAATGTGTTTGCTCCATCAAGAAGACTATTTGCACCATTTTGTAGTTTAGTTATTTTTTCATTTACTGTACCAAGTGATGATACACTACTATTTAAAGTATTTATTCCAGCATTTATTTCTTGATTGCTTGAATTTAATTTATTACCACTAATAGTTAAATAATTTATAGCGTTTGTTCCACCATAATTTGCATTATTAGCAAGCATTCCTTTTGCAATTAAGCATGCATTTTTATCATATTCTGTTATTGTACTATCTTCTGCTTCTATTCTTGCACATGTTGTACTTACAACTATACTTGCTAAATTATTAGTGTTTGAAAGTGCTGAATTTACACCTGTCACATAACTATTTAAACCAGTTGTAAATGCATCACTACCATTTTTTAAATTTGTAACACCAGTTTGCATAGTAGATAGTCCACTTGTTAACTGATTAAATTCTTTTGCACCACTAGCAAGTGTATTTGTACCACTTTGTAAACTTTTTACTCCTTCATTAAATTTAGTATAGTTTTGTTTTAAACTTTCTGTACCACTTGTAAGTTTATTTGATCCTTCTTTTAACTGATTAGTTCCATCATTTAATTTATCAAATCCATCACTTATAGTTTCAAGTTTATCAGGTACTTCTTTAACTGTATCAGATAAAGTACCTACTATTTCTGAATTTACTTTATTATCTAGATTTTTTTCAACTACATTAACTACATTGTTAATTATTTGACTTGCTAGATAATTTGATTTTTGATTAGGTGAATATGTGATAGTTGCGTGTTTCTTATTTGTTGTACTAGCACTTTCCATACTTTCTGTAAAATCTTCTGGAATGTTTATAATAGCATAATAATCTTTATTATAAAGACCATCTTCTGCCTTTGTACTATCAACTACTGATAATTTTAATTTTTTACTATTTCTTATTTCTTTTACTAATTCTTCACCATTAGAACCTTTATCTTCATTTACAATTGCAACAGGTAAATTATCTATATTACCTTCACCATATGGATTCCAATATGCTTTTAAATAGAAAAAGCTATACATAAATGGAATTATTAATACGGCCGCAATTATGACATAATTAAAAAACTTATGATTTTTATTTTTCATATTTAAAACCTCCCTAATTTAATAAACCATCTTTTAATATGTTTGTAACTTCTTTGGTTACTCTCTCTTCATCAATTTCTCTATCGTATTCAAATAATATTGATGAATATACTTTGTAAATAATAAATGCAGTTAAGTGTGCATCACATTTTTTTATTGTTTTATTTTGAATTTCTTGTTTTATTTTTTCTTCTATATAGCTAACAATTTCACCATCATAAAACTTTAAAAAAGAAATACATTCTGCAGTATTATTTTTTGATATCTCTTTAATAATAGTCTTTATTAAATCGCTATTCTTTCTAAAAAGTAATGATTCATAAAGTATTTTAGATACTCTATCTATAAATGAAGTGCTGCTATTTACATCATTTTCTATTTTTTCTTTCATACTTTGAAGTTCTTCACTTGCAAAATATTTAAACATTGCTTCTTTATCACTGAAGTAAGAATAAATAGTTTTTTTAGTAACATTTGCTTCTTTTGCTATTTCATCCATAGATACTTTTTTATATCCATACTTAGTAAAAAGATCTCTTGCTGCGTTTATTACTTCCTCTTTTTTATTCATTTTATCACTTCCTATACCAATATACCAATTCAGTATACCAGTATAGTATATGACTGTATTAAAAAAATGTCAACTTTTTTTGACAAAAATTTTAAAAAAATAGACTTATTTAGTCTATTAAATTATTTTCTTATAAATTGTATGAGTATATTTAATACCGTTTTCTTCATTTTTATCTAATATTATTTTACTATAATTAGATTTATCAAATTCTGGAAAATAAGTATCTGCTTCTTTGTCACTTGCATCAATTTCTGTCAAATATAATTTTGATGCATAATCTATAAATTCTTTATATATACTAGCTCCACCAATTATAAAAACTTCTTCTTTTTTATTTTTATAATCTATAAGGAATTCTCTTATACTTTTGTATATTAAAACTTTATCAATATTTTGATGTGTAATTACAATATTATTTCTTTGTGGTAATGGTTTACCAATTGAATGAAAAGTATTTGCGCCCATTACAACAGTTTTACCAATAGTTTTTTCTTTAAAGAACTTTAAATCATTTGGTATATTCCATATAAGTTCATTATTTTTACCAAGTTCATTATTTTTTCCAATTGCCGCTATCATAGATAAATCCATATATTACACTTCCTTTACTATATTAATTTTATATTTATAATACTTATTATAATTAATATTCTTTTTTTGTTTCAAATCAATTATTTGTAATTATAATTAAACACAAATTGAATTATTATGCAACTCTTTTATTTTTTTTAATGAAGTTTATTATTCTTAAAATATAATTTCTTTACCTTATTAAATTTTTTATAAGCTTTTCTTGTGAGTTTAATTATATATTTATCTTTTTTAAATTCATTACTCAAATAAAAATATAGTGCTGGTGAAAACCTTATACAATTAATACAAGCATCATAATTCTCATTTAATAAATCTATAAAATCTTTAGAAAAATTAGTTAAAAAACAATTTTTACTTAATTCTTTTAAATATTCTTCAACATTAGATGATAATACTACAATTGCACGTTCTCCAATATCATATTTACTTTTATGATTCATTTACTTTTACCTCCTTTATCTTAATTAAACACATAATAAAAATAAATAAAACTCCTCAAACAGACATAATTTTTAAACACATTTTAAACAACTTTAACAAACGTTTATATACAAAACACCCAAACACCAATATAATCATTATTGCCCCTTAATAAGCAAAAAAGAAGATTTAATCTTCTTCATAATCATAATTCCATAATCCTAATTGTGCATTTATTTTTTTATCAATATTAATCATTTTAACATTATCTAATTTCCAGGCATATCCTGTTCTAATTTTATTACCATATGCTATATTATTTTCTAAAATGATTTTTTTGTTTAACTCATCATCCAATAGACAACAATCTACTAAATCAACGATAGCAATTATTTTACTTTTAGGAAAATCAATTTCTAAATCAACATATTTTTTCATTTCATCTTTATCAATACCGGCACCTGCATGTATTAATAGTTTTCCTCTATAATTAGTCTTCCATGTTCTAAATTCATATTTTTTTATACCATATGCGACTAATGATGCCATGGTTGTTTTAAAGTTATAAATTTCATTTTATCACCATATCAATTATAGCATATTTTATGGATTTTTATTTATGTGATATAATTAGTATGGAGGGATTAATATGTCTTTAAAAGAATATACTGATATGATTAAAAATCATGCCCTATATCCAATTGCTGATATCAATAAAATTATTCAAGAATTAGTTCTTATTCAAACCGAGTTTTTACATAACTATGGAGTTAATGATATTTTTTCAAATTCTAAATTTTACGAGATAATTATTGCAAACCAATTAAATCATAAACCAATACCAGGACATTCTGGCTCAAGAGACGCTGAAGATGAAAGTGGAACTCAATATGAATATAAACACTTTAAAGAAACTAGTTCTAATCACTCTTGGACATTTAACGATTATTCTGATAATTTAATGAATCATATGAAAGAATATAAATTCATATTTGCTCATATAAATGATAAGGATTATAAGTATCCAGGAATAATGGATTGGTATTATGAAATAGACGGATATATAATAGGCGAATATTTAAAAAAAGCTACACTTAGTATTAAAAATGCAAGAAAAATGATCAATGTATCAGCAAATCAATTAGAACAATTAGGATGTAAAAAAAGTTATGCAGATATAAATAAAGCAAAAAATTATTCAGGAAGATTTGAAAAACAATTAGTTAATATTTCTATAATATCTGAAAAATTAGAAAAATTAACAAAAGTTGATAAAATTCTGACAAGTAATAAACTATATGAATTATTAGTTGCACTGAAACTCAACCACTATGTAAATCCAGAACAAGGCGGTCGTGAAGGAGCCCATGATGCAATTGATAGAGATATGAATACATATGAATATAAAGTATATAAAACAAGAACTTGGAATTTTCAAGATATATCTGAAGCAGTATTAAATAAATATTATTTAGATAAAAAAATAATATTGGCTGTTGTTGATAAGACTAATCTTGTTGTTAAAGAAATATATTCAGTAGATCCAAAAGATGCTGTACCTAAATTAAAGGAAAAATTACAAAATAAGATAGATAATCTTAATAAAAAAGGCGGAATATTAAGAAGAAGACAAATCAGTTTATCTTTTGCTGATATAAAAGCTATGCCTTCATTTGAAATTATTTATTTAGAAGAAGAAAACGAATAGAAAACAATCTATTCGTTTTTTGATTTCCACATTCCTGTATCAGGATCCCAAACTAAAATCATAGTAAATATTTCGGTTAAATCCTTAAATTTTGAAGCTACTTCTTCAAGTAAATCATTTTTTATAATATATTCTAGTACACCATTATCATATAACTCCGACGTAGAAATAGATTCTTTATCAGTTAACAAATTGTTACAAATAATTTTTATACTATCAATGTAATTTTCTTTTTTATTTGATTCTTTTTTTTCGTAATTTTTTTCTTTTTTAAATATTAATAAAGTCTCACCATTCATAGTTTTCTTAGGATCTAAGATTTTCTTTAAAGTTTTTTTACTTTTAGAAATATGAATAGATGTTTGAAATATCAATTTATTTTCGGTAAACATTTTAATTAAATCATTCCATACATTCAAATTTGAATCATGAAAATATAAAAACATATATGAATTATTCTTAAGCATTCTCGATACATTATTGAATGCTTCATTCATTAATTTTAAATACTCATGATAATCTTTTTTTCTTCCTTTTGCATTTGTCATTACAATTTCGCTATCATAATCTATATTATTATCCAAAAAAGCTTGATATAACTGCATATATTCAGAATAAGGCACTTGACCTAAATACGGAGGATCTGTTATTACTAAATCAATAGATTCATCTTTAATCATAGTTTTATCAACAAATTGAGTTCCCTTTTTTATTATAAACGATTTAGTATTATCTAATAAAGATACATCATTTACAAAAGAATTTGCATAATAATTATTTTCAATAAATGCAGTAGATGATAAATAACTATCTATACTATTAATAAATAACATTGGAACATTTCGTTCTATGCAATTATTTTTTGGAATCCATAAAGGCCATTGAGAACTCATTTTCACATCAAGAATTTTACTCTTGTGAATAATAGAAATATAAATATATTTACAAATATTAAGCAATTTTTCATCATCAATTTCATTAATTAATTTTTTTATTTCATCTAGTATGAATAAACTTCTATTAGAAAATTTATCTGAAATTCTTTCATTTGCTTTTACTGCTATTCTACTATTTTCTAACAATTTTATATTTTTAATATTTTCTATTTTTCTGTTCATTTTAAAGTTAGAAATATCCATTACATCAGCTTTTTTATGTAAATTCTTTTTATTACAAGAACAAGAATAAATTATATCTTTAATATTAAATTCAGGTTCTGTATCATATACAATCTTCTTAATAATAGCTTCATTATTAGAACAAAATTCACATTTTGTATAATACTCACTATATAGCTTTGCTACATCATTTTTTAAATTATTTATTTTATTTATTTCTTTATCAGAAATAATATTTAAAGAATTTTTACATAAAAATATTGGAGCATCATTTATATCAATGCCTATTGATTTTAACTTATATTTTTTATTAAGAGATTCTAATAATGTTACACCAGAACCCATAAACGGATCAAGTATTGTATCTCCCTCTTTTGAAAATATATCCAAAATACAATCGGTAATATTATATGGCTTTTGGGACCAATACAACATATTATTATATAGTGGAGATTTGTTTGTAGCATCTATAGATGAAATGCTTTCTTTAAATTTGCATATTTTTAAATCATCTTGATTAGAATCATTGTTAAATACACCTATAATTAAATATTCAAACACTTTTTTTTGTTGGGAATTTCTATTATTACAATGAGAATAATTTTCTTTTACAACTACTACATTATCAAAATATGTATTCATTTCAGAAATTAAATCATTTATATTCATAGTATAACGATCGGATGCCTGTTTTTCTAAATCTACTGGATAAGCATAACTAAAACATAAATTAATCTTATTTTCAGAAGAAAAACTCATTAATTTTTTCAATTCAGTCAATGATTTACTTTTGCTACTGATATTAGACTGAAATCTATTTTCTGCATATAACCCAGTAGTTATTTTTCCTTGCTTGTACGTCATATATGGATATTCATAATTTGAAATAGTAGTCAACAAATGAAAATACCTTGAATACTGCATATCAGTATATGGAGGATCTGCATAAATAAATCCAACATTATTTTTAATTTCTTCTAAATTTATTAATTTGTCAAATGGTAAATTAAATGATTTTCCCTCAAATGTATTATCATTAATTTCTGAAAATTCTTGTAATTTTAATTTAAATATTTCATATATATTTTTACTTCTAACATCTATTAATTTCTTGAAATTTTTATTTTGATTAAGTGGTTGGGCCATATGTCCATCTTTAGAAAATGAAACTTCCTTAATAGCATAATATAGAGCTGTCAACAAAACATCTTTTTCCTGTTCTTTCTCTATTGCATATCTTATTGAATCAATTTCTATTGATTGTTTTAAACCAAAATATACTCCTGAATAATATAATGTAAATAGCATAAATGGTATGTCATATTTATGTTTGTTTAGTTCATCGATGGAAGTAATAATATTGTTATTAATAACTATTTTAAAATTTGATTCCCATACTTTTAATAAACTTTCATTAAATGAAATTAAATCTTTACTAGAAGATTTTATTAACTCATCTTCTTTTTCTATTTGAGACCCATATATATTTAATAACTGATTTTTATTATATTCATAATTTTTTTCTAGGGAATCAAAATTTATCTTATGATTGTTTTTTAATAAAACTGAACTTATATTTGATGCATATATTTCAACATCATTAGCAAAAACCTTATATCCTTTTGATTTAAACATTTGTGCTACACAACCAGTACCAGAGAAAATGTCTAAAATATATTTATCTTCTTTTATATATTGCTTACTATTATTAAATATAAAATCTAACAATCTTTTTTTACTACCTGGATAATTTAACAAAGCTTTATCATTCATTTTAGACCTCCTTAACTGTATAAATATATTATACCACACTAATGAGCATTATTATTTTTTTACTGTATTTTACTTAAAAATTAATATAGATTTTGTCACCTATACCAAAATAAAAAATGCAAGTTTTAAACTAGTTTACACAATAAAACTTATATTAAGGAAATAATTAATGTTAAGGCTTACTAATTTAGTCTGCTGTTGCGTATAGTATTATTCGAACTTTATACCTTTTTTGTTATTTCAATTCAAAAGTACAGACTATAAAATTTCTTTTGAATTGGTATTCAAAAATTAATTATTGAGAATTTGAGTTGCGATTTCTAGATAATTTCTTTCTTTCAGCTGTTTATCAACCTCTCTTGATATTTGTTTAATTGATAAATCAATATTATCTTTTTCAATTTTAAAATTTTTAAATTCTACAATCAATTTTTCTTGTTGTTCCTTAAGATATTGTTGATTTTTTTCACCATAAAAATACTTTTCAAGCATTTTATTATGTTTTGTTCCATTTGCAGCAAAATATATAATATTTATGAGTTCTGGATAACTTGATATAGCAATTATATTTAATATAAATTCACTTTCTAAATTACACTTTTTATGTAAAAAATCTAAATACATATATTCTATTAATAGTGTAATATATTTTATTTCATTCACTATATATTTCTTTATATTATTATTTCCTATTAAATAACTTGCTGCTTCTTTTATATTAGTTACATGGGTTATTTTAGACAAATATCCATATAGTTCAAAAATATCATTTTTATCAAATGAATTATTTAATAAAATACTACAATTCTCCATTACCTTTTCTTTAAAATATCCTGCCTTTGTTTTTACATTTATATCTAATGGTAGATTTAAAGAGGTTGCCATTATATACATTATTTCTTCATATACATTTCTTAATAAACAAGTTCCCATAAAGATTTCACCATTTGAAAGCAATTCAAATACAGTAGCAAATTCTTTCTTTATTTCTTTAAATAGATACTTTGATTTTTCGTAAGCAGTAATTCCTTTATAATCAAATTTGTCAATCATATCTAAATATACAAAATTACTTACATCTAGTATCCTAATTATTTTATCATAAGAAAAATTTTTATTTTTATTTTCTAAATCTTTTAAATATCCTTTAATTTTTGAACTTTTCATACATTAATCCCATACATTATTTAGAATAAGAAAATTATCATTAAATTTATTATTAAATATATTCGAATTATCATTAGCAAAACTATTTGATAAACTACACAATAATAGTCCACATCCAAATATCCTTTCTGAGTCTTTTTTTATTATTTTTATAGTGTCATCAATATTCCAATATAGTTCAGATGAATCTGCAAAAATATAAATATATTTATAATTGTTAGAACAAAAATTTTCATACATCTTTTTTCCTACTTTTTTATAATTTCTACATTCTCCATTGTAATATTTAATATAAGCTTGGCCATAAAAGAAGGATTTTAATTCTTCTTCATTTGGAATACATATTGATTGATTCATTATACGTTCAACAATATCTCCTATTATCATTGTATCGATTTTATAATTATTTGAAATTCGTTTTATTATCTCATTTTTAATAAACGAATTGTTATTACCAGCAATAAGAATTTCTGCATCACGAACCTTAAATTTATCATTTATTAATCTTATATACCCATTATAATAATGAAATCTTTTGGCATTAAATCCGTTATTTTCTAATATGCTTCCTTTATCACCATAAAAACATTCATATTGACCATTTTCATACTTTTTTAACAACTCATAATCATTATCTTCCACTTTAATTATATTATTAAGAATTCTATACAAATTTTTTAATGTCCCATCTTGTTCTACACAATATGAATAATTTAAATCATTAACATATATTTTATGTGCCGGTTCCGTTCTCAAAGATCTAATTTCATTTAATTTTTCGAATGATAAATTACTAAATAATTTGTATTGACCAAAGTATGTTTTAAAAGCTTTATATTCTCTAAAACTCTCATTTTTCAAATCGTCCAAACTAAAATCATTTTTGTTATCCATATTTTCATATCTACTTTTTATTAATTTTTTTAAATCCTTACCATTAATATTATCAAGAAATATTTTTGCTACTTCCATCATAAAATTAAATCTGTTAATTTTGGTAGGAAAAAATAGTGGCATAAAAAATTGCAATTCACCAACTTCATATTCATTCTTATATAATTTAAATCCATACTTTTCAACAAATATGAAATTAACAATTTTTATTCCTTCCAGTATTACTGTATAAATATCCAATTCTTTTATTTCTAGCCATTTACCCAATAGGAGATTCTTGTAATTATAATAGTGAAAATCATATCTTCTATTATCCTCATTTAATATAAATGGTTGTAATAAAAGTTGTGATTGCTCTGAACAATCAATTAAATCTACTACAAAAGCGCCTAATACAATTTTATTTTCCTCTAAATCATGACACAAACATAAATCTTTAATATATACATCTAATTTTGAATCATCTGTCGAACAAACATATCCTCTATAACCAGACCACACAAAATGAAATTTGGGATTATTTAGCAATAAATGCATTAACTCTTCATCAAAATATACTACTGTAAATGCGTAATAATTCTTTATTAATATTAATTCTATTTTATTGAAACCAAATTTATCAATAATTGATTTATAATTTTTATAAAACTTCGTATTAAGAAAAAAATAATCATTCAAATTTTCAGCAGATTCTATATATCCATACATCAATAAATATTTTTTTATATTATCACTTATAGATAATTTACAAGCATAACCCCTACTCTTTATAAATTCCTTGCAAATTAATAAAACTTCGTTGTCACTTAATCTTTTCACGTTATTCACCTTCTATATTTTTTAGTTTTCAAAAAATTATAAATTTTCAAGTCGTTTGCTACATATATATTTTTGCTTCAAATTTTTTAATTTTTTCCATTTCTTTTTTAATTTGTTTTTTGAATTTATTTAATTTTCTTTTTTTAATATTTAATGTGGATTTAACAACCCTTTTATCTATATATCTAATTTCTTCTGTTTTTATGTTTACTCTCAATATTGTTTCACACTTTATATATTCTTTTCTACTTACACCCATTTCATCTACGATAGTAACATCATAAACATTCTTTCTTATCAACTTATAATTATCAATTCCTCCAGAACCTACTTGAAAATCAATTGATTTAAAGAAATTGCTACATACATCAAAAAAATTTTCTTGATTTTTTAAATATTCTCCTACTATTTCGTCAATGTTACTTTTCTCAGGAATAGTTTCAATTATTTTCTTTTGTTTTTCTTCGTATTCAATTCTACTAATTTCATCTTCAATTATTTCTTGTGGAATTTCATATTTAAAATCTGTTCCTATTTTTACATATTTTTCATTAACTGATACAAATGCATTAGGATTGTATTGACATATTCCTTCACTTTCACAACATGAAATTGATAAACTTCCCTCTAATTTTTGCATATATTTATTTTCCAATAAATCATCATAAAATACCAATATAGTTAGTCTCTTATAAAATTCTGTATCGTTTTTTGGAAATTCAAAATACATAGTATAATTTATTGTTTCTTTAGGTTCTATTATTTGATTTTCTATGCCACTCCTACTATCATCGTTTTCTATTCCTATAATTTTTTGAAACCAAATATTTTGTGCTGAACCTAATCCAACATTTTTTATTTCTATATTTAGTTGTACTTTATAATTATCATTACTAGTTTCACAATCAACATGGTAAACTACTCCATCACATGACTTTTCTTCATTATCACAGCTAAATTTTAACACCGGAAGATTTTCTAAACGTAATTGTTCCTTTATCTTATTATCTGCATTCTTGTCATCTATTTTTCTCATTTTTTCTTCTTCCTTGATTGTGAAATAGACACCTATAACAGTAAATAATCCACCTACCATTTGAGCAATTCCCATAAAATAGTCTTCATCATTCCATTTTTCACTTGGAAAACACATCAAAAACATAACAGCACCAATAATTGTTAATGCTACTAAAAAGATAAGAATTTTATTTATTTTATCTCCTTTATAAAATTTAAAGTAAAGGATTGAGAGTAGAGATATAACTACCAATATAATAATTGTCAAAAGAATATTATTCATAAAATTACCTCCAAACAAAAAAACTATAATCATAAATTATAGTTTTAAATCGCTATTATAATTATATCATAATTACTTTATAAAAAACATACTTTGACACCTAAATGCCACCTAAAGCAAAATAAAAAGACCCTAATGCCTTATAAACAAACAAAATGAGACGCCGTAGCGTCTCTTCAGGGGGTTTTGGTTACACTTTCACACATATCCGTAAAAGTGTGTGTTACGTAACATATTGTTACGCTATATTAATAATAAAATATTTTAATTTAAAAGTCAATATCTTTAATCCATATTTATACTTTCTTTTAACATATTTTTTAAAACATCATATTTATCAATATTATCTAATACTTCTTCAGAATCAGCTTTAGCCTTTATTAAAAGTTCATAATCTTTTTGAATATTTGCTAGTTTAAAACTCATATCACCACTTTGTTTTATACCAAATAAATCACCTGATCCTCTTAGTTTTAAATCTTCTTCAGCAAGTGTAAATCCATCACTTACATTCTCCATTATATTAAGTCTTTCAGTCTCTCTATTAGTCATTAAAACGCAGTATGATTGTTCACTATTTCTTCCTACTCTACCTCTTAATTGATGAAGTGTTGCAAGTCCAAATTTATATGCATCAAATATAACTATCATAGTCGCATTTTTAACATCTACTCCAACTTCTATTACAGTAGTACTTATTAATATATCTATTTTTTTATTTACAAAGTCATCCATAACTTTATTTTTTTCTTTAGGAGAAAGTTTACCATGCATAACACCTATATTATAGTTTTTAAATGCTAATTTAAACTTCTTTTCTAGTTTCTTAGTATCTTCCATTTCTTCTTCTGAATCTTCTATTAATGGAGATACTATATATATTTGATGACCTAAATCTAATTCTTGTTTTATTTTTACAAGTACTTTTTTTATATCACTATTATCAAATACTTTAGTTATTATTTTTTTTCTTCCACTAGGCATTGTATTTATTATAGATATGTCCATATCTCCATATATAGTAAGAGCATATGTTCTTGGTATTGGAGTTGCGCTCATATAAAGTACATCAGGCATATTACCTTTATTTCTTAAGTTATTTCTCTGATTAACTCCAAATCTATGTTGTTCATCTGTTATTACTAGTCCTAAATTATTATATTTTATATCATCTTCTATTATGGCATGCGTTCCTATTACCATATTTATCTTACCTGATTTTAATCTATCATATATTTTATTTTTTTCACTTTTTTTAGTACTTCCTGTTAGAAGTGCAATTTCTATATTATATCCTTCTAATAAATTTTTAAAATTTTCATAATGTTGATTAGCTAGTACTTCAGTTGGAACCATAAGTGCACTTTGATATCCACTTAAATATAACGCATACATACTTATTAATGCTACTATTGTTTTACCTGAACCAACATCACCTTCTAATAATCTATTCATTCTTTTATTACTTTTTAAATCCTTAAATATATCATTTAATGCTTCTTTTTGATGAATAGTTAATTCAAATGGTAATCCATTTATAAATTCATTAATTTTAACTATATCAATATCTTTTTCATAACCAATATTTAAATTATTATTTTTTCTTTTTAGTGCATTTATTTTCATCATAAATATAAATAGTTCTTCATATTTACATCTATTTATCGCATCTTTTAATCCTTTTTTTGGATTATGAATTATTCTAAGTGCTTCTTTTTTATCTATAAAATTATACTTATTTATTATTTCTTCTGGTATATAATCTACAATATTACATTCATTTAATGCTTCATTTATATATTTATTTAATGACTTATTATTTATACCTTTTACTAAGTGATAAATAGGCTCTATTAATGTTCTATCTCCTAAATCAAATAACTTTATATCTGCTGCATTTATTGTATTACTTTTAGTATCATATTTACCTATTACAGTTATATATTTTCCAATTAATAAATTAGGTTTTAAAAATGCTCTATTAAATATTACAACATTTACTAAATTATTACTTGTATTAAACTTAAATGATAATCTATTCATATTTTTAAAGTAACTAATAGTTGGAATAGTTTCTATAATTCCAGATACTACTACTTTCTCTTCATATAAAGAAGTTTGTTTTAATATTTCGTATCTATATGGATAATCATTTATTAAATCATTAACATTATTTATTCCAAGTTTATTTAATGTACTTACTGTTTTAGGTCCAATACCTTTTATATTTGTTAACTCAGCCAAAACTATTCACATCCTTTAAAAATATTATAACATATTTTTTAAAAAGTACTTGACAAATTACCCATTTATAAGTAATATATATGCTACCAATTCCCAAATGGCGAATTGGTGCTAGTATCACACTAGCCAACCCCTTTTTATTCTTTTTTATAGAGCTGCCCTTCAGGGGGGACGGCTCTTTTTTTGACTTAAAATATTAAAAAAGTGTAGTTATTATTTTTTAACTACACTTTTTATTTTTCTCATTTTTACCTCTTTTAATTACTTAAATTCTTATAATATTCAAATCTTTTAATTGCTTCTTTTTTATTTTCTGTTAATAATTCTTTAGCTAGTTTTGGACTAACAGTTTTAATCATTGTATATCTATTTTCTCCATCTAAGAAGTTATCATATAAATCAAAGTCTGGTGATTTAAAATCTAATGTAAATTCCTCTTTTTCACCATCATATCTAAATATTGGGAAATAACCTGATTTTACTGCTAATCTTTCTTCTTCAATAGAATTACCCATTCCTTTTTTAATACCATGATTAATACAAGGTGAATATGCAATTACTAGTGATGGTCCTTTATGACTTCCAGCATCTCTTAATGCTTTTATTGCTTGATTCATATTTGCTCCTAAACTTATTTGAGCAACATATACATTAGGATATCCCATCATCATTCTTGCTAAATCTTTTTTAGATGTTTTTTTACCATCATTAGCAAATTTGGCGACTGCACCTTTTTCAGTTGATTTACTTGCTTGACCACCAGTATTTGAATATACTTCTGTATCAAGTACTAATATATTTACATCCTCTCCTGATGCCATAATATGATCTATTCCACCAAATCCTATATCATAACTCCAACCATCTCCACCTACTATCCAAACATCTTTTGACATAATATATCCTTTTAATGGTTCAAGTTCTTTTACTTCATCATAGTTAATATTTTCCATTATTTCTTTAGTAATATTATAATTGTCTTTATTTACTAACCATTTATTAAACATTTCTATATTTTTTATTCCAAGTCTACCTTTTAATTTTTCTTTCATTATATTAGTAATCTTTTCTTTAGCAAGATCCATAGTTATTCTCATACCTAATCCATATTCTGCATTATCTTCAAATAATGAATTTGACCAAGACACATTATATGGATTTGTTGGAAGACTTCCACCATATATTGATGAACATCCAGTTGCATTTGCGATTATAAGTCCATCTTTATATATTTGTGTTAATAATTTTAAGTAAGGTGTTTCACCGCATCCTGCACATGCACCTGAATATTTAAATAATGGTTCATTAAATGCTACTCCTTTTATAGTAGATTCTAAATATAATTTTTTATTAGTTATATTTTTTATTTCATTATTTATTCTTTCTACTTCTTTATGGTCTGTCATAATTAATGCTTTTGCACCAAGTTTACCAGGACATGTATTTGCACATAAACCACATCCAGTACAATTTTCATAACTAATTTCAAGTGCATATTTATATTCATCATTACCCATACATGGTATAACTACTACATTTTTATTTTTCTTTATTTCTTCTTCTGTCATTAATTTTGGTCTTATTACTCCATGTGGACAAACTATAGAGCATTGATTACACTCTATACAATTTTCTTTTACCCATCTTGGTAAAACTTGCGCTATATTTCTTTTTTCTAAATTTGATGTATTAACAGGAAATACTCCACTTTCATGTTTTTCAAAGTCTTTTACTGTTAAATCATTACCTTTTAAATGAATAATATTATCTATAATTCCAGTATATTTTTCTTCTGAATAACTTAGATTTTTCCAAAGTTCATCTACTTCTACTTTAACAATTTTATTTTCTATATCTTTTATAGCATTAATATTATTATTTACTATTTCATCACCTTTTTTAGCAAAATGAAGCTTAATACTTTCTTTTTGATCATTTGTAAATTCAGTATGTGGAAGCACTTTAGTTATATATACAATAGCATTTTCCATTATCATACTTATTTTATTTTGAATATTATTTTCTTTAGCAATCTTATATGCATCAATTATATAAAATTTAACATTCTTTTTTGCAAGTTCATATTTTATTTTATTTGATAAAGTATTCTTTATTTCTTGTTCAGTTTTATCTGTTACTAATATAAATATACCATTTTTTCTTATTTTAGATAACATATCATACTTTTCTAAGTATACATCTTTAGTACATACTACAATATGTGGATTTGTTATATAATATGGCATATTTATTTTTTCTTTTCCTATTCTTAAGTGTGATACAGTAATTCCACCACTCTTTTTAGAATCATATTCAAAATATCCTTGTACAAAAGCTTCAGTTTCTGTTCCAACTGTTTTAATAATATCTTTAGATGCTGAAATCATGCCATCTGAACCATATCCATATATAAGCATTTCAATATTTTTCTTATCACTTTTTATTTTACATGGTTTTAAACTTTTACCTGTAACATCATCTACTATTCCTATTGTAAATGAATTAATAGGTTCATTACTATCTAAATTTTTAAATACTGCATATAGATCTTCTAAATTAGTATCTTTACTAGATATTCCATATCTTCCACCTATTATAAATGGTTTATTTTTTACATCATTAAATATATTTACTACATCTTCATATAGTGGTTCACCAACTGCCCCTGCTTCTTTTGCTCTATCTAATACCGCTATTTTACGTACCTTTTTAGGTAATACTTCTAAGAAATATTTTTTAGAGAATGGTCTAAATAAATGAACTATTAATACACCTACTTTTTCTCCCTTAGCATTAAGTACATCTACAAGTTCTTTTAATGCATCACACACAGAACCCATCGCAACTATTACTTTTTCTGCATTTTCATCACCATAATAATTAAATGGTTTATAATCTGTTTTAAATTTTTTATTTATTTTTTCCATGCATTCATTTACTACATCAGGCATCTTATCATAATATTTATTTCTTGCTTCTAAATTTTGAAAATATACATCATCATTTTGTGTTGTACCTTTTATTTGTTTTTTTGATATCATACTTTCTTTTCTAAAGTTATCTATAGTTTTAAATGGTACAAGACCTTTTATCTCAGACATATCTGGAACATATACTTTATTTAGTTCATGACTTGTTCTAAAACCATCAAAGAAATTAACAAAAGGTAGTTTTCCTTTTAGTGTACTTAAGTAAGATGTAAGTGTCATATATATTGTATCTTCTACGGAAGAAGACGCTAAAAAACAAAATCCTGTACTTCTTGATGCGTATATATCAGAATGATCTCCAAATATACTTAAAGCATGTGTTGCGACAGTTCTTGATGCTACATTTATTACACAAGGAAGCATTTCGCCTGCTATTTTATACATTGAAGGTATCATTAAAAGAAGTCCTTGACTTGCAGTATATGTACTAGCAAGTGAACCTGTTTGAAGAGAACCATGTACAAGCGCTATTGCCCCTGCTTCGCTTTGCATTTCTATTAATTTAACTCTATTATTAAATAGATTAAGTCTTCCTTCAGTACTCCATTTATCTATATATTCACTCATTGGTGATGCAGGTGTTATTGGATATATACCCGCTATTTCAGTAAACATATAAGATATATGTGCGCATGCTTCATTACCATCTATTACTTTATATTTTCCCATATTATCACTATCCTTCTAAATTATTATAACATTAAAATATATTATTTAAAATAAAAAAAAGACTAATATCTTTAAAAAGAACTGATATTAATCTTTACTCTTTTATTATCTTTTAAATAAGAACTTGCTTGAACTACAGTTCTAATAGAGTTAGCAATCTTTCCTTCTCTTCCTATTACAGAACCCATATCTTCCTCTTTGACAACTACTTCTATAATTATTTCATCATCACTAGGAAATTCTTTTACTGAAATAGAATCTGGATCACTAACAAGACTTTTAACAATCATTTCTGTTAATTCTACTAAAGTCATTATTATTTACCGCTCTTTTCTTCATGGAATTTAGTCATAATTCCTGCTTTAGATAATACATTTTTAGCTGTATCAGTTGCGATAGCACCATTTCTTAACCATTTTAAAGCATCTTCTTCTTTAATTTTGATTTCACCATCAATTGGATTATAGTAACCAATTTCATCGATTGTTTTACCATCTCTTGGGCTTCTTGAATCAGCGATTACAACTCTGTAGAATGGTCTTTTTTTAGCTCCCATTCTTTTTAATCTAATCTTAACTGCCATGTTAAACTCCTCCTTTTCCACTCACTGTAAATCAATTATACTAAAAAAAAGAAGTAGTGTCAACTATTTTTGTTGACAACTACTCTAAAAAATCCTCATTTACTTCATTATCTATTTCTTCTAGTGTTTCATCAGTTACATTGTCATCAAATACTTCCCATTTATCTTCATCATCTTCAACCATTATTTTAACTTTTGTATCACCAACAACTTCTATACCAAGTTCTTTTTCTATATCAAAATCTATAGTATTACCATTTATTTGTACATTACCACAACTTGGTTGTTTAAGTACTCTAACAATAATTTCTGAATCATTAAAGTCTACATCAAGTTTTGTCTTAACATTAATAAGCTCATTATATTTAATTGTTTCATTAATAACATTTGTTTTTGTATCGTTATCATATGAATACCATATATTTATATCAAATGAACCATCAACTACTACATCATCACCTTGTACATATCCTTTAAATTTATGATTAATTATCCAGCACCCTAATATTGTACTTGGAACAACTTCACTTTTAACACTATACTTATTTTTGAAATATTTTTTACCTTTACCTATTACTGCCTTAGTTACAATTTCTTTATAATTAGACATTCTTATCACTCCTCTACTTTAATTTATGATAGAAAATAAAAAAAGTGCCTATAAAATGCACTTTTTTTCTAAAAAGGTAAATTAATTTCATTATTATTGTTAAAATCAAAATTGTTTATTTGTACACTATATTTTATTTTATTATTACTATCTGAATTTAAATTATCAATTACATAATCTATTTCATAAATAAAATTTGCAGATTTATCAACTAATATTTGAACATCTACTGTTCCATTTAAGTTTTTTTCATTCATAATATCTTTATCATATATTAAATTATATGCATCACTTTTTTTCATAGATACAGTATACTTTTTATAACTAACCTTATTAATTACCTCATTATCTACTTTCTTTATTTTAATTATATTTTTCTTTAATTTCTTATAATCAACATTAAAGTCTTCTTTAACGTCACAAGATACTTTATTTGAACTACTATTTTTTGTATAACATTTTGTTTTACCATTTTCTTTTACTAAATATTTATTAATACTACTAGTAAGTTCTTCATCGTCATACTTACTAATTATAATATTCTTAATATCTTTAGTTCTGGCGATAGTATATTCAATTTTTGATTGTTTATCTAAACTTTCTATATTAAGTGTTATTCCAGTTGTATAATTTATTTTATTTAAATACTTTTCTGTTTTATTTAGATAATTATTTAAAGATACCTTTTTACCGACAAAGAATATTCCTAAAAATATAAATAATATTACTACTAAGACTACTACAATTTTAACTTTTTCTTTCATAAATTCTCCTAAAGAAGAATTATATTGTCATTAATTCTTCTTCTTTTTCTTTTAATTTTTCATCTACTTTTTTATTAAAATCATTAATTAAATCTTGTACTTCATTCATTAAAGACTTTTCCATATCTTCATTTATTTCTTCATCTTTTTTGATTGCATTATTAGCATCTTGTCTAATATTTCTAAGTGCTATTTTAGCTTCTTCAGCAAGAGCCTTTGCTTGTTTAACAAATTCTCTTCTTCTATCTTCAGTAAGTTCTGGAATAGCAATAAATATAAGTTCTCCAGTGTTATTAGGAGTTAATCCTAAATCAGCTTCAAATATAGCCTTTTCAATATTAGCAAGACAAGATTTATCAAATGGTTTAATTTGAAGTCTTCTTGCTTCTGGTACAGATACGGTTGCTAATTGATTAAGTGGTGTTGGTGTACCATAATATTCTACCTTTACACCATCTAATATTGCAGGATTTGCTCTACCTGCTCTTATTGTTTTAAATCTTTCTAAAAGATTTTCAATAGTTTTATCCATTTTTTCATTTGCTTCTAAAATAATTTCATCCATTTTCATTTTTTCCTTTCAATATAGTTATATTTTACTATATATTATTTTTTTCTTCAAGTACTACATTAAAAAGAAAAAGAGAAATAATTTCTTATTTCTCCTATATTATTATCCTTTTATTTGGTTCATTACTTCTTCAGCAAAGTTTTCTTCTTTCTTTTCGATTCCTTCACCAACTTCAAAACGTACCATATTAACTATAGAACCGTTTTTAGATTTAACAAAGGCACCAACAGTCATATCAGAATCTTTAACGAAGTCTTGTTCTTCTAAACAAATTTCTTTATAGAATTTATTTATACGACCATTAACCATTTTTTCAGCTATTTCAGCAGGTTTTCCTTCATTCATAGCTTGTTCTTTTAATACTGATGTTTCTCTTTCAACTTCTTCAGCTGGAACATCTTCTCTTTTTACATATGATGGTCTCATAGCTGCAGCATGCATTGATACATCTTTAGCAGTTTCTTCATCTGCACCTTCTAATAAAGTTAATACAGCGATTCTACCACCCATGTGGATATAACTTCCAAAGTTTTGTGAATCAGTTTTTGAAAGTCTTGCAAATCTTCTAAAACTAATTTTTTCTCCTATAGTTGCTGTAAAATTAACTATAGTATCGTTTAAAGTACCTTCTTCAGTACTTAAACTCATTGCTTCTTCCATTGTTTTAACATCATTTTTAACAATTAATTCAGCAATTTTGTTTACTAAATTTACAAATTTTTCATTCTTAGCAACGAAGTCTGTTTCACAGTTAACTTCAACTATTGATGCATTATTTCCATCAATAACAACTGTACTTAATCCTTCTGCTGCTACTCTATCTGCTTTTTTAGCAGCTTTACTAATACCTTTTTTTCTTAGATAATCGATTGCTTCATCGATATCATTATTACTAGCTTCAAGTGCTTTTTTACAATCCATTAATCCAGCACCTGATAAATCTCTTAATTCTTTAATTAAACTTGTATTCATTTATATATCCTCCTTTTAGATTACTATTTATTTAAAATTTCTAAAAGTTCACTTTTCTTAAGTTTACTGTATCCTTCGATACCTTCAGCTTTAGCCATTTCTTTTAGTTCAGCAACTGTTTTTTTAGATAAATCTTCTTTATCTTCGGCTTTGATTTCTTCAACAGTTTCTTTAACTTCTTCTTTTTTAGCTTCTGCTTTTACTTCTTTAGTTTCGCTTTTTTTAGATTCTTTTTTTGATTCTTTATTAGCATTTTTGTTTTTATCGTCATCAGTTAAAAAGTCTACCATTTCTCTATCTGTACCTTCATTAATTGCATTAGCAAGTACTCCTAAAATGATTTTAACAGCTCTTACAGCATCATCATTTGCAGGTATTACATAATCAACTAAATCTGGATCACAGTTAGTATCAACAATACCAAATACAGGTATTCCAAGTTTTCTTGCTTCTTTGATTGCTATATATTCTTTCTTTGGATCAGTAATGATCATAGCATCAGGTAATTTTTTCATATTTCTAATTCCACAGAAATAAGAATTTAACTTGTCATATTCTTTCTTAATTTTAATAACTTCTTTTTTAGGTAGAACATCTAAAGTTCCATTTGCTTCCATTTTTTCAACTTGATCTAGATATCCTATTCTTCTTTTGATAGTTCTGAAGTTTGTTAAAGTTCCTCCAAGCCATCTTTCTGTTACATAGTAACTATCTGATCTAATTGCTTCTTCCATAGATGCTTCTTGAGCTTGTTTCTTTGTACCAACAAAGATAACCTTTCCACCATTTTGTGCGATTTCTCTTAAAGCAACATATGCTTCTTCGATTTTTTTAACTGTTTTTTGTAAATCGATAATATATATACCTTCTCTTGCAGTGAAGATATATTCTTTCATTTTTGGATTCCATCTTTTTGTTTGATGACCAAAATGAACACCAGCTTCTAATAAATATCCCATTGAAACTACTGCCATAAATTCATTCCTCCTTTTGTTTTTCTTCCAGATATATCTTTTTTACTCTCCACCCATATGAGCACATGGTTTGTAAATCAATATCTGTGTTTTTTCAAAGCCAAAATTATTATAACATACCATAAATAAAGTGTAAATATTATTTTTCTTTATTTTCTTATTTTTAAAAGAAAAAAGTGAGTAATCACTTTACTAATTTATTAGTCTACCATATTATTCACTCTCCTATAATTATTATATCATACTAATTAGAAAAATTTGACATAAATTAACATGGATTTATATCAATACTAATACTAACTTTATTATTATTTTCTAAATCCGATACATTATTTAATATTTCTCTCATCTTTTCTTTATTTCTAAATTTTATAATTATTTGAAAATAATATATTTTATTTACTCTTGACACACCAGCTACAGATGGACCTAATACAATCATATCTTCACTTATATTTTCTTTTATATAATTTACGATTTTTTTTGATTCACTAAGTGATAAATTATAATCTTTACTACCAATCTTTATTAGACTAATAAAATAATATGGTGGATATTTTAAATCCTTTCTTATTTTTATTTCCTTATTAAAGAAATCTACATAATTATGTGTTTTAGATAGTTCAATACTATAATTATCGGGATTAAATGTCTGAATTATTACATCGCCTTTTATGTTTCCTCTACCTGCTCTTCCAGATACTTGACTAAGCATTTGATATGTTCTTTCACTACTTCTAAAATCTGGAAAATTAAGTATTGTATCAGCATTTATTACTCCAACTAATGAAACAAGAGGAAAGTCAAGACCTTTCGCTATCATTTGTGTACCAACTAAAATATCATATTCATGATTTAAAAATGAATTTATTATTTTCTCGTGGGCACCTTTTTTTGTAGTTGTATCTATATCCATTCTAACTGTTCTGTAACTCTGAAATATCTTTTTTATTTCTTCTTCTACTTTTTCTGTACCTTGACCAAAATCTTTTAATGATTCATTTTTGCATTTTGGACATATATCCTTTTTCTTTTCTGCATATCCACAATAATGACATCTATTCATACCACTAGTCTTATGATATGTAAGTGTTATATCACAATTAGGACATTTAATAACTTCACCGCATGAACTACATAATTGATAACTTGAAAAGCCTCTTCTATTTAAAAATAATATTACTTGTTCATTATTTTCTAGTTTTTCCCTCATTTTTTCTATTAATATTTCTGAAAATAAACTATTACCTTTTTTTACCTCATTTTTCATATCAACTATTGTTACATTTGGTAAACTTGCATTATTTGCTCTTTTTGTTAATGATACAAGTTCATAATAACCTTTTTTACCTCTTGCATAACTTTCTATTTGAGGTGTTGCACTTCCTAATACTACCTTTGCATTATGATATTTACCTCTAATAATTGCAACATCTATTGCGTTATATCTAGGATTATGTTCTTGTTTATATGTACTAGAATGTTCTTCATCAATTATTATTATTCCAATATTTTTAAGTGGTGTAAATATTGCACTTCTAGCACCTATTACAATAGATACTTCTCCTCTTCTTATTTTTCTGTATTCATCATATTTTTCACTTTCAGAAAGTGCACTATGAAATACTGCTATTTTATTTCCAAAATGTACTTTAAATCTATTAATAATTTGAGGTGTTAAACTTATTTCAGGAACAAGCATTATTGCTGTTTTTCCTAAAGAAATTTGTTTATTTATTAGATGCATATATATTTCTGTTTTACCAGATCCAGTAACACCATTTAAAAGAATTACATCTTTCTTACTATTTTCTATTTGATTTATTGCTTCTTCTTGGTATTCATTTAATTTTAAAAGAGGCTCTATTTTATAACTATTATCTAATCTATATTTTTCTTTTTCTTCTTCTATTACAAGACCTTTATCTCTTAATACTTTTATTATATTTGATTGATATTTTGATTTTAATGATATTTTATTTTTTAATAAATCTTCTACTACTTCAATTTGTTTTTGTGCTTTTGATGTAGTTATAAATTCTTGTGCTTCTTTTATATTTGCTAATTTTACATATTTTTCTTTTTTTACATTAATATTAGTTTTAGCACTTGCTTTATAACCTGATGGAAGCATTGCTTGATATATTGATATTAAATTACATACTAAATCTTTTTTTAGTTCTTTTCCAAGATTTAACAGTTCTTCATTAAGTATTGGTTCTTCATCTATAATACTAGTTATTTCTTTTAAATCATATTCACTATTTTTCTTTATATCAATTATAAATCCTTCTAGATTTTGTTTACCAAATGGTACTAATACTCTTTTTCCTATCTCTATTTTATCTTCTAAATCTTTAGAAACTAAATAATCAAAAGTCTTTTCTTTATTATTAAATGATATTTCTACAAGTACGCTTATTACCATATTATGCCTCCGTAAAACTATTTTACCACAAAAAAATGAAAGTAATTAATTTACTTTCACTTTTCTTGTTTGATTTGCGTATACCCAGTCTCCACCAGGATTTTTGTCAAACCATCTGCTTTCAGTTTTTGTTATTACTGTTCTATATTTATATCTATATATTTTTCTAGTTTTAATATTGTGTGTATATTCACCTAGTTCACTTTCGCTATCAACCCATTTACCTAAATCTACACATGAAGTTGAACTTGTTACTTTATGTTCTCCAGTATACTCATATCCTTTTGGAGGATTTATTGACTCTGTCCATATTGTATCCTCTATATATTTTTCTGGATAATTTTGTTTATATCTATATTGTGTTTTTGTTGTTATATAATATGTATATTCACCTAATTTATCCTTATCAGTAACCCATTTATTAAATGGTTCATATATTGTTTTTGTAAATTTAGTTGATTCTCCAGTATATTCATATCCTTCTGGCGATATCTTTGAATCTGTCCATATTGTATCTATTAAATATTTTTCTGGATTATTTCTTTTATATTTATATTGTTTCTTAGTTTTAATATAATATGTATATTCACCTAATTTATCTTTATTTGTAACCCATTTATCCAATGGTTTATATTTTGTAGTTCTAACTGTTTTTTTCTCATTAGCATATTCATATCCACTTGGTGATACTTTTGAATTAGTCCATTTTGTATCTATTAATTTTCTTTTACTTGTTTTTATTTTATACTTATATTCTCTTTTTACAATAGTATAACCTTTTTGCACATATTGTGTTGGATCTGTTACAACCTTTTGATCTGTTGATGTTGTAACCTTTTCAGAATATGTTCTATAGAAATACATGTATTTCTTTGATTCTTGAAGTTCATATACTCTATAATAATATCTTATTACAGTAGAATTACCATTACAATAATCTGTACAAGGATCTTCCTTTGAATATAAGAATTCATATCTTCTATTACCTGAAACAGGTTGTTGTATTTGTGTTGAACTCCATGAGTCATAAATTGTTTTCCATGTACTTGTAGTTTGTTCATTATATGGTCCTGCCCATTGTTTAGTACTTGAATCAGTAGGTTTTGAATCTCTCCAAACACCTTCTTTTATCCAATCAGACCAAGAACCTTTAGTAGTTTTAACAGTCTTTCTAACTGTATACCTTTGATCAATTAACTTAACTGTTTCTGTTTCTTGTTTTTTAGATTCTGTCCAACCAGTTTCATACCATTCATCTTTATTAGCATACTTAACATGTTTATATTGAGTTGTTTCCTCAACATATGGTTTATATCCTGTATACAAAGTTCTTTCATCATATAATTTTAAATTATCTGTTTCTGGAAGTAAATCATATGTCCAATCTGTATCAATTGTCCATTTATCTCTATAACCATATTTAACATGTTTGTAACTTGTTATTTCTTTATTTATTTTTTTATAGCCAGTATATAAAGTTCTTGTACCTTCTAGTTTAAAATTGTCAGTTATTTCTTTTACTTCATCAGTCCAATCTGTTACTACTTTCCAATTATCTTTATAAGCATATTTGATATGTTTATAAAGTGTAGAACCTGATGAAACTTTCTTTTGACCTGTATATTGAGTCTTTGTATCTACAAGTCTAACATTGTCATTTTCTTTTTCTTTATTTTCTTGGTATTTTCCTAAATCCCAATCAATATTTGTAAATGTTCTTGTGTATAAATATTGTAATTTATATTTTCCACCATCATTATTAGTATTATTACTATTTGAATTACTTGGTTTATTTACTGTAACTTTACCATCATCTGCTGTTGTTGGTTGTTCACTATCTGATGAACAAGAACAACTACAATTTACTGTCTGTTCTGGGCAGAAATTATAACATCCAATTGGTTCAATAATATAATCTTCCTTATTAGGACATGATAAATGAATCTCTAGCTTGTATTCCTTTTCTTCCTTTGTTACTTTTACATATGACTTTTTAGCATCACATTCATTACCATCTTTATCTAAAAATGGTAAAATTAATTTTTTATCAAGCATATCTTGAAGTGTTAATTTTACTGAATCTCCTACTTTTTCTGGCATTCTTTCTTTAGTAAAATAACTATCTGCAGCATCTTTCATATTCTGCACATTATTATTAAATACAGAATCATAAAATGCAGTTAAGTTAGGCATAGGAAATAATATTGTTATTAAAAATACAAATAAAAGTATTAGAAATATTTTTATTATTAAATCCCTAATTACAGTTGATTTTCTATTTTCTTCCATAAAAGACTCCCCCTCTTCGAAAATAACGACCATTATAATAGCATAAGTTATAGAAATTGTCAAATTATTTAAACATACATTTTTCTACATTTTTTATAATAAATAATAGTTAATAACATCTACTAAACAATTATAATATATTGCAATTTATATTAAATTTTTTTGATTGTTTAATATTTTACGAAATTAATAATAAATATTGAAATTTAAACGATATTATGATACTATGTAATTCAGCTGTCGGAGGTTTTAACAGATGAAAATAATTACAGAAAATTCTATTTTTGTTCAAAGAAACGATATTACATATTTGAATCAAAGTAATTTAGAAGTACCTACATCTATATTTGGTAATGGTGTTAGTACTACTTGTAACGTTAATAAATATGATTTTATTGAATTTAAAGAAAAAGAAGAAATTGATTTTTTTAAAAACATTGACTGGTTAATAGATTATAACGAAGTCAAAGATTTGTCAGAAGATGAAATTATCAGACTTATTGAAAATACTTTAAAAGAAAGAAATGAAACAGAGCAAAAATTTAATTTTATGATACCAAAACAAAAAAAGAAAAATATAAATTTACTATTCCAATGTGAATTACTTGACTTTAAAATATATTCTTTAAGAGATATCTTATGGTTCAAACAAGGTAAAATAAAAATGAATTTACCTGAAGGTGTTGAATATCCTGATGGGTCTAAACAAGAAATAGGTGCAAGAAAACTAATTAAAAAAATATTTAACAGAAATAAATATTAAAAATTTTTTACATTTGCAATAATAATTATATACAGATTTTTTTAAAATGATAAAAAGATACCGAATTTTACTATTTGATATCTTTTTTATTTTAAATGCATACCTCTTTAAATCTTCAATAACTAATTATTAAAAACTCTTTTATACGAATATATTAATATGCAATTATGTTTCTAAATTTAAAAATAAAACTACTTTCAAATTAAATTGAAAATAGTTTTTATATTGTCTCGAAAAAGTTCGAGTTTTCTATCAATCTGGTGCCGATGGCGTAGAGGTCTACAACTTTTTCTCGGCAATAACGATTCATATGAATCAATCTATATTAACTATAACAAATCATAATAATATGAGCAATAATTTTATTATAAATAACTTTAAAAGGTATATTTATATTTTATATTATTTATTTTTTGCTTTAACTTTTTGTGATACAAAATTTAAAACAGATGTAATTGACGGATTGTTTTTATAAATTTCTTTCAAACTTTGATTAATAGACATTACTTCATAACAAACTTTTTTTTGACTAGATTTATATCTTTTAGTACTATCAAAATCAACCCTATTAATAGCACTTTTGATTATTTCTAAATAGTATGATTGTTCAATATCTGAACTTGAATCTAAAAAGCTATATACAAAAGAAATAAAAGAATCAGTGCCATTGTTAAGTATATTCCAGTCAATTAATTCATTATTAAATACAAGCATATTTACGCTATATAGATCACTTGAATTAGGTAGCATTGCAAATAATGGTTCACTTGATGTTCCAATATTCCAATTTGGATCATATAATCCATTTTCTATAATATACTTATAAATATTTTTTAATATTTCATCATTATAATCTAATACCTTTCTTTTTTTAGAATCTAAAATTGTAAACACTAATAATCTTACTAATTCTGCATCTTTTATTATTTCATTATTTTTTACATATTCTTCAATTATCAACATTAATTCATTTATATTATTAATATTGTATTTATTATAAATATTTTGAATTATATTGTTACATTCTTCTATTTTATCATTTTGTTCTAAATTTTTATAATATAATTTATAGTATGATAATTGATATATTTTATTTATATCATTTAATAATCTTTTTAAATCGTCCATAAAATCACCTAATTGATTATTTATTATACACGAAAAAAAGATATATTCCTATACTGAAGTTGTCAACAAAAAGTAGACACTAAAAAAGAATTATTTGAAGCCTAGTTGA